>CAIQVJ010000001.1 GCA_903875225.1 uncultured Pseudomonadota bacterium
TGGCACCCGAAGACAGGGCACGGTGACCGAGCGGACCTCGTCGGGCGGGGCCCCAGCCCCCGCCGGTCACCGGGATCGCGATCCGGTGGGGGACTACTTCTGGTGAGCGCTGGGGGACTACTTCGGGTGAGCGTCACAGCAATTGCCGCTGAGCGTACATTGCCGAGATGAAGCTGTCAAATCGGCGGACCTCTCCCGACGAACGGGCCGGCGAACCCCCGAAAGCGTCGGCTTCCATCGGCTTGCCCGGTTCAGGCATAATGCCTATCCGGTTGCGTACAGCGACCACAACATATAGTGGTTGGGGGTGAGCGAACATCCGGCACCGACGACCCTCCCGGACTTCCACCGGATGTTCCCGAACGACGCGGCGTGCGCGGACTTCCTGTTCGGCCTCCGGTACCCGAGCGGCTTCGCGTGCCCCGCTTGCGGGTCCACGAAGGCCTGGCCTGCGGGGCCCCTGCGCGAGATGATCTGCGATGGGGGTCACCGCACCTCGATCACCGCCGGGACCTTGATGCATCGAACCCGGCAGCCTCTGCAAACGTGGTTCCATGCGGCATTCCTGGTGTCGACGCTCACGCCCGGGATTTCGGCGCTCCAGTTCCAGCGCCAGCTGGGCCTCACCAGATACGAGACTGCCTTCCAGATGCTCCACAAGCTCCGGTCCGGGCTTGTCGATCCCGAGCGCACGCCCCTGGCGGTCGAGGTGGAGGTCGACGAACTCTACGTAGGCGGCGTGGAGGAGGGGCGACCCGGTCGAGGCGCGCTCGACAAGGCGCTCGTGATCGGAGGAGTTGAGGTTGTACGCTACGAGGGCAAGGGCAAGGACGGGTCGCTCGTCGAGAAGATGCGCGCGGGGCGAGTTCGCCTCAACGTGATCCCCGACGCCGCCGCTACAACCCTCGTACCCTGGGTCCAGAAGAACGTCGCGGCTGGGGCGAAGGTCGTCACCGACGGAAACGCCTCGTACAACCGGCTGGGTTCGCTCGGCTACCTGCACGAGCAGGTGCTCGCCACTCACAAGGGCGAGAAGACCGGCCACTACTTGCCGCTCGTGCACTTGATCGTGAGCAACCTGAAGCGGTGGTTGATGGGGACGCACAAGGGCGCCGTGCTCCCCAAGCACCTCCAGGCGTACCTGAACGAGTTCACATTCCGCTTCAACCGACGCTTCTGGCGCGGACCAGCGTTCACACGGGCGCTCGGGCTCGCGGTAAGCGCGGAAGCGTGGCCGGAGTACGATACCCTCTACGCGAGCGGGACGGAGGACGGCTGGGAGCATCCCGACACTCGCCTGAACGCCGACGCGTCACGATGACCCGACCACAACATCTTGTGGTCACTGTAGCCAACCGGATAGGCATATCAGGCATACCCGATACGCTTCTCGCGCGATGGAGCTTCCAGAATGCAGTGGTTCATCATGCGGAACGGTCAGCAGGCCGGCCCTTACACCGTAGAGCAGATCCGCGCGATGCTGGGGACGCTCGAACTCGCACCGACCGACATGGCTTGGCGCGAGGGGATGGCGGGATGGTCTCCGATATCCATCGTGCTCGCGACGAGTCCGCCGCCGCCGCCCACAGCGGTCCCGCCGCCATTCACGGCCGCGCCCCCGCCGTTCGCCGCGGTTGCGACGCCCACCAGCGCGCCCATTTCGCTCGGGTCGAAGTCCCGGGCAATCTACATTGTGCTGGCCCTGATCCCCGTTACCGGCCCGCTTGGGGTTCATAATTTCTACGCTGGCCACTACGTGCGGGGGGGCATCCAGCTCGCGCTCTCGGTGGCAACATTGGGCTTCGGCTACCTCCCTGCGACAGTGTGGGCTTTGGTCGATGTCTTCGCCGTCAGGCAGGACGGCACCGGTGCGGCTTTCAACTGATGCACTTCTGAACGGAAAAGTGATGCTGCTCAACGGCGTTTTGGACCCGGTGATTTCCAACATGATCTACGAGCGGGCTGCGGTGACCGCAGGACCCGGTGCCAGCGGTGGCGAGCTCGCGACCGCGTTCGATGCGGAGCTTCGCCGGTACCTGCACCTGTTCTTCAGTCACCCGACCGGCCAGCCGCCCTCCCTTCAGAGGCATGTCATCCCCATGGACAACAGCGGGCTCGTGGCACAAGTCACGATGGAGCAGGACGGACGGATCAAGGTGGTGATCTCATAGGGCGACTGGCCTCCGGGATGTTCGGCAGCATCAGGCCCTATGCCTGTTGGCGTGGTGCTACCCCCCGCTCCCCCACCACCAGCCCCGCCCTCAGCACATACTCCCACGCCCCCGCCGTCGTCCGCAGCCCGAGCCGCTCCTTCATCGCTTGCAACCTACGGTAAAGCGCAGGGTCCACGCGCGCACACACGTCCTTCCGGTTCGCGGCCGCCGCATCGTAGGTCAGCGGGTTCCCGATGGCTTCGATCACCCAGGCGGGCACTCCGCTGGTCGCCGCCGGAGCCATCTCCAAGCGCGCCAGGATCGCCGCGAGCAACGCCGTGGGCACCTCCTGCGTCCCGCGAGGCGGCTCCGTCCGCGGAAGCGCAGCAACGCGCGACTGCACGCGCGCGGCCCCGGTTCCTGCGTCCTCGACCATCGGCACGACCTCCGGCTGCGTGACGGTGCCCACGGTCACCCCCTCCCACGCCACCGGCCCCGCCGCCCAAAGTGTCCCCGCCCCGCGGCGCTCGGCAGCATCGGCCTCGGCGCGGGCGCGAACGGGATCAAGCACCGTCGTCCCAACCGGGGATATGCACGGCGGAGGCGGCAGATACCGCGAGCGGCGGCAGCGTCGTGTCGGGCCGGATGCGCCCCCATGCCGCGCCCGCCAGCGACTCGACGCCCTGGATGAACTCGCGCGTCGAGCCGCGGCGAGGGAGCGTCCAGACGGACTGCCCGCGGTTCAGCGCCTCGCGGACCTCGTCGGTGCGCGGCAGCGGGCCGGGAAGGTAGGAACCGCCGGCATGGTTCGAAGCATCATGGATCGTCGTCGCGTCACGCTCCCACTCCTTCTTCGGGACGGCGTCGATGCGGACGAGCACCACGTCCGTGTTCGCGGGCGTCGCTCGCAGCATCCGGATCAGGTTCGCCGAGGCGTCGTCGCCGTCGGTCGGGGCGATGAGCAGGACGCCGGGCAGGCAGCCGCCCTTCTTGACCGGGGGCGTGTCTACGATGATCGCGTCGAACTTGCCGAAGCGGCCCGGCCCGGAGCGGTAGAGCACGTCCACCGCGTGCACTCCAGCGAGGCCGACGACGGTGATGCTCCCGGCGCCGCGCTGCACGCGCGCCACGTCAGGGTCCGACTCTGAGATGCCCAGCCGCCGGCGGGCGTCGAGCTGGTCGTCGGTGACCAGGTAGAGCACGTCCAGCCCGGCGAATGCGAGCCGTTCGGCGATGCTGGCGGAGATGCACGTCTTCCAGACGCCGCCCTTCCAGGACGAGACGACGGTGGTGGGGAGCCGCGGGACGGCCGTGTCGCTCGCGGCCTCGGCCGGGATCGGCCGGGTTTCGATGGCGCGGGGCGGGCCGAGGGACGGGCGAGTCGGCGACGTGGCGAGCCGGTTCATATGACGGTCATTGGGGTTCGACATGGTGATCCTTTGGGAGGGGAACGGGTTTTCGAGGTTGGTCATGGGCCGATCATATCGGGGCCATATGACTAGGTTTCAGGCGGCTTTCTCGCCAGGCGGAGGGGAATGGTCGTTGGCCGGGGCCTCAGGCGCGCGGGTTTCGGAGGGAGCGACGGCGGCGCTCGCCGCGCGCAGGAGCACGTCGGCGACCCTGCGTCGCGCGTCCGCCGCGCCCGCCCCGGCGGGGACGAACACGACGCGGACGACGAGCCGGGCGCTACGGGCCATGAGCCACCTCCGCTTCGGGTTCCTCGGGCGGCTCGCGCCAGAGGTCGTCAGGCGAGAGCTCCGAGAA
>CAIQVJ010000002.1 GCA_903875225.1 uncultured Pseudomonadota bacterium
AGGCTCCGATATCATTCCGCGTTCCGTCGGAATCGTCGTACTCGTCGGAGGGGTCGCCCGCGTCAATAGCCGGAGAGTTGCCGAGGAGACTGAAGTCAAGACCCCCATTCCTCGGGTCTGGCGCTCGGGCCTTGGAATTCGCGACCTTTGAGGTTTGACAATCGTCTGTCGAGCGCCTGACATCCGTCTGACAATCGTCGGTCTCCGCCGGGTGATCAGGGTCGATCATGCCCACGCTCCCCGAGTTTTCGGCCATCCCGGTGGGGCACCTGCCCGTCCTCCGGGCCCTCATCGACCGGCTTGGCATCCACGACATTCTCGATCGGTCGCTGCCCAAGCACGCGCTGTCGAGGGTCTCGGATGCCGACTGCGTGGTGGCGATGATGCTGAACATTCTGTGCGGCCGGGTGGCCCTGTTCCGCATGGACGGGTGGCTCGCTCGCACGGACGTGGAGCTGCTCCTCGGAGAGGGGCGGAGCGCGGACGCGTTCGATGACAACCGGCTCTCGGCGGCGCTCGATCACCTGGACGACCTTGGGACGGACCGCGTGCTTACGGAGGTCGTGGGCGCCTTTCTGAAGCAACCCGGCCGGGAGACCGCGTATTCGGTGCACCAGGACTTCACCTCGATCTCACTCTACGGGGAGTACGCCGACGTATCCCCGACGGGTCCGCAGCCGCTGTTCGGCCACTCCAAGGACTACCGCCCGGACCTCAAGCAGTTGGTGTTCGGGCTCGCCCTTCACGGCGCCGCTGGGGTGCCACTCTTGTGCACCACCTTCGACGGCAACACGGCGGACGCGCACGCCAACCGAGATCAACTTGCCCGGCTCGCGAAGCTCCTCCCGCCGGAAGACGAGGTCACGATCGTCGCGGACTGCAAGCTGGTGGACCCGCTCACGCTGGGCCAGGTCGCCGCGGCCGGGTTCCACTTTGTGTCGTTGCTCCCGGCCTCCTACACGCTCCGAGCGGACCTCGTCCGCGCCGCCTGGGCGGAGAACCCCGACGTGTCCACCTGGCCGGTGCTCGGCTCTCACCCCGGACGGTTGAAGGCCGACCCGGCAACGCTGTATCGGGGAAGGAGCGTGGAGGCGGACTTTCCGACCCTCCTGCAGCCGCCGCTCCCCGAGGGCACAGCCGGGCCGCGGCCGCTCGTCGCCAGCCGTGAAACCCTCCGCTTCCTCCTCGTTCACTCCGACGCCTTGGCCGCGAACTTCGAGGCCCGTCTCTCCGGGCGCCTCTCCGACGAGACCCGGTCGGTGGAGACGGTGATCGCTCGGCTGAATCGAAAGCCCGCGGCGTGCGAGCACGACGCGCGGCGCGCGGCGAACAAGGAGATCGGCCGCTTGGAGTTCCACTCCATGCAGCTCAGCGCAGAGGCTGTGGTTCGGCCGATCAAACGACCGGGCCGCGGCCGCCCCCGCAAGGAAGAGCAGGCGCCCACCGAGACCGTCTGGCGCGTGGCGGCGACGCTCACCCTCGACGAGGCCGCGGTTCTCCACGCCCGTCAGGAGGCGAGCTGCTTCCCCTTGGTCACCGACCACCTCGACACCCCCGGCTGGACCGACGTGCGCATCCTCGCCGAGTATCGACACCAGGGGATTGTAGAGGGCGTAACCGGCTTCCGGTGGTTGAAGGGGCCGGCTGCGGTCGCCCCGATGTTCCTCAAGACGCCCAGCCGAATGCGCGCCCTGGGCCTGGTGATGGTCCTGGCGTTGATGGTCCGCAACTACTGGCAGTTCACCATGCGCGCCGCCGCGCGCGCGGCCGGCGAAGCCCACCTCCACCCATTCACCAAGCGCCCGGTCACCAACCTCACCGCCGAAATGGCCATGGACCACTTCGCCGGGGTCCAGGCGCTTCGCCTCCGCACCAACGACGAGTGGGTGCGCCCTCCCCAGAAGTTCACCTACACCGCCG
Organism: uncultured Pseudomonadota bacterium; assembly: GCA_903875225.1. Classification (GTDB taxonomy): domain Bacteria; phylum Myxococcota_A; class UBA796; order UBA796; family SXON01; genus CAIUMM01. The sequence goes on from CAIQVJ010000002.1 coordinate 1,921, forward strand.
AACAAGTCCTACGGCACCTCTCCATCCCCGCGTCGGTGTTCTGGACGCCTCCGAAGGAGAAAATCGGAGGATTGCGCTTATAGACCCGAGGAATGTGGGCCATGACCCATCGCCGGTTGATCGAGCGGTAGGACAAGAACACGTCCCACTTCTGGCCGGAGGGGCCGACTCGCGGCTTCGGAAGCAGGTTCGCGAGGACGTCGTGGGGGTTCATCTTGGGGCCGTTCGGGGGCGCATGCCTTAGCGGGTCCACGGACGGACGGCCAATGTCCTCCCCTCCCGGCCCTTCTCCACCGTCGCGAGCCACGACCGACGTCGGCGGCGCGGCGGAATCGGCTCACATCCTCGTCAGAACCCCCTCCAACGCGGCGCCCACCTCGTCGCCCGCCTGGTTGGCGATGGTGAGCGTGAGGTCCATGGTGCGGCCTTCGAGATCATCGAGGGTCCAGCCGTTGAAGCGCTGATGGAGGTCGGTGCCGAGCCACTGGCCGGCGCTGTCGCCGACGTTCGCGCACACCAGCCGGACTTCGTACGGGGTATCCCCGAGGAGGGCGTCGTCGGTGGGGTCGACCGCGTGCAGGGTGATGGTGGCGCCGTCGTCGAGGTCGGGC
>CAIQVJ010000003.1 GCA_903875225.1 uncultured Pseudomonadota bacterium
CGCCTGGCGGACCAATGTCAGGGGGACAGGGCCATCCCCGCGAGTTCGATCCGCCTGGCGGACCAATGTCAGGGGGACAGGGCCATCCCCGCGAGTTCGATCCGCCTGGCGGACCAATGTCAGGGGGACAGCGCCATCGCCGCGGGTTCGATCCGCCTGGCGGACCAATGTCAGGGGGACAGCGCCATCCCCGCGGGTTCGATCCGCCGGAGGTGCGGCCCCTCAGGGAAGATCGGCGCCGAGATCGAGCATGAGGTACACGGTGCCGTAGTAGACGGTGCTCTCGCCGTCGTCCATCTGCGGCGAGGGCGCCCCCACGAGCAGGTCGTCCGCGCCATCGCCATCGGCATCGCCCACCGCGAGCGCGCAGCCCGCACCACCGTCGTGCTCTCCCTTCAGCACCAGGTCGGCCGCCATCGCGCCGCCTTCGAGCGGACCCGCAAGAATGTAGACGGCACCTTCCTGCCCGTGCATCGCCCCGGGGTCTCCCGGTGCTCCGACGACGAGGTCTGCGTCCCCATCCCCATCCATGTCTCCCGTCGCGAGCGCAGACCCGATCTGCCGCCCCCAATCCATCTGGAAGGTGCCCATCTCCGCTCCGGAGAGATTCGCGACATGCACCTCTCCCGCCCCGGAGTCGACCAGGGAGTCGCCGACGACCACTTCGCGGTAACCGTCGCCGTCGAGGTCTGCGCTCGCGAGCGCGAGGTAGGGCGCGACGCAAGGGAGCACGCTCACGGCATCGTCGGCAGACATCTCGCCCACCACTGGCCCCGCCACCATGTAGGCCCCCCCGGCGTCGCTCCACACGCTGAACAGCAGGTCGTCCACCCCGCCCCCGTCCAGGTCGTCCACGATGAGGGACTCGCCGACGGTCCACTCGGGGCCGGACGATCGGACCGCTGCGCCGCCCTGCCCGATGGGAACGCTCTCATCGGTGCTGACGGGTTGGGTGTAGATGGCCGGCACACCCGGCGCCCCGATCGCGAGGTCGAGGGCGCCGTCACCATCGAGATCGCCAACGCCGACTGCGTAGCCGGCCCACTCTCCGGGCTGCCCGGTCCAATAGCTGGTGGCTTGTCCCACCAGACCGAAGGACACCGGCCCCGTGTCGTCGTCCCACCAGCCCCCGCTTCCGGCAGCGATCGCCGTCTCGCCCTCTACACCCACTGTCGCGATCACGATGGTGACCGAAGTCGCCGGGTGTCGGTATCCGCTTCAGAATCGGCGCAGGCAAACGGTGTAGCATGCGGGGGAAACGGGCGTCCAGCCGCGGTTCGACCCGCGACCGCCGCGCCCTGCCTGACGACCCCGGAGACCGACCCATGAAATCGCTGATCCCGATGCTGGTCCTGCTCACCGCGTGCGGGGGGCCGGACCCCCGACGCCCGGCCGACGACTCCGCTCCACCCGTCGTGTCCTGCGCCGGGGGCGAGGTCATGGACGGGGACGCCTGCGTGCCCGAAGCGTGCGGGGTCGGGACGTGGGGCAACCTGCCCATCGACGGGAACACCGCGTACGTCGATGCCGCAGCCGGGGAGGGCGGCGACGGTTCGGCGGGCGCGCCGTTGGCTTCAATCCAGGCGGGTGTGGACCTTGCCGGGGGGCGGGGCGGGGGGCTGGTTGCAGTGGCGGCGGGGACGTACGTCGAAGTGATCGCGATGGGAGACGACCACAAGGACGTGACGCTCGCCGGGCGGTGCCGGGAGCTCGTCACCATCGACGGGAGCGATGGGGGGAAGGCTGACGCGGCCGTCTCGATCATCGGCGGGCGGAAGACTCCGGCAATCGGGCTGGAGGGGGTGACCGTGACCGGGGGGCGGTACGCCGGAACGTGGCTCGAGCACGCGGCGGTGTCCTTGCGCGCGAGCGATCTGCGGGGGAACACGCTGGCTGGGATCGTCGCGGTGGGCGCGACGGTCACGCTGGACGACGTGGGGATCTACGATTCCCAGCCGGACCGGACCGGCGCCTTCGGCCGGGGCATCGACGCGGAGAGCGGAACCTCGCTCACCGCCACCCGGAGCACGGTTCAGTACAACACGGAGATCGGCGTGTTCGCGGGTTCGGCGGGGACCGTCATCGAGCTCGTGGACACGGACATCCTCGACACGTCGTCGAGCCCGGACGGCAGCCTTGGCCGCGGGATCGAGGTCGAAGAGGGCGCCGCGTTGACCGCCACGGGGTGCACCATCCAGGGAAACGCCACCGCCGGGGTGCTGGCAGGCGGGGCCACGACGACCGTTGATCTTGTGGACACGGAGATCCTCGACACGCAGCCGTCGTCAACCGGCACGCTCGGCGACGGGCTCACCGCCCAGGACGGTGCCGCGGTCACCGCCACGGGCTGCGTCGTGCAGGGCAACACCGAGGGCGGCGTGGCCGCCAGGGGTGTCGGGACGGTGGTCGATCTGGTGGACACCGAGATCCTCGACACGTCCCCGCTCGCGAACGGCACGCTGGGCCGTGGGATCGAGGTCGAGGACGGCGCGGCGCTGACCGCCACGGGCTGCACCATCCAGGGAAACGCCGACGTCGGCGTGGCCGCGACGGGCGCTGCGACGACCGTCGACCTCCAGGACTCGGCGGTGCTCGACACATCCACGAACCTCGCAGGGGAGGGCGGCTATGGGCTGCAGGCGGATGACGGCGCCGGGTTGAGCGCGACGCGCTGCACCCTGCAGGAGAACACCGAGGTGGGCGCGTTGTCGTTGGGCGCCGGGACGAGGATCGATCTCGTGGAGACGGCGATCCTCGACACCTCCCCGAGCCCGGACGGCAGGGCGGGGCGCGGCCTCGAAGCATCGGACGGCGCCACGCTGACCGCGACGGGCTGTACGGTGCAGGGGAACGTGGACATCGGCGTGGCCGCGACGGGCACGGGGACGACGGTCGAGCTCGTGGACACCGGGATCCTCGACACGTCCCCACGCGCGGACGGCGCGGGTGGCCGAGGGCTGGACGTGCGGGGTGGGGCGGCGCTCACCGCCACCGGCTGCACGCTGCGGGGGAACACCGAGCTGGGCGTTGCCGCTGCCGAGTCCGGAACGACGGTCGCGCTCATCGACACCGATGTGCTGGACACCCACCGAGGGCGCTCCACCGGCTTCGCGGTGGGCGTGCTCGCGCAGGACGGCGCGCGGCTCACCCTTGGCGCGTCCGGGATCTCAGGAACCGAGGGTCCCGCGCTGTACGTGGTCGCTGAAGCGCAGGTCGATGCCGACCGCATGACCATCACTGGCAATGCCTTCGCCGGTGCGGTCGTCCTGGCTGGGGCGCTGACCCTGACCTCGTCCAGCATCACCGGGACCTCGTCCGATGTGGAGTGGGGAGGCGGTATCGGCGTCTACGTCAGCGACATCGGCGGGGCCTCCACCCTCACCCTGCTCGACTCGACGATTGGCCCCCACGACTACGCCGCGGTCTGGATCGATGGCTCGGGCAGCTACGACATCGAGGACAATGCGCTCTCCGGCAGCGCTGGCGTGAATGACCACGGCACCACGATCCACGGGAACGCCGTCTTCGCCGAGAACGGCGTGACCGCCTGGGATGAGGATGCCGAGACCGGCTTGTTGCTCGCAGCCAACACGTTCAGCGGCGCATCCGAGATCGGGGTGCTGCTCGACGACGCATCGGCCACGCTGACGGGGAATGCCTGGTCGGAGAACGGCCAGGATCTTCGCCAGCAGCTCTGCGACGGGCCCGATCACGTCCACGGCGACGTGACGGGCGAGGACGGCGCGGTCACCAACGACGACGCCGTGCCGCTGACGACGGAGGACCTCGTGGGCATCCCCAACCCCCTCGTCTGCCCCGCCGCGAACGTGCTGACGTCTGGCATCGTGTTCACGACGATGTACCTTCCGGAGACGGCGACCGAGCCATGAGCCTCCTGCGCTACTGGCTCGCGTCCCACGCTGCGGACTTCTGGCCCGTGGTCGCGACCGTCCCCGAGAACGAAGCCCCCGACTGCCGGCTGCACTGCGCCCACCGACGCCGCGGTTCCCGCCGACGAGGACCGGGATGCTACGCGGGCACGGATTCGGCGGGCCTCTCGTCGGGCTCCTTCCGTGCCCTTCGAGGTGGCGGCCGTAGCACACGGCTCGGGGCCAGGGTCCGCGCTCGCCGCGGCAGGGATCTCGTTCACGCTGCTCGGGGCCCGGCGTCGCCTGTCGCCTACTCGCCTACGACGGTGTTCCTGCCTGCCCGCTTCGCCCGGTAGAGCGCCGCGTCTGCCCTGGCGATCAGCTCCTGGCCCGTCTCCCCTGGGCGCCACTGCACGACGCCGGCCGAGAACGTGACCCCACCGCCGATGCCATCGGTCCGCGATACGGCCCCGAGCTGCCCACGCCAGTCGTTGGCGCTGTTGATCCCGGCCTGGAGCTCGGCGCCCAGCAGCACCACCGCGAACTCCTCCCCTCCGTATCGGCACGCGACGTCGCTCATCCGCGTCCGCCTGCGCAGGACCCCGCCAAGCGCCGCGATGACACGGTCGCCGGCGGCGTGGCCGTGGGTGTCGTTGAGGATCTTGAAGTGGTCGAGGTCGAGCATGACCAGGGTCACGGGCGTCCGATCCCAGCTGGCCTTCGCCAACTCGCGTATCAGCGTCTCATCGAGGTATCGGCGGTTGTACAGGCCGGAGAGGGAATCGCGGAGGGCCTGCTCGCGGAGCTCCACGTGGAGCCGCTCCACCTCGGCGACATGGCGGGTCAGCTGGTCGCGCGCCTCGCGCAACTGGGCCTCGGCCTGCACCCTCTCCGTCACATCCTGCTTGATGGCGATGAAGTGCGTGATCGTCCCGTCCGCGCCGCGCACCGGGGCGATGGTCTGCTCCTCGTGGTACTCGGATCCGGACCTGGTGCGATTGATCATCAAGCCGCGCCAGACGGCACCAGACCGGACGGTCTCCCAGAGCTGCTGGTAGAAGACCGGGTCGTGCCGGCCCGACTTCAACAGGCTCGGCCGACTGCCCACGAGCTCGCTGGCGGCGTACCCGGTCATGCGACACGCCGCCGGGTTCACCCAGGTGATCACCCCCTCCGTGTCTGTGATCACCACACCCCCGGCGGCGGCGTCGACAGCCACGGACAGCATGTCGAGCTCGTGCAGCGCCGCCCGGTACGGCCGCATGTCACGAAGCGCGACCACCACATGCGGGACGCCCGCGATCATCACGGGGTTGAGCGCGATGTCGACCGGTACCTCCGCGCCCGACCGGTGCAACGCACACAGCTTCAGCCCGGCGCCCATGGGGCGCAGGGACGCGGTGGCCGTGTACTTCTCGCGCAGCGCTGCGTGCCGTGGGAATCGCCCCGGCACCAGCCGATCGATGCACTCTCCCAGCAGCTCCTCCGGAGTCCAACCCAGCACCTGCTGGCAGTTCCGGTTGGCATACGTGATCCGCCCCTCGGCATCCACGATGATCACCCCATCGGGCGCCAACTCGAGCGCGTTCACCCCGCCCAGGTCCGTCAACGATGCCAGGTCGGTGTTCACCGCGCCCGGAGTAACGCGATCGGGCTCGGCCCGACCTGCGGGTTCGCCTGCCTTTGCCGGGGAGGAGCGGGAGTTGGGGCGTTTCGTGGTGCGGGGGTTCGATGCCTGACCGCACGGTCGCGGTGGATGACACCTGCGCCGCCGCCAGCGTGCTCCGCGTGGCCCTTCGCCGCGCCACAAAGTGGTACCGAAAAGCGACGTCCGGGAGAGGGTGTGGCACAATCCCCTTGCCGGAGGCCAGGATGACGGACCAGGAGCTGGAGACCCACCTTAGAAGAGCGACGCGGGGATCCGTCGGGGGCATTGTGCTGGTGGGCGGCGGAACGGGGGCCATGGGACTGTTCGCCGGTCTTTGCGGCCTCTTTCGCGGAGACCCGGGCATGCGGCACTACAGCCCGGGGATGTGGCTCGCGTACGGACTGGTGGTGACATTCTTCTGCGGCGTCGGCGCGCTGATGGTGGTCTCTGGGCTGTTCATCGTGCCACGGAAGGGGGAGGACTTCATCGACCGGGTGCTTCGACGGCCGGAGTCCTTCACCCGGCTCTGGCTGCTGCTCGCAAAGTCGAAGTACAACCCGGCGGATGCTCCCGGCCAGCTCGGGGTCTCGACCTCGTTGTGCGCTGACACGGACGACGGGAAGCATTTCCAGTTCATGGTGAAGGGTGGAGAGGCCCGGGCTCTTCTGGCAGAGCTGTCGGCTCGGGCGCCGCAGGCGACGCTCGGGCCTCCGTAGCGCCACCGCCTCCGCCATCCAGGCCGACTACGAGCGTCGCCCCCCCCCGGGGGGAGCATCGCATGCTGGAGGCGCTACTGGCTCGCGTCCCACGCTGCGGACTTCTGGCCCGTGGTCGCGACCGTCCCCGCGAATGAAGTCCCCGACAGTGTTCCCGACATCACGAACCCGTCTTCGCCGGTGAGTGACAGCCTGGAACCGTCGAACGTTCCCGAGGCCGACCAGGCTCGGGGTGTCGTCCCGAGCAGGACCTCGACCCGGGCGTGGACGTCGGAGCCGGTCTGGCGATCGATGCGCAGCGTGAGCGGGCGCCCGTTCCAGCGGCCCGACCAGGTGCCACGAATGCTGGGCGTCGTGGGCTCGGCGGGCGCCAGGGTCGGCGAAGGGCCTGCATCGGCCAGGACGGGCGAGGTGGCCTGGGCAAGCGTCGAGCCGGCCTCGGCGGCGGGCGAGGGCGCTGTGGGAGGGGCGGTGCCAGTGGCGGCGGATGCGATCGAGGTCGGCGGGGAGACAGCCGTAGCCGACGACGCTGCGAGCGGCTCCGCTCGGGAGGACGCGGCGGGGCTGGGGGCAGCGCGGGTCGCGGGGTCGGCGGCAGCGACGACGTCCTGCGGGGGGCCGAGCGGGGGCGCGGGAGGGGCGCCTGCGCGGGCATCTGCCACGTCGGCGTGGTTCGCGGAGGGGCCCGGAGCGGTCTGGAGGGATGCCCCCCCGGGGGGCTCCGCGCCGCCCCAGAGCCAGACGCCACCGACCGTGGTCGCGATCAGGAGGCCAAAGGCGCTCACCAGGCCCGCCGTCGCCAGGGCATAGAGCGCGCGGCGGGTGCGAACCGGCCTCGACTGCGAGAGCGTGGGCGTCCGTGCCGGGCGCGCGTCGTCGTCGTCGAGCAGCTCGGGTTGCATCGTCACCGGCGAGGCGATCATCGTCGCGTTCAGCGCATCGCGAGTGCCTGTCGGACCGGGGCCGGTCGACGGGAGCCACGGCCGGGCAGGGGAGCCCGAGGCAGCGGGCGTCGTGAGCCCCACGGGCACGCCCGGCTCGGCGCTCTGGACCAGGTGGAGCAGGTCCTGCCGGTCCGCGTAGAGCGCCACGGCGAACGCGTCGCAGTCGGCGAAGCGCCTGTCGGCGTTCGCGACGACCGCGCCGGCCACTGCTGCCGCCACGTGGGCCGGAACGTCCGGGTTCAGGTCGGGGAGCGGGCGATACCTGCCCTCGGCGACGGCGTTGAGCGTGTCCAGCAGCGTGTCCCCGGCGAACGCGGGCTGACCGGTGAGCAGCTCGTAGAGGATCGTGCCGAGCGCGAAGATGTCTGCTCGCGCGTCCACCCCCGCAGCGTCGTTGAACTGCTCGGGCGCCATGTACCCGGGCGTGCCCATGGCGACGCCCGCCCGGGTCTGGCCGCGCGGGGTCGGCGCGACCTCGGCACCCTGCGCCACCTTCGCGATGCCGAAGTCCGCCACCTTCGCGACCGGACGCCTGCCCTGGAGCAGCACGTTTGCGGGCTTGAGATCCCGGTGGAGCACACCCGCGGCATGGGCCGCGCGCACCGCGGCGAGGATGCCCGCGAACAGCCGGAGGCACTCGTCGACGGAGGGCGGGCCGTTCACCCGCAGCCAGTCGTCGAGCGTGGGGCCCTCGACGTACTCGATGATCAGCCCCGGCTGCCCTTCGTACTGCACCACGTCCGAGACCACCACGATGTTCGGGTGCCGGAGCTGCGCCTGGATGCGGCCCTCGAGCAGGAGCCGTGCGGCCAGGCCGTCGCGCTTGAGCGTGAGCAATTTGAGCGCGTGGATCGTGCCGAGCTGGGTGTGACGCACCCGATACACGCGCGCGAGGCCGCCCTCGCCGATCAGGTCCATGACCTCGTACCGCTCGATGAGCGTGCCAGCAGCGAGCACCTCGGGCGTGATCACAGGTCCTCGGGGTGCCGACCCGGCAGGTAGACGGAGACGCCGGCCGAGATGGTCACGGCGTCAGCCGGGTTGTTCCGCGCGTAGAGCGTCCCGAGCGCAGAAGCGCTGAACACCACGTTGTCGCTCGAGCGCAACAGGAGCTTGAGCCCCGGTCGCAGGTTGAACACGCGCAGGCTCCCGAACCGGTCGGGGTCCGAGAGATCGACCCCCGTCACGTCCACGCCCCACGGCCTCCAGAGCATGTCGGCCGTTCCCCCGAGGGTGACGATCCGGTTCAGCCCGAACAGCACCTCGGCGGTCCCGTTGAACTCGCTGCCGGGCACGGGGTCGCCGTCGGCGTTCTCGGTGTTCGGGAACCGGTAGAGCCCTCCGAGCGCGACGTACCCGCTCCAGTTGCCGGTCTTCCCGAGCCCCCCCGTTCGGCCGACCGAGAGGTAGCCGCCCACGTCGGAGGTGCCTTCCCCCAGGTTCGTGATGCGGGAGCGCGTCTTCGCCGTGTGCTCGCCCTGGCGGAACTCGGCCCCGGCCGCGAGCGAGAGCGGCGCGCCGTAGAACTCGTCGAGGAGGAGCCCCTGCGCGGTGAGGTCGACGATGCCGAGGCCCTTCGTGGGCGTACACGCGTGCAGCCCGAACGTGGTGCAAACCGGCCCATCGTCGCGGTTCGCCTGCACGAAGTACCAGGGCACGCTCAGTCCGAGCTGCACCCTCTGCACGAGGCCATAGGAGACGTAGCCCTGGACGCCGAGGGTGGTGATCCCGCTGTCCACGGGCACCTTGTCGTCGGAGAACGATCCCGTCTCGGTGGCGAGCTTTCCAAACCGCTGGAATTCGGTGCCGGCGTAGATCGAGGTGTCTTTCGGGGAGAGCACCCAGGGGCCGGATGCCGCCCGTGCGTTCGGCAGGGACAAGGCGAGCAGGCAGAGCAGCAGCGAGGACATGCGAGCAATACGCCGGGGAAGGGGAGCTGGATCGGGGCCATCAACTATCACGCGGGCGGAGGCGGACCGCGGCGGGTGGTCAGCCGAATCTCCGGGAGGTCGATTTTCGGGGAAGCTCGGCGGGCCGGCGATGCGGGCGGCCTATCGGGGCAGGGATCGCATTCACAGCGGGCCGTCTGCCGGCCGTCCGCCCGGGGATGGCGAGGGGGGCTTCGGCTTCGACACGAGCGCCGGTCCGACGACGGGACCAGGTGGGGTGATTCCGCGGCCGCGCGTTCGAGCGGCGAGTGCCGCCCCGAACACGAGCTTCGCCGAGCGCCCTGCGTCGGCAGCCGGATGACCTTGTCGTCGAACGCCAACGCAGCCCCCATCGGTCTCCGCCTGCCGGCAGTAGAGGGGGGCCGGTGAGCACACGCGCCTGTCCAGCAAGAGCGGGTGGTCGAAGCCGCACGTCATCGGATTCCGGCGACGCCCCGGCCCAAACGCGGTGCCTCCCCTCACAAGTTCCGCGTCACCCCAAGTCTCGCCGCCGCGCCGAACCCCAGCAGCGGCTGGGGCGCAAAGCCGGGTTCGAGTACCAACCCGACCGACCAGCGATCCGCGACGTCCACGTCCACACCGAGCTCGCCGAAGAAGCTGGCCCGCGCGACGGCCGGGTAGTCCATCGCGTAGAAGGTCTGCAACTCCCCGCCGATCCCCGCGATGGGGTGCACCCGCCCCCGTGGGAACCACCGTCCGCGCACCGACAGGGAGAACGGCACGAACGCGAGCTCAGGCCCGATCATCAGCCCGGTCGCGAACCGGACATGGGTGGCGCCGCCGAACGGGCGCCAGAGCAGCTCGGGGCGGAGCCCAAACGCGAGCCCGACCAGGTCCACCTCGGCCGGAACCCCGACGGAGAAGTGGTCCGCGTCGAGGGCGCCGGCAAAGGCAGCTGACAACAAGCTAACCCAAAAGGTGCCCCGCGGCCGACATATCGACGCCTGAACACTTGAAAGAAAGCAGGTTCTACCATAGTAGTGTGCTGTGAAAACGACCAGCTACAAAGGAGGAACCTGTGGGTAGGAGTTCTACTACGCGGCGCGGCCCTTTGCCCGCCCCTGAAGTCCGATCGGACGATCAGTCCCTGACCCGGTTCGCCGGGAAGCTCCCGTTCAGCCGGTTCTGCTCGGAGACACTGGAGCTGCCAAGAGGGCTGTTGTTCGCTGCTCCCGGAGCGGGA
>CAIQVJ010000004.1 GCA_903875225.1 uncultured Pseudomonadota bacterium
CCCCCTTTCATGAGGCGGCCCTTTCGTCAATGCGCCGACGCCGGTCTTTCGACCGCGCGGCGCTGAGGGTGGGGTTGGACAGGTCCGCGGTCACGGAGCATGCCGTGCGGGTGGGGGCTGGGGCCCCACCCCGGTGACGCTCGACTCGGCACGAGTCTTTTTTCGGGGGGCATCCATGTGAGCCGGAGGCCGAGCGGGGGTTGCCGAGCCTGGCGGGGAGGTTGCCGGGCCCGGCGCGGGAGCTACCCGCGCGCCGGGTTGGGGGCATCCACGTTCGCCGTCAGCACTCGCGGGGGTTTGGGTTCGTGCGGGCTTGGGAGCCCGCGCCCTCGAACCCGAGGGGTCGACGTTCCTCCGACTGTCCGCGCTTTCATCCGTCCTCACCCCGAGGGAGTGGGCACATGGTTGGATAGGGGCCGTCGGTGCTGCTGCAATCTCCCGAAGGGCGAGCTCGGTGGCATCAAGGGGGGACGCGCAGTCAGCACCTCCGTCCGTGGCGGAGGGGACATCAACAGGGGACGTAGGCGGTTCCGGGAACGGAACCCAGGCGACCTCGCGCTTCCAGACGCTCAGCATCTGGACCGCCAGCTTTCGCGCGACGGCGACGCGCGCCTTCTTCTTGGCTCGGTCGCCCTTCTCGGCGATGAACCGCAGCCCCCACCGGCGGAGGGCACAGTCCCGCCCGTGCGGACCGAGGATGTGCGTGGCGCACTGGACCAGCAGTCGGCGCGTGAAGCCGTTGCCGCACTTGCTGATGCCGAGCGACGGGTCCATCTGGCCCGACTGGTTCCGCTTGACGACCAGACCGAGGTAGGCCCCGACGTTGCGGACGTTGGAGAACCGCTTCGGGTCTCCGATGACCACCACGAAGGCCAAGGCGGTGATGGGGCCCACGCCCGGAATCGCGTCGAGCCGCGCCGCAAGCGGGTCGCTCTGCGCCAGAACCTCGAGCCGGGCGTCCATCCGAGCAATCGCCCCATTCGTGGCCTCGATCACGTCGAACGCCGGGTCGAGCACCTCGCGCAGCTCCTTCCCCACCTCGTGACGCTGCTCGTGAAACGTCGGGGAGCTGCCCTTCAAGGTCACGCCCGTCCCCTTCACCGTCGAGCGCACGAACCGGATGTAGTCTCCGCGCCGTCGAACCAGGAGGTCCCGCAAGGTGAGCTCAGCGTAGATCCGCTGGTGCACCGGCGACCGCACGTAGGTGTCCACCAGCAGGCGCTCCGCCGACGGACCGTCGAGCAGCTCGTCCGCGAGTCCGAGTCGCGCGAGGTGCCGAGCATCGTTGCGGTCCGTCTTCGTGGGCGAACCCGAGATCGTCGGCAGCTTCCGCGCATCCGCCACGACCACCCGCATCTCCAGCTTCTCGAACACCCGCTTCAACCACGCGGACCGCGGCCCGGTCTCGAACACCACGACCCCAGACTCGCGCGCCACGAAGGGCACGCGGGTGCGGATCGAGTCCTCGTCCAGCACGATCTTGAACTCGTCGACCACGCCCGACCGGGTCATCACGCAGACCCACGCGGTCCGATCCGAGACGTCGATTCCGATGGAGGTTCGGTTAATGCTGTCCATGGCCGGTGACTCCGGGTGCGTGTTGCCATGCGGCGTAGTCCGCCGCTGGAGCGCCGGCCGCCTCATCCAATCTCCC
>CAIQVJ010000005.1 GCA_903875225.1 uncultured Pseudomonadota bacterium
CCGCGTGGCGGCAAGAAGGCTGGAGGCGCCCCCGTCCCGTGGATGGCCGCATCCCCGCGAGTTTGATCCGCGTGGCGGCAAGAAGGCTGGAGGCGCCCCCGTCCCGTGGATGGCCGCATCCCCGCGGGTTCGATCCGCCACGCCGCTTCCTGCGCCCCGTGCGTCTCCGGCGGCGGCCCGCCTGGGGCGGCGACGCATCAGGCCAGCGGCTTCTGCCCGATGAAGATGCGTTCTCCCGGAATGAGCGCGTACCGGACGGTGTCCGCGCCCGAGGCCACGTATTCACTGACCTGGAAGCCAGCCGCGCGCACCCGGTCGCGAAAGTCCCGCCCGTAGTAGCGGACATGGTCCTCCTGGCCGAAGTGGTCCTGACGGTCCACTCGGGTTGTCAGCATCGGATCCTCGTAGGTGCAGTCCCAGCCTTCCACCAACGGCACGCTGGCGATGAGTCGGCCGCCCGGTCGGAGCACCCGGAACAGCTCGCCGAGCGTGGCGCGGTCATCCACGTGCTCGAGCACGTGGTTCGCGACCACCACGTCCCATGCGTTCTCGGGCTGGTCGATACGCTCGAGATTCAGCAGGAGATCGTATCCGGGGCGGAGGTCAGCCGAGAAGTACTCTCCTCGCCTGGACAGCCAGGGGCTGACTGCCCCTTCGGGAGCGAAGTGCAGGATGCGGCTGGCTGCAGCGAGGAGATGAAGCCTCTCCACCGCCATGACCAGCAACCGGTGGCGCTCACGTGAACCACAGCCCCCGCAAACCGCATTGTACCGCGGTGGCTCACCGCAGGCCTTGAATTTCCCGGTGTATCCACAGATTGGGCAATTCCGCGTCGTCGTGCCGCCCATGTCCCGCAGCACCAGAAGCCGGTAGACCAACGCGGGCGGGAGGAGGGGGAGGAATGATCTCAGCCTGCGCACGCCCTAGCCGGCCGCCATGCGCGCGTTTACACGCCGCACGGCGACCGAGCTCACTACGTTGATGCCGTCTCCGCTGCGCTCGAGCCGGAGATCGACCTTGTTCGGCTCGATCTCGGCGTAGCGCGCCACCACCGCGAGGATCTCGGCGCGCATGGCGTCCATCTGCGAGGGGGTGAGGTCCACCTGGTCGTGTACGAGCAGGATCTTGAGGCGCGACTTGGCGTCCTCCTTCGAGCCGCCGTTCGTCCGTCCAAACACACGGTCCAGCAGGTTCATCATGATGCCACCTCCTTCGAGAAGCCCATCCAGCGCTTCATCACGGTCCACATGGTGTCCGGCTCCTCGGTCGCGACGAACGGGACGTCCGTCTCACCGGTGATGCGCCGGGCGATGCGTCGGTATGCTTCACCGACGATCGACTTCTCGTCGAACGCCGCGGGGTAGCCCTTGTTCGAGGTCACGATCACGTCTTCGTGGTCCGGGACCATCCCGATGAGCGGGATGGCCAGGATGTCGAGGATGTCTTCCTTGTTGAGCATGTCGCCGCGCTTGACCAGCTTGGCGCGGAAGCGGTTCACGATGAGCATCGGCTCCGGAAGCTCGGCAGCCTCGCACAGCCCGATGATGCGGTCAGCGTCCCGGAGGGCGCTCACCTCGGGAGTGGTCACGATGATCGCGCGGTCGGCGCCAGCGATGGAGTTCTTGAAGCCCTGCTCGATGCCGGCGGGGCAGTCGATCAGGATGTAGTCGAAGTCCTCCTTCATCTGCTTCACGAGGTCCCGCATGTTCTCGGGGCTCACCGCGTTCTTGTCGCGGGTCTGGGCGGCAGGCAGGAGAAACAGGCCCTCGACCCGCTTGTCCTTGATGAGCGCCTGCTTGAGGCGGCACTCGCCCTCGATCACGTGGACGAGATCATAGACGATGCGGTTCTCGAGGCCGAGGATGACGTCGAGGTTTCGCAGCCCGATGTCGGCGTCCACCACTGCGACCTTCTTGCCCATCAGGGCAAGGGCGACGCCGAGGTTGGCGGTGGAGGTCGTCTTGCCGACGCCCCCCTTTCCCGATGTGATGACGATGCACTCACTCATGTGGTCTCCCTCTGGTGGGGGTGCCGGCCCCGGTAGGCTTCGATGATGATGGAACCGCCGGAGATCCAGGCCACTTCGGGCGTGTAGCGCGAAGGACGGTCCGGGGTCTGGGACGGGATCTGGATGACCTTGCCGATGCGAAGCTGGCTCGGTCGCATGTCGAAAGCGAGGATGATCTGCTCGGAGTCGCCGCGGGCGCCCGCGCACGCGAGGCCCTTGAGCGTGCCGTAGACGAACACGCTGCCGCCGGCCTGGATCTGGGCGCCGGGGTTCACGTCGCCGAAGATGTGCACGTCGCCCGGAAACCGCACGACGGCGCCGCTGCGGACCGTGCCGTGGATCGTGTGGGTGCGGTCACCGCCCTCGCCTGCGGCCTCGGCCTCGTCGGGGAGGGAGACAAGCTCGGTCGCCTCGTTCTGTCGCTCGTCGGGTACGTCCAGGGCCGCCTCGGCAGCCGTGACCGGCGCAGCGACGGGCTCGGGGTGAAACGCGACCTGCGAGGGATGGACCCGGATCTTGAGCTCCCGCTCGGCGAACTTCGCGAGCGACTCGGAGGTGCAGTTCAGCCCGGTGACCTGCACGCCGAACTCGTCCTTGATCATGTTGATCATCCGCCGCAGCTCGAAGAGGTCGAACTCGCGTCGGCCCACATCGAGCCGGAGGGTGTGGCCGCGGTGCTTGTCACCGGTGGCCGCGAAGACCTCGCGGACGCATGTGCGGAGCTGGTCGAAGGGCATTCCTGCCGCAAGCTCGCAGATCAGCGTGCCGCCGGCATTGATCCGAAGCTGGACCGGGGCGGGGAGGCCGGGGTCGTAGACCGGCGTGACGCCAGTGGGGAGTTCGGTTTGCATGTGCGTTGCCGGGGAGGCGGGAGGAGCGGAGCGGCTCGGGGAGAGCCACCGGAGGGACCATCTTCACGTCGGGGTTGACGAGTCAACGGTGTTGGAGGGAGAGTACCGCGGGCATGCGGGGTATTGCAAGGGTCCGCAGCGAAAAAAGTGTAGAAAGGCGCCGCTTCCTCATGCACGTGGGCGTGCGCCCCCTCCCCAGGCCCGCTACCTGCACCCCAGCGCGATCGCGAACACCGCCGCGTAGTACGTGAGCATCACCAGCAAATCGCCGCGGGGCAGGGGCTTGCGGAAGCGGTTCCACGCGAGGATCGTGTCCGAGAGCAGGAAAAGTCCAGCGCCAACGCCGCCGCCCGCGGGAGCCGCAGCTGCGAGCACGCCCGCCAGCGAGAGCGCGTACAGCGCGACCGGCGCGCGCAGCTTCGGGCGCAGGCCGGGCCAGAGCAGCGCGAGCATGCCCGCCGCGAGGCTCACGCCAAAGGCGAGGGCGGGAAGCGAGACCCCGGTGCTCATGCCCACGATCGCGATGAACCAGAGGTGCCCGATGAGGAAGGCGCCGAGGCCGTGCAGGAAGAACCGGTCCTTGTCGAGCAGGAGCGCGTCTCCCATGGCCCAGCAGACGAGTACGGGGGCGAGCCCCGGGTTGACCGTGGCGAGCAGCAGCGCCGGCAGGGGCTTGATGCCGCGGATCCGCCCGCGGATGCCCGCCGCGACCAGTCCGACGTAGGCCAGGGCGACGAGCGTCGCCAGCCCGACGAGGGAGAGCGAGAGAGGCGTCAGGTCATGGAGCAACGCCATGTTCACCGCCGCAGAGTATCCTCCTCAGCGCGCCAGCAGCGGCTCCAGACCACCCGCACGGTCCAGGGCCCGAAGGTCGTCGTAGCCCCCCACGTGATGCTCCCCGATGAAGATCTGGGGAACGCTGGTTCGACCTGTACGTTTCACGAGTGCTTCGCGCCCGGCATCGTCTCCGGTGAGATCGATCTCCTCGTAGGCGATGCGCTTCTGGTCGAAGAACGCCTTGGCGGAGCGGCAGTAGGGGCACCAGGTGGTGCTGTAGATCATGATCTTGGGCATGGGCGCAATGTGAGCACGCGCCCTCCGGTCTGCAAGGGCCCACCCGCGCCATGTGCAGCGGCGGTACGACGGCCCACTGTGGCGGCACGGCGCCGGCAGGCACGCTGCCCCGAGTCCCTACGGGATCTGCGTGGGCGGGAGCGTCACGACGTCGGTGGCGCCGAAGCTGTCCACCGCGGTGATGTCCACCACGTACCCGGGCCACGTGCAGTCGAGGTAGGTCGTCGCGCCAACCCAGGCCGAGAACCACGTGATGCCCTGGTCGGGCAACAGATCGAAGCCGTCCTGCCACTCGCCGGTCTGGTCGTCGTACACGTCGGCGTACACCTGCGTCACGTCCTCGGGCCCGTCCAGGTCGTCGACATCGGCCTCGAAGTACCACACGTAGTCCGCATAGCTGTAGTCCCAGGAGCACCCGGCGTCGGCGTACGTGATGGTGGGCGCGGCGTTCGCGGGACCGTGGCCGGGGGGGTTCGTGTAGACGACGCAGCCGGGCAGCAGGATCGCGAGCAGGGGAAGGAGCGGGAGGGAGTGGGTCATGGTCGTTCGGGTCTCCGCACATATGTACGCACGGGCTGGCGAAAACATTCGGCGGTGTCGCCCATCCCCCAGACGGGGTAATCGGGCGCATGAAGCGTCTCGGTCTCACGCAGGACACCGTCGGCTCGGTGGCGCGCGGTCACCCGTGGGTGTACCGCGAAGGGCTGATCGGCTCGGCGAGCGTAGGCGAGCCCGTGGAGCTCCTGGACGGGAAGGGCAAGCGGGTGGCGTGGGGGCTGTACGAGGGCGGGGCAATCACGATCCGTGTACTGGGGCGCGACCCGGTGCCGATGCCGGAGCTGGTTGCGACCCGCTTGCGGGAGTCCTTCGCGCTGCGGGCGGCCCTGAGGGGGGACCTCGGCGACACTGACACGTATCGGGTGTGTCATGGCGAGGGCGATCTGCTGCCTGGGCTTGTCATCGACCGATACGCGGGTGTGTTCGTGTTGCGTCTGTACGCCCGGGCGTGGGAGAAACACCTCGGTTTGGTCGTCGATGCGCTCCGGGGTCTGGGTGTCGAGCAGCTCTGGCGCCGGTTCGGCGTCGGGAAGGTGGACGACAAGGAGGGCGGCGAGGCCTTGATCGGGGACGAGCCGCCGGATGAGCTGATCGTGCGTGAGCATGGGATGAGCCTGCTCGCCCGGCTCAAGGTGGGGCAGAAGACCGGGCTGTTCCTGGACCAACGCGAGCACCGACGCAAGGTGCGAGGGTGGGCCGCAGGCCGCAGCGTCACGAATCTGTTCAGCTACAACGGTGGATTTTCAGTAGCCGCCGCGCTCGGGGGCGCCACGCGCGTCCACACCGTGGACGTCGCGCCTGCCGCCATCGACGACGCCCGGGCGATCTTCAAGCTCAACGGGATCGACCCCGGCCGGCACGTGTTCGAGGTCGCCGACGTGTTCACCTGGCGCGGCCCGAAGGTCGACCTGCTGATCTGCGATCCGCCGAGCCTCACCCACGACAAGGACGCCGACGTCGCCGCGCGCAAGGCCTACCGGGATCTGCACCGACACATCCTCCCGAGCGTAGGCGGCTGGCTCGCCACCTCGTCCTGCTCGGCCCGCCTTCCCCTGGATCGCTGGGAGGAGGCCGTGCGCGAGGGCCTCGGTCACGGCAACCCCGGTGCGCCGACGGTCCGCTGGACCCGGCTCTACTCCGGAGCCGAACCCCCCGACCATCCCGTCGGCCTCTCGCACCCCGAAGGCCGCTACCTCAAGTTCATGCTGCTCGCGCGGCATGAGGCCTGACCGGAGACCGATGCGCCCTCTCACGCTCATTCGCAACGCCGACGTCTTTGCTCCCGATCCGCTCGGCATGGTCGACGTTCTGCTCGGTGGCGGGCAGATCCTCGCCGTGGGACCGGCGCTGCCGGCGCACCCGCTGGCGGAGGAGGTGGACCTGGGTGGGCTCCGGCTGGTGCCGGGCCTCGTGGACCTGCACACGCACCTCACGGGCGGAGGCGGGGAAGGCGGGGCCGAGACCCGCGTGCCGCCCGTCGCGCTCTCGTCGTTCACGCTCGCAGGCGTCACCACCGCGGTGGGGTTGCTCGGCACGGATTGCGTCACCCGATCCGTCGCGGAGAACCTCGCGTGTGCGCGCGCCCTCTCGGCGCTCGGGCTCACGGCCTACTGCTACACGGGCGGGTATACCGTTCCGCCCGTCACGTTGACCGGCTCGGTGCGGGGCGACATCGTGCACGTGGACCGGATCATCGCCGTGGGTGAGGTCGCAATCTCCGACCACCGATCCTCCCAGCCCACCTACGACGAGATCCTGCGCCTGGCCGCAGATGCTCACGTCGCGGGGCTGATGACCCGGAAGGCCGGCGTCCTGCACCTGCACCTCGGGGATGGCGCCCGCGGGCTGGACCTCGTCCGCCGGGCGCTCGCCGGAGCCGAGATCCCGGCCCGCGTTTTCCATCCGACCCACTGCAACCGCAACGGCGGCTTGTGGCGGGAGGCGCTTGCGCTTGCGCCGCTCGGGTGCGTGATCGACGTCACGGCGTTCCCAAAGGACGATCCGGCCCCGCCGGGGGCCCCGAGCGCCGCCGAGGCCATCTTCCAGTGGTGGACCTCCGGGTTGCCGGTGGGCCAGCTCACGGTCTCGTCGGACGGCGGCGGGTGCCTCCCCGACTTCGACCCCGACGGCGTCCTGCTGCGAATGGGCGTGGGCTCGTCATCCACGCTGCTGGAGGCCGTGGCCGAAGCCGCTGCCCTCGGGGTGCCGTTCGGGACGGCGCTGGCAACTGTCACCTTGAACCCCGCGCGGCACTTCCGACTCCACGGGAAGGGCCGGGTCGTGGCCGGCGCGGACGCCGACATCTGCGTGCTCGACGAGCACGGCGGGGTACGGCACGTGTGGGCCGGGGGGCGGAGGATGGTCGCCGATGCGCGGGCGATCGTCCGGGGACCGTTCGAGTCCCCGTGAGCCTCAGGGTGGTTAGTGCTTCTGGATGGCGAGGCCGATCGACTACACCGTAGAGGAGCCGCCGAACCAGACCGGTCGGGCAGCCTGGGTGAAGTGGTTCCAGTCCATGGGGCTCTCGGCCACGATGCGGGAGCCCCCGAGCGCCTGGGCCCGCCGGAAGGGCTTCGTGGACGCCACGCAGGCCCTGCGCTGGTCGCAGACGATGCTCGACGTGGTGGCCGACACCTACACCTCTCGCGGCGCCTACCAGACCATCCGCGCACACATGCTGGACGACGCGCGGGCGGCCGCCGTGTTGATGACCCAGATCCGGGAGCGGCACGCCGCCTTCCAACCCCACCCGGGGCTCGAGGAGAGCCTGGCCAGGCTGCGCGCCGAGAAGGTCGAGCTCGAGACCGCCGGCGCCCGCGACTGCCGGGCGCTGGAGCCCCGCATCGACGAGGTCACCCTGCTGGTGACCCAACCGATGCAGGGGTGTGTCGGCAACACGATCGTGACCGTGCGGCCCGCTCCGGGTGCTCAACCGGTGTCGACCTGCGACTGCTACGATCCGAGACGGGGGTGCGCTGCCCGACTGGCGGTCGTGAACGGCGTGATCGATGCCGTAGGCGGCGCCCCGGGCCCCGGGGCGGAGGCTGTCCGTGCCGCGCTGCTCAAGCCCGCGTGGGAGCGCCACCTCATGGTGCTCGACAGCGCGCTCGGTGAGCTGGCCGGGCAGGGCACGCTCGCCTGGGGGATCGATCCTCGCATGCACCGGCTCGAGCCCCTTCGGGTAGACGCGAGCGGTCGCAAGGTCAAGATCACGCTCTACCCGGCCGAGAGCGCCCGGGAAGCCGCCAGTCTCAGCGATTCGCGGCATGACGTCGCCCTGGGGCGGCTCTGGCGGGGGCGCAGCCAGTCCCTCAATTTCGGTGCGGCGTTGCTGGAGCTCGACGCGCATCCGAACGTGTACTCCTGGCCCCAGAAGGAGCCGATACACGTGAAGCACACGCCGGTGCAGCTCGATCTCGTCGAGGCGCCGGGCGGGTTCCAGCTCGTGCCGATGGTCGGGGGGAGACCGCTCCAGTCGATCGTTCCCACCGGCGTGGAGATCGTGGACGGAGAGGAGGTGCGCTGGTGGTCGGCACCGTTCGGGGTGGAGTTCACCCGGATCTCCGGCCGGCTCGGACGCATCATCGAAAACGTCGAGCGGATGGGCGGCATCCTCGCGCGCGAGGCGTTGCCCGGCCTGCTGGAGCGGCTGCCGAGGATCGCCCGGGTCGCTCCGGTGAACACCCGGGGGTTCTCCGGCCTCGTGGAGGTGGAGGCAGACCCCGCGCCGCTGCTCCTCGTGGAGGGGCTGGCTGCTGGGGCGCTCGTGCTCTCTCTTCGCGTGCGACCGCTGGGTGGTGGGCCGGTGTTCACGGCCGGGACCGGCGTGGAGCGGGTCGTGGCGGTGAGTGAGGGAGAGGTGCAGAGCACGCTCCGGGACTTTGGAGCGGAGGTCGCGTCTGCGGAGTCGCTGGTCGCCCGGCTTGGTCTCCCGCCGCCGACGGCGGAGGCCGACTGGCTGATCGAGAGCCCGGAGGAGGCGCTGCGCGTGGTGGAGCGGCTCGGCACCGTGGGGGATGAGGCGAGGGTGCAGTGGCGCCAGCGGCCGATCCGCGTGGCAGGAGTGGTGCCGGCACAGAGCCTGAAGGTGCGGGTGGCCGGCGCGGGCAAGTGGTTCCAGATCGGGGGCGGGGCGACGTTCGAGGGCTCGATGGTCTCCATCTCCGCGCTGCTCGAAGCGGCGCGGCTGGGGAGGAGCTTCGTGCAGGTGGGTGAGGGGCACTGGGCCCGGATCGAGGAGGGCCTACGTCGACAGTTGACGGCGATCGCACGAAACGCGCAACCTGCGTCGAGGGCGGCAGACGCCGCGAACCAGCTCGCCGGGATCCACGCAGGCCTGATCGAGGAGCTGGGGCGCCTGGGGGTCGAGGTGAGCGGCGACGCCCGCTGGCGGGAGCGGGTCGAGCGGCTGGGAGCGGCGCGGTCGCTGAGGCCTGTCGTGCCCGCGGGCCTGAACGCCGACCTGAGGCCGTACCAGGTCGAGGGGTTCGAGTGGATGACCCGGCTCTCGCACTGGGCGGGCGGTGCCGTGCTCGCGGACGACATGGGGCTCGGCAAGACCGTGCAGGCGCTCGCCGTGCTGCTCGACCGGGCGGCGCTGGGCCCCGCGCTGGTGGTGGCGCCCACCTCGGTCGGGTCGAACTGGATGCGGGAGGCCGGGGTGTTCGCGCCGGCGTTGAACACGCGGCTGCATCGGGGGTCGGCCCGAGACAAGACGCTCGGGGCCCTCGGTCCGGGCGATGTCGTGG
This sequence comes from uncultured Pseudomonadota bacterium, assembly GCA_903875225.1. GTDB lineage: Bacteria > Myxococcota_A > UBA796 > UBA796 > SXON01 > CAIUMM01. Next base: position 9,240 of record CAIQVJ010000005.1, read on the forward strand.
TGGTGAGCTACGACGTCGCGGTCCTCGACCAGGAGCATTGGAAGCACAGGTTCGCCACCGTGATCTTCGACGAGGCCCACGCGCTCAAGAACGCCGGTACCCGGCGCGCTCGCACGGCCGTCGACATCCCGGCGGACTGCCGGATCGCGCTCACGGGGACGCCGATCGAGAACCGGATCGGTGAGCTCTGGAGCCTCTTCCGCGCCGTGTTGCCCGGCGTTTTCGGTTCCGCCGAGAGTTTTCGTGACCGCTGGGTGAACCCCATCGAGCGTGACGGCAACGCCGACGTGCGGGCGGACCTCGCCCGCCTCGTCCAGCCCTTCGTGTTGCGGCGCACCAAGGCGGAGGTCGCCCGGGAGCTGCCCGCTCGCACCGAGGTCCGGGTCGACGTGGAGCTTGAGCCCGAGGCCCGTGCCCGCTACGAGGAGCTCCGCCAGGCCACGGCCCGCGCGCTGCAGGGGGACGACGACACGCCTCCCGAAAAGCGTAGGTTCCTGGCGCTGGTCGCGCTCACCCGCCTCCGGCAGATCGCGTGCCATCCGGGCCTCGTGGACAAGGCCTTCATCGGCGGTTCGGCGAAGATCCAGGCGATGGTGGATCTCATCTCGGACCTGAAGGAGGAGGGCCGACGGGTGCTCGTGTTCAGTCAGTTCACCGAACACCTGCGCCTCGCAGGGAAGGCGCTCACGGCCGCCGGCATCCAGTTTCGCTACTTCGACGGCAGCACGGCCGCGAAGAAGCGGGACACCGAGGTCGCGGCGTTCATGGCTGGCGATGGCGATGCCTTCCTGCTCTCCGTGAAGGCGGGCGGCGTGGGGTTGAACCTCACCGCGGCGAGCGACGTGGTGATCCTCGATCCGTGGTGGAACCCAGCCGTGGAGAACCAGGCGGCAGACAGGGCGCACCGTATCGGGCAGACCCGCGCCGTCACCATCTACCGGCTCGTAGCCGTGAACACGGTCGAGGAACAGATGCTCAAGCTCCAGGAGGACAAGCGGGAGCTGGTGGCGGCCGTCCTCGAGGGGACAGGGCAGGGCGCGGCGTTGACCGTGGACGAGATCCTGGCAATCCTGGAGACCTGACCCGCGCGGGTGCGGGGGCCTCTCAAGGGCTCGCGGTCAGGCTCCCGTCATAGGTCGCGCAGTAGTCGGGGAGCGCGGAGACGTCCACGGTGTTGGGCAGCCCGTAGGTCTGCGTCGTGAGCCACGCGTCCATCATGTCCCGGCCCTCGGGGGGGATGGTGTGGCCCAGGTTGTGGTTGCAGAGGATCACCTCGTGCCCATCCGCGTAGAGCTCGTTCGAGAAGTTGATCGTCGTCTGCTCGAAATTCACGCTCACACCGCCCCCGCTGAAGCTGTCCGTGTCGCCCCCGTAGTTGATGAGCGCCGGGAAGTTGCTCGCTGGCGTCGAGTAGTCCTGCACCGGCTCAGTGCCGCCCGAGAAGGGGAGGATGGTCGAGAGCGTGTCGCCGCGGTGGATCGCGAGCCACGTGGTCCAGAGCGCTCCTGCGCTCATGCCGGTCGCCGAGACCTTCTTCATGTTCGCGTTGAATTCCTGCGAGACACAGGCCCGCAGGTCGTCGTACATCGTCACGTCGTCCGTGCCGCCGTTCCAGAAGTCCCACTCGAACTGGTTGCTGTCCAGGGAGTTGGGTACGACGACGATGACGCCCTGGTCTTCGGCGTAGTTCTCCAGATCGAGCCACGTCACCATGTTGCGTGCGGTCCCGCCGAGTGGGTGCCAGACGAACACGACGGGCAGGTTCTCCGCCCGCGACGCGGGCCAGTAGGTGATCACCTGGCGCTCTTGACCGTTGGAGCTGAATTTCGACGAGCCCATCTCGGTGAAGTCGGGGCACTCGCCGTCCGACAGCGCTGCGAGCGCGGCAGGCTGGGGTCCGTCGTCCACGGCCGTGTCTGCCGAGTCGTCCGCGCCGATCGCCGAGTCGTCCGGGCCGACCGGCTTCCCGGTGCAACCCGAAGACAGCGCCAGGGTGAGGGGAGCGAGGAGCCAGGACGTCAAAATACGGATGGACATGCCGGCGCGCGTAACCTGCCGTCGCGTGGGGGCGCGCCGCCTAGGGCTTCAACCACGCCCCATCTGGAGAGGCCGCGAGGCCCACCCGCGTCAGGGCGTCAGCGGCTTCCTTCCACCTCGCGCTCGTCATCGCGCCGAGCCCGTCGCTCCCGACCACGTAGGGCGCCTGCCGCTCGGTGATGCAGCCCATGCGGTCGGTCGGCATGTCGGGGTTGAGCCTGCTGATCTCGGCGTTCGCCGCGGAGGGATCCCGGACGTAGTGGGTCCAGCCGGCCTTCGAGGCCTGCCGGAACTTCGTGACCCAGTCTGCCGTGGTGTCCGAGGCCCGCACGACCGCCAACGAGGCGTAGGGGTTCCAGCCGGCCTCGCGCCCCGGGATGAAGTTCACGTGCAGGCCCTGGCCCTCGGCGACGCACGGTTCGCTGGTCACGTACGCCTGCTGGACGAGCGAGGGGTCGGCAGCGAACGCGCCGAGCGAGCCGGTGGTCGGGACCATCGCGACCTTGCCCTCCCACCCCTGCGAGGCCCACAGGTACTGCTGGAATGGGGACCCAGCCTCGATCGCCACGTTCCCGGACTGGATCTGCGCCAGCGTGGTGATGCCGGACTCGGCGTGCACCATGAGGCCCACGGGGGAGTCCTGGAACCCTGCGAAGATCGCGACGGCGTCCAGGCCCTTGGAACGCTTGAGGAGCAGGTCGTCTGCGCCGGAGATCGCGACGTCGGCCTGGCCGGAGGCGAGCATCTCCAGCACCGGGACGCCCGGGCCCCCGGGGATCAGCGTGACGTCGAGGCCGGCGGCCTTGTAGGTCCCGCTGAGCGATGCGTCGTAGTAGCCGCCGAACTCGGGCTCGGGGAACCAGTTGAGCACCACCTTGAGCGGTTTCACGGCGGGAGCGTCGGGCGGCGCGGGCGTGGAGCAGGCCAGCGCGAGCATCAACAGGGTCACTCGGTGGACTCCAGCTGCAGCCAGGCATCCTCGAGCAGGGGAGCGAAGTCCTTGGAGCAGGAATTCGTCTCCTCGTAGTGATCCCCGTTTTCGGTGAACACCGAGACGAAGGTCGAGAAGTCCGGCGCGGGCACGATGTAGCCGCAGTAGGCGTTGGTGATGCCCAGCGGCACCTTGTACGTTCCCGGCATCATCGACTCGATGGTCCCGGAGCCATCGTCCGAGATCCGGTACGGCGTGGCGTGGTGGTGCAGGCAGTCGCACTCGCCGACGAGGTCTTCGTTCACGCAGTCTGCGTAGTCGACGGTGGCGCAGGCGTCGGATGCCTGGACCCAACGGCGGTCCGTCGGGCGGAGCGATGCATCCGCCATCGCGGGCTCGTCCGGCACACCGTAGAACAGCTCGGGCATGAGCTCCCCGGGCGCCGAGCCCAGCGTGCTCGGCCCGAGCTGGATCTGCCAGATGCCAGCAGGCACGCAGCCGAACAGGTCGGGGTCCGTGCCCCACCCGGGGCAGGAGGAGTCGCGGATCACGTATTCGTCGGGCGTGTCGAGCAGGTGGGTTTGAAACGCGAGCTTGAAGCTCAGGTTGTTGACGGGGATGAGGAGGTCCCTTTCCTTGATGGCGATCGCCTCCCATGCGCTCGTGTCGGTGAGCGCCGACTCGGCGGCCTGCGCGACCTCGACACCCCACGTGCGCGCGCCGTCCCACCCGTCGGCGTCCTCGATGTAGGTGGGGCTGCCTGCATCGTCGAGGATGCGGTTCCCGTCGTCGTCGACCGCGGGGAGCGTGCTGCCGCCCGCGGACTGCATGCCGCCCAGCGCGCCGGAGACGTAGAGCGTGGTGCCGCCGTCGTGCTGGTCGATGTAGTCGCGTGTGTAGCCGACGAAGTCCGCGGAGAGCAGGCTGTGGTCGCTGCCGGAGACCTCGGGGTGACCGGACGAGGAGACCAGTGTCGCGAAACGCGTTCCGTCCGCGTTGTTGAGCGCGAGCGCCCACACGCCATCGGCCGGGATGATCGGGTCGCGGATGTCGTTGATGCCGCCCAGCATGCGGGGGTTCGGGTTCACGCCGCCGAACGGCACGCCGTTCATCGTCGGGTCGCCCGACATGTGCACCAGGCCCTGCGTGGGCGCGACGGGCACCATCTCCGCCGCCGCCAGGTGGAGCACGTCCTCCATGTTGCCTTCGATGGCGTCCATGAAGGGCGGGTACGTGCCCGTGATCAGATCCGTGTCCATCCCCCAGATGCCCACGACATCGGGCGCCGAGTGGGCGTGCGAGGACGAGATGATCAGGTGGTTCCTGTCGAAGCCCTCTGCCTCCAGGGCATCGCGCACGTCGCGCGAACGGTTCTCCAGCAGCCCGAGCACGTCGATGCCGACGATGGCGACGTACTCCTCGTTCAGCGAGAGCACGAGCGCGCCGACGGTGATCGGGTCGTGGACGCCCTGGGCGGCGCGGTAGGACTGGTACCCGGCCATCCAGACGGCGTCGAAGTGCCCGTCCCCGTCGACGTCGTCGTACCCCTCACCGTCGCACCCGGCCCGCTCGCCAGTTGGATCGGTCATGCAGCCGTCGAACTGGTTGTTGCCGTTCAGGTCGGTGTAGGTCTCGATGATCTCGGGCGTGATCTCCATGCGTGCGACGCCGGCGTAGAGCTGGTTGTCGTTGGCGAGCACCATGCCCAGGGGGGGCGTGAAGCTCTCGGAGTCCGCCGGCTTGTTGCCGTGACATGCGGCGAGCGCGGGCAGGAGGAGGAGGACGGGGAGGGTGGCAGGGAGGCGCATGCGTCCCTGAATATCACACCCGTAGGATCCAGATCTTCCCGGCGTCCTTCCCCCAGACGATGATCTCCGCCCGGCCATCGCCGTCGAGATCCTTCGTGACCAGGGTGCCATCGCCCTCCGGTACGTCGAGCGCCTGGGACCAGTGCGGACTGGACTCCATGCCCGGCGACTGGGCTGTGCCCCGGTACACACGAACCTCGCCGTCCTCCGCGGCGACCAGGTCGATGTGCTTGTCGCCATCGACGTCGGACTGAAAATCGATGTGGAAGCCGTCGGGCGACTCCAGCGGGAAGGTCACGGGGTGGAGGCTCGTCGGCGAGCCGTAGCGCCCCGCGTCCAGCTTCAGCACAGTGAGGTCGGCCCGGACGAAGCGCGAGATGAGGGCGCGCCCGAGGTTCGCCATGCCGACGTCGACCAGTCCGGCGATGAGATCCTTGTCGCCGTCTCCGTCGATGTCCACGAGCTTCGCGCCGAAGGCTGCGGAGGGAAGGGCCACGGTCTGGACCGCCGAGAATCCAGACCCGGTGCCCCGTGCGTAGAGCCACTCGGCCGTCGCCCCGAAGAAGCTGCCGTCGGTGACGTAGCGCAGGAGCCCGAGGTCGATCTTGTGGTCGCCGTCCATGTCGTCGAACCAGACCGCTCCTACGTCCCTCCGGGTCTCGCCCTTGGTGCGCGGGCCCTCGTCGGGGGCCAGGTTCACGGGGAGGGGCCAGGTCGCCGCGCGGACACCGACCTCGGGCGCGCCCGCGGGCCCCGAAGCGGTGGAGAAGTAGACGGCGAGGGACTTTCCGTCGGGGATCAGCAGGTCGGAGACGCCGTCTCCATCGGCATCGCCTACGGCCAGCGGCGGGGGGGTGAGGGCTGTGGCCAGGACCTGGCCGCCCTGGTTCCAGCCCGGGTTCAGCTCTCCGCGTGCGGGCGCGGGCACAGAGCCGCAGGAGACGTCCGGGCCGTTCACCCCGGAGGTGATCACGCTCCTCGAGCACATGTACGCGCCCTGGTTCCAGGCGATGCGGGCGGGGGACCAGCCTGCGCCTGCCGCAGGAAAGAGGTCGTGCACGAGCTCTGCGAAGGTGGGCGTGGCCCGCCCGAGCTGCGCGAGCGGAGACCGGCTGATCAGGGAGCCGGGTGGTGCGACGAAGTGGTCGGCGGCCGGTGCGGTGGGCCAGGCTTCCCAGGCCCCGGTGCCGAGGGCCCAGAGGGCCGGGCCGGGACTCCCGACAGGGGCGGTGGTGAGGAAGAGCGGCTTGTTGCCGAGCGCCACCGTTCGCGGCGTCCCGGGGGTGCCCGCGCGCACGATGGTCAGCGATGCGGCGGGCGGCTGACCGGTGATCGTCTGGTGCGACAGCAGCAGGATCTCCTGCTTGCCGTTCGAATCGACGTCCGCGAACCGGACCTCGGCGATGCCCGTGGGGACGGAGATGGTCTCGAGCGTGAGTGGCATCGCCGCCACGTAGCGGCTTCCGCTCTCACTCGTCGTCGACGATCTCGGTTCCGATGTCGAGCGTGACCCGGGGGGTGGGCGTCGCGGGGAGCGCAGCCGCTCCGGTGCCGAAGCCCATGTCGTCATCCGCCTCCTGCGTGGGGGCGTTGCGGGCGGCGGCATAGATCGACTCGGCGAGCCGCTGGGAGGCCATCGCGAGCGCTTCGTGGGCCTGGGCGATCAGTCTCAGCTCTCCGCCGTCCATCGCCCGATCGGCCTGGTAGAGCGCGTCGCGCAGGATGGCGTGGTCCTGCGCCGAGACCAGCGTGCCGTACTCGTCCAGCGAGCGGCGCGTGGTGTAGAGCAGTCCGTCGAGGCGGTTGCGCGCTTCCGTGGCGGCGCGCCGCTCGCGGTCGTGGCTGCGGTACTGCTCGGCGTCGGTGACCATCTTCGCCACGTCGGCCTCTGCGAGACCGGCCCCGGAGACGATCTTGGCCGAGTGCGCCTTGCCTGTTCCGCGATCCTTCGCGTGGACGTTCAGGATGCCGTTGCTGTCGAGCTCGAACGTGACCTCGATCTCGGGCATGCCGCGGGGGGCGGGAGGCAGGCCGTGGAGCTCGACGAAGCCGAGCGAGGTGTTGTCCTCCGTCATCTCGCGCTCACCCTGCAGGACGTGCACCCGGACCATGTCCTGGTTGTCCTGCGCGGTGGTGAACATCTTGCTCTTGCGGCAGGGGATCGTCGTGTTGCGCGCGATGATCGGCTCGAACAGGCCGCCCTGGGTCTCGATGCCGAGCGAGAGCGGCGTGACGTCGAGCAGGAGCACGCCCTTCACCTCTCCACGGAGCACGGAGGCCTGGATGGCCGCCCCGACCGCGACGACCTCGTCGGGGTTGATCCCACGCTCGGGCTGCTTCCCGAAGATCTCCAGCACCTTCTCCTGCACGCGCGCCATGCGCGTCATGCCGCCCACCAACAACACGGCGTCGAGCTCGTCTGCCGTGAGACGCGCATCGTCGAGCGCCTGCCGGCATGGCGCCTCGAGGCGGTCGATGAGATCGGCGCACAGCCCCTCGAGCTGGCTGCGGGTGAGGTCCTGGGCCAGGTGCTTGGGGCCGCTCGCGGAGGAGCAGATGAACGGGAGGTGGATCTCGGTCTCGGTGGCGGACGAGAGCTCGTGCTTCGCCTTCTCCGCGCCCTCCTTCACGCGCTGCATGGCGATGGGGTCGTTCGAGAGATCGATCCCGGTCTCCTGCTTGAAGCGGGCGAGCATCCACTGGGCGATGCGGTTGTCGAAGTCCTCGCCTCCGAGGAACGTGTCGCCGTTCGTGGAGCGCACCTCGAACACGCCGTTGTCGATCTCCAGCACCGAGATGTCGAACGTGCCGCCACCGAGGTCGAACACCGCGACCCGTTCGTGGGCCTGTCGGCCGAGGCCGTAGGCGAGCGCGGCGGCGGTCGGCTCGTTGATGATGCGGAGCACCTCGAGCCCGGCGATCTTTCCTGCGTCCTTCGTCGCCTGCCGCTGCGCGTCGTTGAAGTAGGCGGGCACGGTGATGACCGCCTCGGTGACCTTCTCGCCAAGGTAGGCTTCAGCGACGCTGCGCATCCGCTCGAGCACCATCGCGGAGATCTGGGAGGGGGAGTAGTCGCGGTTGTCGACGCGGATCCAGGCGTCGCCGTTGTCGGCTTCCTTGATGGTGTAGCCGACGTTCTTGATGCTCGTCTGCACCTCCGCCTCGGAGAAACGCCGCCCGATCAGGCGCTTTGCGACGGAGATCGTCCGCTGGGCGTTCGTGACCGCCTGGCGCCGGGCGATCTGGCCGACGAGCCGCTCGTTGTCCTTGCCGAACGCCACCACGGAGGGCGTGGTGCGGCTACCCTCATCGTTCGGGATCACCAGCGGGTCGCCGGCTTCCATGACGGCGACGCAAGAGTTGGTGGTTCCGAGGTCGATTCCGATGACCTTTGACATGCGTTACTCTTGAGGTTCCGGGGGTTGCTCGGCTGCGTTCGAGGGTTCGTCCGCAGCAGAGGGAGTAGTGGTGACGGGTTCGGCCAGCGCCGCGCCGTCCAGTGTAACCGGGCTTTCCGCCGCGTCGGGGGCAGACTCGGTGGCGTGCGCTGCGGAAACGATGACGCGTGGCGCCTGGAACAGTCGGCCGTGAAGGCGCCACCCGGGGGTGGCCTCGTCGACGATGAGCCCGGGCTCGACGCCCGGAACGGAGACATGAAGCACGGCTTCGTGGACCTCGGGATCGAACGTCGTGCCGGACTGGGCAGGAATCCGCTCCACACCCGCGCGCCGGAGCACCGTGCGGAACTGCTCTACGATCATGTGCAGGCCGCTCATCAGCTGCTCCTGCCCCGACTCTGCATGACGCCAGGCGCGCTCCACGTTGCCCGCGGTCTCGATGAACGAGCGAAGGAGCTTCTCCTCACCGACCCGCTCGGCCCCTTCCTTCTCCTTCCTTGCGCGCTGCCGGAACCTGTCGAAGTCGTCGCTCTGCGTGCGGAAGGCGGCCCTGAGTTCGAGGAGCTGCGCGTCTGCGACGGCGCGCGCCTCGATGGTGCGGTCGAGCTCCTCGGTGAGACGGAGCATGCGCTCCGCCTGCTCCCGAAGCCGGGCCTGCAGCAGGACGAGGCGCTCGTCGGGCGGCTCCGGGCGACGAGCCTCCCGGGCAGCGTGGCGCGGCGAGTCGAAGTCGATGTCCCCGGGCTCGCTGTGGGGGGCGTGGCGCACCGGTTTGCGGACCGCCCTGTCCACCGCCGCCAGGGCGGCCTCGAGCAGCGCCGGATCGATCTCCACGGCGAGCCCCGCGTCGATGTGCCCCGGCTCGGTTCCCCTGTCTGCGTGGGAGGCGTCCGGCGGCTTGCCGCCACACGCGTTGGGTTCGAGGTCGTCGGGGTCGGTCATGAGGCGTCGCGTTCCGAGTCTAGCATAGAAAAGTCGGGAGCAGTCAGGGACAGGGTGTGGTTAACGCGCCGGCCGCAGGCGCTGGCAAAGCCGCATTGCAACATGGTCGAGCACGGGGACGTCTTTCTTTCGGATCCGCAAGGTTTCGCCCTCCTGGCACACGGTGCCTCGGCGCAGCATCCATTCGGGAGCGGAGAGCGTGAGCCCCGTCAGCGCCGCAAGGTGGTCGAGATCGAGGCCATCTACATGCCGAAGTGTGGATCCCACGATCTCCGCGGCGAGCTCCATCGGGGGTACGACCTCTACCACGGGCATGGGGTCGACGATGTAGGGGTCCACCGCGGGGGTCGAGCGTGTGCGACGGTGGTCGGGGCGAAACCCGTGGGCGGATGCGCCCAGGCCGACCCAGGGCCGGGCGCGCCAGTAGTGCTCGTTGTGCAGGCATCGGTGCCCCGACGCTGCGAAATTCGAAACCTCGTACCTGTCCAGCCCGATCGCCTCGAGCCGCTCGACCGCGAGGTCGTACATCTCGCGCCACAGGTCGTCGGCCTCGTCTGACAGCCCAAGGCGCCCCTCTGCGCGCCCAAAGGGCGTGTCCGGCTCGATGGTGAGCCCGTAGAGAGACACGTGCTGGGGGGGATCTGCGCAGATCACGTCGAGGTCACGCTCGAAGTCGGTGACAGTCTGTCCGGGCACTGCGAACATCAGGTCGACCGATATCGAGGCGAACCCGATCTTTCGTGCTGCGTCGTACACCTCTCGTCCTTCCCTGGCCGAGTGTGCGCGGGCGAGCCTCCGGGCCACCGCCGGCTGGAAGCTCTGGACCCCCAACGAGACCCGGTTCACGCCGATGGCGTGCAGATCCCCGAGGCGCCCGGCGTCGAGCCTGCCCGGGTTGACCTCTGCGCTGACCTCGGCCCCCTCTGCGGGGTCCACCGCCGCCAGGATTCGCGCCAGTTCGGACGGATCGGCCTGCGAAGGGGTCCCGCCGCCAAAATACACGCTGTTGGGACGCCCCGGAAACCACGCGCGCTCGGCCTCCCATTGCCGGATCACCGCTTCGGTGTACGCCCTTTCGGGCCTCTCCCTCCTCGCATCGACCGCGAACGCGCAGTACGGGCAGCGGACCGCGCACCAGGGGACGTGTACGTAGACGCCGAAGGATGTCGCGGATGGCGGCGTGGTGCGAATGAGGGGTCGTGCCGCACCGAGCGTAGCATGGGGGCGGGATCGGTAGCTCGGTAGCGCCCACGCCCACGAAGGCGGATCCCTCAGGTATCCCTGTGAAAACGCGATAGCTACCGCGTCACATGAGCTTGAACACCCCGGTTTGTCGTCACCTCGACAATGGCATGCCCGTATACGTCGACCCCAGCGGCACCGCAGACGTGGCGGCCGTGTACCTCTGGATGGACGTGGGAAGTCGCGATGAAGGCCCCGGAATGGAGGGTGCCGCCCACTTCGTGGAGCACCTCGTGTTCAAGGGCACGGCATCCTACGGCGTTGGCGGTGTCGCCCGGGCCGTGGAGGGCGCCGGCGGCGATCTGAACGCCTGGACGAGCTTCGACGAGACCGTGTTCCACGCCACCGGTCCGGCGGCGTCTGCCCCCGGGTTCGTGACCCTGCTCGCAGAGATGGCGCGCACGGCCCGGATGGACCCGGATGAGCTCGAGCGCGAGCGCCTCGTCGTGGCGGAGGAGATCCGCGCTCGGGACGACGACCCGGAGATGCTGGTGAGCGAGGCGCTGTTCGGCCTCGCGTTCGGCCTGCATCCGTATGGCCGGCCCATCATCGGGTTCGAAAAGACGGTCAAGTCCATGGATCGTGGCGCCCTGCGCAGGTTCTACGAGACGATGTACGCGCCATCGAACGCGTGCCTCGCCGTGGTGGGCCCCGTGGACGTCGATGCCGTCATGGCGGCTGCGACCGCGGCGCTCTCGGGCGGGGCCCCGCGGCCCGGCCGGCAGGTGCGACCCACCGTCGACATGGGGGGCGAGGCAAGAAAAAAGACCATGCGTACTCCGTTTTCGGCGACACGGGTCGAGATCGGGTGGCGCGTGCCGGGCCAGGACAGCCCGCGGACGCCCGTGCTCGACACACTGGCCACCCTGCTCGGGGGGGGCGCGTCGGCACCGTTGGACACCCGGCTGCGGCGTGAGCTGGGCGTCTGTCTCTCTGCTTCGGCGTCGCTCCAGACCGAGGCGGATGGAGGCGTGTTCGTGGTCTCGCTGGATGTGGCGGACGGCAAGTATGCCGCGGCCATGGAGGGCCTTCGCGGCGTGCTCGTCGGGGTCCAGGCGGGGGTTGGACCTGCCGAGTTGGCGAGGGCAAAGGCGCAGATCCTCGCGGATCGCGTGTACGCTCGCGAGAGCGTGGAGGGGCGGGCGCACCAGATCGTGTTCCACGACCGACGCTTCGGCGACATCACCGCCGGTCGCCGCTACGATGCAGCCGTCGCCGGGCTCGACGCCGCCACGGTGACCGAGGAGGCACGGCTCCTCGACCTGGACGCCGCCTGCGTGGTGGTCCTGGAGCCGAAGACGCGCCGCCGGTCCACGCGGGTGGCCACGCTGCACACCCCACCCGTCAAGCTCGCTCCTGGTCCGCGGACGATCACGCTCGAGAACGGAACCCGGATCCTGCTGCAGCCGGACGCCTCCGAGCTCACCGCGGTCCGCATCGTCGGCGTCGGGGGGCACCTGCTCGCGCGCCCATCGAGCGCCGGTCGCGTCTCCGCCTGGTCCCGCATGGTCACCCGGGGCACGGAGAACTGCCCCGCGACCGACTTCGCCGGGCGCGTGGAGCAGCTCGCCGCCGGCATGAGCTCGTTCGTCGGACGAAGCTCGCAGGGGCTCCGCGCAGACGTGCTCGCCGAACATGCCCGTGAGGCGCTCCTGCTCGCGTGCGACGTGCTCGTCCGTCCCGCGTTCGACGGCGCGGAATTCGAGTCCGTCCGCGCCGAGATGCTCGAGGAGCTGGAGCAGGCCGACGACGAGGCCGGCGACCGTCTCTCGGAGGCCATGTGGTCCACGTGCTTCCCGCGCCACCCGTGGTCCGTGCGGCCGTCCGGCACGCGCGACACGCTCAAGCACATCCGCCCGGGCCAGCTCCGCGCGGATCACTTCCGGTGGGCCTGTGGGAAGAACCTCGTCGTGGTGGTCGCGGGGGACTTCGACCCCGAGATGGCCGAGCGCGTGCTCCGGCACCAGCTTGGCCGGCTGCCCGTCGGGAGCCCGGTGGAGCCGACCCCGACGGAGCGATGGGGCGAGGCCGCTCGCGTCCGGCGGCATGCAGGTTGGGAGCAGACGCACATCGCTGCGGTCTGGCCGGGGCTCGGCGTCCGGGATCGGGACACGCCGGCGCTCGAGATCATGTCCGCCGCGCTCGGGAGCCAGGGCGGGCGGCTCTTCGACGAGGTGCGCGAGAAGCGCGGCCTGGCCTACGGCGTGGGCTGCTCGGTGCTCGACGGCATCGTTCCGGGCGTGTTCAGCGCCTCGCTCGCCACCGACCCGAAGAAGGCCAACGAGGCGGAGCGGGCGCTCCTCGACTGCATGCTCGCCGCGCGCGAGGGGCTGGAGGACGTGGAGATCGAGCGGGCCCGCCAGCAGATCCTCGGCGGACTCGACGCTGACCGCCAGCACGTGGGCAGTCGTGCGAGCGCGATCGCCTACCACGTGGCCTATGACCTGGCGCTTGGGGAAGACGTCGGCGACCCGGTCAAGTGGGCGCGCCGGCGGTACGAGACCGTGACCGGGGAGGACGTACGCCGCGTGGCGAACGAGGTGCTGTCGGCGCCGTGCCGTGTGTTCCGCGTGGACCCGAAGCGGGACCGCGCCACGTGAGCGCTCCCGACGACTCCCCCAGCGAGCTTCGGGTCCGGGACCTGCTGCGCCTCGGGGAGCTCGTAGCGCCGCGAGTGTGCGGCGAGGCGCTCGCGCAGGTCGTGGGCGCGCGGGGCTGGAAGCGCCCCCGGTTCGCGAAGGGCCTCCGGATGTTCCTGCGGTGCGGCGTGCCCGACCCCTGGGACCCCGACTCTCCCGACGTCCCGCTCGACCTGCAGAACGTCGGGATCCCCGACCGGCGCGCGGTCGCTCCCCACGCAGCGCCTCCAAGGGCCGCTGCGCCTGCCGGTCCGGCGCTCAATCCCCGGATCCCGATGCCCTCCCGCCCGGCCCCTTCCGAGGGCGGCGCGAGCAGCGTTGCGGGGCTCGTCGGCCAGACACGCCGGGATGACACGGCGGACCTGCGACGCAAGATGCAGGAGAAGGAAGGCGCGTGGACCGGGCGCCCCCGCGCGCCGGTCGGCGGCGACAGCCAGCGCATCGCGCAGCCCGTGAAGCCGATGCCGATGCGCCCCGACATGGCGAACCCGGGTGCAGCGCCTCCCGGGCCCGCGGGGCGCCCTGTCGGCACCGCGCGTCCCGCGGTCCCGGCGGCCCCGCGCATGTCCGTCGCTCCCGAGCCCTCCCGCGCGGCTCCGGTCCCCCGCCCCGCCGCCTTTGGAGCGCAGCCTGTGCGTCCCGAGCCGGGCGAACGGGTGCTCCCGCCACGGGCCGCGCCCCCCACCGGCAAGATCTCGGGTCCGGCCCCCCGGAGCGGTGGCTTTCGCATGGCGGGGAGCACGGCCCGCTCGAGCCTGGGTGCGGAGCCGGAGGAGCTGCCGCTAGACGCCCCGGCCCCCCCGGCGTCGAGCGTGAACGTCCAGGACGGCCCCGAGGAGATGCCCCTCGACGGTGCGCCCGCTCCGGTGGCGAAGCCGGCGGCGGCGCCCCCGGCGGTTCGACCTGTGAGGCCGGGTGGCCTGGACGACCTGTTCGGGATGGGGGCCGAGCCCACCACCCGCATCCGGATCCCGAAGGCGGAGCCCAGGCCCGATGGGGAGCAGAAGCCCCGCCGGCCGATGGTCACGGATCCCGCCACCATGGTCGGTGGGATCGATCGCCGGCCTCCACCGCCGAAGCCGCCGGTGGTCAAGCCGTCCGGCACGGGCGGGGGTGGATCGAACGACATGCCGGACGAATGAGCGGTGTACGGCCCTCCGCCTGATCCTGCGCAGGTGCTGGTGGCCGTGCCGTGGGGCGCCTGGGCGCTCTCGGGGATCGTGGCCGTGGTCGCGTTGCTCGCCGCGACCCGGGCCCGTGGGGTGTGGCAGTTCGCGCTCGCGACCCTGGGCGGGCTCGTCGGCCTGACGATGCCGATGCTCGGGATGGCGGGCGTGGCCGTGTTCGGGAGCTACCCGACGATCGACAAGGCCGGTTCCCTGCATTTCTTCCGCGAGGGCGTGCACTGGCACCTGCTCGACGCGAGCGACCCCGGCGTGCAGCTCATCGGGGTGCACCTCGGACACCTCTGGGTCGTGCAGGCGCTCAACGTGGGGATGCCGGACTGGGCGGCGTTCAACGTCGAGAGCCTCTTGAACCTGTGGCTGGCGTGGCTCTGCGTGGCGGTCTGGTTGGAGCACCGGTGCGGAGACCGCCGGATCGCCCTGCTGCTCGGCATCCCGTTCGCGCTCAACCTGCACCAGCTTCGGGACATCAACTGGTACACCGTGGAGAAGACCGCGATCTTCGTGCTGCCCCTCTGGTCGTGGTGCGTCGGGAAGGGCAAGCGCTTCGGCTGCTTCGCAGTGGGCGCGTCGGCGATGTTCCTGAACGTCTACATGGGCGTGCTGATCGCTGCGATGGGCGCGTGGTGGGGGCTGCGCGGGATGGTGCGCCGGGACAGGGCGGCGATGGAGTGCGTGGCGGCGACGGCGCTTGGGATGCTCCCATTCGGGGTGTGGCAGGGCGTGCTGATGCACGGCGCCCACGCACCGGGCTCACCGGAGCAGTTCCTGACGCAGCGGGCGGCGCTCGATGTCGTCTCGTTGGTGCCCTGGGAGTGGAACCGGCTGGAGGGGTGGCGATCGATGAGTCCGCTCGTGCTCTCGCTCGCCGGGCTCTGGGTGTGGGGGGAGGCGATCTGGCGACGGTCTGGCTGGGTCATCTCCGGCGCCGTGCTCGCGACGCTGATCGCGCTCGGCCCCGTTGGAAACCCGTTGTACATGGTGCTTTTCGACCTGGTCCCCGGGTTCTGGCGCGTCGCCAAGCCCGAGGCGTTCTTCTTCATCCCGTGGCTGCTCGCCGTGACCGCCGCAGCGGAGGTGCTGGCCGGGGCCCGCTTGTCGCACCGGATGGTCGGCGCACTCGCGGCCTGCCTGGTCGTCGGCTGGCTCTGGGGCGTGCGATCGCACCCTGTGTACCCGGCGTACTACAGCCGCCCTCCCGCCCCGAGCGCCGCACGATGACCGCCGCCCCAGCTTCCCCGTTGCTCTCGTGGTACCGCGCCGTGAAGCGGGACATGCCCTGGCGACGCGACGTGAGCGCGTACCGGACGCTGGTGAGCGAGCTGATGCTCCAACAGACGCGCGTGGAGACGGTCATCCCGTACTTCGAGCGCTTCACGGCGGAGTTCCCGACCGTTCAGGCCCTGGCGGCGGCGCCCGAGTCCCGCGTGCTGGAGCTGTGGGCAGGGCTCGGGTACTACAGCCGGGCGAGGAACCTGCAGCGGGCCGCACAGGCGGTGGCGCTGGCCGGCGGATTCCCGAGCACGGTCGAAGGACTGCGTGCCCTGCCCGGGGTCGGGCCCTACACCGCCGGGGCGATCGCCTCGATCGCGCTCGGGCTGCCGGCGGCCCTGGTGGACGGGAACGTCGAGCGGGTGCTGGCGCGACTCCATGCGATGCCGGATGCGGGTGCCGCCCTCCGCAGGCGGGTGTGGGAGCAGGCGGAGGCGGCAGTGCTCGCGGCGGAGCACCTCGAGGTAGGGTCTGCCGGGGATCACAACCAGGCGTTGATGGAGCTCGGCGCCACGGTGTGCACCCCGCGGTCGCCCCGGTGCGGGAGCTGTCCGGTTGCGACGGGCTGCGAGGGCAGGGGAGACCCCGAGCGGTACCCCGCGAAGGAGGCGAAGAAGGCCTCGCCCACCGTATCGGCCACGGCCCTGGTGCAGGTCGTGGAGGGGAGGGTGTGGCTTGTGAGGCGGCCGCCGGGGCTGCTCGGCGGGCTCTGGGAGCCCCCGATCACGGCGCAATGGCTGGCAGACCCGGGGGAGAGCGTAGGAGCCGTCACGCACGTGTTCAGCCACCGCAAGTTGATCGTGGACGTGCGGGTTCGCAGCGGCGCTGCCAGGGCTCGCGAGCCGCAGCCGCTCCCCGAGCCGGTGCTCACGACCGGTGCGTACGTCGAGGAGGCCTGGGTGCCGCTTGGGGAGGTGGAGTTCCGGGCGCTCTCCCGGCTGGCCTGGAAGGTCCTCGACGCCGCGCGCGCGGCGGGGTTCAGCAGCGGCACGACTGCGGAGCCGGAGCGGTGACCCGGCGAGCGCGCTGCCCCGCCCGCCCTGCAGCGCGGGATATTCCACCGCCCGGAGTCTCCATGCGCCCGATCGTCATGATGCTCTGTTGCGCTGCGCTCGGCACGCCCGGTTGCGGCGGCACGACAGCGCCGGACGACAGCAGCACGGACTCCACGGGAGACAGCGACACGGACGTCGACACCGGGTTCGTGACCGTCCCGGCGAGCACGTTCGACATGGGCTGCACCAGCGGGGAATCCGACTGTTGCGACGACGAACCGATCCACACGGTCACCCTCAGCCACGACTACCTGGTGAGCGCGATCGAGGTGACCCAGTCCCAGTTCAAGACGAGGATGACCTACAACCCGGCATCGTTCGCGGATTGCGGGGACACCTGTCCCGTCGAGCGGGTGAAGTGGGCCGAGGCTGCGGCCTATGCGAACGCCCTCTCCGACGCAGAGGGGTACGGCGACTGCTATTCCTGCACGGGTACCGGTCCCGAGGCAGTGTGTGCACTGGCGGGTGATCCCTACGCCTGCGATGGCTACCGGCTCCTCACCGAGGCCGAGTGGGAGGGAGCGGCCCGGTGCGGGCAGGATCAGCTCTACGCCGGATCCAACGCCGCCTCCGACGTTGCGTGGACGATGGAGAACGCCGCGGACATGCCCCACGCCGTGGCCGGCCTCCGCAAGAACAGGTGTGGCCTGTACGACATGAGCGGCAACGTGCTCGAGTGGACCGGCGACGCGTACTCCACCCTCACCCCGGATCCCGCGACCGACCCGGCTTTCGACGCGGTCGGGTCCTACAGGGTGGTGCGGGGCGGGGCCTGGAGCATGGAGGCCACGGACGCACGGGTGTCGAACCGGGGAGCCGACAACCCGGACTTTTCGACCAACGCGGTCGGGTTCCGCCTCGCCCGGTCCATGCCCTGAGGCCGGCCGCAGCCTACTCTTCGGCGAGGCTGGGATCGTACTCGCCGAAGGTCGCCCGCAGATAGGCGAACACGTCCGCCACCTGCTGGTCCTCCAGGTGGTTCACGAAGTTGGGCATGATCGAGGGGCCCGCGAGGATGTTCTCCACGATGTCGTCGTCGGTGTTCGCCGGGATCAGGTCGGGCAGGATCGCGGACTTCTGGCCGCGGCCGTCGTCGTCGTGGCAGTCGGCACAGTTGTCCTTGTACACCTGGTTTCCGGCGTCGGCATCGCCGGTGAGCGCCAGGACGGAGTCGATCTGGGCGGGTTCGATGTGCGCGGCGCAGGCGAGGAGGAGGAGGGGGATCATGCGCCGCAGCCTATTGCGGCGGCCAGCCGCCGCACCCCCTGGAAGTCCGGACAAGGGATCTCGCAGCCCGTCCGCCCCCCGGGTCGTCTCGCCCGCACGATGGGTGTGACCCCCCAATGCGCGCACCCCGCACCCGCGACCCCGCGGACCCGGCACCCACCAGGGCGCGCTGCGCCCCGGACTCGCAGCGGACGGTGAGCCGCGTGGGGAGGCGGCACGGCTCTTGCGCGCAGTGCCTGTGCGCGGCGACCGGATGCATCGGCTCGACCACGCCAAAGGAGCACCGATGATCATCCCCGTCCAGATCACGTTTCGCGGCATGGAGCCATCCGACGCCATCGCCGCCAGGATCCGCGCGAAGGCCGAGAAGCTCGACCGGTTCCACGAGCGGATCACGACCGTTCGGGTGGTGTTCGAGCAGTTGCATCGTCATCACCAGCAGGGAAACTTGTTCCACGTGCGCATCGATCTCACCGCCGCGGGTGGGGAGGTCGTGGCAGGCAGCGAGCGACACGACGAGCAGGCGCACGAGGATGCCTACGTGGCCATCCGCGACGCCTTCGACGCGGTGCGGCGTCGGCTCGAGGACTTCGCGCGGGTGCAGGACAACCGCTCGAAGGTGCATCGACCCCCTCCCCACGGCACCGTCTCCCACCTGGACAGCGTCGCGGGGTGGGGTCGCATCTCCACCTCGGACGGACGTGACGTCTACTTTCACCAGAACAGCGTGGAGGGCGAGGGGTTCCACCGGCTGCGACCCGGATCTCCCGTGCGCTTCGACCTCTACGAGGGCGAGGGCCGGGACGGCCCCCAGGCGAGCATCGTGCGCCCGATCGGCAAGCACCACTTTCCAGAGGTCGCCGGACCGTAGGTTCGTGTCGAGCGAGGCTCGCTCCCGAAGCCCCGGTCAGCCGAGCCCGGCCTGCACGAAGCCGGCGCTGGCTGCGAGTGCGGCGGGATCCCTGCTCTCGAGCGTGACCAGCACCCTCGCTGGCGAGAGCTCGAATCGGGGGTAGCTGCCGATCGCGACATCGGGCCACCGCGCTGCCGCTTCGGACAAGAGGTCGGCGATCTCGGGCTCCGTGCGTTCGGTCCAGAGGCGCTCGACCCCCATCGGCACGCCTGCATACCGGTGGGCGACCGCATCGAACTTGAGCCGGAACAGCGCCGGCACGCCTGGGAAGATCGCGACATTCCGCATCACCACCAGCGGGAAGCGGACCTCGCCGTCCCACCACAATTCAGCGCCCTCGGGGATCTCGGCCATGCGCAGCGCTGCGTCGTTGCAGGCATCGCCCAGCCGTTTGCGGATGATCGCCTCGAGCGTGGGGTGCCGATGCACGGCCACGCCGAACGCCGTGGCGATGGAGGGGAGCGTGAGGTCGTCGTGCGTCGGTCCGACGCCCCCGCTGGTGAACACGTGGTCGAACCGCTCGCTGCAGGTGCGCACCTCCATGGCGATGACGTCCGGCTCGTCGGGGATCACCACCAGCCGCGCGAGATCGCAGCCGAGCTCACGCAACCTGCGGATGAGGAACGGGCCGTTCTCGTCCGGGAACTTGCCGCTCAGGATCTCGTTGCCGATGATGACCAGGGCCGCTGTTGCCATATGTCGCGGTTAACCGGGGTGCGCGCGGGGCGGGCCCGCGGTGGCTATGCTGATGCGGTGACTGTCCCCCCGTCGAGTCCCGACCTGCACGTGGACGCCCCATGGCGTGACGATGGCCCGCAGATCCGCGTGCCCACCGGTGGCCGCGGCCGGCTGGCGATCCTGGTACGCGTGGGCGGGCGGCCCCTGGAGTACTGGGTGGAGGGGGAGGGTCAGGTGCCGGGCATGCCGTTCGCGCTCCGATACCGCCCGGATGGTGGGAGCGGCTACGTCTTGTCGGCCGGCGAACAGCAGGCGGTGGTGAGCCGCGACCACGTGGCCACGCTCACCGAGCAGGGGGTGCTGGTAGAGGCCCGGATCGTGCGCCGGTTTCGACTGCCGCGCTGGATCGGGGAACAGGCCGACATGATCCTGCCCGTCCTCGCGCTCGCGTTCACGGTGATGACCCTCCAGGCTGCACTGCTCAGCATGCTGTTCGCGGGGCAGGCCGGCGGGCAGGCGGGCGCCCCGGAGCCATCCCCGGAATACCTGCAGAGGCTGCTCAGGGGCGACTACGCCGGCGAGAGCAAGGGGCTCATCGCCAAGCCCGAGATCACGCGACCCTCGTCTGCGGATCCGATCAAGAGCTACTACCTGCAGGCCGGACACGGGGGACCGCTCACGAAGATGGGCGGCGGGCGCAACCTCGGGGACCACATCGCCTCGGGCAACCCCGACCCCCCGCCACACCACGCCCGGCCCTCCACGCTCGGTCCGGGGGATCTCGATCCCAGCTCGGACGCGAGCCCACCGATCCCGGACGATGGGACGGTCGCAGACGCAGCGCCCGACGCCGAGAAGGCGAAGGACGAGGATCAGCCTGTAGCCGTGCACGTCACGGAGGGGTGGGGGCTCAACGACTGGTACGACACGAAGGACGCGAGGGAGGATGCGCAGGAGATCCAGCAGGAGCTCGATCTGGCCCGGGCGATCCTCAAGCTGGATCCCGACGACCCGCAGGGCATGAACATCCTCGCGTACTACGAGTACCTGGCGATGGACTACACACAGGCCGAGAAGGTCTACACGAAGATGACCGTGCTGTACCCGGACGATCCCGCCGGGTGGAACAACCTCGCGCTCACGTTCAAGCGGCGGAAGGACTACGTCACCGAGGAGAAGTACTACCGGATAGCGCTGCAGCTCGCGCCGATGGACGATCACGCGCTGAACAACCTCGCCGTGTGTCTCGCGCACCAGGGCCGGTATGACGAGGCCCTGCAGATCATGAAGCAGCTCGAGACCATCATCCCCGGCGATGCCTATGCAGACCTGCACCGAGCCAAGATCTACGCAGCCAGCGGGCAGGAAGAGAAGTCCTACAACTACCTGGAGAAATCACTGCGTGGGATGCGAAAGCTCGATACCCTGCACAACATCGAGTATCGGCAGGACATCCGGATCGATCCGGCGTTCGAGGCGATGCGCAAGGAGGATCGCTTCCGAAGGTTGCTCACACGCTACTACGCAGACGAGCCCGACGGCTGGTGGAAGAAGCTGATCAAGTAGCGGGCAGGTCGAGCCCATCCATCGGCGCGCACGCGGGCCATGCGCCTCTGGCGTTACACTGTTGACTTCGACGGCTCGCACGTGTCAGGCATCGACTCCTACCGCCTCTCCCGAACGCTCACGTGGCTGCTCCGCCATGGCGCCGGTGGAGTCGGGCTCGGCGAGCGGCCCGATGGATGCTTCCAGATCGAGGAGGTGGCCCGCGCGTTGTCGAGGGCGATCCGGCGCCCGGTGAGCCCCCACGACGTAGTGGAGGCGGTACGGTCCCACGGCGGGAACCGCTTCGCCGTCCAGACGGGCCGCATCCAGGTGAGCCTCCACGATGGACAGCCCGTCGTGGTCGGCCCGGACCTGCTCTACCACCCCGCCCGGGTGGGCATGGTGCAGGAGTACGTCGCTGCCGGCGTGGTGCGTGGCCAGCACGGCGCCCCGTTGCCGTTGATGCGTGTGGAGTCCGAGGCCTGGTACCAGGGGCACCGCCTCTGGGAGGACCCGGAGGTCCTGTTCATCGATGCGTGCCGGGCCCGACGGGACGGTGTGCAGTTCGTCCAGGCCCGCAACGGGCAATTCATGGCAGACGAGGTACCCGTCCGCTACGTCCTCAACCTGCGTGAGGGGTTCGCCGAGCAGGCCAGCGCCGGGGGCTTCGTGGTGGACTGGACCGACGCCCGCCCGCGGATCGCGCTGATCCGGGTGGTTCGGCGGCATGGGGCGACCTGGGAGGTGGCGAAAGGCAAGATCGAGGCGGGGGAGACTCCGGGGTCGACAGCCGTGAGGGAGGTGAAGGAGGAGATGGGGGTGAAGGCGCAGGTGCTCGTCAGCCGCTCGCTCGGCACCGTGCGCTACGGGTTCTCCACGCCGGATGGCTCGCCGCGGCTCAAGACGATCCACCTCTACCTGCTCGAGCTCTCCGAGACGGTGGCCGAATTCGAGCCGGCGGGTGCCGAGGGGATCGAGAACGTGGCCTGGTTCTCCCTCGAGGACGCGCTGGACGTGCTCGCGCACCCGAGCCTGCGGATGAGCATCGGCAGGTTGCTCGACGCGCTCGCCGACCGTGCGCTCGAGCTTGGCTTCGAGGTGCCGGACGAGGCGTTGCGCTACCGGGAGACGGGTTGAGTCGTGACGCGGCGGGGGCCGTGGACCCTCTACCTGACAAGGACCGGGGCTACTGGTCGCGGGTGAACGCCCCGTGGGGGATCGATCCGGCTCTGGTGCGACCCGAGCGGGTCGTGGAGATCGCGCAGCGCGTAGGCCGACTGTTCGGGGAGTCGGGTTGGTTCGGGCTCGATGTGCAGGGGTGGGAGAACCTCCCGCCCGCGCCTGTGCTGCTCGTATCGAACCACTCGGGTGGCACCACGGTTCCCGACGTCTGGGGCCTCATGATCGCCTGGATCCGACGGTTCGGGACCGAGCGCATCGTCCACGCGCTCGGACACGACATGGTCTTCTCGTTGCTGCCGGTCGCGAGGTTCTTCGGGGAGCTCGGGGTGCTTCGGGCAGGGCGCGAGCGTGGGCGCCACGTGCTCGTGGACCTGAAGCGCGACCTGTTCGTGTGCCCCGGCGGCGACCGGGACACATGGCGACCCACCTCGGATCAGTACAAGGTCAATTTTGCGGGTCGGAAGGGCTACGCGAGGCTCGCGCTGGAGGCCGGGGTGCCGATCGTCCCGGTTGCGCACGTGGGCGCCCAGCACAGCCTGTACATCTTCTCGGACGGCGCCCGGCTGGCGCGGGCCCTCGGGTTGCCCCGCGTTTTCCGCGCCGAGATCTGGCCGCTCCACCTCTCTGTGCCCTGGGGGCTCGGTGTGGGCCCCATGCCGCATGTGCCGCTCCCCGTGACGCTGCGGTACCGGATCGGGAAGCCGATCCCGCCCGTGGGTACCGTCGAGGAGCTGGACCTTGCGGTCCGCAACGCGATCCAGGCGCTGCTGGACGAGATGCTGGTGGAGCGGATTCCGCTCCGGCGGCGCCTGCGCGCAAGCTCGACCCGGCTGCGGGGCGTGGTCCGCGGCCGGCACCGGCCGCACCGCTCGTGACCGATCCGGCGGTGCTCCAGGCAGCGCTCGACGCTGTGGTCGTGGTCGAGACCGGCGGTGCCTACTGTGCCGGCGCGGGTGTCGAGGCGGGCGGGCAGGCCTACATCGTCACGGCCTACCATTGTGTCGCGGACGGAGGCAGACCGCACGTGCGCTGGCGGGATGGAACGCGGGCGACCGGCACGGTGGTCGCCCGATCGCCCGAGGACGACCTCGCCCTGATCTCCGGCGTCGGTTCGGGTTGGAAGACGCTGCCTGTGCGATCGGATGCGGCGGTGCAGGGCGAGGAGGTCTGGGGCCTCGGGCACCCGTTCGGGCTGCTCGCGGCCGGCAAGCTCGCAGGGCTCCTCGAGTGGAGTGTCAGCCACGGGGTGGTGTCGGCCTCCGGCGGACATCTGGTGCAGACAGACGCCGCCTTGAACCCTGGAAACTCGGGTGGCCCGCTGGTGGACGCCGGCGGCAGGCTGATCGGCGTGGTGTCGAGGAAGCTGCGTGCGGACAACCTGGCCTTCGTGAGCACTGCGGCGAACGTCGCGGCGCTCCTGCAGAGGGTCTCCGGAGCGGGGACGGAGCCGGGGCGACGGGCTCCGGTCGGTCCCGCATTGGGTGGGAGCTACGGTGTCGGTCTGACGTTGGCCGCAGAGCAGCGCACCTGGTTCGGCGGTGAGGCCTGGCTGGACATCCGGGACCGTCTGGTGGTCACCGCGGGATTGGGTGTGGCGCCTGCCGAGGCTTGGGCCGCCCATGGTTCATTGGACCTCACCTTCCGTCAACGCTTCGGCCATGGGGCGCTCACCGCCGTGTTCGACCTGGGCCCCCAACTCGCGTGGAGTGGCGCCGCGGAACCCGATGGCGCCTGGCTGGACGGGGCGTTGGAGCCCGCGCTGGGCGGACGCATCGGGTTCAACCACGTGGGCCTGGGTGTGTGGGTGCATCCCATCCGCCCGCGAGCGACGCTGACACTCGCCTTCGATTGGCCGGGCAAGCTGGGGGTGTACTGACGAACAGGATACGCGGCCGTCCCTCCCAGGGTCCTCGCTGATGAAGCTCCGTTCGCCGCTCGTCCTCCTCGCTCTCGCTGCCTGCGCGCCCAAGCCCGTGCCCGTGGCCTCGCCGGTCGCTCCCGCGGAGCCGCCCGCCCCGCCGCCCCGGGTGAACCCACTCTTGAGCGCCAGCACCCTCCCGTACGCCTACCCGCCGTTCGACCGTATCCAGGATGCCGACTTCAAGCCCGCCTTCGAGGCCGGTATGGCCGAGCAGCGCAAGGAGGTGGAGGCGATCACCCACAGTCCCGACGCAGCAACTTTTGACAACACCATCGTCGCCCTCGAGCGCTCGGGTCGCACCCTGGTCCGGGTGCAGCGCGCGTTCGGAAACCTGAATTCGTCGAACACGAACGAGACGCTGCAGGCGCTGGAGGAGGAGATGGCGCCCCTCCTCTCCGCGCATGACGACGCGATCAAGATGGACGCTGCATTGTTCGCCCGGATCGACGCGCTGTACGACCAGCGGGCGAAGCTCGGGCTGGACCCGGAGTCCGCCCAACTGCTGGAGCGTTACCACGCCATCTTCCTGCGCGCGGGTGCCAAGCTCGGCGAGGCCGACAAGGCAAGTTTGAAGGCGCTGAACGGTGAACTCTCCACGCTCAGCACCCGGTTCGAGCAGAACGTGCGGGCGGCGATGAAGGATGGGGGCGTCGTGGTGGACACCCTCGCCGAGCTGGACGGGCTCTCCGAGGGAGAGATCAGCGCAGCGGCGGAGGCCGCCACCACGCGGGGCTTGACGGGAAAGTGGGTGATCAGCTTGCAGAACACCACGATTCAACCAACACTGGGGGAATTGAAGAACCGTGCCCTGCGGGAGCGCATCTTCAAGGCGTCGTCCGAGAGGGCGAACGGTGGGGACGGCGACAACACCGCGATCGTGGCGAAGATCGTGGACCTTCGGGCGCGGAAGGCGGCGTTGCTCGGCTACCCCACCTTCGCGGACTATGCCCTGGGCGACGAGACCGCGCAGAAGCCCGGAGCCGTGGACGCGATGCTCGATCAGGTCGGGAAGGCAGCGCTCGGAAAAGCGAAGAAAGAGGCAGCGGATCTGCAGGCAATCATCAACAGGCAGGCAAGATCCGAGAAGACCGCCCCCTTCACGCTCCAGCCCTGGGACTGGGCGTTCTACGCCGAGCAGGACCGCAAGGCACGGTTCGACTTCGATCAGGCCCAGGTGAAGCCCTACTTCGAGCTCGATCATGTGATCAAGGACGGAGTGTTCTACGCTGCCACCCAACTCTACGGCATCACCTTCGTCGAGCGCAAGGATCTGCCCGTGTACAACCCGACCGTGCGCGTGTTCGAGGTGCACGATGCGGACGGCTCGGTCATCGGGCTCCTGCTGTTGGACTACTTCCAGCGGGACAGCAAGCAGGGCGGCGCGTGGATGGAGAACTACGTGGACCAGACGAAGTTGTTGGACCAGAAGCCCGTGATCGCCAACAACCTCAACATCCCTCCCGTTGCGGCCGGACAGCCGGTGCTCCTGACGTTCGACGAAGTCACGACGATGTTCCACGAGTTCGGGCACGCCCTGCACGGCCTGTTCGCCAACACCAACTATCCACTGCTCTCGGGGACGGCGACGCCGCCTGACTTCGTCGAGTATCCGTCCCAGTTCAACGAGATGTGGGCCAGTGATCCGACCGTGCTGGCAAATTATGCCAGGCACTACCAGACCGGCGAGGCGATGCCGAAGGCGCTGTTCGACAAGGTGATCGCCGCACAGGACTATGGCGGCGGGTATGCCACTCTGGAGTACATCGAGGCCGCGAAGATCGACATGGTGTGGCACGAGCTCGGCGCAGGCAAGACGCCCGCCGCTGCGGACGTGATGGGGTTCGAGCGCGCCGCGCTGCAGGGCTCCGGGCTGGAGTTTGCGCCGGTCCCGCCGCGCTACCACACGCCCTACTTCTCCCACGTGTTCGCGGGCGGTGGCTACGAGGCCGGGTACTACGCCTACATCTGGAGCGAGGTGCTCGCCCGCGACACCGGCGCCTGGTTCCACGAGCACGGCGGGCTCACGCGAGCCAACGGCGACGTCTACCGCGCCAGGATCCTGTCGCGGGGGCGCACCGAGGAGCCGAGCGCGCTCTTCCAGGCATTCTACGGCAAGGCCCCCGACGTGGGCCCGCTGCTCGAGTACCGCGGCCTGGACGCTCCGAAGAAGAAGAAGTAGCTGGGCGCAGATGGAACCGGCGCTGCCCGAAGCCCTGCACATCGCCCGTTTCGACGTGCCCCCGGTGGTTCCGTTCTGGCGGACGGTGGTGAAGCGCCGGAGCGGAGCCGTGATCCCGCACGTCGAGGCTCGCGCGAGCGCCCTTCCGGGCGATCCCGGGGCGTACTGGGCCGTCTGTGGGTTGCCCCCGGAGGAGGTGCTGCCTGTGTGCTTTCCGGACATGTTGTGCCGGGGGCTTCAGCTCGCCGTGCTCACCTCGCCCCGGTTCCCCCTGCCGCTCGCGGGGATCGTGCACGCCCGCCAGCGGATCGAACAGGTACGAGCCATCCGGCGCGGTGAGGCTCTGGCCGGCCGCGTGTGGGTGGAGGGCCACCGGACGGTCCGCAACGGCGGCGAATTCGATCTGCACACCGAGGTGTCGATCCCTGGCGGGACCGATGAGGTCGTGTGGCACGGCGTCACCACGATCTTCTCGCGCTCGCTCCCCGGGGATGGGGTCAAGCGCGAGCGGCCGGCCGCGCCCGTGTTCGAGGTCGAGCGGACGGCAGACTGGACGCTTTCGAGCGATCTTGGTCGCCGGTACGCGCGGGTGAGCGGCGACGTGAACCCCATCCACCAGTACGCGTGGACCGCGCGGCTCTTCGGGTTCGAGAGGGCGATCATCCACGGGTGGTGGACCCTCGCGCGCTGTGCGGCCGAGCTGCAGCTCCCCCCGGGCCCCGTGTCGATGGAGGCCGCTTTTGTCTCGCCCCTGTTCCTGCCGTCCACCGCCCGGTTCCGCACGGGACGGGGCGCGGAGGGCAGGCTGTTCGAGGTGCGCGCGGGGGAGGGGCTGCTGGTCGCGGGCCGGGTGGCGAGCTGAGGCGAACAGGCGTCCCGCGTTCAGGCCGGCTAGGATATACGCCGCCGGTACCTGGAGGCCCCGTGCGTCGCTCTCTCCTCTCCCTCTCCTTTCCCGCCTCGTTCGTCACGTTTGGGCTCATCACGGGATGTCCCTCGAAGATCACGGGGGTGGACGACCATCACGGGGACGACTCGACCTCCGACAGCGCGATCGACGACACGGCGGGCGGCGACGACACCGGCGACCATGGTGGTGACACGGTTGGGCCGGATCTGCCGGCTTGTACGCCCGCGACAGGAGATGGCGACCTCGTGGCGCTGTCCGGCGTGGTGCTCGCCCCGGACGGCCCGGTGGCCGGAGCGGTGGTCTACCGGCGCTCCACCGGTCTGATCTCCTGCGCGGGGGCCGACTGCGACACCACGGGCGCGGACATCGTCTGCACCGAAGGCGTGATCTCCGCCGGGCTGATCGATGCGCACAACCACATGCAGTACAACTCGTTGCCGCCCTGGCAGGTGGCCCCCGATTTCGAGGACCGCTACGAGTGGCAGGGCGATGATCGGTATGACAGCTTCAAACAGGCCTTCAACGCGATCAAGGACAGCTACACCTGCGAGATCATGAAGTGGGCCGAGCTGCGCGAGCTGATCCACGGCACCACCTCGGCGGTCGGCAGTTCGGGCGGGGACTGCATGCACCTGCTCATCCGGAACCTGGACGAGAGCAGCACGAACTCCGGGATCACCGGGTACGACCTCACCTACTCCTCCTCCAACGTCACGAGCTCGCTCGACGCCTCGGATGGCGCGACGTACACCGCGGCGCTCGCGAGCGGCAGCGACGATGCCGTGTTGGAGCATGTTGCCGAGGGCCGCAACGGGTCGGTGCGCGACGAGATCGACTACATGACCGAGATCGGGATGACGGGCCCCGGCCAGGCGTACGTCCACAGCGCCGATGCCTCGACCCCACAGCTCGCACAGATGGCGGCCGACGGCACCGGCATCATCTGGTCACCCCGCTCGAACCTGGCGCTCTACGCGACGACGACCCCGATCGAGATCGCCGACAAGCTGGGGGTTCCGTGGGCGATAGGCACGGACTGGACGCCCTCCGGGAGCATGGCGCCGACGCGAGAGTTGGCGTGCGCTGCCGAGTGGCTCTCCACGAAGGGCAATCCGATCTCCGACCAGCGGCTGTACGAGAAGTCCACGGTGGATTCCGCGCGGATGGTGGGGCTCGACGGCGTGATCGGTCAGCTCTCGGCTGGCTACCGGGCGGACATCGCGGTGTACGACTGGTCCAGGACACCGTACCGCGGCATCATCGACGCTGGCCCGGGCGCCACCCGGCTCGTGGTGATCGAGGGGAAGGCCATCTACGGGCGGGACGAGTGGAAGGCCACGCTGGCCGAGCACCCGGACTGGTGCGAGACGATGACTGTGTGTGACGGCGACCGGTTCGTCTGCCTGCAGGCTGCGGACTCCGGCGACGACGCCGAGACCGTGGCGATGGTGGAGAACACGCTCGAGAGCGCGCTCGCGGCCGAGGCCCCCAGCATGGCGTCCGGGTACGAGTACGCAGCTGAACTCTACCCGCTGTTCGAGTGCGAGGACTCCCGGGCGAGCTGTGACCTCGCCGCTCCGGCCTCCGGGGACGACGACGGGGATGGGATCCCCGATGCATCCGACGTGTGCCCCGGGATCTACGACCCGCTGCAGTGGGACACCGACGGCGACGGCGTCGGCGACGACTGCGACGACTGCCCGCTCCAGGCGGACTCCAGCGACTGCGCGCCCACCGTTGGGGACAGCGACGGGGACGGGATCCCCAACGAGTCCGACAACTGCGTGTACGTGGGGAACGCCGACCAGGCCGACAACGACAGCGACGGCATCGGAGACGTGTGCGACGCGTGCCCGGACGAACCGAACCCCGACGGTGCCGGCTGCTCCGTGACGATCGAGGACGTCCGCAACCCTTCCTCCCCCGTGCACCCTGCCGAGGGATCGGTCGTGACCATCAACGGCGTCGTTACCGCTGCGGCAGCGCTGGGGTTCTTCGTGCAGGACCCCGCCGGCGGTGACTACTCCGGGCTCTTCGTGTTCAATTACGGGGCCGACGACGTGGTGGAGGGAGACACCGTTTCCGTGACCGGTACGTACACCGAGTACAACACGTTCACCGAGCTTGGGAGCCCGACCGTCGTGGTGACGGGATCGGCCACCGTTCCCGCGCCTGTCGCCGTCGACCCCTGTGACGTCGGTACGGGAGGCTCGCTCGCCGAGGTGTACGAGTCCATGCTCGTGACCGTCGGCGCAGTGAGCGTCACCAACGTGAACCCCGATGACCCGAGCGACTACGACGAGTTCGAGGTGGCCGGTTGCCTCCGCGTCGACGACTACGTCTACACGGACCTGGACCAGCCCTCGGCCGGCACGGCGTACAGCGCCCTCACCGGCGTCGCGATGTACAGCTACTCCAACAACAAGATCGCTCCGCGCGATGCCTCCGACCTGGTGCAAAGATGATGGGTGCTCTCGCCCTTTTGATGATGCTGGCCTGCTCGGGGGAGTCCTCGTCGCCCGCGGCGCCGGCTCCCGCAGCTCCCGCTCCGGTGTCGGAGGCCGCACCCGCGGCGCCTGTCGCACCGGCGGAAGTGACCCCCCGCGTGCCGTCGACGACCGACACACGGTTCGCCGCGCGCCACATCCTCGTGGCGTGGCAGGGTGCGGTGGGGGCGCTGCCCAACATCACCCGTACGCGCGACGAGGCCCGGGCCCGGATCGACGAGGTCCTCGGCAAGCTGAAGGGAGGCGCCGACTTCGGCGAGATCGCCAAGGCGTACAGCGATGATGCCACCGGACCGCGAGGCGGCGACCTCGGGGGGTTCGAGAGCGGCACCATGGTCGCACCATTCGAGGCGGCCCTGAAGAGCCTCGAGGGGGGCGAGCTCAGCGGTGTCGTGGAGACACCGTTCGGCTTCCACGTGATCCAGCGCGAACCGCTCCGCGAGATCCATGTCGCTCACCTGCTGGTGAGCTGGGCGGGGGCGGCGAACGTCCCGGCGGGGGTGACGCGCACGCGGGCCGAGGCCGAGGCGCGGGTCCACGAGGCGCACGACAAGGCTGGCGCGACCGAGGCCGATTGGCGCACCACGGTGAAGCTGTACTCCGATGCGCCGCTCCAGAACGAGGGAGGCGACCTCGGCTGGATGGCACCGGGACAGATGGCTGACGTGCTCGACAAGGCCGCGTTCGACCTCGAGCCCGGGGCGGTCAGCGGCGTGATCGAGACGCCCGTGGGCTTTCACGTGCTGAGGCGGCTGGAGTAGGGGGCGCACGGCCGTTCGACTGCCGGGCCCGACGCGCGGCTGATCCAGGCGAGGCCGCCAGGATCAGCCCAACGCCATCCGGGTCCTCAACACCTGGCAGGCGCCTGTCATCAGGGCGTCTGCGATACCGACCACGCTTCGCGCCTCCCAGCTCTCCAGTTCGGTACCCTTCGCCCAGTCGTTGAATGCGCCCATCGCGGGGCCGCACCAGATCTGGTAGTCCCGCTTGCGGGTGAGCTCCCCGAGCCTCGCCCAGCGGCTGGTCATGCCGAGGTACCATCGGAAGCAGAGGGCCATCTTGTGCCGCTCCTCGGTCTGCGCCCGCTGCACCTCGCGCGGGTCGCGCTCGTTCCAGTAGCGCTCGGTGTCCGACCACACGTCCTCGAAGCGACGCCCCAGGATCTGCTTCTCGATCTTCTCGCGCTGGGCCCTGGGGACCTCCGCCCAGCCGCCGCACTCCCGGTACACGTCGTACAGCAGTTGGGCTCTCTGCGCGTACAGGCTGCCGCGGCTCAACACCTGGACCTTCGCCCCGATCTCGAACATGTCGGGAGCCGGGCCGTTGGCGACGTCGGCGTAGCCCGCCTGGGCGAGCATCTCCTTGACCACGTTGCTGGTGCCGGCCTCGCGGGTGCACTGGTTCACGCTCCCGGTGAGCACGTAGGCTGCACCGAGCGTGAGCGCGCCTGCGAGTGACTCGGGGTCGGCGATGCCCCCCGCCGCGCCGATCCGGGGGGCAACGGCGTATCCGACCTCGGCCTGGATCCGGTCGCGCAGCCTGCGAAACACGGGTACGAGGACGGAGAGCGGCCGCCCATCGGTGTGGCCACCGGAGTCGGCCTCCGGCGTGACGTCCTCTGCCATCGGGATGTGCGCTGCCAGTTGTGCCTGCCGCGCCGTGATCGCGTTCTTCGCGACGAGCTCTGCCAGCAGCCTCGGCGGGGCGGGGCGCAGGAACGGTTCGGCCACCTCCGTGCGGGACACCTTCGCGAGGACCTTGTTGGGTGCGACGATCTGGCCGTTCTCCTCGCGGATGTTCGCGAGCCGGAAGCGTGCGACGGCTGGCGTGAGGCCCATGAACGCGCTCGCCGAGATCGTGCGTACGCCGTGCTTCAGGTACAGGTCCACCGTGGCTTCTTCGACGGCCGGCTCGGCGGGGTTGTGGAGGAGGTTGAAGCCGCAGGGGAGGTCCCCGAGGTCGCTCTTGATCCGCACCACCGCCTGCTCGACCTGCTTCAGGTCGAGCCCACCCGCACCGTAGAACCCGATGTACCCGGCCCTGCCCATCGCCGTGACCAGCTCGGGGCCCGCGATCCCCCCGGCCATCGCGCCCGCGATGTATGCGCGCTTCACGCCGTGGGCCGCCCGGAACGTGGGATCCCCGAGGCTCTCTGGCAGCACCGCGGGGACGACGCGCTCAGCGGGGCCCCGGGCATGGGGTTGGGGCAGCCCGTCGTACCACCGCCCGTCGCGCCGGTGCAGCGGGCGGGTGGGGTCGGCGAGGGCGCGCTGCAGGTCGGCGCGGAGCAGCGGGCGGCTGGGTACGGCCACCACCTGGTCCACACTCCGGGAGCCCCACGATGTGGTCACACCAAGCGTCTGCGCGTCCTTCTTCACGATCCGCACCGTGAGTTCCCCGTCCTTGAGCGTGGCTTCGGGGTTGTCGGCTACGAGGAGCGCCAGATCCGCCGGCGCGGCGGCATCCAGGGCTTCAGCGAGGGAGCGGGCGTGGGGCTCGGTGGAGCCGGAGAGGTAGAGGCGCAGGTCCATGGGCGCGTTCTATTCCGAAACCGGGGACGGGCCCCTTTGGCATGTGGGGCGGAGGGCGGGGTGGCAGGGGCGCTGACGGCCCGCGGCGGTCAGTACGCGCATGCGTTCAAGAACGCCGCCGGGCGCGGGTCCTCTTCCCATGCGCGGATCAGGCGGTCTGCCGGGGACTCCCCGGACGCCACCTGGAGCTCGAGCGGGGTGAGCAGATCGATGTCCTCCCCGACAGCCCGGAGGCCCCGTGCGGCGATCCGTACGATCTCCCTCGCCAGCCCCGCGGTGTCCGTCCCCCAGAGCCTGCCCGAGAGGCCGCTCTTCGCGACGGCGAGCTGCTCCTCCATCGGGTCTCCGCGCTTGTTCCTCGCCACGAACGCCTCCGCCTCGTCGAGCGCGCCGTACAGGAGCCCGTACCAGAACGCGCCGAACGCGACGCACATGTCGATGGAGCCGAGGTCTGCACCGCGGATCTCGATGGTGCGCTTGACCCGGACCTCCGGAAAGACGCTGGTCTGGTGCAGCTCCCAGTCCGCGGTCGTCGGAAAGTGCCTGCCACGGGCATCCTGGTAGCCCTCGGTCATCCAGGATCGGAACGTGAGCCCGCTGGCAGGGGTCCAAACGCCTCCGAGCTTCATGAACATCATCGGCGTGTCCAGCAAGTAGTCGATCCAACGCTGGTGGGAGTACTCGTCGCGCACCGCCTCGGGAAACCCGGTCCGGGCGGGGTCGGTCTGGGTCCACACGTACGCACGGTAGCTGCGCCAGCCCGTCAACCGGCCCTCCGCGATGGGGCTGTTGGCGAACATCGCCGTGTTCAACGGCCCAAGCCCGAGCGAGACCCTGAATTTCCGGGCGCAGTCCGCCTCATCGGCGTAGTCCAGGTTCGCCTGGACGGAGGTCGTGGCCTTCATCATCCAGTGCGCGAGTGGGCCCACCTTCGGCAGGTACTCACGCATGATCGCGTAGCGCCCCTTGGGCACGAACGCGATGTCGTCGATCCTTGCGTAGGGAGTGAGCCCGATCGCGAGCCAGTGGTGGTCCTTGCCCCTCGAGAGGTCGTACAGCATCGCGCGGTTGCGTCGCACCTCGGCATCGAGCCCCATCAGCGTGGCGAACGGGCGCCCGGAGAGCTCGACCTGGCCGCCCGGCTCGAGGGTGATGCTCGCGCCTTCCCCTTCGAGCGCGATGACGTTGTCTCCCAGCTCCGTGTGTTCCACGTACGGCGTCCAGCCCAACCTGCGCTGCAGCTCCCCGAGGATCCAGCCGATGCCGTCGCGCTCGAAGTAGCCGATCGAGCGGCCGTCGCCACGGACCACCGTGCGCTCGTACTCCCCGCCGATCCACTTGTTCTTCGAGGCGTACGACGCCTGGAGCGTGAGCAGGGAGGCGACAGTCAGCGTCGCTTCGGAGTTGGGCATTTCGGCTTCAAAGGGCATTCAGCTACTCGGGTGCGTTCGGGGAGTCACGGGAATCGGTTGCAGCTATCGTGTCGGGGCGGGTACGTTCGCCTGAATCGAGGTCTCCATGCGTCTGTTCGTGATCCTGCCTACGTGGATGTGTGCAGGCCTCGTGCTCGGGGGATGCGTGCCCGTGCTGCACAGTCCGGGCGGCGCAGACAGCAGTTGTGGCTCCTACGAGGCGCCCGAGAACGCATGGCCACAGGCGGCGGAGGTCCCCGCAGAACTGTGCGGGACGGGCTGGGCGGAGGGCGACGTGCTCGGGGACGCCCGCCTGGTGGACCAGCACGGCCAGGAGCTCTCCCTCTGGCAGTTCTACGGTGACATCGTGGTGCTGGACATCTCGACGCAGTGGTGCGGGCCCTGCCAGGCGCTCGCTGCTGGCGTGCAGGCAACTGCCGACGACTACCGGGATCAGGGGGTCGAGTACGTCACGATCCTCGTCGAGGATCTCGACGGCAACGCGACGGACGAGACCGACCTGAACGCGTGGGCCGACTACTACGGGATCGCCGAGCCCGTGGTCTCCGACACCGCGAACATCTCGCCGCTGATGCTGCCCGGCAACGGGTACCCGGGTGTGTTCATCGTCGACCGCACGATGGTGAACCTGGGGCAGGTGACCATCCCGCAGACCGGGCAGGACGAGGCTGTCCGGGCGGCGATCGACGCCGCCCTGTGATGCAGACCCTGGTGACCGGCTGGACCGCGGGCACTACTTGCAGCGGGCGAAGTCCGCGACGCACTTGATGGTCACGCTCTGTCCGGCCGTGACCGTCACCTTGCCGGCTGGGGCGAGCGCTCCGCCGCCGAAGGCGGCTTCGACGGAGTAGGTCCCGGCGGGGACCTCGCCCGGCGGAAACCGGCCGCCTGCGCCGACGAGCAAGATGCTGTCAGCGTCTCCGCTCACGCTCACGCTCCCGCTGGCGACGGGGACCGCGCGCGGTGCTGGCGGGGCCGGCGCCTGGGGCGCAGCGGCGGGCGCGGCGGTGACCTCGGGGGCGACCGGCGATGGAGCCGCCCTTTGGACAGCGACCGCCTTCGGAACCGGCTTTTCTGCCGGGGGCGTGGCGGCCGGGGACGGCGTGGTGAGCGCCGGCTGCGCGGACGAGGGTTGGGGGGGCAGCGAGGCGGCCACGGGGACCACGGTTTCCTGCGGCACCGGGGCCGCTGCAGCCGGCGTTGCGGCGATCACTGGTTGTCCGGTCGGCGCGGTCGCGGACTGCGTGGCCACCCACAGCCCGGCGGCGAGGAGCCCGGCCACGGGGATGGCAGCGAGCAGCCAGGCCCGGCGCCCGCGCGGTGCGGGCGACTGCGCGGCGGGCGCGTGCGCGGCTCCGGACAGACTGGTGTCGGAGGGCTCTCGCCCACGCGGGGGGAAGTCTCGCGGCGACAGGGTGAGGCCGCCCT
The DNA here is from genome assembly GCA_903875225.1 of uncultured Pseudomonadota bacterium. Lineage (GTDB taxonomy): Bacteria > Myxococcota_A > UBA796 > UBA796 > SXON01 > CAIUMM01. The sequence goes on from CAIQVJ010000005.1 coordinate 44,202, forward strand.
TGGATGGCGTGCCCGGGTTCGGCGGTCGACCGTCGTCCTCGAACGCGTAGGTGGCTGCGGGCGTGTTGCCTGACGGGGAGAGGGTCGGACCGGGAGCGCCGGCCGAACCCAGCCTCGGGTGATCCTCGGGGACCGTGGGGAGCGACGGGATGGCCTCCAGCAGTGCCCGGGCCATCTCGGATGCCGAGGCGAACCGGTCCGCAGGGGCGTACCGCACAGCCCGCTGCACGATCGGCCTGAGCGCGGCGGGAACGCCGTCCAGCATGTGCGTGTGCAGTTCGCACATGAAGACGTCGGCGGGCGCCTCCCCGGTGAGCAGGTCCACGAGCATGGCGCCGGTGGAGTAGACGTCTGCGCGACCGTCGATCCCGCGGGAACCTGCGCGCTGCTCGGGCGCCATGTAGGCCCAGGTGCCCATCACCGAGCCCGTGCGCGTGAGCGAAGGAGAGTCGTCGGCCTGTACGCGCGCGATGCCGAAGTCTGTGACCTTGGCGGTTCCGTCGCGTGCGAGCAGGACGTTGTGGGGCTTGATGTCGCGGTGGATCACCCCGTTGTCGTGGGCAAGCTGCAAGGCGGTCAGCACGGAGACGCACACCTCTGCGGCGAGCCGGGCAGGGAGCGGGCCATGCACATCGAGGTGGTCGTTCAGGCTCCCGCCCGCCACCAGCTCCATCACGAGGTAGGGAGAACCGTTGTCGTCCCCGATGTCGTACACCGCAGCGATGTTCGTGTGGCGGAGGCGGGCCATCGTGGAGGCCTCGCTCTCGAACCGCTTGCGCAGGTCACCCTTCGCCGAGAACTCGGGCGCGAGCACCTTGATCGCGCACTCCACCCGGAGCCGGCGGTCGTACACCCGATACACCGCCGCCATCCCGCCTTGTCCGAGCAGGCCCCGGACCTCGTAGCGCCCGGCCGCGATCGACTCCAGGTTCGAGGCGGTGGGCTCGCTCACGGCGCTACCAGGTGAAGACCGTGATCGAGCCCAGCGCGAGGCCTACGACGCCGATGCCGACGGATGCGTAGGTGAGCGCGTTGGCACGCGATTGCAGGCCGGGTAGCTCGGAATCGGGGACGGGGTTCTGCAGGTCCTCGAACTGGCCGTGCGCGGCGAGCGCGAGACCGTAGGTCACGCCTCCCGCCACCGCGGCGCCCGCCGTCCCCGCGATGAGGCCGGTGTGCAGCCCTTTTCGCGAGACGGCCTTCGGAGGCAGGGCCCAGGAGGGCAGGGAGGCCTTCGCGGGCAGGTAGACCGAGTTCTCGAGCTTTCCCAGGGCATCGAACCGCTGAAGGATCACAGACACGCCGATTGGCCGTGGCGATCCCCGCACGCCGTCGACGACGATCCATCCCCCGCCGCTCGCCTGCACGGCCTGCAGGTCACCCTCGTCGGCCGTGGCCGACTCGTCGTAGATCGCGACGAGGGGGTGACCGGGGGGCGCCACGCTCTCCGGGATCTGGTAGCCCGGCTCCAGGCGGCGGGCCGCATGGAACTCGGAGCGGGCATCGGCGAGGTCGTGCCGGGTGAACGCCGCGAGGCCGATCATCCGGTGGAAGGCGGCAGCGTCCTTCGTACCCACCGGATCCGCGAGGCAGGTGAGGGCATGGGCCCCGGCAGCCTGGGCCCTGCCGAGCGCTTCACTGTCCAGGTCCGCGAACGCAGCCTCTCCTGCGGCGGAGGCTGCGGAGAAGTCTGCGACAGTCGTGGTGCCAACGCAAGTCGGTCCCGCGTCTGCAGCCAGCGCTGGTGCGAGGAGGCGGGAAGTGAAGAGCAGGGCCCAGAATGACATTCCACAATCGTATCGAATCGGCCGGTCCCGGTCAATCGGGACTGCTGCCGAGTGCGATCTTCGATGTGGGCCCGGCGTGCTGCCCGCCCGGTCCGCCGTACAACGGACCGCCCGGTGACGACGTAAGGGGCCGCTTCGCCCGCCCGCCCGGTTACATCGCGCGCCCCTTTCACCCCGACCGGAGCGCCTCGATGTACCACGACTTCCTCATCCTCGGTGGCGCCGGCCTGGTCGGCATGCAGGTATGTCGGCACATCGCCCACGATCTGCATCCGAAGCGCATCGTCGTCGCCTCCCTGCTGGAGTCCGAGGCCCTGGCCGCCTGCCTGAAGCTGGAGACCGAGTTCCCCGAGGTGAGCTTCGTCGCCGCGTGGGGGAACCTGTTCGTCCCTCGCGACATGGCCCACATCCCTCGCGCGCAGATCCTGAACGACATCCCGATGCGGCGGCGCCTGCTCGATGCCGTGTACGAGGACTTCAACGCGGCCTACGAGCAGAACCAACTCGTGTTCCTGATCCGCAGGCACCGGCCCGAGGTGATCGTGGACTGCGTCAACACGGCCACGGGGTTCAGCTACCAGGACGTGTTCGACGGGGCGGCGCGCGTGCGGAGCTGGATCAGCGACAAGGGCTTCGACTCCAAGGGCGTGAACGACCTGGAGGGCTTCCTGCTGTCCCAGAGCGTGCCCCAACTCATCCGCCATGTGTTGTTCCTGCACAACGCCACCACGGAGTACTCCACGGCCGTGTACGTGAAGGTCGGCACCACCGGCACCGGCGGCATGGGCCTGAACATCCCGTACACGCACAGCGAGGATCGTCCCTCCAAGAAGTTGCTGGCGAAGAACGAGGCGGCGTTTGGACACACCGGGCTCCTGTTCCTGCTGGCGCGCACGCCGAACGCTCCGATCGTGAAGGAGGTCAAGCCGGCGGCGATGATCGGGTACCGCGCCGTGCAGGTGATGGAGGCCAAGGACCGGTTCGACAACTCGGACCTCTACACCGCGCACGCGCAGGATCTCACGAGCGGCACGCTCGGGCTGCGGGACGACTCGGGGGGCTACGAGAAGTCCGGTCGGCTGCGGGTGCCGGTGGTCGACACGGGCGAGAACGGCGTGTTCACCCGCGGGGAGTTCGCGGCGATCACCGCCCTGGGCCAGATGGAGTACGTCACCCCTGAAGAGATCGCACACACGGTCGTGCTCGAGATCCGCGGCGCCAACACCGGGCAGGACACGATCTCGGCCCTCGACGGCTCGGTGATGGACCCGAGCTACAAGGCGGGGCTGGTGCGCAACGTCGCGCTCTCGGACCTCGACGCTGTCGAGAAGGAGTGTGGGGTGCCGTCTGTGGCGCTCGGCCGACTCGGCCCCCCCGAGCTCTCCAAGCTGCTGTTCGAGGCTGAGCTCCTGCGCCGCGCCTGTGGCACGATGGACGGGGTGATCGCTGAGTCGGATCCCGCGGTGCTCGCTGCGAAGTGTGCAGACGCCCTCGAGTCCAGCGGCGTCATCCGGACAGCACCCTCGATCGGCATCCCAATCCTCCTGCCCGACGGAAAGACGCTCCTCCGTGGTCCGCGCATCAACGTTCCAGAGGTCGTCGGGCACAACACCAGCGTTGCGTTGGGCGACGCCGCCCAGGTGGATGCCTGGGCGAAGAAGGGCTGGATCGATCTCCGTGCGGTGAACATCGCCCACTGGCAGGCACGGTTCCGCAAGATGCTCCGCGGGCGCGCCACGCTCCGGGAGCTCGGGTCGGCTGCGGCGAGCATCGAGAGCTTCATGGCGACGGGTTTTGAGATCGGCGAGGTCGTCGCCTGGATCTTCAACAACGAGATGGGCGGGTTCCGGCAGAAGTAGGCCGTCGCCTGGCTCGCGGGCCCACAGGGTCCGTGGGCGCCGGGCGCCGGCACGGGTACGCGCGTTCCGGGTCAGTTTGCAAGACTGCACGGCCCGGAAAGCGTGCCTATGCTCGGTTCATGTCCGACCTCACCCTGCTCCACGATTCGCTCCACGCGCTCACGGGGGCCCCCCGGGAATACGATGCCCTCGTTGCCGAGCTGGGACGGGCCCGCTTCGTGCTGATCGGCGAGGCGTCCCACGGCACCCACGAATTCTATGCGGAGCGGGCCCTGCTCACGGAGCGGCTCATCGAGGAGCATGGTTTCACGGGCGTGGCGGTCGAGGGCGACTGGCCGGAGGCCCATCGTGTGCATCGGTATGTCCGGGGTTGGGGCGAGGATGGCGAGGCCGTGGATGCGCTGGGCGACTTCAACCGCTTCCCGGGTTGGATGTGGCGAAATGCCGACGTGCTGGACTTCGTGGGCTGGCTGCGAGACCACAACGAGCACCGAAAGGGACAGGTCGGATTCTACGGGCTCGATCTGTACAGCCTGCATCGTTCGATCTCGGCGGTGATCGAGTACCTGGACTCCGTCGACCGGGAGGCCGCCGCCCGCGCGCGAACGTACTACAGCTGCTTCGATCACTTCGGAGCGGATCCGACGCACTATGGTCTGGTGACCGCGCGGGGTGCTGCGCCGAGCTGCGAGGACGCGTGCCTCCGCGAATTGGCTGACCTTCACGCTCAACGGTCCCGAATCGCAGGTGGCGGAGGCAGGCCCGCGGACGAGCACTTCTACGCGGTGCAGAACGCCCGCGTCGCGGCGGGCGCGGAGGCGTACTATCGGGGCATGTTCCGGATGAGGGTGAACACCTGGAACCTCCGGGACACGCACATGGCCGACACCCTGGACGCCCTGGCCGCGCACCTCGGGCCGGAGTCCCGGATCGTCGTCTGGGCGCACAACTCGCACGTGGGCGATGCGCGGGCTGCCCGGAAGTCCCTGCGGGGGGATCTCACGCTCGGCCAACTCGTGCGAGAGCGCCATGGCGCGGACGTCCGCACCCTCGGGTTCACCACCTATCAGGGCACGGTGACAGCTGCATCGGACTGGGGGCAGCCGCCCGAGCGAAAGCGCGTTCGTCCCGGTCGCGCAGACAGTTGGGAGGGCCTCTTCCACAAGCTTGGCGTGCCGAGCTTCTGGCTCGATCTCCGGGAGGCTCCGCCGTCGATGCACCAGTCACGGCTGGAGCGCGCGATCGGCGTCGTCTACCTGCCCCAGAGCGAACGCACGAGCCACTATTTCGAGTCGGAGTTGGCCTCGCGGTTCGACTTCGTCGTCCACGTCGACGAGACCCGTGCCGTGGAGCCGCTCGAGCGCGACTCCCGATGGGAAGAGGGCGAATTCCCCGACACCTGGCCCACCTCGCTGTAGTCGGCGCCGGGCCCGCTCAGGGCGCGACGGTGCGCGCGAGCCGCATCCCGACGAGGGCTGGATTGTGGCTGTCCTGGCTTTGATCGCTGCGCGCGGCCACCCGAGCCCGGGTCTCGTCTTCGTGCCAGTTGCCTCCGCGGACCACGCGGCTGCCACCGGATGAGGCGCCGACCGGGTCGGTCGCCGAGGCGCTCGACAAGGATCCCTGCCTGTCGTTCGTCCACTCGTCGAGGTTCCCGCTCATGTCGCAGAGCCCAAGATCGTTCTCCGGGTCTGCGGTCGTGCAGACGCTGTGGACCCGATCACCACTGTTGCTGGTGATCCAGGCCACGTCCTCCGCGACATCCCCGCCGGAGTACCCGGTGTCAGCCCCCGCGCGGGCGGCGTACTCCCACTCTGCCTCGGTCGCCAGCCGGTACCCGGTGCAGTCGTAGGGGTCGGCGTCGACGGTGTCGGTGCCTGTCGACGTGTAGCAATCGTCCCGCCCTTCCTGCTCCGAGAGCCAGTTGGCGTACCGTGCGGCATCCTCCCAGGAGAGCGCGTCGGCCGGGCAGTCCAGCGCGGTGCAGTCGGTCGAGCCGTAGGCCCACCCCGAGAATTCCGGGTCCTGCTCCCATTGTTCCCGGGTGACCTCGGTGCGGCCGACCCAGTAGTCGTGGGTCAAGGTGACCTGGTGGTCCGGATAGCTGTCGTCGGGATCCCCCGCACCGCTGCTCATCGAGAACCTGCCAGCGAACAGCGCGATCATCTCCGAGTCATTCACGGCCGTGTAGTCCGTGCCGTCACAGATGAGGTCGCCATCGGCGTCTGCGTGCACCGCGGGGTCCAGGTCGTCGCAGTCGCTGGCGTCTTCGACGTAGCCGTCGGGAGGGTTGCAGGCCTCGATCGTGTTGGCTGCGTCGCCATAGCCGTCCCCGTCGGCGTCGCGGTCCGGGGTGGGTGCGACGTCCTCGGCGGTGGCGCCGTCGCAGTCGTTGTCGATCTCGTCACACACCTCCTCCGCGTCGGGATTCACGGTGTCGTCGTGATCGTTGCAGTCCACACCTGCTTCGAAGCCGTCTCCGTCGGCATCCACGCCGGTGTCTGTATCGGTGTCGGTGTCCGCGTCACCGTCGGCGTCGGAGTCCGTGTCGGAGTCTGTGTCGGCATCCCCGTCGGCCTTGTCTGCGGGAAGAGGCGGGAGGCAGCCCGGGAGCGAGAGGAGGCCGAAAACGAAAAGAGGCATCGAATCACCGCGCATCGCACTGGCGTAACCGCACTCGTCCGACCCCGGCGATAGCTGACCGGTATGACAATCCCCTGGATCCTGTTCCTCGCTTCTGTCGGCAGCGCGCTGGCAGAGACCATGGAGGAGGCATTCCCCCCGCCGCCGGGCTCCACTCGGGTGACGACAGACGCGTGGGGGGAGTGGCTCCGGGCCCTGCCCCTGTACGATCGGTACAGGGCGGTGCTCAGCTACGATGGTCGGCCGATGGCGATGGCTGCGGCGAGGGTGGTCGAAATCCCCGTGGGCACCCGGGACCTGCAGCAGTGTGCAGACAGCGCGCTTCGGTTGCGCGCCACCTGGCAGCGCTCGACCGGGGCGGTCCCGGCGTTCCACTACACCTCTGGAGACCTGTCCTCCTGGGCAGGGTGGGCAGCCGGGACCCGGCCACACGTCTCCGGGACACATGTCTCCTTCGTGGCCCACGCTGCGCCTGCGGATGCGAGCGACGCCTCCTTCGAGGCCTGGCTGATGGACCTGTACACCTACGCCGGCACCCGCAGCCTGGTGCTCGACACGCTACCCGCCAGCGCCCCGCTCCCCGGCGACGTGATCGTCGAGCCGGGTTCGCCCGGGCACGCCGTGGTGATCCTCGATGTCGCGACGGATGGGGTGCGCACCTGGGTCCTCGCGGGGCAGGGGTTCATGCCCGCGATGGACTTCCATGTGCTCGCCGGCCCGGTGGGGGATTGGTTCCCCGTAGAGGGGGCCGATCTGCCGTCCTACCCCATTCCCGTGCCCTGGAGCGGCCTCCGGCGCTGGAAGTAGCCGCGGAGTGGGCTATGTATGCCGAATGATGCTCACGCTTGTCTTCCTCGCCTGCACCTCCGGCCCGACCGACAGCTCCCACGACCCCTCTGGGGACGCCGACACGGACGCCGACAGCGACACGGACACCGATTCGGACACCGATTCGGACACCGATTCGGACAGCGACACGGACACCGACTCGGACACCGACGCCGACTCGGGCCACACGCTCATCCTCCTCCAGACGACGCTCGGTGCGATCGAGCTCGACCTGGACGGCGCGAGTGCGCCGATCACCACCACCAATTTCCTCGACTACGTGGACCGGGGCTTCTACGACGGCGCCGACGGGTTCGGCGCGACCGTCTTCCACCGGGTGGTTGCGGGTTTCGTGATCCAGGGCGGGGGGTATACCCAGGAAGGGGCGGCCAAGACCACCCTGCCGCCGATCGTGTTGGAGGAGACCGGCCTCTCGAACCTGCGGGGGACCGTGGCGATGGCAAGGACAAACCAGCCGAATTCCGCGACCAGCCAGTTCTACGTCAACCTCGTCGACAACACGTTCCTCGACGGGACCGGGAACAACGATGGGTACGCCGTGTTCGGGTCGGTGAGCGCCGGTTTGGACGTCGTGGACGCCATCGGCGCCGTGTCCGTCGACGGTGCCGACAAGCCGCTCGCCGCAGTGGTCATCACGAGCTGCGTGCGGGAGTAGGAATGGATCCAACGAGCGGGGAGGACGAGGTCGCGAGGCTTCGCAGCCGCCTGAAGGCGGTGGAGCAGGAGAACGCGAGCCTGCGCGCGACGATCGAGCGAGGGCGGGACCATGAGCGGTTCCTCGACTCGATCGTCGAGTACATCCCGGACATGATCTTCGTGAAGGACGCGGAGGAGCTCCGGTTTGTCCTGTTCAACGCTGCCGGGGAGGGGTTGCTCGGGTACAAGCGCGCCGACCTCATCGGCCGGAGCGATCGAGACTTCTTTCCAACGGCTGAGGCCGAGTTCTTCCTCGCCAAGGATCGGGAGGTGCTCGCCGGCGGCGGGGTCGTCGTCATCCCCGAGGAGCCGATCCACACCGCATCGGGGGTGCGCTACCTGCATACCAAGAAGATCCCGATCTTCGACGACGAAGGCAAGCCGATCTACCTGCTCGGGATCTCGGAGGACATCACCGAGCGGAAGGAGAACCAGGAGCGCCTCGCTCACGCCCACGCTGAGATCCTCCGCGTGGGGGAGGACCTCCGGATCTCCGAGGCCCGCCTTCGGGTGTTGCTCGAACACTTCCCTGGCGTGATGTGGACGACCGACGCGAACCTGCTGCTCACGTCGACAGCAGGGGCCCTGGTGACAGCACTCGGGCTCGGCGCGGAGCGGGTGGTCGGCGAGCCGGTCGACGCGTGGCTGAAGCCCGCGGGCCCCGGGCAGGACGTCCTGTCGTTGCACCAGAGCGCCCTCGCCGGTGAACCCCAGACCTACGAATTCCGAAGCGACGATCGCACCTTCGAGGCGCGGCTCGAACGGATCGAGTCGCTGGCAGCCTCCGGCGTGATCGGCGTCGCCATCGATGTGACCGAGCGCCGCCGGGTGGAGGCGGAGCGACTCCGCAGCCGCCTGGAGCGCGGTCAGAAGTTGGAGGTGCTCGGCCTGCTCGCCGGCGGGATCGCGCACGACTTCAACAACCTGCTCACCGTGATCCTCGGCAACGCGAGCCTCGCCCTGTTGAGGTTACCCGTCGGAGACGGTGCGCGCGTGGCCATCGAGCGGGTGGAGCGATCGGCGCAGACCGCGGCAGACCTCACCCGGCAGCTTCTGGCCTACTCGGGCAAAGGGCGGTTCGTGATCGAAGCGGTGGACCTCTCGCAGATCATGGAAGACATGGGCATGCTCTTCAAGGTGTCGGTCTCCAAGAAGGCAACCTTGAAGTACGATCTTCAGCGCGATCTACCGAGCTGTGAGGCCGATGGTTCACAGATCCGCCAGATCCTCATCAACCTGATCACGAACGCATCCGATGCGCTTGGCGATGCCCCCGGCACGATCACCCTGGCGACCGGCGCGGTGAATGCAGACCGCAACTACCTCTCGCGTGCGTGGCTCGACGAGGATCTGCCGCCAGGCCCCTATGTTTGGCTGGAGGTGAGTGACACGGGCTGCGGCATGGCCGTCCAGACGCAGAACCACATGTTCGATCCGTTCTACACGACCAAACCGCGCGGACACGGCCTCGGCCTCTCCGCGGCGCTGGGCATCGTGCGGGGGCATCGCGGCGCGATCCGGGTGTACAGCGAGCTCGGGCACGGGACGACGATCAAGATTCTTTTTCCGGCGATCCCCGACGGGCGCGAGCGACCGGGGCTGCTCGGCGGGCGCGTAGGAGACCGTCGGGCGATCGGTGTGGTGCTGGTCGTGGACGACGAGGAGGAGATCCGGTCGTTTGCTGTCGACGTCCTGCAGGACATCGGCTTCACCGTGCTCACGGCGATCGACGGCGCCGATGCGGTGGATGTGTTCCGGGTGCGTCACGCCGAGATCCAGGCCGTCTTGTTGGACATGACGATGCCACGGTTGAACGGGGAGGAGACATTTCGGGAACTCCGGCGGATCAAGCCGGAGATCCGGGTGATGTTGTCGAGCGGCTACAACGAGCAGGACGCAACCAGTCGGTTCGCCGGTCGGGGGCTCGCCGGGTTCCTCCAGAAGCCGTACACCGCGATGCAGTTGATCGACCGCATGCGGGGGTTGTTCGGATCTGAGGGAGCGTAGCGGCCACGGACCGTGGACGCGGAGCCGGACGTGGTTAGCCACCCAACGTGCCTGTTCACGACCATCTCGACCGCCTGATCGCCGCGCTGGACGCCGAGCGCGAGGCGCTGGTGCGCGAGGATGCCGCCCTTCGTGCGATGCCGATCGCCGCGCGTGTGGCGGCGGGCGCTGCCCTCTCCCCGCTCGACATCGTCACGACGGAGCATCGTTCCCGGGGGCGCGTGAACGTCCTTCTGCGCGGGAAGAACCTCCACGATGGGCTGTCGCCTGGTGAACCGGTGGTCCTCGGGCCCGTGGGCCGACCGGACGCGGGCGTGCATGGCCGGTTCGAAGGCGGCGACGAGGCCACTGTGGAGCTGCGCGTGGACGCCGAACCCGAGGGCAGGGGCCCCTGGGCGGTTGTGCGGCGGCTCGACGTCTCGCAGTTGGAGGCGCAGCGGTCTGCGCTGGTCCGGGCTTCGGCGAAGGGCTCCCCGCTTCGCGCCCTGCTGCTCGGCCACGAGGCTCCGTACCGCTCCGACCCGCTGGATCACCCGGCCCTCGCGGGGTTGGACGCCGACCAGCGGGTGGCTGCTGCTGCCGCGCTGGGGGCCACAGAGGTGGGGCTCCTGCACGGCCCGCCGGGAACGGGGAAGACCCAGACGCTGGCGGCCATGCTCGCCGCCCTCGTCGACATGGGTGACACGCCCTGGGCGCTCGCCGAGAGCAACGCGGCGGTGGATCAACTCGCGCTCCGGACTGCCGCTGCGGGCCTCGACGTGGTTCGGATCGGCGTGAGCGCCCGGGTCGGCACTGCCGCCTTGCCCCTCACGCTGGAGCACCGCATCCTGAACGGTCCCCGTGCGGGGGTCCTGCAGACGTTGCGTCGGGATCGCACGCGCGCGGGCGGCGAGACCATCCGCGAGATCGACGATGCGATCCGTGAGGAATGGCAGGCCGCAAAGCGCGAGATCCTCCAGAACGCGCAGGTGATCGCGATGACGCTGGGGTCGGTCGCCACGCGGGGCGCGGACCTGCCGAACCCCCGGACGGCGGTCGTCGACGAGGCGAGTCAGGTGTGGGAGCCCGCCATCTGGCTGCTCGCGAGCCGCGCCAGGCGCCTGATCCTCGCCGGCGATCCGCACCAGTTGGGTCCCGTGGTGAAGAGCCAGCACCCCGCCCTGGAGCGAAGCCTCCTCGCCCGGCTCGTGGACGAGGGCTTCTTCTTCCCGATGCTCACGACCCAGTATCGGATGCATCAGTCCATCAACGAGCTCGTCTCGCCAACCTACGAGGGGCGCCTCGTGGCCCATCGCTCGGTGGCCGATCGCGGGGTCGAGGTGGAGGTTCCGCCCTGGACCGATGTGCCCGTGCGGTTCCTCGACACCGCGGGAATGGGGCACGAGGAGATCCGGGAGGAGAGCGGCAGCCTGCACAACCCCGGTGAGCTCGATCTCGTCAGCCGGGTGTTCGGGGACCTGGTGCACGCGGGGGTGGAGCCGGGTCGCATCGCGATCGTGACGCCCTACGCAGCCCAGCTTGCGCGCATCCGGGAGCGGTACCCCGAAGTCGAGTCGGGCACCGTGAACGCCTTCCAGGGACGCGAGAAGGACATCGTCATCGCGAGCTTCGTGCGATCCAACGATGCGCAGGAGCTCGGCTTCGTGTCGGATCCGCGACGCCTGAATGTCACCATCAGCCGTGCCCGGTGCTTGTTCATCGGCATCGGGGACGCGGGGACCCTGGGTACCAGCCGGGTCTTCAAGGACATGATCGACCAGATCGCGGCCCAGGGCGGGTACCTGAGCGGCTGGGAGCTGTAGGGCCGAGCGGCGCCGGCTCTACCCGAACAAGCCCTTCGCAAAGGCCTGCGCGTCAAAATCGCGCAGATCGTCCAGCTTCTCGCCGCAGCCGACGAGCTTGACGGGCAGGTTGAGCTCCTCGGCGATCGCGACCACCACGCCGCCTTTGGCCGTCCCGTCGAGCTTGGTGAGCGCGATGCCGGTCACCTTCGTGACCTCCTTGAACACGCGCGCCTGCGCGAGGGCGTTCTGCCCCATCGTGCCGTCCAGCACGAGCAGGCACTCATGAGGTGCGCCCGGGAGCAGCTTTCCGACGACACGGCAGATCTTTCCAAGCTCATCCATCAGCGCCGCATGCGCCTGCAGACGCCCCGCCGTGTCGAGGATCACCACGTCGATCCCCTTGGCGACGGCGGACTTGACCGTGTCATGGCAGACAGCTGCGGGGTCTGCGCCCTCCTGGTGCGCGACGACGGGCACCCCCGCGCGCTCCCCCCACACCTTGAGCTGGTCGATGGCGCCTGCCCGGAACGTGTCCGCCGCCCCGAGGATCACGCTCTTGCCGGCGAGCTTGTAGCGCGACGCCAGCTTGCCGATCGTGGTGGTCTTGCCCGCGCCGTTCACGCCCACGACGAGGATGACGGTCGGCCCGGTCGGGGCTGACGCGATGTCGAAGTCGAACCGGGCCACCCGCCGCGCGACCTCGTTGGCGAGCCAGCCGCGCAGATCCTCGACCGGAACCTTCGCGTCGCGGGCGGAGGTCACCAGCGCGGATGCCGTCCTCGGCCCGATGTCCGCCCGGATCAGCGCCTCTTCAAGCTGCTCCCAGGCGTCGGCGTCCAGGGCCCTGCCCGGCGCAAACCCGCCGAACACGCTGGAGAGCCCGGCGCGCGTGCGGGCCAGGGCCTCGCCGATGCGATCGATCAGCGTTGCAGGCTTCTCCTCGGGCTCAGCGTCTGGCTCCGGAGGTGCGAAGACCGAGCGCGCCGGAGTCCGCTGCGTGAACCACACGAGCCCGCCTGCCGCCGCGAGCAGCACCACCACACCGACAACGAGACCGAGGACGTCGTTCACAGCCTGCGGCTAACCGGGCGGCGGCGTTGGGCGAGGGCGAAGGCGAGGGGGAGAAGCGCGTAGAGGGAGGCGGGGTTCGGCGCTGATGTGCAGCAGCAGCCGCCAAAGATGCCGGGGGGCGGACAACTGTTCACGCTTCGACCGCCAGTGTCCTCGAACGAGGCGCAGTCCGGCAGATGCAACGCGACCACCGGCGCCACGTTCAGTAGATTCGCTTCGGTCAACGAGGATAGTTGCACGTCTTCGTCGCTCACCGTGTCGTCCCCGACGAACACGCGGTACTGCCAGACCATCTCCTCGCCGGCGTCGGTCTCGTCGCTGAACGTGGCGGTCCCGGCGGAGCGCGAGAGCACGGCCGCGAGGTGCGTCGTCGAAGTCTCCTGCAGCAACCAGACGCGGTCCGAGAGCCTCAAAAGGCCCGTGGGGAGCGCGATCCCGACCGGATCGTGGACCATTGACGCGTCGATGGTCACCGGCGCGTCCATCAGCGCCGGGACCGTGGTGATCTGCTCGCCGTCCCACGGGAACTCGAGGATCGGCGGCTCGCCTTCCGCTGGGAGAGCGAGGCGGAGCGCGAACTGCCGCACGCCGTGCGGCGTCACGGTCGAGTCCACCTCGAACCATCGCGTGTCCGCCGTCCGGCCCGTCACCGTCACTTCGATCGGCGCGGCGCTCTCAGCTGTGCCTTCTCGGTAGACGGTGTCCGTGACAACGGTCCGGGTCCGCAGATCCACGGTGACCTCGCCACACCGATCCCCCAGGCTCTCGACCGCCAGCGCCTCCGCCTCCGCAGCATGATCCAACGCGTACTGCGGCTCCGTCGGGTACGGGTTCCACCCCGTCGCATCGCTGACTTCACCGAGCAGCAATGCCTTCCAGGCCTGCTTGATCAGGTCCGGGTCACCCCCCGCGACCTCGGCTGCTTCGACGATGTGTCGGGCCCTCACGTTCGAGGTGAGCACGAGGTCGTCGTGCTCGCTGTCACCCCACAGTCCGCCGCCACCCATCCACCGATACATGTTCGTCGTGTCATCCGGCTGCCAGGTGCCGTCGATCACCGGGGGCAGGGGAATCGGCGTGCCCGACGGTGTCGCGGTCACCGCATCCACGTAGTCGTGTACCCCGATCACCCGCGCTCCAGCTCGCTCAGCTGCCTCCAGTTCGGCCACGCGCTCAGCGGTGGCAGCCGCGTTGTAGACGAATGCCGGCCCGAGGTACGGGTCCATGTCTCCGGTGGTGTAGAGCTCGCCGTCGTCAAAAAAGTGCCAGCCGACGCTGAAGTCTGCGTTCGCGAAGCCGCTCCCGCCGGGAACCGCGGTGACGTCACCCGCAGGCCCCGCGTACGTGTACGTCGGCGATGCCGGGTTCGCCCCCCACGTGAACTCGGCGAGGTTGTGGGGCATGACGGCGATGGCGTAGCCTGCCTCGGGCATGCGCTCGAGCATCCCCTGCCCGAACTGCCCCTCCTGCGTCCAGACGACGTCCGAGAGAGGCAGATCATTGTCCTCGAAGATCTCGCGGGTCAGCGCGAGGGAGACCTCCTGGTCGCGCCAGGGGTAGGCGGTCCAGAGCTGATCCGAGTAGTGAAAGCTGACGAGCTCGACTTGCCCGCTGTCCGCGAGGGTGCGGAGGTGGTCGAGCACCTCCGGACGGCGTTCGGCGATCACCTCGATCATGTATGCCTGGAGCTCGATGTCGAAGGTCCACGTCGGGTGCGCGTCGAGCACGTCGAGCACCGGATCGAACGACTCATCGATGATCTGGTCCTCGATGGACTGCTCGTCGGTGGGCCAGGTTGCGTAGAGTCCGTCGAGCCCGCCAGCGCAGTACTGGAGGTTGAAGTGCAGAAGCGTGAGGATGTAGGAGGGCATGCCGGACCTCGGGTGCTCGAGACCGGGTATCGCTCTGCCGCCAGATCGGGGGCTCGCGGGCTCGCGCTACCCTCGCTGCATTTTCGGATTAGGCGTGTGCAGTGCAAAAAGCGATCACCATCCTCGGCCGCACGTACACACTCCGCGCGGACAACGGCGAGGACCTCGAGAACGCCGCGGGCGAGGTCGACCGACGGGTTCGGGAGTTGATGAAGCGCTCGCCTGCCGTGGACGCCAGCACGGCGGCGATATTGACTGCGTTGAACCTGGCTAGTGAGCTTCGGAACGTGAGAGCGCGTGCACGTGCGGAGCTCCAGGAGGCCGACCACCAGATCGCGGCGGTGGAGGCAGTGCTGGAAGCGGCGCTCTCTCATGAAGGCGCGGCAGAACCGGGCATGGGCCCCGAGGAGGAAGAATGATCCAGACTCTCGACGAAATCAGCTCCAAGGTGAACGAGATCGCCGACCGTGTGGAGAACGCCCCGCCAGGCATCGCGGACCGCGTCGCGGGCTTCGTGCTGGGCGGCGGTGCAATCGCGGTGCTCGGCATCGCGATGCACCTCACGCCAGATCCGAACGGGTACGGCACCCACCGCCAGCTGGGCCTCGGGGCCTGCACGATGATGTCGCTGACAGGGTGGCCGTGCCCCATGTGCGGCATGACGACGACATTCACCTTGTTCGCGCACGGTCGACTGCTGGAGGCGATGGTGAACCAGCCGTTCGGCACCGTGCTGTTTCCAGCCACAGTCGCGATGGCGCTGCTCGGCCTGGTGGACGCGGCAACCGGCCGCGGCGCGCAGCGCGGCGCGCTGCGCTGGATTCAGCGACGGGAGCGGATGTGGGCGGGAATACTTCTTTTTGGCATGATCGGAGGGTGGATCTACAAGTGCGTGCGGATGCACCCCGAGGTCTTCACCCGATTCCTGTGACGATCTGGGGTTGACGCACACAGCCCGACCGGGTATCCTCGCCGGGCTTCGACACCCCCGGCTGACGGCGGACGCGAGCGAGAACGCAAAAAATCGTTCTTGACGCTTTCACCCGAATCCGATAAGGTGGCAGGGCTTCGGAGAAAGACGCTTTCGGGCGCACAACGACGAAACAGGCGGAAGTCGGACTCCGACGAAACGCTGATCTTTGAAAAATTGGTAGCAGATATTCGTAACGTTCAATAGAGTTTTAAGACGTGTGCTCCGTTAGCCCGGAGACATACGCAGAGGATTACAAACTGGAGAGTTTGATCCTGGCTCAGAGCGAACGCTAGCGGCGGGCCTA
>CAIQVJ010000006.1 GCA_903875225.1 uncultured Pseudomonadota bacterium
CTACCTGTTCCCATTCCGAACACAGAAGTCAAGCTCTCTCGTGCCAATGGTACTGCACCCCAACGGGTGTGGGAGAGTAGGTAACCGCCGGCCTCCCCTAACCCCCGCTTGATTCGTCAGGCGGGGGTTTCTCCTTTTTCACCCCGCCCGGCGCCGTGCGCTCAGGCGCCTTTCAGCACGCGGGTGTCGCCTGCTCGTTGGGTCACCCCCGTCTGGTCGAGCCACTCCAGCAGCGGAATGGCGGTCCGTCGGGATTGACCCGAGATCTCCTTGAATGCGGCGGGGTCCATCGTAGGGGTCGTGCGCAGGAACTGGCGCACGGCCGCTGACAGCGTCTGGAGGACGGCGGTGGAGTACCAGCGGTCCCCGATACGCTCGATCTGGCCGCGGTCCCGCAGGAGGTGGAGCAGGGCGCTGGCGTCGGGGTGGGGCGGGAGATCCCCGAGGCCGTTGTACCCCGAGTTGGCGGCCAGGCCGGCGACGTCGGTGGTCCAGGCGACCTGAGCATCGGTGAGAGGCACGGTCCAGGAGCGCAGTCGGATGCCCGTGGGCGTGGAGACGACGTCGCCGGTCGCGAGCGCTTCTTCGAGCACCGCCAGGAACCCCCGGTCATCCAGCGCCCGAAGCGGGCCGCGATGCACCTCCCGCCGGTTTACCGACGGCGAGAGCGGGTGCTCCGCGTGGACCTGCGCGAGCGTGCGGAGCACTGCCTGGTGCAGTGTTTCCGCCACCTGGGGGTCGTAGACCCGGTCTGCGATCAGCGCGCCGGTGCACCCCAGCTGGTCGGCGAGGATCCGGTCGATCCCACGGGCCCCGGCGCGGCGCAGCCAGGCCCCCGGTTCGCCTGCGGCCAGGGCGGCGAGCACCGGGGCATCCTCGACCGCACGCGCACGCCTGGCGACCGCGAACCAGGGGTCGAGCACGACCCCGCCCCCGAGCGTGCGGGATGGCGACGCCTGCCGGATCACGAAGCGATCCCCTGGGAGGCAGGCGATAGGCTCCGCGAGGCGCAGTTGGGCAAGCACGTGGGGCGCGGAGGCGGCGCTCGTGGGCTCACGGCCGGCCTGCGTCGATGTCGCACCGGGCGCCGGGTCCGAGAGGCCGCCAGAGCCGAGGACGATCAGCTTCGCGGCGATCTCGGCGGTGCCATGTAGCAGCACCACCGCGCGCTCGTCACCGTCGTCACCGACCGGGGCTCCGACCCACCTCACCGATACGTCCACCACCTGGGTCGCTGCGACGGCTCCAGGGCTCACGAGCCAGCTGCCCCGGGGGACGTCGTCTACGTCGATGCCTGCGAGGTTCAGGGCCGTCCTGGAGCCCGCCGTGGCGGCACCCACCCTGATGCCGTGCACCTGCACCCCGCGTAGCCGCGCGCGGCGTCCCGAGGGGGCGATCTCGATCTCGGAGCCGTCCTCGGCCCGGCCGCTCCACGCCGTGCCTGTGGCGACGGTCCCGAAGCCCTTGCGGGCGAAGCTGCGGTCGACGGGGAGCCGGAATGGACCGCCGGTCGGCCGGTCGCGGCGGGGGAGCCGACCCAGCAGGGACTTCAGCTCACCGATTCCCAGTCCCGTGAGCGCGCTCACCACCACCGTCCGCGCCCCCTCCAGAAACGTGCCCGTCACCTGCTCGCGGATCTCCTCGGTCGCGAGCTCGAGCAGCTCGGGGTCCACGAGGTCGGCCATGGTCACCACGAGGATTCCGCTCCGCACGCCGAGGAGGCCGAGGATGTCGAGATGCTCGCGGGTCTGGGGCATGACGCCTTCGACTGCGCTCACGCACAGCAGCACCGCGTCGAGGCCGGACGCCCCCGCCACCATCGTGCGGATGAGCCGTTCGTGCCCGGGGACGTCGACAAAGCCGATCACGTCGCCATTTTCGAGGGTGAGCGGCGCGAATCCGAGGGCGATGGTGATGCCGCGCTCCTTCTCCTCGGGCAGGGTGTCGAGATCGACCCCGGTGAGGGCCTTGACGAGCGTGGTCTTGCCGTGGTCGATGTGACCGGCGGTGCCGATGACGAGGGTGTCTACAGAGGCCATGGCCCCATGTACCGTGTCAGAAGGGCCATGCTGTGCAGCCGGCCCACGATGCGTGGCGGGCGGATGGCCGGGTCACCCGGTGCCGCGTGGGTGGTGCTTCTTGTGGACCGCCTGGAGACGTGAGCGGGCGATGTGCGTGTAGATCTGCGTGGTGGCGATGTCGGCGTGACCGAGCATCGCCTGGACCGCGCGCAGATCCGCGTCGTGCTCGACGAGGTGGGTGGCGAAGGCGTGCCGGAGGCCGTGGGGGGTGACCGGTGTGCGGATGTCGGCGGCGCGGGCGTAGTGCGTGATCCGCAGCCAGAAATTCTGCCGGCTCATGGCCTTGCCCTGCCGGGACAGGAACAGGCTGCGCTGGCCAAGGCCAGGGTCCAGGCCGGCCCGGACCTCAACGAGGTACCGCGCCAGGCGTTCGGCGGTCGTGCGGCCCAACGGGATCACACGCTCCTTGCTTCCCTTTCCGCGCACGCGCAGGAATCCGGCCTCGTGGTGCCAGGCCGAGAGCGGGAGCTTCACCAGCTCGCTCACCCGAAGCCCGGTTGCGTACATGAGCTCGAGCATCGCGCGGTCCCGAAGGCCGAGCGGATCCAGGGGGTCTGGCGTGGTGAGCAGCAGGGCGACCTCGGCCTCGCTGAGCACATCCGGGAGCCTGCGGGAGGGCCGTTGCGGGCTCAGGAGGCGGGTCGGATCGGTCTTGACGAGGTCCTCCTGGATGAGGAACTTGAACAGCTGGCGGATGGACGTCCGGTGTCGGGCGATGCTCCGCGGGTCGAGCCCCTCTGCGTCGAGGTGCACGACGTAGTCGGACATCAGGGGGTGGGTGACCGCCGTGGGCTCGACACCAATCCCGTCCAGCCACTCGCCGAAACGCAGGAGATCCGCCCGGTAGGCGTACAGCGTGTTCCTCGCCACCCGGCGCTCCACCCGGAGGTGGGCGTCGAACGCTTCCAGTGCGGCGTCGAACGCGGCCGACAGGGGCATTACGGGGACACACGCTCTGCGTGGGCTGCGAGCTCGGCGAGGGCCTGCGCTCCGCGACCGAAGACCTGCCACCCATCCCCGACGAGCACGGTGTCGATGCCGGGCAGGCTGGCGAGGCGCCGCACGGAGGCGATGGCCAGGTCGCGGTCCTGCAGCTTGGCGTCGGGCAGCATCATCAACGAGCCCGCGCGATGCGCGCGGATGAGGTCGCCGGTGATCAGCGTGGTGTCATGCAGGAGCAGCGCAAGCTCCCCCGGGGTCTTCGACCCGTGGAGCTCCAGCGCGACGAGCCCTGGAACGATCTCCTCCCCATCGCAGAGCCATCGGTCGGCGTGGAAGGCACCCGCCTCTGCCCGGGGGCCGTAGATGGTGGAGCCCCACAGCGCCTTCATGGTCTCTGCCGCGCGGGTGTGGTCGGAGTTGGTGACGACGACGTGATCCGCGCCGCCGAGATCCGCGAGGTGGCCGAGGTCGTGGGGGGAGAGCGGCAGCGGGTCGATGAGCACGTTGCCGTTGGGACGGACCCAGCAGATGCTGTGGAAGTCAACGTTGCGGGCTTCGTCGAAGATGGACCAGCAATACAGGTCGGGGCGGTGGAGCGACTTCATGGTCTTGCCCTAACCCGCGCGGGGGGTCCGTTGTTCGATGCCAAAACTGACGGCGAACAACGGGGATCGCACAGCTGAAGGCCGAATCGGGTGGCCGCCTTTTCACCGTTGGGCCTTGCGCTTCCGGTGCGGGTCGCATAATCGCCGACCGCCTGTAGCTTGGAGCCGCATTTGGTCATCGTCACCGTCCGTGAGAACGAGCCTTTCGAAAAGGCCCTCCGTCGTTTCCGCCGCAAGGTGGAGCGCGAGGGCATCCGCAAGGACATCAAGAAGAACAGCTTTTACCTCAAGCCCGGCGAGAAGCGTCGGCTCAAGCAGCGCCTCGCTGAGAAGCGCCGTCGGAAGGCTGCTCGCCGCGCGAGCCGCAAGCCGATGATGGTCAAGCCCACCACACCTCCCCCGGTGTGATCCGCGGGCTTCGGCCCGTCGGCATGCGGGCGCCTTGCCCGCCAATCGGTCCACGCCCCTACCGGAGCGTGGCCGTTGCCGTTTTCGGACTTCTCAGGGTGTCGGCTTCGCCCTGATCGCGTCCACGCGCGCGCTCTCGAGTGCGTACTCTGCGCTCCCTGCGACCAGGGCAGCGCCGGGAACGTGTGCCAGCGAAGCGAGGCCATAGAGCGGGTTCCCGCTCGCCTGCGCCCGTTCCCAGGCCGAGGCCGCCGCCTGCGGATCACCGCCGATCCACCACGCGCAGGTCCCGACCTCCCAGTCGAGCAACCCGGGCTCGGCGGAGCCGACGATCTGCGAGGCCCGGTCGGTCATCGCGCAGGCCGACTCCGCGTCCAGCAGGCCACCGTTCCCCCGCTGCTCCACCAGCGCGAGCCCGTTGGCTGCGGCCCAGAGCATGCATGGCCGCTGCTCCGGGGTCGTCGTGACGAGCGTGGCCGAGGTGACTCGCCAGCCGCCCTGGCGCAGCGCCGCGGCGACGTCGGGATCGTTCGCGAGGCAGGCGAGCGCATACTCCCGGCCGGTCTCCCAGTGGTTGCGCGACTCGGGGGGGGCTGTGCTCAGGAAGCCCTGCAGCCACCGCAGCCGGGCCGCGCGCCAGAGCACCCGCGCGTCGGCGGGGGCGTTCGCCAGCAGCGCGTCGAGCGAGGCGACCACGGGATCGAGCCCGGTGGTGCCGCGAGCACGCCACGCCACGTCGAGGTCCTGCAGCGGTGCTGTGAGCGGGTCCACCTGCTTCTCGGCGCGCAGCCAGGAGCAGCCGGCGAGCCCGCTCGCAAGGAGCAGGGTCGCGATCGCGGACCGGGGGGCGAGGAGCTGCAGCGTTTGGCTCACTTGCCCTTGTAGTCCGCCTCGCTGGTGTCCTGGTACCCATCACGAGAATACTCGCACGCATCCGCCTCGCGGGCGAGGATCGACGGGATCTGCGCGTGATCGATGCGATCGACCGGATTTCGCGGCGGGACCGTGAGCGCCTTCTGGAGCCACACGCGCCCCTCGACCTTCGCCTGTTCATCGTCCTGCTTGTTGCCCTTGCAGAGCAGCGAGACGCCGAGCTCCTTGAGCCCCTCGATGCGCTCCGGCTCCGCTGCGACCAGCTTTCGCTGGTACTCCACCGACTTGTCGATGTCGCCGCGGGTGCCCGCGATCCACTTCATCGCCGCCCAGTCGGGACAGAGGCGGTAGAACTGCCCCAGGGCGTTGTAGGCGTCGCCGGGGAACGTGGAGTTGCCGGAGCTGGACGCGTACCGCTCGGGGTCGGTCAGCGCCTCGAGCCAGAGGTGCTCGATGTCATCTGCGGTGAAGAGCTGGGAGAGGATGCCCTTCGATGTGGCCACGCGACCCAGCGCCACGCCTTCCCAGAGGTAGCCGAGCCCGCTCTGGGGGGCGACGTCCTGGGCGTGGTGGGCGAAGGTCTGGGCCTGGCCGTAGAGCGGCAGACGCTCGCTGTCCGGGCGGCCCTGGGCGCTCAAGAGTTCGCCCTTCTCGTACAGGGCGCGTGCGAGACGCCAGAGCGCATCGGCATCATCGGGGTGCGTGGCCACGTATGCGGACAGCGTGGCCGCGCTGCCGACGGGATCCCCGTTTGCGAATTGCGTCTCTCCCTGCTCCACCTCGGGTGCGAGGGCGAGCGCAGGGGGGACGTACGTCACGAGCAGCGAGGCGAGGAACACGGCATGCACCCGGGGGTTTCGCGGCCCGCGTTATCAAGGATCCAGGTTCATGCCGGGGGTCCGGATTACAGGGGCGCGTGCTATCCCTCGTTCTCGCTCTCCTTGCGTGCGCGCCGATGCGACCGGTCGATCGCGTCGCCCCGGCTCCGACCGGGCCGGCCGACCGGATCCATGCCCTCGGCGAGGCGGATCTGCGGGTGCTCCTCACAGCGCCCAGCGATCGCCCGCGCATCGTCAATTTCTGGGCGAGCTGGTGCGGGTCGTGCCGGGATGAGCTGCCGATGCTCGACGCGTTCGCGATCACGCACTCGGCGGTGGATGTCGTGCTGGTGAGCGTCGACGAACCCGGAGACGTGCCGGAGGTGATGCGGCTGCTTGCGACCACGCGGCTGCGGACGTTCCAGCTCGGGCCCGACCCCGCGGACATCCTCCCGCGCACCGTGAGCGGGTGGCCACGCGTGATCCCCGTGACGCTCGTGCTGGGCACCGGAGGGGAGGAGCTCGGTCGCGTCGTCGGGCAGGCAGACGAGGAGCGGCTCCTGCGCTGCCTCGAGCCCGCCGGGTAGCCGCGTACGATATGTGAGGGCGTCCGCGGCCCCCCGCGGTGCAAGGCATCCCGCCCCGGTGGTGAAATGGTAGCCACAAAGGACTTAAAATCCTTCTTCTCCAACGAGAAATGCGGGTTCGAGTCCCGCCCGGGGCACGCCATTTCACGGGCACGGGTTGACAGGCCCGAAGGACACCCGTACGATCGTCCGGTTAGAATTTTCGTTTGCTGCGACGCGGAGTGACCCAGAATGGGAAAGGTGATCGGTATCGACCTCGGCACGACCAACTCGGTCGTCGCGTACATCGACCGGGGTGAGCCCAAGATCATCATCAACGAGGAGGGCGGGCGCGTCACCCCGTCGGTCGTGGGCTTCTCCAAGAACGGCGAGCGCTTCGTCGGCGACATCGCCAAGCGCCAGATGCTGATCAACCCCGACGCGACCATCCATTCGATCAAGCGCTTCATGGGAAAGCGCTACAAGGACGCCGGGAACGACCTTCCCCTGGTGAACTACAAGGTGGTGGCCGCGCGCAACGGGGACTGTGTGTTCGATGTGAACGGTCGAATGCTGTCCCCGCAGGAGGCGTCGGCCATGATCCTGCAAAAGCTCAAGAAGTCCGCCGAGGACTTCCTGGGCGAGACGGTGTCGGAGGCGATCATCACGGTGCCCGCCCACTTCACCGACCGGCAACGCCAGGCGACGAAGGACGCGGGCACGATCGCGGGACTGAACGTGCTCCGCATCATCAACGAGCCTACGGCAGCAGCGCTCGCCTACCTGCACGACCGGAGAAAGTCGGCCACCATCGCAGTGTATGACTTCGGCGGGGGCACGTTCGACATCTCGATCGTGCACATCGACCGCGATCTGGGCGAGGTGCGGGCGACGCGCGGGAACAACGCGCTTGGTGGCGGGGACGTGGACCGCCTGATCATCGAGTGGCTGATTGAACAGTTCAAGAAGGAGCACGGGGTCGACGTCTCCTCGGACAAGGTGGTGCGGCAGCGGCTCCGGGATGCTGCGGAGCGCGCGAAGATCGAGCTCTCGTCTGCGCTGGAGACCGAGATCCACCTCCCGTTCCTGATGGCCGATGCCCAGGGGCCTCGCCACCTGCAGTGCGTGCTGCCGCGGGCAACCTTCGAGGCCCTGGCCTCGCCGCTGTTCGATGCGACGATGGAGGAGTGCAAGCGTGCACTCTCCGACGCGCGGCTCACCGTCGACCAGATCGACGAGGTCGTGCTCGTCGGCGGCTCCTCGCGCATCCCCCGGGTCAAGGAGCTTGTTCGCGAGTTCTTCGGGCGTCAGCTCAACCAGGCGTTCAACCCCGACGAGGTCGTCGCCATCGGTGCGGCCGTACAGGCGGGCGTGCTCGAGGGCGAGGTCAAGAGCGTCACGTTGCTCGACGTGACGAGCCTCTCGCTCGGCATCGAGGTCGAAGGCAAGCGGATGGCGAAGCTCATCCCCAAGAACACCAGCATCCCGGCGCAGAAGGTGCAGCTGGTCTCGACCGTGGTCGACAACCAGAAGACCGTGAAGATCCACGTCCTGCAAGGGGAGAGCCCAAACGCGGACGAGAACACGAGCCTGGGCGAGTTCGAGCTTCAAGGCATCGAGCCTGCGCCCCGCAGCGCTCCGCGCATCGAGGTCAAGTTCGTCATCGACGCCAACGGCATCGTGAACGTCTCCGCCCGCGACGTGCGCTCTGGCATCTCGCAGCAGCTCAACATCCAGGCGCCGACCGGGATGTCGCGCCTCGAGATGGACCGCGCGCGGGACGAGGCGACCGCGTGGGAGAAGAACGCCGAGCACGCGGGTGAATTGAAGGAGGTGCGGTTCCAGATCGAGCGGCAGCTCACGCAGATCGAGACGTTGTTGAGGGAGCAGCGCGCCCTGCTCCAGCGCAACGACGTGCAGGAGGCCGACCACGCCCTGAAGCGGGGGCGCATGGCGCTCACGAAGGCGCAGGACAGGGCGAACCTGGAAGAGGTGCACGGCTGGCTGCGCCGGATGTTGCTGGCGCTGAACGAAAAAGTGTCGAGCAACGGGGTTCACTAGGCGGCGTGGCGGCCGGCTCGCCGGCATCGCCTGCGTTCAACCAGCGGGCGACGGTCCTGTCGGACTCCTCACCGGTCTGCGTCGTCGCGCTCGCCCGGGGCCCCGTCGGTCGCCGGGCCGGGGCCGATCTGCCCGTCGGAGGTCTCTGCCTCGGGCAGTACGCCTGGGGTGTTGGCACCCTCCTCCACGTCGTCGTCGGTGGCCTCGGGGACGGTGTAGCCCCTCGGGGTCTTCGGGAGCGCAGCGACGGTCCCTCCGGGCAGTGCGAGGCCGAACGGGGGGAGCGGCTGCGAGACGGCGACCACGGGCAGCACATCTGCGGGCACCGTCCCCCGCACGTAGCCGAGCCAGTCCGGCGAGCCACTCCACGGTGCGAGCACCACGCCGTCCGGTACCGGGAACCGCTCGCCCGGGACGTTCGGGAGCGCTTCCATGATGCGACTCCAGGCGGGCAAGGCGGACTTCCCGCCGGTCTCCTTGTCGCCGATGGAGGTGGTGCCATCGGTGCCGACCCATACGGCGACCGTGTACCGGGGTGAGTACCCCACGAACCAGGCGTCGACGAAGTTCGAGGTGGTGCCTGTCTTTCCCGCGAAGTCCATGCCCGGCCGCTGCCCCTTTTTCGCGGTGCCGTTCTTGAACACGTTGCGCATCATGTCCACCACCACGTAGGCGTCTGCCTGGGGCATCACACGATTGCCCTGGCCGCCCGGCAGGGTGAACGTCTGGTCGGGGAACCGCACGGTGGAGCCGGCGGTCCCCAGCTCGAAGCCGCTGCGATCCTCGATGCGGGTGATGTACACCGGGTCGATGTGAACGCCTTCGCGGGCGAAGCTGGAGTAGGCAGTCGCCAGATCCATCGGGGTGACCTCCGAGGAGCCGAGCGCCACCGTGAGGTCATGCCGCAGCGGCGTGCGGACACCGAGCGCGTTCGCCAACGAGACCACGTTGTCGATCCCGGCCTCGAGCCCCAGCCGAACGGCCACGGTGTTGAGCGAGAGCGCCATCGCGGATCGGATCGGGATGAGGCCGTGGTACTTGCCGTCGTAGTTCTGCGGCGACCACATGCGGCCGTTCGTGCCGGGGATCGAGAACGGTCCGTCGAGGATCGTGTCGGTCTGGCGGTGACCGTGCAGGATCGCCGCTGCGTACACGAAAGGCTTGAACGAGCTTCCCGGTTGCCGCTTCGCCTGCGTGGCCCTCACGAACCCCTCCAAGCCCACGTCGTAGCCGCCCACCTCGGCCACCACGTTGCCGGTGGCGTTCTCGAGCACCACCGCAGCGGCCTCGGCCCACGGCCGGTTCCGGAGCTGCACCTGCCCTGCCGTGCCTTCGTCCGTCGCGCAGACGTCGAGCACGTCGCCGTCCTTCAACACCGCCCGCAGCGCAGCCGGGGCGCGGGCATGCTGCGCGCCGTGCTCATCGAGCGTGGGCGCCTGTCGCACCTTCTTGTCGAGGTCGGTGCTGCCCAGCGTGAAGGTGTAGGGGCCCGCCCTGAGCTGCCCTGCGCCCTGACTGTCCCACAGCCCGAGGAAGCACTCCCCGGGCCGCGGAGGCCGGAACTGTCCGGTCTGGGCGTCGATCTGCAGGCGATCCCCTCGCTTGAGGAACGCCTCGCGGCCCGCCGCGGGGATGTTGCGCACGGGCCCGCGGGCGCCCTGACGGGTCTCCAGGTCCGCGAGCGCTTCGCGGACCGATGCCTCGGCCACCCGCTGCACGACGGGATCGAGCGCGGTGTGGACCTGCAGGCCCTCCACGAACGGCAGGTCCTGCCCGAACAGCCGCCGGACCTCACGACGCGTCTCTGTCAGGTACGAGGTGTTCGGGCCCGGCTCGTTCGTCACCCGGGGCTCGATCACGGGGTCCTGGAGGAACTGGCTGGCATCCACGGCGTTGATGAACCCCTGCGCCACCATCAACCGGAGCACCTGCTCGCGGCGCTGCGCTGCCAGTCCCGGGTCGTGGCGGGGGCTGTACTTCGACGGCGCAGGCACCAGGCCCGCGAGCATCGCGGCCTGGCCGGCGTTCAGCTCGCGTGCGGAGATGCCGAAGTAGTCCTGGGCTGCCGCCTCGACCCCGTAGTTGCCGTTCCCCAGCGCGATGTAGTTCACGTACAGCTCCAGCAGCTGCATCTTGCCCAGCTCCCGCTCCAGCCGGTAGGCGAGCACGGCCTCCTTTATCTTGCGTCGATAGGACTTCTCTTTTCCGACCAACAGGTTCTTCACGAGCTGCTGTGTGATCGTCGAGCCCCCCTGCCTGGTCCCGCCCCCGCGCAGGTTCACCACCAGCGCCCGGGCGATGCCGATGGGGTCGACGCCCTCGTGCTCGAAGAACCGCCGGTCTTCGCTCGCTACGAACGCCTGCCACACCACGGGCGGGAGTTGGTCGATCGGCACCCATACCCGGCGTTCCAGATAGAATTGATCCACACGGGAGTGGTCGGCGGCGAACACCTGTACGGAGCACGGGAAGTGGAAGACGGCGTCCTTGTCGAAGGTCTGCGGAAGGGTGGAGAGGATCTCGGAATCAAGCCAGGAGTAGCCGTACCAACCTGTCGGAATCGCAAGGATCAACGCGGCTACACTGGACCGGAACGCCCACCGCGCCACCCATCCCAGCCCTTTTTTGACACTCGTCACCCACCGGGTTTGATCAAGCGGTGGACCTTCGGAGCGCATCCTGCGCCGCTTATCCGCTTGGCTCCTGTCCGGGCGGCGGGATGGTGCATTGACGCGCGTGCAGACGGCCGAGTAGC
The DNA here is from genome assembly GCA_903875225.1 of uncultured Pseudomonadota bacterium. Lineage (GTDB taxonomy): Bacteria > Myxococcota_A > UBA796 > UBA796 > SXON01 > CAIUMM01. Next base: position 11,110 of record CAIQVJ010000006.1, read on the forward strand.
ATCGGCCCGCCCATGAACTCGATGCCGCCAGAACTCGATCCGCCTACATCACCGCTACCATCGCGATCTGAGCAGCGCGCGATGGACCGCCCGCTCTTGCGCATCCGGGTCTCGGACACCGCGCGCTCCGCGGTGATCGGTCACACCCGCGACGCGAACATCGAGGGCTGTTTCTTGTGCACCCCGATGAAGCTCCGCCTCGGGGACCTGCTGCCCATCTCGCTGCAGGCCGAGGACGGTGAGGTCCAGGCCGAGATGGAGGTGGTGCGGGTGACCGACGAGGGCGTCGGGCTACGGATCCGCTCGATGCCCAGTGAGGACCGGCGTCGGTTTCGGCGGATGGTGGCCAGCGCCAACTCGGTGGTCGGCACGCGCAATGCTGCGGCGCGGGTGCTGGATGCAGACCGGCGGACCACCCCCGTCATCGCGGATCCGGACCGGATCCGGGAGGTGCTCGAGTCGGCCTGCGGGGCACGGCTGCGCCTGGTCGCCGCGGGTCAGGACCGGCTCTGGGAGGGTGGCATCGAGCGCGTGGTCGGCGGGCGGATCCAGCTCCAGCTCACGGCGCCGCCGCAGGTGGGGACCCCGCTGCTGGCCGTGCTCGACTCAGGGCACGTGAACTATGCGTTCTCCAGCGTCGTGCTCGACGTCAACGGCGGGGTCACCCAGGTGTCGGTCCCCACCGAGATCGGCTTCGCCGAGCGTCGGTCGCGCGAGCGGCGAGCGGTGGACAGCACGACGATCGAGCTCCCGCTCCCATGGGCGGAGGGTGAGTACGCGTCGTTCCCCGTGAACGAGGTGGGTCCAGGCGGGCTGTCGTTCCAGGCCAGCGCGGACCGGTGGCTGCTTGGCCCCGGGAGCGCATTGTCGGGCGCCCGCATTCGCGATGAACAAGGCGTGCGTCCCCTCGCGGGGGCGGTGGTCGCCAGCGTCGATCGCAGCGACGCCGTGCATCCCGGGCAGGGCTTGAGGGTAGGGGTGCTGCTCGGTTCCGCGCGCCGGGAGCTCGTGGCGGAGCAGCGGGTGATCCGCGGGGGGAAGGGGGAGCGGTGGCGGGCCCGTCTGGTCGACCTCTGGGGCGCCTGGACCGCTCGCTTCGCCGCGAAGCTGAAGAGCGACGCTCGCGCGCCGAAGCCGGGAGACCCGACGGAGCAACGCGTCCGGTTCAACAACCGGGCGGGAGTGCCGGTGGTGGGCCTGCTTGACTTTGCGTTCCCGGAGGGCGTCACGGGCGAGGGCACCGCCATGCCGCTCGTGCTCATCGTCCCCGGGTTCGGCGGGCGCAAGGAGCAGATGAGCCAGCTGGCGACCACGCTGATCGACACCTTCCGGAGGCACCATGCCGAGATCGCCGTGCTGCGGATCGACGGCACCAACAACCTCGGGGAGAGCGGGAAGGACCCCGGGAACGAGGTCGACGGCAAGCACACCCTGAACTACCGACTCTCCGGGGTCGAGGCCGACGTGCTCGGCGCACTCGACTGGGCGCAGCGGAGCGCGAGCATCCGTCCGACGTCGATCGTCCTCGTGTCCGTCAGCTTTGCTGCGTGCGGCGTGATGCACCTCCTGGCGAGGCCAGAGGTGCAGGCCCAGTTCCCCGAGCTCCGCCTGTGGGTCTCCTACATGGGTGCGCCCGAGCCGCGGGATGCCGTGCTCCACGTGTCCGGGCACCACGACGCTGCGGCAGCGGTGGCGGACGAGAGCAACGAGCCCTGGCGCCTGCTCACGTTGATCGGCTGCATCGTCGACGTGAACGCCTTCTGGCGCGATGCCCAGGCCCTGGGGCTCGGCACGCTGGTGGAGTCGGAGCGCGACATGTCCCGCGTGCGTGCGGACGTGCTGTGGCTGGCTGGTCAGCACGACGGCTGGATGGACCTCGCCCGGGTGCGAAGGGTGATGGAGGTCGACGCTCCTGGGGCTCGCCGCCTCATCGTTGCAGACACGGGGCACGTGCCCAGGAGCGGCCGGGAGGCGCAGAAGCAATTCGCGCTGATCACGCAGGAGATCTGGTCCCACATCCACAAGACGACCATCCCGCAGTGGTACCCACCCATCAGCCGTCTGCTGGCGAGGGAGCGTCAGGAGTGGAAGCTCGCCCGCCGCGCCCGTCCTTCGGACACCACGGCCTTCTGGCGGCGCTATCTGCTGGCTGACGGCGGGTTGGGGTTCGACGTCCTCGTCTGGTACCCCTCGTACCAGGAGTTCATCGACGGTCAGGCCCATGCGGTCGATCCTGGCGGTCGCGACGTCCTGGAGCTCGGCGCCGGAACGGGCAACCTGACCGTCGCGCTCGCCGCGCGCGCCCCCCGGAGCCTGACCGCGCTCGATCTCGTGCCGGAGGCTCTCGATCGGCTCCGCTCCAAGCTGCCGGACGTCGTCGCGCTGGCGGCAGACCTCGAAGGCTCGGCGCTCACGGCGATGCGCCGGTTCGCCGCGGGGGAGATCCGGACGTTCGGGGGACTGCGGGGCCGGGTGCAGGTGGCACCGGACCTGCTCGACCGACTCGACCGCGCCCAGGACCCGCGACTGTTTGCGGCAGCGGCGGGGCGGGCGGTGGACCTCGGCCCGTTGAGGGCGCGCGCAGACGTCGGGGATGCGGCGGTCGACGCGGTCCGGACGCTGGGAGCGCTCCTGACGGCCGGCGCGGGCTCGACGGGCCTGCCGTTCGCGGACGCCAGCTTCGATCGCGTGGCGATGAGCCTCGTGTTGTCGTACCTGCAACACCCGGAGGACCTGCTGTTCGAGATCCGTCGGGTGCTGCGTCCCGGCGGTGAGCTCGTGCTCTCCTCGATGGTCCGCGATGCCGACACCTCGGCGCTGTTCAACGCCTGTGTCCAGGCGATCCAGGGGGCGCCCCCGGAGGCGCTCGGCGGGGAGACGCAGCGGGGGCCCCTGCTCGCCGCGGCTCGCCACATGCTCGACGCTGCCAGCGAGCTCTTCCGCCTCGAGGAGGAGGGGCACTTCCGGTTCTACGACGCGGACGAGCTCGCCGATCTCCTCGCGCTCTCCGGCTTCGACGTCGTGAACACCTGGGGCGGCTTCGGCTCGCCCGCGCAGGCGGTGTGCATCCAGTGCCGGAGGCGCGGGTGAGCGCTCCGATGCCGTTCGACGAGGCAGCGTTCCGCAAGGACCAGGCGGGCGCGTTCCTGCAGTCCGTGCGCGTTGCCGCCGCCCTCGGCATCGGAGCGTTCGTCGCCTTTGCCTTCGTGGATCCGTTCCTGGCGCCGCTGGGCCTGCCGCTTCTGCTCGGGGTCCGCGCTGGCGTGGTGGCGGTGCTGCTGGGCGTGCTCGGCGTGAGCTTCCTCAAGGTCGAGCGGTCGGCGAACTGGGTGCTCGGGATCTCGATCGCCACGTGCGCATGGATCGGGCTCGGGGTCATCACCGTGACCGCGCTCGTCGGCGGGGCGGCCACCAACTACCATGAAGCGCTGCTGCTCACGTTCTTTGCGTTCTCGGCCTTTCCTCTCCCCTGGCGGTGGCAGCAGAGCGTGCTGACCTACGGCGGCACGGTGGCGGCCTACGACGTGGTCATGGCGGTGCTCGGGCTCGAGGGGTCGACGGCGCAGTGGCTGAGCGTGAACGCGGTGCTGTGGTCGGCGGTGGTGATCGCCAGCGCCATCACCTGGCACGCTGGCAACCTGCGCCGGCAGGAGTTCCTGACCCGCACGCAGCTTGCCGCCGCGAACCTGCAGCTCCAGGCCCTCGACGTCGCGAAGACAGCCTTCTTCACGAACATCTCCCACGAGCTCCGCACCCCGCTCACGCTGGTGCTGGCTCCGCTCGAAGCCCTGCTCGACGAAGGCGGCGGGCTCACCCCCGGCCAGGAGGAGCAGCTCACGCTCGCGCGAAGGTCGGCCCTGCGCCTGCTCCGGCTTGTGGATGATCTGCTGGTGCTCTCGCGGATCGAGGGTTCAGCGCTGAGTCTCTACAAGTCGAGCTTCAACCTGCGTGTACTTGTAGCGAAGCTCACCGAGGAGGCCGCGGCGCTCGCCAGGCGCAAACGCATCTCCGTCAGCCTGGTCGAGGGGGATCCCGACGAGCAGATGAAGATCCGCGGCGACGAGGAGCAGGTCGAACGCGTGATGCTCAACCTGTTCGCGAACGCGCTCAAATTCACGCCTGCAGGGGGCGCGCTGACCGTGCGTGTCTGCCCGGGCGCCCCGACCGCGGCCGGGGCGATGGTGGACGTCGAGGTCGCCGACACCGGACCGGGGATCCCGGAGTCCCAGCGGGAGCGGGTGTTCGAGCGGTTTCACCAGGTGGACAGCGCGGAGGGGCGGCGGTTCGGCGGCACGGGGATCGGGCTTTCGCTCGCCCGGGAGCTCGTTCACCTGCATGGTGGCGTGATCCGCGCCGAGGCCAACCCGGGCGGCGGCACGCTGATCCGCGTCTCGCTGCCCGTGGGGTCGACCTCCCGCGTGGACGCGCTGCCCATCAAGCAACAGGTCAACGTGGGCCTCCCCGAGTGGCACGACCAGATCCGGCGGGGGGACGAATACCGGTTGCTCGGCCTCGACGAGGCCACCGAGCGGCGTCTCGGCCGGCGCCAGCAGGAGGATGCCAGCCGCGCCACGGTGCTCGTCATCGAAGACAATGCGGACATGGTGCGCTTTCTGGCGGGGGTTCTCGGTAGCGCCTACACCGTCCTCGCGGCGAGTGACGGCTTCGCAGGCCTGCGGCTCGCGGTCGAACGGCATCCCGACCTGATCGTCTCCGACGTGATGATGCCCGAGATGACCGGCTGGGACGTGCTGGCCCGCCTGCGGGAGGATCCCCAGACCCGAGCCATCCCGGTGGTGCTGCTCACCGCGCGGGGAGCGCCCGAAGACCGTGTACACGGCCACGCGCAGGGCGCTGACGCCTACCTGACCAAGCCCTTCCAGGTCGGTGAGCTCCTGACGGTGATCCGGAGCCTGCTGCGCAACCAGGACGATCGGGCCACGCTCCAGGCCGCTCGAAACGAGGAGGAGCTCGATGCCTTGATCCAGGGCGTGGTGCGGACCGTCGCGGCGCCGGCCAGGGTTCTGCTGGACGATCCGGCCAGCGCGACCGCCGCGAAGGAGCTATCGGCCGCGCTGACCCAGCTGGCCTCGCTGCTCCCCGCCCCCGCCCCCCGGGAGGCAGTCGAGCTCACGACCGTCGTGCAGGCAGCGCGCGCTGGCCTCGGGAGCGATGCTGCGCGGGTGGACCTGGAGCTGGCCTCGCGTCGTCGCATCCACGTCGCGCCCGGCAGCGTGGAGCGTGCGCTGGTCGAACTGCTGGAGAACGCGCTCCGGGCTTCGCCGTCCGACCGGCCGGTCGTGGTCACCACGGCGGACGATGGGGAGGCCTGGGTGCGTATCGTGGTGCGGGACGAAGGCCCCGGGGTGCCGGCCGTAGCGAGGTCCAGGATCTTCCAGCCGTTCTACAGCTCCACCAGTCGCCCGGGCATCGGGCTCACCCTCGCTCGTCGGCTGGTCCACGCCCAGGGGGGTACCCTCGTGCTGGAGGGCGAAACCCGGCCGTTTGGATCGACCTTCAGCATCCGACTGCCCGCCGACCCGAGCTCTGCGAAATGGTCGTGAGGAGGCCCGTCGCCTCGCTCGGCGATGCCGAGGGGCGGGAGCTCGCGGCATCGCCGCTCCGTCTGGCGTTCGGGCCGCGGGTGAACGTGCTCGTCGGCGGCGCGGCCGGGGTTTTCTCGCTGGCCGCGTTCTCCGGTGGGTTCACCGATCTCGGGTTCTGCACCTTTGCCCTCGCGCTGGCGGCGGGTGCACAGCTGGTGTGGCCGCGGGCCGGGCAGATTCCGGCTGTGGGCGTGCTGCTCGTGATGCCGTGGGTGACGGCCGCGCCGTCCGGGGGATTTGCCGCGGCTGCGGTCGTCGCGACCGGGCTCGCCGCTGCCGCTCATCCGCCGCTGGTTGCCGGCGCGATGGGGGCGCTCGGGCTCTGGAGCCTGGTGGCCACCACCGGAGACCCGGTGCTCATCGGGGCTGCCGGGCTCGTCTACCTCGGCGTGTTGACGCTGGCGTGGCTCGTGAGCGCAGAGCGGGTGGAGGCCGGCGAGCGGCTTCGGAAGCGGGACAGGCTGATCGAGCGCTACACCCTCGCCAGCGAGGGCGCGATGACGGGGCTGTGGCACTGGGCTGTCGACGAGGATGTCGTCTACCTCACGCCCCGCGCCGAGGCGCTGCTCGGGTTCGAGAGCGGGCTGGTGCACCCGGTCGCCCGTTGGCTCGACGTCGTCGAGCCCGGGGACGCGGAGACCCTGCGCGCCGAGCTGAGCCGGTTCGCGGGCGTGAACCGGAGCCGGTTCGAACAGCGGGTTCGGGTTGACCTGCCGGGCCGGGGCTCCCGCACGCTGCTCTTCCGGGCGAGCGCCGCCCGCGACAGCGCGGGGCGTGCCCTCCGGCTCGCGGGCTCCATCGAGGACGTGACCGCCGCCCTGCGGCAGGAGTCGGAGCTCCTGCGCAGCGCGTTCCACGATGGCCTCACCGGCCTCGCGAACCGCGCCCTGTTGCTCGACAGGCTCTCCCACGCGATCGCCCAGGGCCAGCGCTACCCGAGTCGTCCCTTCGCCGTCCTGTTCCTCGACGTGGACCACTTCAAGACCGTGAACGACAGCCTCGGCCACCAGGTCGGAGACGCGCTCCTGAGGACCGTGGCGGAGCGGCTCGACGGCTGCGTTCGGCCGTCCGACACGCTGGCGCGCCTGGGGGGTGACGAGTTCGTAGTCCTCGCGCACGAGCTGGGCCCGGGCCAGGCAGAGGCGCTGGCCGGCCGCATGCTGGAGGCCGTGCGCGCTCCGGTGAACGTGATGGGTCATGAGGTCGTACCCTCGGCGAGCATCGGCGTCGCCCCGGGAGGGCCGGGCTATGTCGACGGGCTCGACCTGCTCCGGGATGCGGACACGGCGATGTACAGGGCGAAGCAGGAGGGCCGGGGGCGGGTGTGCCTGTTCACCGAGGCGATGCACGCGGGAGCGGTGCTGCGCCTCGAGCTCGAGCGAGACCTCCACCGGGCCATCGACCGCGGGGAGGTGGAGGTCCACTACCAGCCGATCCTCGATCTCCAGACGGGCGCGATCCGCGGCTTCGAGGCGCTCGTGCGCTGGCGCCGGAACGGCGTGCTCATCCCCCCGGACCGGTTCATCCCGGTCGCCGAGGAGACCGGGCAGATCGTCCCGATGACCTGGTGGATCCTCGAGCAGGCCTGCAGCGCGCTCGCAGACTGGCGCCGGCGCGGGCTCGGGCGGGACATCTGGGTGCACGTGAACTTCAGCGGGCGCCAGCTCTCGGAGGGCAACGCCGTGAGCGGCATCCTCGCGGTGATCGAGCGGGCGGGGCTCCCGACCGCTGCCGTACACATCGAGCTCACGGAGACCAGCGTGCTCAAGCAGGGCAACGCGGTCAACAGCACGCTGGCGGCGCTTCGCGCCGCGGGCCTGCAGCTGCACCTCGACGACTTCGGAACAGGGTACGCGTCGATCTCGTACCTGCATCACTGGCGGTTCGACGGGCTCAAGATCGACCGCAGCTTCATCTCGCCGATCGAGGAGCCGGGGCGGCGCAGCATCGTCGCGGCGATCATCCAGCTCGCAGCAGGGCTCGGCATGGGGGTGGTCGCCGAGGGCGTGGAGACCGAGGCGCAGGCCGGGATCCTTCGCGGGCTGGGTTGCGCCTACGCCCAGGGCTGGCTGTGGTCCAAGGCGCTCCCCGCATCCGAGGCGCGTGCCCTGTTGGAGGCGACCCAGATCACGTCCGGAACAGCTGCTGCACTGCTGAGCGGACGACGTCCGGCAGGTCCTGGTACGTGAGGGCGCGGAGGACGCGGCCGCGTCCGGCAGCGGCCATCGCCTGGCAGGTGCGGGCACCTTGCGGGTTGTGGTGCCCGAGGTGCACCACGTGAAGGCGGGGGAACCTCCCTGCGATCGGCACCGGGTCGCCGCCGACGTTCGCACACCCGTCGGTGAACAGGATCCCCACCCGCTCTCGCCGCCGACAGAGCGCCAGCTCGCGTGCAGCGACGGTGAGGCCCTCCTCGATGTTGGTGTAGCCCTGCGCAGGCACCTCCAGCACGCGTCGGACCAGCTCCCGTAGGGTCACGTTCTCGCCGGCGCGAACCAGCCGGTGCGCGTGGGTGTCGAACGCGATCACGGCCACGTGTTCGAGCTTCATCCTCAAGATGGCGGTGGCGAGCGCGATGAGCGCGATCTTCTCCCCGGTCATCGAGAGCGACATGTCCAGCACCGCGACCACGTCCACCTCGCGCGGCTCCACCCGGGTCACGTGCAGCTCGGCGCTGCGCCACTCGTCCACGGTGCGCTCCACGTCGAACTCTCCAGGGCTCGGCCACACCGCACCCACGGCGCGGGTCGGGCGTGCGGTGTGGCGCACCATGCGTCGGGCGCGCTCCAGGATCCCGGTGATGGCGCGGTCCAGGATGAGCTGGCGGTAGAGCGCAGCGGGCAGCTTCCTCTTGAACCGCTGGAGCTCCTTCGCCGCCTCCCAGCCGGTGAGCGCGCGGAGCTCGGCCTCCGTGCCCGGCAGGGCAGGGGGGGCATCGCGTGTCGCCACGCTCTCCGGTCCGGACGACGAATCGCCGGACCTCAGCGTTTTTTTGGCGCGCTCCCTTCGGCCTCGAGCTGCTTCGTGACGCGCTCCCCAAGCTCGGAGAGCACGGCCGGGAGCGAGCCTCCGTGGGCGTCCGCCAGCTCGATGCGAGTGGGCAGCGCGAGCAGCGCGGCCCCGAGCACCGCGGCGTCGAGCGATTCTGCGGGCAGGTGGAGCGCGATGTCCGCGATCGCGATCGCCGCCCGAACGCTGGCACCGCGCCGGATGCGGGGGTCCACCCGGGTAGCCCGCACCAGGGCCACGGCGGCGGCGATCAGGTCGTCCGGTGGGCTCCCGTGCGCGTTCTGCCGCACGATGGCGCGCTCGTCGGCCTCTGTCGCGTGATCGAGGCGCACCAGTTCGAACCGGTCGAGCAGCGCCTCGGAGAGCGCTCCCGTGGCGACGAACTCGGCGGGGTTCTGTGTGGCGACCACCGCAAAGCCCCGCGCCGCGCGCACCTCGCCGAGCATCGGTAGGATCAGCATCCCCTCGTCCATCGCGGGCAGGAGCACGTTCTGCACCCCCTCGGGCATGCGGTTCAGCTCGTTGATGAACAGCACCGCACCCTCCCGCATCGCCCGGACCAAGGGCCCGGGGATGAAGTTCTCGGGCCGGTAGCCGTGGCTCAGCACGAGCGGCGGGTCGAACTGCCCCACCAGCTTGGCCTCGGTGTAGCGGCCGTCGCCATCCACGCGCACGAACCCACGATCGAGCCGGGCGCACACCGCTCGGGCCAGCGCGGTCTTGCCGACGCCCACCGGGCCTTCGAGGAGCACGTGGCGCGCGCCCAGGAGGCACGCGTGCACGCACCCGAGCTCGAAGTCGCGGCCGATCAGCGCGTCGTGGACGTCATCGTGGCGGGGTGCTGGCATCGGGTGGACGTAACGCCTCTTTGGGGCGGCGCGCTCGCCCGGGCGAGCCGCCGGGCCCGCAGTCGTCCCGCCGCTGGGATCCCCTGCGGGCGGGCCTGCTACGCAGGGTGAGGGCCGCGAGGGCGAACATCGCGCCCGTGAATGAACCGGGCGTCGACACCGCCGAGCAGCCCCCGGTCTTCTCCGGCTCGTCCTCGGAGGTGTCCGGCTCGAAGCTGTCGTACGGGGAGTTCATCACCTCGATGGTCTCGGACGAGCAGGACTGCCGGTCGCACTCGGCGGTCTCGGCGCAGAGCCCGATCACGAACTCCCCTGGGGCCGCGTAGGTGTGCGTTGCGCTGGCTCCGCCGTCGACCAGCGTCCCGTCCCCGAAGTCCCAGGTCGGGCCCATCGCGCTCGGGTCGGGGCTGGCGGAGCACGTGACGGTGAGCGGGTCCTCCGGCTCGGCGGTGCAGGTGAGCCCGAAGATGCCCGCGGTGCCGTAGATCGCCTGTAGGCCGGCCTGATCGTCGGCGTTCGGGGTGCTGGCATGGTCGTCGCAGACGGGGTTCGACGACGCCATCGTCGATTCGAGCTCCTCGGGCGTGCAGGACCCGTCCGAGCACGACTGGGGCGCGAGACCCGCGACGATGCCCAGTTCGTGGGTCAGCACCGACTGCAGGGACACCTGATCCGAACACTCGCCAGAGTCGATCGCGGCGTCGGAGGTCCAGGGCACCTGATCAGCGACGATGAGCTGCATGGAGGTGGGCAGCGTGTCGAAGGGTGCCGAGCTGCCGTCCCAGAACCCGTATGTCAGCGCGTAGACGCCTGTGGCGAGCACGTCATCCGGGTCCCCGAACAGGACTCCGACACCACCGGCATGGGAGTACGCTTCCGCGTCCGGATCCTCCACCACCGAGAACGAGAACGTGCACGGCGCCGACCTGGTCCACGCCGCTGCGGAGTCCTCCAGCACGGTCTGCAGCTCGTCGTGGGTGAAGCCGTCGACGGCACCGGTCCAGTGGAGCTCCACGGGCACGTCGGCGGGCCAGGCCCAGCCCTGAAGCTCGTAGGCGTCGGCCAGCGGGACGAGGAGGAGCGCGAGCATGTGGATGGTCCTGTTCAGGGTGGATCGTACGCCGGTCCACTTGCCTGCGCCCGCTCCGGAACCCGGATAGCGTCGGCCCCCGATGCCCTCCCCTGCGCTCTCCCGCTACGCCCCCCCGATCGCCCTGCTGGCCGTGCTCGCCGCCCTGGCGGTCGGGATCCGGATCTACACGCACGCGAGCGCCGCGCTCCCGGTCTGGCAGCCGGACGTTCGGGCGTACGAGAAGGACCGGAAGCTCCTCACCAGCGAGCTGGGTCGAGCACCGCGCATCTGGGAGCCGGCGAAGGCGCCGGACATCGTCGTCATCGTGCTCGACACCACGCGGCTCGACCGGTTGGGCATGTACGGCTACGAGAAGGAGACCTCGCCCCACCTCGACGCGTGGGCAAAGAATGCCAGGGTGTACGACCAGTTCCGGGCGGACGGCCCATGGACGTTGCCGTCGCACGCCTCCCTGTTCACCGGCAAGTGGCCGATCACGCACGGTGCCCACGGCGTGCCGCTGCAGACCCCCCAGCAGGCGGGGCCGCTGCCCCGGGGCAGCGCGACCGTGGCGCGGGCCCTGCGCCAGGCGGGCTACCGCACGGTGGGCATCGCGGCGAACAAGGCGTTCCTGGATGCGTCCTGGGGCCTCTCGCAGGGCTTCGACGTGTGGCTGTGCAGCCAGCTCCAGCCCGCATCCGACGGCACCTTCGACCCGACCGCGGATCGGATGGAGCGACTGGCAGAGACGGCCCTCGCGCAGAAGCGGGAGGGCTCGTTGTTCCTGTTCCTCAACTTCATCGACCCCCACACGCCCTGGCACCTGCGCGACGGGTATGTGCGGGAGCCCGAGAGGATCAGGAAGAAGACCCTGCCCGGGGGGAGCGCGTGGCAGCGCGCGACCGAGCGGATGATGGCGGACCACCAGCAGTCGCCGGAGAACGTCGCGAGCTGGAGCGAGGCGTACGACAGCGAGATCCGGTTCATGGACGAACAGCTGGGGCAGCTGCTCGATGCGCTGCCGTCGCTGGGGATCGGCGACGACGACTACGTCTTCATCCTGGCCGACCACGGCGAATACCTCGGGGAGCACGATCTGATCGAGCACTCCAAGGACGTCTACGAGCAGGTGAGCCACGTGCCGTTGATGATCCGCGGCCCGGGCTACGCCGTCGGGCGCGACGCGACCCCGCTGCAACACCACGACCTCGCCGGGATGATCCTCGCCGCCGCGGGGTTGCCGCCCCTACCCGACTCCGCGAGCACTGCGACGGCGGGAGTCCAGGTGACCGAGAGCTACTTCGCGCGCAAGCGCGACCTTGCGAACCCCACGCTCGCCACCCGGTTCGACCGCATCCGGCGAGGCTTCGTGCAGTTTCCGCACAAGCTGATCCTCGGGGACGACGACAGCGCCGAGGCCTACGACCTTTCCACCGATGCGGGCGAGACGACGCCCGTGCCCGACGCGCCCTGGGTCGCCGGCCTGCGCGCCGCGGCGGGCGCCTGGCAGTCCGGTCAGGTCGAGACGCCGACCGTGAGCACCGACGAGCCGGTGAACGTCGAGGCCCTGCGGGCGCTGGGATACATCCAGTGATGCGGTTCGACCATGCTCCCCGATGCGCCTCGCAGCTCCTCCCCCGAGCCGTGAGCGCAGTGGCGCTCGTCGCGCTGCTCGGCGGCTGCGGGCTCAAGCACATCCTGCCCGGGCCCCCGGTCGTGACGGGTGACGCGCGAACGGCCTACGACACCTTCGAGCCTGCGCCGGTCACCTACACCGAGGCCGCACCGAACCGTCCGGTGGTGCTCCCGCTCCAGATCTGGGGGCTGCGGTATGCACTGGACGTCGTGCTGGAGACGACGCACCCCGACTGGATCATGCACGAGTACGCCCGGATCGATCTGGCTGCGACAGAGTCGAGCCCCGCGCGCTCCTTGTGGATCGCCAAGGACGCCGCGACGGACTTTGTGCAGACCATCACCTCCGACGTGCCCGACATCCGCTCCTGGGTCCCCGAGATCCCGGTCCCCCGGCACGCTGGGAGCGTGGTGGTCACGGACGCCACGGCCGGCGAGACGGCCGACCTCCGGTTCCAGTACGAGAACCCGAAGGGTCAGGCGGTCGACGTGCACTACCGGGGGACGATCCCCACCGAGCCCGCGAAGCCCCGCAACGGGAACACGATGGGGCACAGCCGCCCGTCGCTCGCGGCCCTGCTGGACATCCACCTGTACCAGCCGGGCGGGGAGGCAGAGGTGAGCATCGGCGGGGAGGCGCAGAAGATCCGCAAGCTGTTCGGGTTGTACCCGATGAAGTTCCTGCTCGCCCAGACGCAGGGTGGGTTCGCGATCGCCGACTTCGCGGAGGCATGGGGCCCTGCGGAGACCGCCGGCTTCCTGCTCACCCGCCCGGGGTCGGGGTCAGCCTGGCCGACCGAGGCAGTGGAGACGTGGGTGGGTGGCGACGACGGCTGGGTCGAGAGGTCGGGCCCGGTCACCACGCTCCGGTACCACTTCGTCCACGGGGAGCTCGACCAGGCGGAGGTGCGGCAGTCCGGCCTGGGGTTCCCCGTGATGCGCGCGGTCTTTCAGCCTGCGATCCCGGACCTGCGTCGACGGTTTTCAGGCGAGGCGCGGAGCCGGTTCGTCATCGACGTCGCAGGCCAGGTCGGTCACGGGATCGGCGAGACGGTCGCGCGGTGGGAGGGCGACGAAGCGGTCGTGGACATGATCCCGCTGGAGCCGAGCTGGTTTGCGGACCGCCCGATGCAGACGCGTGTGGTGGCGGGCGAGGGTGGGGACTCCGTGGTGGTGAAGCGGGTGTCCGCGCCGTAGGCGGTGCGGCCGCGGCCGCGTCGGGAGCGAAAATAAAGTCACCTTTCGGGGTGAAAATCGGAGGCTGGTGCACACCTCTCCAATTTCGCGGCTGGACCGCGGATGCTTTTTCCTGTAACTTTGAGTTTGCCTTGACCTCGCGGACCCGCTCCGCGATCGCCTGACCCCGCGGACGCGGTCCGCCGTCGTGACCTACAGCCCATTTCCCCCCCGAGAGGTCCATGCTCTCCCTGTTGTTGCTCCTCGCTGCTCCCCGCGCGCTCGCCCTCGACGCTGACACCTTCGACGCCACTGGCTCGACCTTCGACGAGCAGGGGGGCCTTCAGATCATCGCCCCCACGATCGGCGATCCGAACGACGCGTTCGGAGGCCTGATGCTCGTGTACGCGCACAATCCGCTCGTGGAGGTGTTCGGTGACGGGTCGAAGACCGTGATCCTGGGCACGCAGTTCGCCGGTCACGTGATGGGCGGCTACACGCTCGGCAAGATCGCGCGCATCGACCTCGACGTGCCGATCTACCCGTTCGTCGGCGGGCCCGATCAGGACTTCAACGGCGCCGCGATGGGTGACATCAAGCTTCAGGGCGTGATCCGGGTGATCGATGCCGCGAAGAACGGCCTCGGCTTTGCCGTCATCCCCCAGTTCACGGCGCCCACGGGCACATCGGCGAAGTACGCGGGCTCGGGTAGCGTGAGCGGTGGCCTGACCGCCTCGGTCGGCTTCAAGCCCACCGAGAAGTTCTTCGTCGACGGGAACCTCGGCATCAACGCCACGGGCGGCTCCCCGTTGGGTGACTACACGATCGGGTCCGGCCTCACCGGCGGTATCGGCGCCGGCGTGAAGCCCATCGACCCGCTCACGCTCGGTCTCGAGCTGGACGGCCTCATCGGCATCGCCGGCGGCGTGGGCCCCTACAACAAGAACCCCATCGAGGCGCACCTCTATGGCAGCTACGGCACCGGATCGGGCCTCGTCGCCACGCTCGGCTTCGGCACGGGCATCGTCGCTGGCGTCGGCGCGCCAGACGTCCGGGTGATCGGCGGGGTGGGCTACCACTTCCCCGGCAAGCCCCCGATCAAGGACAAGGACAAGGACGGCGTCTACGACGACACCGATGCCTGCATCGACATCGCGGAGGACGTCGACAAGTTCCAGGACGAGGACGGTTGCCCCGACCCGGACAACGACAAGGACGGCGTGCTCGACACCAAGGACGCCTGCCCGATCAGCGCCGAGGACATGGACGGGTTCCAGGACGACGACGGCTGCCCCGATCTCGACAACGACAAGGACGGCATCGCCGACCTGAAGGATCAATGTCCCAACGATGCAGGCGGCATCGAGACCAACGGGTGCCCGGACCGCGACCACGACACGGTCATCGACATCAAGGACCAGTGTCCTGACGAGGCGGGTCCGGCCAACACGGGAGGCTGCCCCGATCGCGACACCGATCAGGTGCCCGACAAGCGCGACAAGTGCCCCGACCAGCCCAAGGACCCGCGGGAGGACCCGAGCCGCTCGGACGGCTGCCCCAAGCGCGTCATCGTGACCGCCGGAAAGATCGAGATCCTCGACAAGGTGTACTTCGACACGAACAAGACCACGATCAAGAAGCAGAGCTTTGGGCTGCTCGATCTGGTCGCGAAGACCCTGAACGACAACCCGGACCTCACGAAGGTCGAGGTGTCCGGTCACACGGACAGCGACGGAAACGATGCCGCGAACCTCAAGCTCTCGCAGGGTCGGGCCGAGGCGGTCATGAAGTACCTGGTCACGAACGGGCATGTCGATGCCGCCCGGCTCACCGCAGTCGGCTACGGGGAGACCAAGCCGATCGACACGAACGCCACGACCGAAGGGAAGGGCAACAACCGTCGCGTCGAGTTCGTGATCAAGGCGCAGGGCGCCCGATGAAGCCCGCGCCACGCTGATTTCCCGTCCGGGGGATCCTGGGGATCCCCCGTGGACGTGCGCTCCAGATCTGCCGCATTCCCGTCCTCGGAGTCTCCATGTCCTTCGCCCTGCTCGTGCTCGTTGGTCTCGTGCGTTCGTCGTTTGCCGCTGATCTCACCGTGAGTGGGACGACATACACGACAAACGGGAGCTTCACGTATGACAACGTGTATGTCATCAACGGGGGCGTGCTCGCCGTCTCCGACTACACGGGCAGCGGCACGACCGGGACGCTCACCATCAACGCCAACTACATCTACGTAGACAGCACCTCGCACATCCGTGCCAACGGCGCCGGCTACCAGGGCCAGCACAACGCGAACGGGGCCGGCACCGGGGGCGGCAAGGGCGGGGCCGCCTACCGCGACTCGGGCGGTGGCGGCGGGTACGGCGGGGTCGGCGGCAACGGGGTGCGCGACGATGGCACCACGACAGACGGCACGGGCGGGGTGGCCTACGGTACAAGCACCGGTTCTGACCTCAACATGGGTTCGGCCGGCGGAGCGGCGGGGAACTCAGACGGGGACGACGGCGGCTATGGCGGCGACGGGGGCGGGTACATCTGGTTGCAGGCCGACAGCATCGTCATCGCCGGGACGGTGGAGGCCTATGGATCGGCCGGGATCCTGTACAACAACGACGCCGCTGGCGGCGGCGCTGGTGGCGGCGTGATGTTGATGGCCGGGACCCTCAACTGCACCGGGACGGTGTACGCGTACGGTGGCGCCGGGGCGAGCATCGACGACAAGAGCGGCGGTGGTGCCGGCGGCCGGACGAAGCAATTCTGGAACACGCTCACACATGCGTGCGCGACGAGCGTAGGCGGCGGTAGCGGCCCGGGCAACGCTACAGACGGAGGTGCCGGGTCTGCCGTGAGCCAGATCTACGACATCGACGGCGACGGGTACACGGGCACTTCGGACTGCGATCCTCTTGACGCCACGATCCATGACGGTGCGACCGACACCTGGTACGACGGCATCGACAGCAACTGCCTCGGCGACGATGACTACGATGCAGACGCGGACGGCTACGACTCCGACCTGTACGGCGGGGATGACTGCAACGATGCGAACGCCGCCATCAACCCGGGCGCCACCGACATCCCCTACGACGGGATCGATCAGAACTGCAACGGTTCGGACTCCGTCATCGACGCCGACCACGATGGCTACAACTCCACGGTGGACTGCAACGACGCGAATGCGAGCGTGAACCCGGGGATGACCGAGATCTGGTACGACGGCGTCGATCAGAACTGCGACGGTAACGACGGCGACCAGGATCTCGACGGATACACCGACCCCTCCGTGGGCGGCTCCGACTGCGACGACCTCGATCCACTGTCGAACCCCGGCGCCTATGACACGCCGTACGACGGCATCGACCAGGACTGCAGCGGGACCGATGCCGTGATCGACGCCGATGGCGACGGCTACGACATCTACAGCGACTGCGACGACGCCAACCCGGCCGCCCATCCGGGCGCGAGCGAGGTGTGGTACGACGGGATCGACGAGAACTGCGACGGGGCGAGCGACTACGACCAGGACGGCGACGGGCACGACGCCACCGCCTACGGCGGGGACGACTGCAACGACACGAACGCCGGCGTTCACCCGGGCGCGACAGAGGTCTGGTACAACGGCACGGACGAAGACTGCGACGGTAACGACACCGATCAGGATGGCGACGGCCAGCCTGCGGACACGTCGGGCGGCACCGACTGCGACGACACGGATCCTGCGACCTACCTCGGCGCGCTCGAGGTCTGGTACGACGGTGTGGACGAGAACTGTGACGGCGCCTCAGACTACGATCAGGACGGCGACAGCTACGACTCCGCCAGCTACGGCGGCACGGACTGCAACGACAGTGACCCCACGGTCCACCCGGGAGCGGTCGACCTGCCCTCGGACGGCATCGACTCGGACTGCACGGGTGGTGACAACCACGACGCTGACAGCGACGGCCACGACGACATGGCGTGGGGTGGAGACGACTGCGACGACAACGACGGCAGCGTCTACCCTGGCGCGGCGGACACGTGGTACGACGGCATCGACAGCAACTGCGCGGGCGACGACGACTTCGACGCCGACGTGGACGGCTATGATTCGGACATCTACGGCGGTACCGACTGCAACGACACCGACGCCGCGATCAACCCTGCCGCCTCCGACGTCGCCTACGACGGCATCGACGCGAACTGCGACGGGGTGAGCGACTACGACGCCGATCACGACGGCCACGACGCGATCCTGTACGGCGGCGACGACTGCGACGACACCAACCCCACCGTCTACCCGGGAGCCCCTGAACTCGCCGACGGCATCGACAACGACTGCAACGGCGTGGATGAGGCCAACGACGCGGATGGCGACGGCCTGACCGATCTCGAGGAGGGGACCATCGGGTCGGATCCGAACAACCCCGACACCGATGGCGACGGCCTCTACGATGGCTACGAGGTTGGCGCGGACATCACCAACCCGCTCGACAGCGATGGTGACGGGCTCGAGGACTGGGACGACGTCGACGACGACGGGGACGGTCTCCTGACCGCCGACGAGATCGGCTACGGCTACGATGCCGCCGATCCGCTCGCGACCCCCGACGACTCCGATGGAGACGGCGTTCCCGACCACCTCTCGCTCGACTCCGACGGCGACGGCGTGCCCGACTCCGTTGAAGGCATCGTCGACAGCGACGGCGACGGCCTGCAGGACGCGGAGGACCCGGACGACGACGGCGACGAAATCCCGACGGACATCGAGAACAGCGAGGACATCAACGGGGATGCCGTCGCAGACACCGACGTCGACGGCGACGGCACGCCCAACTACCTGGACCTCGACTCCGACGCCGACACGCTGACCGACGTCGCCGAAGGACGGGTCGACCTGGACGGCGACGGCATCGAGGACTTCGTCGATGCGGACTGCTGCCTCACCCTCGACACGGACGGGGATGGGCTCACCGATCTTCAGGAGGCCGTGATCGGCTCCGACCCGTTCAACTGGGACACGGATGGGGATGGCCTCTCGGATGGGTTCGAGGTCGGCGCCGACATCTCGGCCCCGATCAACTCCGACAGCGACATCCTGCAGGACTGGAACGATCCCGACGACGACAACGACGGCATCCTCACCAGCGACGAGATCGCCGCCGACGGCACGACGCTCGACACCGACGGCGACGGCACCCCGGACCACCTCGACCTCGACTCCGACGGCGATGGCGTGCCCGACAGCACGGAGGGCACGGTCGACTCCGACGGCGACGGCGCCCTCGACTTCCAGGATCCCGACGACGACGGCGACAACATCCCGACCGCCGAGGAGAACGCGGTCGATGCGAACCTCGACACCGTGGCCGATCCCGACGCCGACGGCGACGGCACCCCGAACTACCTCGACACGGACAGCGACAACGACGGCGAGTCGGACCTCTCCGAGGGCGACATCGACGCCGACGGCAACGGCATCCCCGACTACGTGGACCCGGCCTGCTGCTCCACCCTGGACAGCGACGGGGACGGCCTGACCGACGACGAAGAAGCGATCATCGGCTCCGATCCGCATGACGCCGACACCGATGGGGACGGGCTCTATGACGGGTACGAGGTGGGGGCCGACATCCTCGCGCCGCGTGACTCCGACGGCGACGGTGCGCCCGACTGGAACGACACCGACGACGACGACGACGGCATCGCGACGTCCGACGAGCTGGGCGCGCTCTATGACGCCGCCGACGTGACCACGATCGCCGACACCGACGCCGACGGCACGCCTGACTACCTGGATCTCGACTCCGACGACGACAGCGTGGATGACGCCATCGAGGGCGACCTGGACACCGACCTCGACGGGGCCCCGGACTTCCAGGACATCGACGACGACGGCGATGGCATCCTCACCTCGCACGAGGAGTCGGTCGACGCGAACAAGGACGGCGCCGCCGATCCCGACGCCGATGGCGATGGCACGCCCAACTACCTCGACTCCGACAGCGACGCCGACGGCGAGTCCGACCTCTCCGAAGGGGAGATCGACGCCGACGGGAACGGCATCCTCGACTACGTCGACCCGACGTGCTGCGCCAGCCTCGACAGCGATGGCGACGGCCTCACCGACGACGACGAGCTGATCATCGGTTCGGACCCGCAGAACGCGGACACTGACGGTGACGGTCTCTACGATGGCTACGAGGTCGGTGCGGACATCCTCTCGCCGCTCGACACCGACGGCGACGGCGCCCCGGACTGGAACGACACCGACGACGACAACGACGGCATCCTCACCTCGGTGGAGATCGGGGTCGGCTACGACCCGGCGAACGAATCCACCATCGAGGACTCCGACGGCGACGGTACACCGGACCACCGCGACACCGACTCCGACGACGACACCGTGCCCGACTCGGTCGAGGGCAGCGTGGACACCGATGGCGATGGTCGTATCGACGCCGACGACAGCGACGACGATGCCGACGGCATCCTGACCTCCCACGAGCAGACCGTCGATGCGAACCTCGACGGCTCGGCCGACCCGGACGCCGATGGCGACGGCACGCCGAACTACCTCGACACCGACAGCGACGCCGACGGCGAGATCGACTTCTCCGAGGGTGAGATCGACGCCGACGGCGACGGCATCCTCGACTACGTCGACCCGGACTGCTGCTCGGGCATCGACAGCGACGGGGATGGGCTCACCGACGACGAGGAGATCCTGATCGGCTCCGACCGGTTCAATCCGGACACGGACGGCGATGGGCTCGAGGACGGCTATGAGGTCGGCACCGACGTCACCACACCCCGCGACTCCGATGGCGACGGCGCCGCGGACTGGAATGACACCGACGACGACGACGACGGCATCCCGACGGCCGACGAGCTTGGCGCCGGCTATGATCCACTCGACACGGGCACGATCGCGGATACGGACGGAGACGGCACCCCGGACTACCTCGACCTCGACTCGGACGACGACGGCGTGGACGACGCCACGGAGGGCACCGGAGACACGGACGGCGACGGCACTCCCGACTTCCAGGACACCGACGACGACGGCGACAACATCCTGACGTCGCACGAGCTGGCAGTCGACGCGAACAACGACGGCTCGGCCGATCCGGACGCCGACGGCGACGGCACCCCCAACTACCTCGACAGCGACAGCGACAACGACGGCGAGGCCGACCTCTCGGAGGGCGAGACCGACGGGGATGCCGACGGGATCCCGGACTACGTCGACCCCGACTGTTGTGCCGGCCTGGACAGCGACGGCGATGGGCTCACGGACGACGACGAGGTGTTCGTCGGCTCGGATCCGCTCAACCCCGACAGCGACGGTGACGGCCTCTACGACGGCTACGAGGTCGGCGTGGACATCACCGCACCGATCGACACGGACGGCGACGGCGCACCGGACTGGAACGACACGGACGACGACAACGACGGCATCCTGACCTCCGTCGAGATCGGCGTCGGCTACGACCCGGCGGACGAGACCACCATCGAGGACACCGACGGTGACGGCACTCCCGACCATCGCGACACCGATTCCGACGCCGACACCGTGCAGGACTCGGTCGAGGGCAGCGTGGACACCGACGGCGACGGCCGTATCGACGCCGACGACAACGACGACGACGCCGACGGCATCCTGACCGACCACGAAGAGACCGTCGACGCGAACAACGACGGCGCGCCGGACCCCGACGCGGATGGTGACGGCACCCCGAACTACCTCGACACCGACAGCGACGACGACGGGGAGCCCGACCTCTCGGAGGGCGAGGTGGATGGCGATGCCGACGGCATCCTCGACTACGTCGACCCGGACTGCTGCGAGGGGCTCGACAGCGACGGCGACGGGCTCTCGAACGACGACGAGGCCATCATCGGCTCGGATCCGCTCAACCCCGACTCCGACGGGGATGGCGTGACCGACGGCGATGAGGTCGGCCCCGACTATGCGACCCACGGCACCGTGCGCGACACGGACGAGGATGGCTCGCCCGATTGGAACGACATCGACGATGACGGCGACGGGATCGACACCCGCGTGGAGATCGGCACCTACGACTACACCGATCCCTCCGCGATCGTCCCCGATACCGACAACGACGGCACCCCGGACTACCGCGACCTGGACTCGGACGAGGACGGCATCACCGACCAGTCCGAGGAGACGGTCGACGCCAACAACGACGGCACGCCCGACCCAGACGCGGACGGCGACGGCACACCCAACCGTATGGACACCGACTCCGACGATGACGGCGCGCTCGACGTGGACGAGGGCGAAGGGGACGCCGACGGCGATGGCATCCCGAACTACGTCGACCCCAGCGGCGGTGACACCGGCGACACGGGCGACACGGGAGACACCGGCGACACGGGAGACACCGGCGACACGGGAGACACCGGCGACACGGGAGACACCGGCGACACCGACACCACGGACAGCGGCGACACCGGTGGCAACAGCGACACCAGTGTGGTCTGGCAGGGCGGGGGCGGGTGCGCCTGCTCCACTGTCGAGGGTGTGAACGGTGCCGGGTTCGACCCGCTCGCCGTGATTGGCCTCGGCTTCGTTGCCACCGGCTGGATCAAGCGGCGCAGGTGAACCCGCGCCGGGGCGGTTAGACGCCCGCCATGTTGAAGATCGCCGACCGCACGTTCACCTCCCGCCTCATCCTCGGGACCGGCAAGTACCCTGACTTCGCGACGATGCGCGCCTGCCACGAGGCGGGCGAGACCGGGATGGTCACGCTGGCGATCCGGCGGGTGGATCTGCGCGCGCCGAAGGGGGAGAACATCCTCGACTTCATCGACCGGTCGAAGATCCATGTGCTCCCCAACACGGCGGGCTGCTACACCGCCGAGGACGCCGTCCTCACCGCCCGGCTCGCCCGGGAGCTGCTGGACACCCCGTGGCTCAAGCTCGAGGTCATCGGCGATCCCGACACGCTGTTCCCCGATTCGGAGGGCACGCTCGAGGCTGCGCGCGAGCTTGTCCGGGACGGGTTCGTCGTCCTCCCCTACGTGAGCGACGATCCGGTGCTGTGCAAACGGTTGGCCGACATCGGCTGCGCAGCGGTGATGCCGCTCGCGGCGCCCATCGGCTCCGGCCTCGGCATCCGCAACCCCGCGAACCTCGCGATCATCATCGAGCAGGCCCGGGTGCCGGTGATCGTGGACGCCGGGGTCGGCACCGCCAGCGACGTGGCGCTGGCCATGGAGTTGGGTGCTGATGCCGTGCTGCTCAACACGGCGGTGGCGGGGGCCCGGGACCCCGTGGCGATGGCCAGGGCGATGCGGTTGGGCGTGGAGGCGGGGTACCTCGCGCGGCATGCGGGGAGGATCCCGCGAAAGCTCTACGGGTCGGCGTCGAGCCCAATCGACGGGTTGATCCGCTCGTGATAGAATGAACATGTGATTTGGGCAATCAGCCAGGGGCAGGTTGACATCGTGGAGCGTGGGCGAGGTGCGCTCGACGGCGGGCTGGACCGCCTGGTGCTCCGGGAGGCCGGGGTGGACCCGCGATTGCTCAACCTCGCGGCCGAGTTCCAGGAAAGGGTGGTGATCCACGCGCGGATGCCCGAGGCCGCTGAGATCGCCGCCATCACGCACTCGGGCGTACACCTGCCGGGCTCCGCGGAGGTGGCGGATTGGCGCGGGCGGGTGGCCGGGGAGCTCAGCAAGAGCTGTCACTCGGTCGATGAGGCGCGCGCCGCGATCCTTGCGGGGTGCGACTGGGTGTTCCTCTCGCCAATCTTCGCGCCGATCTCCAAGCCCCTCGACCTGCGCAGGCCGCTGGGGCCCGAGCTCCTCGCCGGCTGCGTCGCTCTCGGTGGCATCACCCTCGACCGGCTGGGCGTGTGCAGGGCGAACGGCGCGCGCGGAGTCGCCACGATGAGCCAGGTGCTCAACGACGTGAACCCGGCGTCTGCGGCTGGGGCCTGGAGGGCCTGCTGGGATGCGAACGGATAGGATCTGAGCATGGCCCGTCTCCTTTTCTTTCGTGATGGTCGCGGGCCGGCTCCCGACGCCCTCGCCGCACCCCTCTTCGTCGTTCGCCTTCGCCAGACCCGAACGCGGATTGGCCGCGTCGACGACTGCGACGTCGTGCTGCCCGACGACGCCGTCAGCCGTTCCCACTGCCTCGTCGACCAGCAGGACGGCGAGTACATGGTGGTCGATCGATCGTCGAACGGCACGTTCCTGAACGGCGAGCGCGTCCAGCGGAGCCGACTCCAGGACGGGGACAAGCTGCGGGTCGGGCCCTTCACGGCCGTGTGCGACCTGAAGGATCCCTCGAGCGCACGTCCGACCGAGGAGGCGCAGTCCGAGCAGCGCGACGAGGAGTTGGTGGCGGCGGATGCAGACCTGGCCGTGCAGGAGGCGATCCTGGTGGTCACGCGGGGGCCCGCGGAGGGGGAGACCGTGCGGCTGAGGGGCGGGCGCATCGGCGTCGGCGCGACCGGCTCGAAGGTCACGCTCAAGGATCCCAGCCTTGTGAGGGAGCACGTGCGGGTCCGTTTGCTCCACGGACGAACGCTGATCGAGCCCGGGCTCGGCGCGGCGTTCGTCGGCGGCGTGCGCGTACGCGACGTCTTTCCGCTCTACCCGGGTGAGGAGGTCCGCATCGGCAGCACCGAATTCGTCGTGCGCTGGGACCAGCGGGTCGAGCAGCCGCAGGCCGAGCGCTTCGGGGAGATGGTCGGGAACACCGAGTCCATGCGGCGCGTGTTCGGCATCCTGCGCCGCATCTCGGCGCACCACGCACCGGTGCTCCTGCTCGGCGAGTCGGGCACCGGCAAGGAGCTGGCGGCGCGGGCCGTGCACGACGCGAGCCCGCGAGCGGGCCGGCCGTTCGTTGCGGTGAACTGCGGTGCGATCGCCCAGAGCCTGTTCGAGGCCGAGCTGTTCGGCCACGAGAAGGGGGCCTTCACCGGGGCCTCGGAGCGGCGCGACGGCGCGTTCCATCGCGCGGACGGCGGTACGCTGTTCCTGGACGAGATCGGCGAGCTCCCCGAGGACGCCCAGGCCAAGCTGCTCCGCGTGCTGGAGAGCGGCGAGGTGCGCCGGGTGGGCGGCGCCGACGTGGCCTTCCCGGACGTCCGGGTGGTCGCAGCGACGAACCGCGACCTGGGCACCGATGCGCAACGTGGGCGTTTCCGGAGCGACCTCTACTTCCGCCTCGCCGTCCTGGCGGTGCGCCTCCCCGCGCTTCACGAGCGCCGCGAGGACATCCCCGTCATCGCCAGGGCGGTCGCGCGGCGGATCCACCCGGACATGTACTTCGACGACAACGCGCTCGAGGCACTCATGGCCCACGATTGGCCCGGCAATGCGCGCGAGCTCCGAAACGTGCTCACCCGCGCCTTCGTGCTCAGCGGGCCACACGTCCAGCTGGACAGCCTCATGTTCAACCCCCTGGACACGCCGGCCCCCCGCGCCCGCATGCTCCTCGGTGAGCGCCCGCTCCCCGCGCTGGAGCAGGCCGAGCGCTCGGTGCTGGAGGAGGCGCTCAACCGCACCGGGCAGAACCGATCAGCAGCGGCCAAGGAGCTTGGGATCCCGCGCTCCTCGCTGATCTACAAGCTCAAGCGCTTCGGGCTCTCGTAGGGCTTGTCAGCTCGGGAGGCCGCGGAGCTCACCCCGGAAGATCTCCTCGCGGCGCTCCACGGCCAGCGCGAGCGTGAGCACCTCGTCCATCGTGGAGACGAGGTGCAGGTCCATCGTCTCGCGGAGGCCCCGCGGGACATCGCGCAGGTCCTTCTCGTTGTCGATCGGGATCAACGCGCGGGTGACCCCGGCGGCCTGCGCCGCGAGGAGCTTCTCCTTGAGTCCGCCGATGGGCTTCACGTGTCCGCGCAGGGTGATCTCGCCGGTCATCGCCACGTCGTGGCGCACCGGAATGCGGCAGATCGCGCTCACGATCGCGGTGGAAAGCGTGATCCCCGCGCTGGGTCCGTCCACGCCCCAGAGCTCGGGCACGTGCACGTGCACATCGGTGTGCTGCCAGAAGTCCTTCTCCAGACCGAGCTTGTCGGCCCGGCTCCGGAGCCAGGCGATGGCGGCTTCACAGCTCTCGCGGAACACGGCGCCGAGCTGCCCGGTCATCGTGATCTTGCCCGAGCCGGGCAACGCCAGCGCCTCGACCGGCACCATCACGCCCCCGTTCTGCGTCCAGGCGAGGCCGTTCACGAACCCTATCTCGTCCTGCTCCGACACCCGTCCCCGGCGGAACCGGGGCGGCCCGAGCATCTTCTCCACAACGGCGCCGTCCACGCGTAGGCGGGTGGCGGGGCCTTTGGCCACCACCCTGCGGGCGACCTTCCGGCACATGGTCGCCAGCTCGCGCTCCAGGCCTCGAACACCGGCTTCCCGGGTGTACTCCCGGGTGACCCGGGTGAGGGCGTCCTGGGTGAACCGGACGTGACCCGGGAGCAGTCCGTGGGCCTTGACCTGCTTCGGCACGAGGTGACGCTTGGCGATCGCGATCTTCTCGGGCTCGGTGTAGCCGGCGAGGCGCACGATCTCGAGCCTGTCCTGCAGAGGCGCGGGGATGCCTTGCAGGGTGTTGGCCGTGCAGATGAAGAGTACCTTCGAGAGGTCGTAGTCCAGATCGAGGTAGTGGTCGATGAACATCTTGTTCTGCTCGGGGTCGAGCACCTCCAGCAGGGCGGCCGAGGGGTCCCCCCGGAAGTCGGAGTTCATCTTGTCGATCTCGTCCAGCAGGAACACCGGGTTGCCCGTGCCGGCCTTCTTGATCCCATGGATGATCTTGCCCGGCAGCGCGCCGATGTAGGTCCGCCGGTGCCCGCGGATCTCAGCCTCGTCGCGAACGCCACCGAGCGCGATCCGCACGAACTGGCGGTTCGTGGCCTCGGCGATCGACCGGGCGAGGGAGGTCTTTCCGACACCCGGCGGCCCGACGAGGCACAGAACCGGCCCGTCCATGCGCTCGACCAGCGCGAGCACGGCCAGGAACTCGAGGATCCGGGTCTTCACCTTCTGCAGTCCGGCGTGATCGCGGTCCAGCACCTCGCGGGCGACGGCCAGATCGACCCGATCCTCGGAGTAGTGGCCCCACGGGAGCGCCAGGATGTGGTCGAGGTAGTTGCGGATCACCGCCGCCTCGGCGCTCATCGGGTTCATCATCTTGAGCTTGCGCAGCTCACGCTGCACCCGCTCGCTTGCTTCGGCAGGGAGCGCCTTGTCGGCGATCTTCTGTTCGAGCTCCTGCAGCTCCTGCTTGAACTCGTCGCGCTCGGGCTCGGCACCCTTGGCCTCGTTGGCAGCGGCTGCCTTCGACGGCCGCTGGCGCATGCGCCGTTCGACCTGCGCGAGCGCGATCTCGTCCTGCAGCAGCGCCTGGACGCGGGTGAGCCGGGCGATGGGGTCGTCCATCTCGAGGACCTCCTGCGCGGTGTCCGTTCGCAGGGGCAGGTGGCGAACGAGCGTGTCGGCGAGTTTTCCGGCCTCGTCTATGCTCGCGAATTGCTGTGCGGTATCGCTCGGGATGTTGCGTTGCAGGCGCGCGAACTCCTCGAACGAGGTGCGCGCGGAGCGGAGCAGCGGCTCGACGTCCGGCCCGCTCGCCGTCTGCTCCACGATCTCCTCGACGTCGGCCCGGATGCAGTCCTCTTCGTCGTAGAACCGCACGAGGCGCCCGCGGCGCTGGCCGTCCACCAGCACCTTGAGCTTGCCATCTGGCAGTCGGATCACCTGGACCACGGTGGCGATCGTGCCCATCGTGTGGACGTCGCCCGCGTTGGGCTCACTCGCGAGTGCCTCCCGCTGCGCGACCAGGAAGATCTCCTTGTCGGCCGAAGTGTTGGCCTCGGTGAGCGCGGTGACGGAGCGTGATCGCCCGACCATGAACGGCACCGCGGCGTGGGGGAACACGACCAGCTCGCGGAGCGGGAGCAGCGGCAACCGACGCGTACCCCCCGTTGGTGCTCGCCGCTCCTTGAAGAACATCTGCTACGCTCTCGGTCGAAGGGGGGGGGGATCGTTCTGGTACACGAGGATCGGCTCGGTCTTGTTCGCGACGACCTCGTCTGTGATGACACACTCGCGCACGTCGGTCTTCCCGGGGAGCTCAAACATCGTGTCGCCCATGACCTCTTCCAGGATCGCGCGCAGTCCGCGTGCACCCGTGCGCCGCTTGAGCGCCTCCCGGGCCACCGCGCCGAGCGCGCTGTCCGTGAAGGTGAGCTTCACGCCCTCCATCTCGAACAGCTTCTGGTACTGCTTCGCCACCGCGTTCTTGGGACGGGTGAGGATGTCGACAAGCGCAGCTTCGTCGAGCTCATCGAGCGTCGCGACCACGGGCAGTCGGCCGATGAACTCGGGGATGAGCCCGAACCGCACCAGGTCGTCGGTTTCGACCATGGCGAAGAGCTCGCCCGTCTTGAGCACCTGCTGGACCTTCACGCCGGCGCCGAACCCGATCCCGCCCTTGTTGATCCGCTGTTCGATGATCTTGTCGAGCCCGACAAAGGCGCCGCCGCAGATGAACAGGATGTTGGAGGTGTCGATCGGGAGGAACTCCTGCTGCGGGTGCTTGCGGCCCCCCTTCGGCGGCACGTTGGCGACGGTCCCTTCGATGATCTTGAGCAGCGCCTGCTGGACGCCCTCTCCGGAGACGTCGCGCGTGATCGACGGGTTGTCCCCCTTTCGCGCGACCTTGTCGATCTCGTCGATGTAGATGATGCCCTTCACGGTCTGCTCGGCGTTCAGGCCCGATGCCTGGTACAGCGCGAGGATCACGTTCTCGACGTCCTCTCCGACGTACCCGGCCTCGGTGAGCGCGGTGGCGTCGCAGATCGCGAACGGGACCTTGAGGTACCGCGCGAGCGACTGCGCGAGGAGGGTCTTGCCCGTGCCCGTGGGCCCGATCAGGAGGATGTTCGACTTGGCCAGTTCGACATCGTCGCGGCCGGTGCGCGCGTCGATCCGCTTGTAGTGGTTGTGCACCGCCACCGAGAGGATCTTCTTCGCGCGGTCCTGGCCCACCACGAACTCGTCGAGGTGCTTGCGGATCTCCATCGGCCGGGGCACCTGCTGGCGGACCGCGTAGTACTCCTCCCGCTCCTCCTCCTCGGTGATGAGGTCGTTGCAGAGCTCCACACACTCGTCGCAGATGTACACCGAGGGCCCTGCGATCAGCTTCCGCACGTCCTTCTGGTGTTTGCCGCAGAACGAGCAGTTGAGGTTCTTCTCGCGGGGCTTCTTGGTGATGGCCATGTTTGGGGGGCTACTTGGTCAGGTTCTTGTTCTTGATGATCTCATCGACCATGCCATAGTCCACGGCCTCCTGCGCGGTCATGATGTAGTCGCGCTCCACATCCTTCCAGAGGCGTTCGGGATCCTGCCCGGTGTGGCGGATCAGGATCTCGTTGAGCTCCTTCTTGATGCGCATGATCTCACGGGCCTGGATCTCGATGTCCGTCGCCTGGCCCTGAGCCCCGCCGAGGGGCTGGTGGATCAGCACGCGGCCGTGGGGGAGGATGCGGCGCTTGCCCTTGGTGCCGGCGGCGAGCAGCACCGCACCCATCGAAGCCGCCTGACCCATGCAGATCGTCTGCACATCGGGCTTGATGTAGTTCATGGTGTCGTAGATCGCCATGCCGGCCGTGACGCTCCCGCCCGGGCTGTGGATGTACAGGTAGACGTCCCGCTCCGGGTCCTGCGACTCGAGGAACAGGAGCTGGGCGACGATGACGTTGGCCACGGCGTCGTTGATCTGGCTGCCGAGGAAGATGATCCTGTCCTTGAGCAGCATCGAGTAGATGTCCCAGGCGCGCTCGCCGCGGTGGGTCTGCTCGATGACGGTCGGGATGAGGTAGCTGTTCATGGGGTCGAGGGACATGGAACCTTCGGGAGTGGGGGAGGCAAGAAGGTAACCCCGGACAGTACCGCCGCCCCTGCTCGATCGGGTAGCCCAGGAATCGCTTCACGATTCCTGCGGCCGGCGGCCCCGGTGGGTGATTACTCTCATGGACCGCCTGGAGGCCCCGGTTGAGCGACGCAGAATTCGAAAAGAAGTTGTCTGACGAAGGCTTCTTGAAGCGGTTGCTCGGTGATCTCGATCGGATCACCGAGGCAGTGACGGATGGCGCCGAGCTCGGGGCGGCGCTCGCGGGGGGCGGAATCGGCCTCGCGGGGTCCATCGCTGCGCTGTACGGCCTCGGTACGGTCGGGCTCTCCACGGTCGGGATCACCTCCGGGTTGCTGGCTGCCGGCGCGCTGATCGGGGGCGGCATGGTGGCTGGAATCGGTGTGCTGGCGGCACCTGTCGCGATCCTCGCAGCGGCGGGCTGGGCGGGGGCGGCGGCGCTGAAAAAAGAGCGGGTCCTCCGCCTGCAGAGCGAGGTCCTGGGCAAGGCGCGGCTCAAGCAACTCGAGATCCGTCATGCGCTCGAGCAGCGCGCCACCCTCTCCGAACGGGTCGCCGCCGAGATGGATGCGCGGGAACAGCTCCTGCAGCAGATCATCGAGGGGTTGCAGGAAAAGTCCAGGGGTTGAGCCGCCGCCCGCTCTCTTCTACCGACGGAGGTCACCTGTGTCCTGGCACTCCGGAGAGCCGGCGCACCCCGGGTCGCCGCAGTCCGTCAGCCCGTCGCCGTCGTTGTCCTCGTTGTCGGCGCAGTCGCCGGGCTCCGTCCCCTCCACCCGCGAGCTGTCTCCGGTGTCGGGTGTGTTGAGCGTGCAGGCCAGCATCAGGAGGAGCAGCATGGTCACCTCTCTCCCACGCTAATCGCGGTTCGGCGTCCGGCAGCGCCCTCACGCCCCCGACGTGTCGGCGACCACGGTGATGCCCACCGTCGCGGGTACGAAGTCCGAGAACACCTCGTCCATGCCGTCGCCGTCCGCAAAGCGCAGGTCCGCTGTCAGCGTCCAGTCGTGAGCCGTGTCGATCTGGATCGATGGCGTCGTGCTCTCCGTGTCGAGCGAGTCGCTCGTCGCGCCGTCGGTCCAGCTCAGGTGCAGGTACCCCTCCGGTTCGCCTTCGTTGTGCTTCGCGGGGTCGGAGAGCAGGAAGTTGTCGACTGCGATGGAGAGCGCGATCGGCGCGCCGGTCACGAACTGGTCGCCCTCGTGCGGCGAGACGAACGAGACCGTGGGCGTGGGCGTCGCGGCGGAGTCCGATGGGCCCGTGCAGGCGATCAGGGAGGCGAGGATCAGCATGTTCATCCCGAGCAGAGGGTGTTGTCGACCGTGATGTAGATCACCAGCCCCACGTATGGATCGAGCGCCGAGTGGTCGGCAGACGCGAGATCCAGGCTGAGCTGCCACTCACCGTCCGCGACCTCCGGCACGTACACGGTCTCCATGTCGGTCTGGGCGACCTCCTGCCCGTTGAGGTACACGTGCATGTGCCCGGTGTCGGGTGGGGGATCCTCGATCGTCTCGTTCGTGAGCGTGAAGTTCGCGACGTCGGTCACGACCGCAAGCGGAGTGCCACACACGATGCTGCCGTCGGTCGGGGAGAGCAGGGTGAGGCACGGCTCTCCTCCGCACGCCGCGGTGTCGGCCTCGGAGCCACATGCCGCGAGCAGGAGCAGGAAGACCATGACCACAGCATATCACCGGGATCATCGACCCCGGGACGATACGGTCACGGCGTGTCCGAAACGGTCACACCCGGGCGTTCAGGCGATCGCGGTGTACGCCGTCGCGTCGAGCAGCCCCGCGAGCTCGCCCGGGTTCGACAAGCGGAGCTTGAAGAGCCAGCCGCCGCCATGGGGATCGGAGTTGATGACCGACTCGTTGCCGTCGAGCGCGCCGTTCACCTCGGTGACGGTGCCGGAGATCGGCGCGTACACGTCGGAGACCGCCTTGACGGACTCGACCTCGCACGCGCTCTTGCCCTTCGCGATGGTCTTGCCCACCGCGGGGAGCTCGACGTGCACGATGTCGCCGAGCGCATCCTGGGCGTGGTGCGTGATCCCGACCGTGGCGATGTCGCCCTCGACGGAGACCCATTCGTGCTGGTCGGTGTACTTGTAGTGGCTGGGGTAGGACATGTTGGGCTCCGGCGCTAGTAGGGACGGGTGTAGAAGGGGGTCTTGGCGACTTTTGCAGGCGCCATCGTACCGCGGATGTCGATCTCGAAGGCAGTGCCCACGGCAGCCGAGCCGGCCGGGACGTACCCGATCGCCAGGTTCAAGCCGAGGCTTGGCGAACGGGTGCCGCTCGTCACTTCACCCACGACC
Organism: uncultured Pseudomonadota bacterium; assembly: GCA_903875225.1. Lineage (GTDB taxonomy): Bacteria > Myxococcota_A > UBA796 > UBA796 > SXON01 > CAIUMM01. The sequence goes on from CAIQVJ010000006.1 coordinate 42,677, forward strand.
ACGCCGTTCTGGAGGATCGGGCTGTGCGGGCGCGCGATGCGGCCCTCCACGACCAGCCCGACGAGGCGCTTGGGCACGCCCGCAGCCTTCTGTGCGAGCACGGGGCCTCGACCGATGAAGTCGCCCTTCTCCAGCTTGGTCACCCACGCGAGCCCGCCTTCGAGCGGCGTGGTGTCGTCGTTGATGTCGTTGCCGTACAGGCAGTACTTCATCTCGAGCCGGAGCGTGTCCCGGGCGCCGAGGCCGATGTTGGCGAGGCCGAAGGGCTTGCCGGCCGCGTGGACGGCGGGCCAGAGGATGTCGGCTGCGCCAGCGGGCAGGAAGATCTCGAAGCCGTCCTCGCCCGTGTACCCGGTGCGGGCGATGATGCAGCCCTCGATGCCGGCGACGGTGCCCAGCGCGAACCAGTAGTTCTTGATCTGGTCGAGCGGCACGGCGGTCAGCGTCTGCAGCAGGGCCTCCGCGTGCCGGCCCTGGATCGCGAGCTGGGCCCAGAAGTCGGACTCGTTCACGATGTCCACGCCGAGCGGGTTGTGGCTGATCATCCAGCTGTAGTCTTTGGCCCGGTTCGCGGCGTTCACGCAGATCAGCACCTCTTCCGGTGCGACGTTGTAGACGATCAGATCGTCCACGATCCCGCCCCGTTCGTTGCACATGGCGGTGTACATCGCCTGCCCGAACGCCAGCTTCTTCACGTCGTTCGTCACGAGGTGGCTCACGGCGTCCATCGCCTGCGGGCCGCGGAACCACACCTCGCCCATGTGCGAGACGTCGAACAGGCCGACGCGCTCCCGGCAGGCGGCGTGCTCTTCGAGGATGCCGGCGTACTGCACGGGCATCTCCCAGCCACCGAAGTCGATCAGCCGCGCTCCGGCCTCTTTGTGGAACTCGTGGAACGGGGTGCGACGCACGGTGGCCTCCTGGGAAGGGTGAGAACGGCCGCCCAGCCTATCCGGCCAGATGGTTTTTGGCGCTACGCCGAATGCCGGGAAAGGGGGCTGACGGATCCCGTTGCCGGCCGGGGCTTCGGCCGGGACCCTTCAAGAGGCGTGCTTCTTGAGCAGCCCGGCGAGCCTCGGCATCGCCTCCAGCACGTGCTTGGACGCTTGCGGACGAAGCTGGTCGTAGGTCTTGCGCACGGGACCCGCGGCGTTGCGGGCCCGCTCGTCGGTGATGGAGAGCAGCGCCTCGGAGACCCTGGGTCCCTGGCCAACGAAGGTCGCAGCGGGGTCTCCCCCCTTTTCCAGCGCGGCCGCCCAGAACGGGTCCACCTTGCCGGCGAAGTCGTCGAGCAGGTGGTTCAGCGCGCCGACCACGAACCCGGGCTTGATGCGCTTGACGGTCCCGTATGCGGCCTTGATCGCCATGCCTGAGAGGCCGCCCTTGTCGGCCACCTCCGCTTCGATCACGCTCACGCCGTCGTCGACCACGTTTCTACGTTTCTTGGGGTCAGAGATCACGTCTTTGAGGCTCGCCATGGGGACTCCGGAGGGGCTTGGGTTCTAGAACTCGACAACGCCGCCGCTCCCGCCGCCCGCCGGGGGCGTCGATGCGGGACACGCCTTGTAGTGGACCTTGCCGCCGAATTCGTTCACGCGGGCACCGAGGTACGCCTTGCCGCACTCGGTGTACCCGCCCTTGTTGAACGCGGCGGTGGCACACTCCAGGCTCCGTTCATAGTCACGGTCGTTCTGGTAGTACACGATGTCGAGGTCGGATTGGAGCGTGGGGGCGGTGTCCGTCACGTAGGTCTTCACCCAGAACGGGATGGCGTCGCACAGGATCTGCGAGGCCTCGGGAGCCGCGTTCTTGTCGAGCACCTCGAGCAGGGCGGTGCGCACGTTCACGTCGGGTTCGACGGTCATCACGTGGTCCCGCAGGCAGGCGAGGATCTTCGGGTTGCGGAACACGTCCACCGCGCGAATCGCGGCCACCCGCACCCCGGGGTCGGCATCGGCCATGGCCCCACACGCGACGTCGGGAAAGTCCTCGAGCTTCAGGTCGCGGTAGGCGACGAGGGCAGCGGCCTTGGTCGGCGGGTCTCCGGTCTTCACTGCGTCGCGCAGGGCCTCGGTGGCGGCGGGGTTTCCGGCCAGGTCCATGGCGGCGTTCGCGCCCCAGGCACCGCCACGCTTGAGCCCGGAGATCAGCATCTCCTGCTCCTTCGGATCCCGGGTCCCGCGAAGCGCGGGAAGCGCGGCAGCCTGGACCTCGGGGTCGGTGTCGGAGTTTGCGGCCACCACGAGCCGGGCGTGTACCTTCGGGGCCTTCACCTTCAGCATCGCCTTCGCAAGCCCGGCCCGATCCTTCAGGGTCGCGTCGTCCAGGGCGTCTGCGACACAGCCCACGCGGTGGTCGTCGGTTGCGTTGGCGAGCCCGCTGAGCACCGCAGGGTCCCAGGTGCCGTCCCGGGTCAGGTGCTGGCAGAGGCAGGAGGCGCCCTCGTCCTTGTAGTCCTTCAGCTTCAGCGCGGCGTACTCGCGGGTGTCGTCGTCCTTCATGGTGAGGCCGACGCAGATCGCCCGCACGTCGTTGAGGGTGTGGGCGCGGTCGAGGTCCGCCTTGGACACGAATTGCGGCGCGGGCGTCTCGCACGCGAGCAACAGGGTCGAGAGGGCGATCGCAACGGCAGGAACGGGCAGATGCACGCGAGACTCCAGGCAGCCCGGCGCCTTAATCTGAACCGGTGTGGAGCGCCCCGTCGGTTCTGGTTTGAGGTGCCTGTAGATTTTTCGGCAGGTTCCGACCGTGATGCTGGCCTGCACTTCCCAGGCGGCGTAGGGCGCCGGACCGCTCACACGGAGGCCGCTTGAACCTCGTCGCGTCTACCCTCACCCTCGGCCTCCTGGGGATCGGCCTGACAGCGTGCACCGGGGGCTCCGACACGAGCCAGGTGGACGACTCCTCGTCGGCTGACACCGACACCGACACCGACACCGATGCGGACACGGACACGGACACGGGCACTGGCCGGAGCGGGGAGGAGGGCCAGTTGGGGCTCGGAACCATGAGCGGAGCCGACTACATCGGCTACGAAGAGTGGTATTTCGTGGCCGACGACGGCGACGGAGCAGACGTCTGCCGGATCCGCTACACCCTCACTTCCGTGGCGCCCCGCGCCGACTGCTCCGAGTGCAGCTGGGCGTACGACCTGATCCGCTCCGAGGCGCAGGTGCTCACGGAGTCGGACCCCGGCTGTCTCCCGGTGCTGGGCTACGATGGCACGACGGTGGGCGACCTCGACGGGACCACGGTCTCCTTCGGCTATGCCCCCAGCTACTACGGGCACGCCCAGGTGCTGATGGTCGAGACGGGCGGGGTGTGGGACGCAGCCACGTTCGCCGCGTTCGATGAGACGACGGGGGAGTTCACCTACGACTGGGAGGAAGGCTATCATGAATATTAACGCTCGAATCTGGATCCTGTCCGCACTGGCGCTCACCGGCTGCCCCGCGAAGTCCGACGACTCCGGGCCGCCCCCCGCCGACGTCTGCAGCGAAGGCACCGTCGCCCTCTCCGATGCGAACAACTACGCCTTCCAGGGCTCGCTCGACGTCCCCTCGATCACCACGGTGTCGGGCGCGGACGTGCAGGTCTGCTGGGACGAGCTCACCACCGACATCCAGTGTCAACCGGTCGATCCGGCCGCGGACATCGACAACGTGGGCCTCATCCGGTTCGCCAACCTTAGCCAGGACGAGGTGAAGGAGGGGTTGAGCAAGAACAACCTCAACCAGTCGGAGATGAGCGGCTACGTCGAGGCGCGGAACGATGCGGGAGGGACCTGCACGACGCTCTCCGCCATGTCGTTCTTCGGTACGCCCATCGATCTCAGCCAGGAGTACACCGACGGCGGCGGCACGTACATGCTCCTGCTCACCACCGGGACAGAGCTCGGCAAGGGCGCGCGGATGCTGACGTTCCTCGCCCCCTCGACCGCCTCGGACGTCACGCGCGCGGACGTCGGCGCCGGCTGCGGTGTCCTGGACTTCACCGTCGACCTCCACTCGCTCACCTCCCTGCCGGTGTGCTCCGATGCCCCCTGGACGGTGGACTGGAGCGCCCTGACCGTGGATGGAGAGGGGAACGCCGTCAACGCGTTGAAGGTCGACAGCGTCATGCTCGGCTACTACGAAGGGCGGGGCGTCAGTGACATCGAGGGGGATTTCCTCGACCTCGAGCAGAGCGCGACTGCGCTGTACACCGTGGACGTCGCGGGGGGGACGACGGCCGACCTCTCGACCGCCACGAACGGAGCCGACGCGTTCACCGGCTTCACCGGCGATGGGCTGTGGCTGCTCGCGCTTCGGTGCAGCAGCTGCTACAACCCGGCCCCGATCTTCCTGACGGTCCTGGCGCCGACCGCGCCCACGGGAGACTGACCATGGCTCGGCACCTCACGCTCCTGGGCCTCGCCCCCCTCGTCCTCGCCTGCACCGGCAAGCCCGGCCCGGGGGATGCCTCCGTCACGATCGGGGACGTGACCGCCGAGGTCAGCCCTGTCATCCCCACCGTCGTGACCGTGACCTGGACGACCGATGTCGCCTCCGTGGGCTACGTCCGCTTCGGCGACGGGCTGACGACCCCCACCGAGTCGGTGGCCGCCACCGAGCACTCGGCCGTGCTCCTCGGCTTGCACATGCAGACAGCCGTGGACTACCAGGTCGTCGTGCAGGCCGAAGAGGGCGACATCACCAGCGACACGGCCTCCGTGACGACCGGCATCCTGCCAAACACCCTGCCGACGCTCACCCTCGATGGCGACGGCAACGATCTGTACACGGTCGCCCCGATCCTCGGGGGCGTCGTCGGCCCCGCAATCATCGATGCCACCGGCAATTTCGTCTGGTACTACCCGGATACCCGTGGGCTCGACGTCTACCGCGCCCGCCTCTCGCGCGATGGCACGAGCGTGCTCTACAACGCAGGCAGCGTCTCCGGCGACCCCGCCCAGGACTCGGCGCTGGTGCGCGTCTCCCTCGATGGAACGTCCGAGGTGGCCACGCCGGTCCCCCTCCTGGCCCACGACTTTGTCGAACTGCCGGACGGCACGCTGTCCGCCATCGCGGTCGAGTACCGGGACTTCAACGGATCCCAGCTTCGGGGCGACAAGATCGTCGAGGTCGCGCCGGACGGCACCCAGACCGACGCGTGGTCGGTGTGGGACTGCTTCGATCCCGCGGTCGACGTGGGGACCGACACCGAGATCGGCTGGACCTTCGCCAACGCGCTCGACTACGACGAGGCGGACGACGCCTACTACCTCTCGATCCGCAACTTCAGCAGCATCGTGAAGATCGATCGCGCCACCGGCACGTGCGACTGGGTGTTCGGGACCACGGCGGCCACGATCACGCCGGCCTCGGGAGACGACGTGTTCCTCCACGAGCACCAGTTCGAGGTGCTCGACTCGAGCATCCTCGTGTTCGACAACGCGGGCGCGGGCAGTCAATCGCGGGCGTTGGAGTACAGCTTCGATCCCACCCAGCCCACGGCGTCTGAGATCTGGAGCTTCTACCCCGATCCCAGCATCTTCACGTTCGTGCTGGGCGACGTGCATCGCCTCGACGATGGGGACACGCTCGTGGACTTCGCCGTAGGCGGCGAGATCGACCGGGTCACCCCCGCCGGAGATGTGACCTGGCGCCTCGATGCTGCGCTCGGGTACGCGTTCGGGTTCTTCGAGGCCGAGCCGGACCTGTACGTGGCGCGAGGGGAGTAGGCCCTACCGGGAGTCGTCCGCGGACCCCGCCCCGGTCGAGGCGAGCGGGTCCCGCGCGAGGTGCACTCGCGCCCGTCGGGCCTCGAGCGCGGCCGCTACCCACTCCGCCTCGTCGCGACGGAGAAGGTCGCGGCCGATCTGCTGGGTGACGCCACCCTCTCCGTGCGGGCCGGCTCCGAGCGATGCCACGACCCTGTAGCGGGTGGCACGCTGGTGCTGGTACTCCTCGGTGATCGTGACGGCGCGCACCTGATCCCATGCCGACAGGTCGGTGGACGTCCGGCCGAACCAGGGGAGCGGCGTGAACCCGACCTGGACCTCGTCTCCGACCATACGCAGCACGGTCCGGTTGACGGCCCAGACGAGACCCAGGTAGTCGAGCGCGAGTCCACCCCCCACGAACACGGCGATCATGACCACCAGCGCCGGGTCATCGCTCCCGAAGCGGTGCGAGAACCATGCGGCGAAGCCGAGCGCGGCTGCCCCCAGCGCCATGAGCGCGGCGGCGGGTGCAGGGGGCCCCCACCGGACCCGGATCTCCAAGCCGCCGTCCAGTACCTGGATGTTCGGCAGCCCCGCGGGCGAGGTCAGGTCGGGGGAGGCGCACAACGGGTCTGTGGACATGCCGGGCCTTTAACGAGGGTCCCGTTGCCTGGGCGCTCTCGTGATGCCCACCCGGCAGCGGATGGCGGCTCGCGGCCCATCGGGACCGGAGCCGGGGTCGCCGCCCCGCCTATGGGCAGACGTGCTCGTCGATGTACCCGTCCCCATCGTTGTCGAGGCCGTCGCACACCTCCACGTCCACACAGTCGGGAACGCCGTCGTGGTCGCTGTCGAAGCCCTCGTCGACGGCGCTGTCGCCGTCGTTGTCGAGGCCGTCGCACACCTCCTCGTCGATGCAGTCCGCGGTCCCGTCCTCGTCGGTGTCGTCGTAGCCCTCGTCCACGAACCCGTCGCCGTCGTTGTCCACGCCGTCGCAGGTCTCCACGTCGAAGCAGTCTGCAACGCCGTCGGTGTCGGAGTCGAAGCCCTCATCGACGCCGCCGTCCCCGTCGTTGTCCAGCCCATCGCACGTCTCGGTGTCGAAGCAGTCGGCGAGCCCGTCGTGGTCTGTGTCGAAGCCCTCGTCCACCCGCCCGTCGCCGTCGTTGTCATGCCCGTCGCACACCTCGATGTCGAAGCAGTCGGGGGTCCCGTCCTCGTCCGCGTCGAAGCCTTCGTCCACGACCCCGTCGCCGTCGTTGTCGACCCCGTCGCACTCCTCGGTGTCGAAGCAGTCCGCGAGGTGGTCGCCATCCGAGTCGAAGCCCTCGTCGACGAGGTAGTCGCCGTCGTTGTCCTGCCCGTCGCACTCCTCGGTGTCGAAGCAGTCGGCCACCGCGTCATGGTCCGAGTTGAAGCCCTCGTCGACCAGGTTGTCCCCATCGTTGTCGAGCCCGTCGCAGACCTCGGGGTCGAAGCAGTCGGCGACCCCGTCCTCATCGGAGTCGAACGTCTCGTCCACGCGGCCGTCTCCGTCGTTGTCGAGGCCGTCGCACTCCTCCTCGTCGTAGCAGTCCGCGATCCCGTCGGAGTCCGAGTCGAAGCCCTCGTCCACGAGGCCGTCGCCGTTGTTGTCCACGCCGTCGCAGGTCTCGGCGTCGAAGCAGTCGGCGAGGCCGTCGGAGTCCGAGTCGAAGCCCTCGTCCACCACCCCGTCGCCGTCGTTGTCGAAGCCGTCGCACTCCTCGATGTCCAGCTTGTCGCAGATGTCGTCGCCATCTGCGTCGTCGCAGGGGTAGGTGCTGAACGACCACACGTAGTCCTCATCGAGGTGCTCCCCGGCCCAGGACTCCGCCCCGGTGGTGATGGAGGCGGTGTAGGTGGCGCTGTTCTCCAGGTCGTACACGGGGAGGAACACGACCTGGGTGTTGGCATACTGCACGACGCCAGGGGTCTCCACGCCGTCCAGCGTGAGCTTGAACGTGTCCTTGGTCAGCGTTCCCGGCTTCATCTCGTCCGTGAAGATGGCGCTGATCGACCAGTTCACGTGCACCAGCGTGTCCCCGTCGGCGGGCTGGGTGGAGAGCACGGCGAGGGGCTCCACGTCCACATGCGAGTCACCGCCCGTGTCATCGCCGGTGTCCTTGCCTCTGCAGGCCACGGCAAACGGGACGAGCATGAGGAACAATACGAGCTTCGAAGACGACAGGGTCGACATGAGCAGCCTCCTACGGCAAGTTGCTTGCCACGTGGTTTGGGCACGCCAAGACTTTGGGTGCCTGCCCGCGATGCAAGCAATCCCGGTGCCATGGCACGGTCAGGGGCCTGGGATCTGCGCTGCCGGCCGCTCCGTCAGCGCGGGGCGACGGGACATCCGAGTGAGTTGGCACACCGGTTGGGTGACTGGACACCCATGACCCGGGGTGCCCGCGACGTCGATGGTGGTCAATGTGCCCTGGACTCGGGGCGTTCCTGGAGGATCCCGATGGGAATCCGATCCGGATCCAGGAACATCGCGAACCAACCGATTCCGGGGATCTCCGTGCGTGGGACGATCACGGAGCCGCCGGCCTCGCGGATGGCAACGAGCGTGCTGTCGAGGTCATCCACGCGAAAGTAGGTGTTGAGCGCGGGGGCCGGGCTGCTCGGGGGCCGGACCATGAGGCCGCCGCCCGGCGTCGCCCCGGTGTCGATCAACGTGTAGCCAGGGAAGCTCACGGCATCGAAGCGCCAGCCGAACACCCGGCCATAGAACGCCCTCGCCCTGGCAACGTCCTCCACCGCCAACTCCCAATGAACCATCGGATTCGCCATGATCGCTCCTCGCGCGCTGCGCGGTGGAATGCCTCGCAACTTGTGGGCCAACCGTGAGCCGGGCCGCGCGAAATCGCGGTAGGCTCACCGGATGTCCACGACCCCGCACCTGTTCTGCGCCGGCATCTCCTGCGTCCTGCTCGCTGCGTGCGGTGGCGATGCGGTCGACAAGACCCACCCCGGTCGAGGGCCGGGCCCGGATGCCGACACCGACACCGACACGGATGCCGATGCCGATGCCGATACCGACACGGACGCTGACACGAGCCCCACGGATTGCCCCTACTCCGAGGCCATCCAGCCAGATGACCGGGCGCTCTCCACGAACGTGTCCGGCCGGCAGGAGTCGACCACCGTGAATGGCTACAGCGACACCTACCTGTACGACGCCACCGACTACCTCAAGGTGGGGGTGCGCCAGGACTGGGGCGGGAGCGTCGTGTACTTCGGCCTGGCCGACGGTGCGCCGGGCCTGAACGCCGCGAACACCATCGACGCGAACGACACCGGTCGCGAGGTGCAGGTCGCGCTCTACGACCCCGATCGCAGCATGCAGGGTTGCGCCTGGGACGCCTCCTGCCAGACCGAGCTGACGACCTGTCCGAACTCCATCACCTACCTCGGGTGGAACCCGGTGCAGGGGGGCAATCGCTGCAACAACGGCTCCGGGGTCGACTCGGTCGGCTCCACCGGCGATGGCGGGCTCTCTGTCGTGACCACGCCGCTGCACTGGAACCCGGACTGGGAGGCCGATTCGTGCGTGAGTGACGGCTGCGACGATGCGGGCACGGCGTGGCTGCGGAGCGAGATCGAGCTCACCGAGACGATCCGGTTTGCCCGCACCCACGTGGTGGAGCTGCGCTACTCCGCCACCGAGACCGCGGGGATGGACCACGCGTGGACGTACCACGAGATGCCCACCCTGTACGCGAGCAATGGTGTGGGAGGCCCGGATCTCTGGCGGCTGCTGCTGGCCGACGGCTCCGAGGTGAACATCGACACCCCTGGGAACGACGGGTTCTACTACGAGAACGTGGAGAGCCCGGCCCCCTGGGTCACGCTCCAGGACAGTGGGTCCACCTACGGCGTGGGCATCCTGTACGAGAACGGGGTGACCGCGTTCCAGGGTTGGCAGCAGCGCTCCCTCCCGTTCAACAACGTGCGCGCGCTCTTCCCCTTCGCCATCCCGGCCTGGACGACGGTGAACGCCCGGGCCTACTTGCTGATCGGGTCCTACGCCACCATCGCGAGCGAGGCCGACGCCGTCATGGCTGGCCTCGCGCCGTTCGGCGTTCTCGACACGCCTCGGGACGGTGGGACGGTTTCGGGGACGGCTACGCTCTCCGGATGGGCGCTGGACAACCGCGGCGTTCAGGGCGTGGTGGCGCGGATCGACGAGACCACGGAGGTCCCCCTCGCGTATGGCACCGACCGCCCGGACGTGTGCGCGGCGTGGCCCGGGTATCCACACTGCTCCGCGGTGGGCTTCTCCGGGCAGGTCGACCCCACGGCGCTCGGTGGCGACGCGGGCTGTCCCCACCTCGTCGAGATCATCGCGACCGACACCGACGGCAACGCGCGGACGATCGACAGGGCCCTGGTGACCCTCCTCCCCTGATCCCAGGCACCACGGGCCGCCGGGGAGGGGGCGACTACTCCCGCGGCTTCACCAGCGTGTACAGGTCCTCGATGTACTGCCCGCGCCCCAGCAGTCGGGTGCCTTCGAACTCCACGCGCCAGACGTCTGTCCCCGCGGGGTCCACTTCACGGATCACGCCCGCGGTGCCGACCATGTGCAGGGTGTTCCCGTTCGCGAGCCGCCAGGCGTCGCCGTTCGTGCCGGCGTACGCCCCCGAACTGTTGCCCCACACGTAGTGCAGGGTCCTCGCTGCGGCGTCCACGTCGTACTCCAGGAGCCACGTCTCCGGATCGTGCTGCCCGTCGGGGTGGTACTCCGAGGAGACCAGGAGCGTGCCGGCGTCGGTGTAGGTGATGCCGTGCTGCCAGGAATACTGGGAGCTCTCGGGGTCGAACGCGTACCCGCCCGCCACCTCGCCCGCCCACCAGAGGCTCTCGCCTGTCTGGTGGTCCACCTCGACAATCGAATTGTTGGTGTAGAAGCTGTACAGGAACGAGTCGGTGCCCTCCACGTAGAACAGTCCGTTGGACTCGCAGTCCCCGGAGCCGGGCCAATTGTCCTGGCACGTCCACAACACCGAGCTCTGGGTCTCCGTCGGGCCCATCTCGACGAGCGCCTCGGTCCAATCGTCGTACTGGCTGCCCCAAACCAGGGTCTCGTCGGGGAGCTGCACGAACGCGTGGTGCAGCCCGGGGGTGGCGATCTGTTCGATCTCCTCGTCGAGCCACGCCTTGTGCACCGTCGATCCTTCCCCCTCGTCGTAGTCGGACCAGTAGGTGGCTTCGTCCCACATGAAGTAGTCCCCGGTCACGGACACCTGGGTGAAGAGGGTCCAGTGGTGTTGGGGTGCCACGTGCGCCCACACCACGCGGGCCTGACGGTCGAGGATGAAGGTCCAGTATTCTCCGCCAGTCCAGCCCCCCGACTTCTTGTTGATGCTGGTGAGCATGTAGTTGGCCCCGGGGAGCCACGAAGACGGGTCGGACACGGTCACCGTGCCCAGCGGCAGGTCCTCCGGGAGCGCGCCGGTGGCGATCGGCTCTCCGTCCACGCTCTCGCCACCCTCGGGGACCACCCGCCACTGGGCGGTCGTCGCGAAGGGGATGCCCGCGATCAGCTGCTCCTGTACGCCCGCCCTGGCCGTGAAGGTGGGGCTGCTCACCCAGACCCCGTCGTCGAAGCTGTACTCCACGTGCACCTCCGCGTCTGCGGATTGGGTCCAGTCCACGTAGACCAGGCTCTGTACCTCCGCGTGGAGGTGCCACGTGAGATCGGTGACGACGGGGATCGGGGCGACGTCCTGGGAGTCGTCACCGGACTCGGCCTTGTTTCTGCAGGCGACCAGGAGGGGAAGGGCAAGGAGGAGCAGGTGCACGGGGCCGCCGGGAAAGGCGCCACCTTAGCGCGAGAAGTCGTCGTCCGCGCCAGCCTTCGACAGACGGACCAGCTCACGGAACGCCGGGCGTGGGTTTCCCCGGCGATCGATCAGCCCGTGGCGCGGAAAGTAGCCGCGGTCGTGGTCCATGGTGGTGTCCAGCACGACGGTGACGTCGGGGTACGCCCGGGCCGCGCGGAACGCGGCTGTCACCCGGGCGGTGATTGCGGCGTCGTCCGTGAACGCCACGCCTTCGCCCCCCCGCGGCAGCAGGATCAGCGCGGCGATGGCCTTTCCCAGCGCGCTGCCGGCCTCCCTCGCTGCGGCGATGCCCGCTGCGGGATCGGTCCCGGGGTCGATGCGAAACAGGATGCCCTCGCCCCCCACGCGCGAGAGGTCGGGGTCGCCCGGCAGAAAACCGTGGGGCGCAAAATGGCTGAAGTAGCGGCCCTCCTCCGTGGCGTGCCGGCCGAACGCCGCCACCCACCGCGGTACCGCGACGTTGGGGAGGGGGCGGTCCAGCCACAGCCGCGGAACGATGAATTCGACGGCGACGATCGCGTCCCGGTGCTCGTCGACGAGCGCGAGGTCTGCCTCCGAGAGGCGCTCCGCGGTGTAGAGCACCGCGCGTTGTCCACGGTGGCGCAACGCCAGCAGGCGCTCCCGGGTCGCTGGCCGGCGCAGGTCCTCGAAGGGGAGGCGCAGCAAGGTCACGCCCAGCTCCCAGCTTGCGAACAGCACCAGGTCGTTTCGCGCCTGTTTGCGTCGGAAGGGGTCGAGGCCGTCGGCGGGGATGTCGAGCACCGCGTCCCACGCGTGGCGCAACGTGAGCCCGAGCGGGCAGTCGGGGGCCGGCCCACCGGGCGGGACCGGGTCGGGCGTGGACGTGTGCACCCACTCGATGCGGTGCCCCGCGCCCGTCGGCTCCACGTGCACGATGCAGAAACCGAGGCGGTCCGCGTCGTTCCGTCCGAACTCGTCGCCCGGCCCCACCCGCCCAAGCTCGGAGTACCCGGGTCGGACGAACGCCGTGGAGGGGAGGAGGTAGAAGTCCACGCCCCGGTGCTGGTTCCAGAACGGGTGGTGCACGTGCCCGCAGAACACGGCCTGCACCCGGGCGCGGACGAAGAGATCGAGGAGCCGCGTCCGCCCCGGCTCGGCCAGGTTGTCGTAGTGCTCGGGTTCGTCCGCGGTGAGCAGGTAGGGCGGGTAGTGCAGGAACACGAAGGTGGGGAGAGCCGCCCGACCGGGCGCCACGAACACCGACTCCAGCCACGCCCATTGCTCGGCTTCCAGGGCGATCCCGCTGTTGACGATCGGCGTGTCGATGCCCACGAGCCGTACACCGTCCCGTTCGATCACCCACCAGGGCGCGCCCCACCACTCGCGGAAGGTCGCGTGCTTCTCCGCGGTCACGCTCGGCGCGGGTGCCCACGGGTGTGGCTTGTCCCCCACGTCGTGGTTGCCCGGAACGACCAGGAGAGGCACCCCGAGATCCGCGTAGGTGGCTCGCGCCATTCCGAGGGCGCCGAGGTGGGTGGCCAGCCCCGGAACGGGGTGCGGCACGTCGCCGAGGTGCACGACGAACGCGGGTTTTGCCTGCCGCACCATCGCGACCGCTGCTGCGTTCCGGGGGTTGAACAGGGCGTCGGACGGCCAGGCGGCGTCCGTCGGGCCCTCGGCGGGGTGGAAGTGGGAGTCGGCGATGACGGCGAAGCGCATGCGGCCATGTAGCCGTGCGGGGCGCCCGCCCGCAGCCCGCCCTTGACACCTGCCCCGTTACCGGTCACAACGCGCCGATGGACGCCCCTGTCACGCTGCCGCCCGGCGCCGAAGTGCCACTCGCCTACTCGGTCCGGAACCTCCGGATCGAGCCGAACCTCGTGCTCGCGCCGATGGAGGGGGTCACCGACCTCACATTCCGTAGGTTGATCCGGAAGATCGGCGGAACCGGGCTGACGGTCACGGAATTCATCGCCTCCGAGGGCCTCCGGCGCGGCGCGGACAAGATGGAGGAGATGGCGCGCATCGACGACGACGAGCACCCCGTGGCCATCCAGATCTTCGGGCGGAATCCGACGTCGATGGCGGAGGCCGCGAAGATCGTCGAGGATCTCGGTGCAGACATCTGCGACCTGAACTTCGGTTGCCCATCCAAGAAGGTGTGCGCGCACTCGGGCGGCTCTGCGCTGCTCAAGGACCCCGAACTTGCCGAGCAGATCGTCCGCGCCGTGCGCGCGGCGATCCGCATCCCGCTCACGGTCAAGATGCGCTCGGGCTTCGACGCCACGCAGCGCAATTGTCCGGACATCGCGTGGATGTGTCAGGAAGAAGGTGTCGAAGCCATCACGATCCACTGGCGGACGCGGGCCGACCTCTACTCGGGCACCCGGGCGGTCGACAAGATCGCGGAGACCAAGCAGCGGCTGTCGATCCCGGTGATCGGAAACGGCGACATCCTCGACTTCGAGTCTGCGATGGCGATGTTTCGCGACACGGGCGTGGACGGCCTGATGATCGGCCGAGGCGCCATCAAGAACCCCTGGGTGTTCCAGCAGGTGAGGGCGCAGATGCTCGGAGAGCCGATGCCCGAGATCACGCCCGAGGAGAAGCGCCGGGTGCTGGTGGACTACTACGAGAGCTGCCGGGCCTGGTTCCGGACAGACCGCGGGGCGCTCGGGCGCATGAAGAAGATCTCGAACTACTTCACGCATGGCCTGCCCTACGCGAGCGAACTGCGGACGACGATCCTGCGCTCCCAGACCGTGGACGATGCCATATCGGCGGTGAACCTGTATTTCGATCACCTTGCGGAGTGGCAGGCGCGCGGAGGGACCACCCGCGGGCCGCTGGTGGAGGATCCTTCGGGATCCGCCCCGGTCGCTTTGTGATTACGTCCCCGCGATGCGAAACGTCCTGATCGTCGGTGGTACGCGCGGCATCGGCCGGGCCCTCGTGGATGCCTACGTGGCCGCGGGCGACAGTGTGTGGGCAACATCCCGGAGCCCCGCGGCGATCCCCGGCGCGACCGTGATCGAGGGCGTGGAGCTGGCGGACGACGCCTCCTGTCTCGCGCTCGCCGGCGAGCTGCGCGCCCTGGGGGCCGCCCGCCTCGACATCGTCGTGATCAACGCCGGGATCCTGCGCCGCGAGTATCTCCCCGACTTCGCCGGCGAGGGGCGACACGAGGCGTTCGCCCGGATCCAGGAGCAGCTCGAGGTGAACGCGCTCGGTCCGTTGCGCGTGGCCACTGCGCTCCTGGACCTGCTCCTGCCGGGCTCGAAGCTCGCGGTGATCTCGTCCCGGCGGGGCTCTGTCGGGGACAACACCTCCGGCGGGTCCTACGGCTACCGCATCTCCAAGGCGGCGGTGAACATGGCGTTCGTCACGCTGGCGCGTGATCTGGCCCCGCGCGGCATCATCGTCTCGATCCTGCACCCCGGGTTCGTGCAGACGGACCTCACGGGCGGGAAGGGCGATGTTGCGCCTGCAGCGGCTGCCCGGGACCTCGTTGCGCGGATCGACGAGGCCACGCTCGAGACCTCCGGCCAGGTGTTCCGCCACGCCACCGGTGAGGCTCTGCCCTGGTGAGCGAGCCGCCGTCCGCCATCGACCGGTCCGGACAGGCCGCGATCGCCGTGCGGCATGCGCTCGCTGCGGGTGACGCCGTCGCTGCGCTCGCCGGGCTCCCGGGGCTCGACCCCCCGCATCGCATCGAGGTCCTCCTCGGGGCGGCCATCCGGGACTGTGCCGAGGACCACGCCGCGGTTCGCGCCTGGCTCGCCAGCGACATGCCCTGGCTCTGCGCCTGCCTCGCGAGGCGTCCGGACACCCGGCTGGATGACGCTGCCGTCGGCTTGATCGTGCGCCGTCGAGCGCCCGAGCACTGGCGCGCTGCGGGGCCGGATGCGGCGGTCGCCACGCCCGACGAGGTCGCCGCCGCGCTCCTGGCGGGTGCGGGCGGTCTGAAGCTCCTCGCGCGGTTCGGTGATCGCCTGCTCCACCCCGCTGTGCTCGAGTACTACCGGGAGGGGACCATCCACGCCCTCGGCGTGCGCCCGCTGCTGATCCTCGCCGGGTCCAGGGTGGCGTAGATGTCCAACGACCGCCAAAAACGACCCGATCCGCGAGAGATGGTGGCCAAGGCGCCGCCGTCCAAGCGCGCGGATCTGGCTGCCGAGCTCGCGCGGCCGGAGGTCCAGCGCGCGCTGCAGAAGGCCGAAGGCGGCATCGACGCAGACCTCGCTGCGCAACTGGCACCGCAGCTCGGAAACGACGCCCTGCAGGAGCTCCTCAAGGCGGGGAGCGAGACCTCGACCGGCTCGACGAACGCCACCGCGGTCGACGGGCGGGGGCAGGAGGCCGAGGAGGGGGAGGAGGAGGAGCGGGAACGGGAGCAGGAGCAGGACCTCGAGAGCGAAGTCCAGGCCATCCTGCCCAACTTCTCGGGACCGTCCGGCGCGCCGGGGGCCAGCCCGTGGGCGATGGGCAAATTCTTCGGGGGCGAGGGCGACGCGGATGAGGACCCCCTGGGCCCGGTCGCGGGCCAGTGGCGCCCCATGCCCTCCCTGCCGGAGCTGGAGGACCTGCCGCTGGGCGGGGTGGACGACCCGGAGCCGCCCGGGGCCGGGCCGGATGCGGGCTGGCTGGACGAGGCCCGCCGGGAGCTGGGGCGCGCGCCCTGGTCGAAGGACCTGCTCGGGCGTGGCTTGCGGGATCCGGTGCCGCTGTGCCGGCCGCATTTCGAACCCGAGTCACTGGACGACGGCCTCAACACCCCCTTCGGGCGGGCCCGGGCGGCGTTGGAGCTGCTCGCACGTCACGCCGAGCCGGCATCGGTGCGTCGGCGGGCATGGACGCTCCATGGCGCGGGCTCGGCGCTCGCCCCGCACCAGATGGGGTACTCCGGCGCCACGGCCAGGGCGCTCCACGCGCTGTCGGTGGTCCTCGATTCCGTGCCCGACCGCGAGGTCTGGGAGCGGATCCTCGAGGCGCGACTCTGCGTGAACGCCCGTGCCGTTGCCGAGCAGGCGGCGGACCGACTGGAGCCGGGCACGTTGGGAGCGGTGGCCTTGTTCGAGGTGATCTTCCCGCCCGAAGGCCCCGATGCGGAGGGGATGGCGGGAGACGATGCAGCGCCGCACCCGGCGGCGCTGGATGCGCTCGGGATCGCCGCCCGGCTCACGCCCATGCCCCGGATCGAGGCGTGGGTTCCGGCGCCACCGGCAGAGGAGGACCTCGACGGCTCCATGGCGATCGACCGGGTGCTCCGCGCGTTCACGAGCGCGGGGGCGCGTGGCGGCCACGTCCTCGAGCCGCTTTTCAACCGGATGAACAGCCTGCTGGACGCGCTCGGTCTCGCCCAGCTGGAGCTCGCTGCCGCCGCGCTCGCCGCGGTCGCTGCCGGCGTTTCGCGCAACGCCGCTCTGAGCGCGATCTCGGCTGGAGATGCCGCGTTGGTGCGCGTGGCACGAAGCCTGGTACGGGTGGGCCGGAACCTCGAGGACGAGACCGATGCGGAGGTGATCACCACGCTCTCCTGGCAGGTCGTGGCTGTTCGGGAGGGCGCCGATCTCGCTCGATCCGTCGCATTCCGGGCGCTCGCGCGAGAGCTCGCCGGATGCGCCGTGCCGGTTCAAGATGACGCAGCGTTGACCTCCGCTGTCGCGTCGATGGATGCCGCCCGCTTTGGAGAGGCCCGGTCGGCGGCACCTGACGATCTGCAGGCCGGCATCGCGCTGAGGGAGGGGCGGCCGGCGCTGGCGGAGGAGGCCCTCGCAGACGATTCGTCCTCGGCGGGACTCTCGTTGCGCATCGGGGTCGCGCTCACGCTCGGCCGGCCGGTCGGCGAGCTTGCGGCCGCTCTCCTCGACACGGGGAGGCGGCAGGGACGGGCCTACGCCGTTGCCGAGGCCGCGATCGCCGCCAGCGTGGATGCCCCCGATCCGTTCGAGCCGCTGCGGATCGCGGCCGTATGGCTGCGCGAACGCGGGGCAGGGGGAGCGCTCGCGCTCCTGCTCGCCCGGTGGGGAGAGCTGCGGCTCCAGGCATCCGCAGGCGAGGGCGAGCCCGGATAAACGGGGGGATGCCCTCCGAAGCCTACATCTACGACGCCGTTCGAACGCCCCGGGGCCGGGGCAAGAGCAGCGGCGCCCTCTACACCACCCGCCCGATCGATCTGCTCACGCAGGCGCTCGTGGGCCTGCGCGGCCGAACCGGCATCGATCGGGCTGACGACGTCGTGATCGGCTGCGTCACGCAGACCGGTGAGCAGGGCGGTTGCCTCGCTCGCTTCGCAGCGCTGCAGTCGGGGCTCGACGTCGATTCGCCGGGCGTGATGGTCAACCGGTTCTGCGCCTCGGGCCTCGACGCCGTGAACCACGCGGCGGTGATGGTCGCCTCCGGGCACTTCGACACCGTCATCGCCGGCGGGGTCGAGAGCATGTCGCGCGTCGAGATGGGCAGCGACGGAGGCGCAATCTGGGACGCGCGCACCCAATGGGCGGTCGGGAGCGTGCCGCAGGGCGTGAGCGCGGACCTGCTCGCGACGCTCCACGGTGTCTCGCGCGCCGAGGTCGACGCTTTTGCCATCGAGAGCCATCGTCGCGCCTGCGACGCGCAAGCGAACGGCTACTTCGGCAAGGGGCTCATCCCGGTGCGTGACGAGTCCGGGCTGGTCGTGCTCGACCGCGACGAGACCCCGCGCGCGGACACGACGATGGAGGCGCTTGCGAAGCTCAAGCCGAGCTTCGAGGTGATGGGTCGACAGTTCGGCCTGGACACCCTGGTGCGTCGGGCCTACCCCAACGTGGAGCGCATCGACCACATCCATCACGCGGGCAACTCGTCCGGCATCGTCGATGGCGCTGCCGCCGTGCTGATCGCCAGTCGGGCTGCGGGCGATGCCCTCGGGCTCCGTCCCCGGGCGCGCATCCGCTCGATGGCCGTGGTGGGAGATGAGCCGTTCGTGATGCTCACCGGGCCGCTGCCCGCCACCCGCAAGGCGCTGAAGAAGGCGGGCATGGGCCCACACGACATCGACCACTACGAGGTCAATGAGGCGTTCGCCGTCGTGCCGATCGTGTTCCAGCGCACGTTCGACATCGATCCAGCGCGGATCAACCCCATCGGCGGGGCCATCGCGCTCGGTCACCCGCTGGGTGCCACCGGGGCCATGCTGGTGAGCGTCGCCCTGGACAACCTCGAACGTACCGGGGGTGCCACGGCGCTCCTCACCCTTTGTGTAGGTGGCGGCATGGGCATCGCCACGATCCTGGAGCGTGTCTGATGGCAACCGGCTTCGAAGTCTCGCGCGAAGGTTCACTCGCGACGATCACCATCCAGCTCCCGGGAAAGGTCAACAAGATCAACGCCGAATTCGGGCGGGGGCTCGCCGATGCGTGGGCCCAGACCGCCGGAGCGACCGGTGTGTTGGTTGTATCGGGTCACAAGGACTTCTGCGTCGGCGCGGATCTCGACATGATCCATGCCCAGACGGACCCGGCTGCCGTGCTCGAGCTTGTCCGTTCGCTCGATCAGCTTCTGCGGATGATCGAGACCTCCGGCGTCCCCGTGGCCTGCGTGCTCGCCGGTTCGGCGCTGGGCGGGGGCTTCGAACTGGCGCTCGCCTGTCATCACCGCGTCGTGGTCGATGATCCGCGGGTCACCCTCGGTCTCCCGGAGATCAACCTCGGGGTCATCCCCGGCGCAGGAGGTACGCAACGCCTCCCACGGGTGATCGGGATCCAGGCGGCGCTCGACCTCCTCCTCCAGGGCAAGCTCGTCCGGGGGAACAAGGCGGTGGCCGCGGGGCTCGCCCACCAGTCGGCCAGGACCGCCGAGGACGCGGTCCTGCTTGCCAAGGCGTGGCTGGAGCAGGCCAAGCCGCGCTCCGACGCGGCGAAGCAGCCCTGGGACCGTTCGGGGTACGTGTGGCCCGGGATCTCGCCGCAGGGCGCTGACGCACGCAATACATTCATGGCTGCGTCGGCGATGATCTACAAGAAGACCGCGGGCGCCTTCCCTGCGGCGGAGGCCATGCTCTCGGTCGTGCAGGAGGGCTCGCGGCTCGCGTTCGACGGGGCCGTGGATGTGGAGGCGCGAGCCTTCGCCCGGTTGGCGACGTCGGGGCAGGCCAAGGACATGATGCGGACCTTCTGGTACCACCGCACCGCGGCAGAGCGCCACGAAGGGCTGCCGCCCGCACCCCGTGACGCCGGGATCCGAAAGGTCGCGGTGCTCGGAGCCGGCATGATGGGGGCCGGGCTCGCGGGGATCTGCGCGCAGGCTGGCTACGAGGTCGTCCTGCGTGACGTGGCGGCCCCTGCGCTCGAAGCCGGCATGGCGCACGTGGTCAAGGGCATCGGGGAGCGCCTCAAGCACAAGTCCCCCGAGGAGCGGTCCGTGGTGATCTCCCGGGTGAAGGCCTCCTCCGACATCGCCGACCTCGATGGGACCGATCTGGTGATCGAGGCCGTGTTCGAGAACGCGGAGCTCAAGCACCGCGTGATCCGGGAGGTGGAGGCCCGCCTCGGCCCGAGCGCGATCTTCGCCTCGAACACCTCGGCGCTGCCGATCACGGGGCTGGCAGAGGCCAGCGTCCGACCCGAGCAGTTCATCGGGCTGCACTTCTTCTCGCCCGTGGAGCAGATGCCGCTGCTCGAGATCATCCGTGGCGCGAAGACCAGCGAGCAGACCATCGCCCGGTGTCTGGCGTTCACGCGCGCGATCCAGAAGCTCCCGATCCTCGTCAACGACGGGTACGGGTTCTTCACGACGCGAGTGTTCTCCGCCTACATCCTCGAAGGTGCGCAGTGCGTGGCGGAGGGGTGGGATCCGGTGCTCGTGGATTGGGCCGCCCGGGTTGCGGGCATGGTCGTCCCACCGCTGCAGGTGTTCGACGAGGTCACGCTGCGCCTTGGGGACCACGCGTTGAGCCAGGCGGAGGCGTATCGACCCGGGATCGCCGGGCTCCCCGGCGCGCAGCTGGTGAAGGCGCTTGTCGGTGCCGGGCGCATCGGGCGGGCTCACGGCGCGGGGTTCTATGAATACGTCGACGGTCGCCGCGGCGGGATCTGGTCGGGCGTCGCCGCGCTCTGCGCGCCTCGGGTGTCGACCCCCGCGCCGGTGGAGCAGGTGCGGATGCTCGGCGAGCGCCTGCTGCTCGCCCAGGTCGCAGAGACCCTGCGGGCCTGGGACGAGGGCATCGTCACCCGCCCGCAGGACGCCGATGTCGGCGCCGTGTTCGGGATCGGGTTCGCGCCCAACACCGGCGGACCGCTGGCCTACGTGGATCGGCGAGGCGCCGCTGAAGTGCTCGATCGGCTGCAATCCCTGGCGGCGGGCCACGGGGCGCGGTTCGCCCCAGCCCCTGGCTTCGTGAAGTTCGTGGAGGCGGGGCGCAGGTTCTATGCATGACCACCGGGCCCGACGGCCATGATCGTGCTCGGAATCGAGACCTCCTGCGATGACACGGCTGCGGCAGTGTTGGACGGCTCGGGTGTGCGGTCGGACGTCGTGTGGAGCCAGGACCTGCACGCCAGGTACGGCGGGGTCGTCCCCGAGCTGGCCAGCCGGGCGCACGCCTCCCAGATCGTGCCTGTCGTCCGGGCTGCGTTGGCCCAGGCGGGTGTCGAGCGGCCCGACGCGATCGCGGTGACCGCGGGGCCCGGGCTGATGGGCGCCGTGCTCGTCGGGCTCTCGTACGCCAAGGCGGCGTCGCTCGGGTGGGGCGTGCCGTTCATCGGCGTCAACCACCTGGAGGGCCACCTGCTCTCGGGGTTGATGGAGCCAGGGGCGTCCGGCGTGCAGGCGCCCGGCTTCCCGTTCCTCTCCCTCGTGATCAGCGGGGGCCACACGACCCTGTACGCCGTGCACGGGCTCGGGGAGTACACGGTGGTCTCCGAGACCGTGGACGACGCGATCGGCGAGGCCTACGACAAGGTCGCGCGGATGCTGGGGCTCGGCTACCCGGGTGGGCCCCTGGTGGACGGCCTCGCCGCCCAGGGCGACCCGCGCGTGATCCCGTTCCCCCGACCGCGACTGGCTCGCGTGGTGGCGGGGGAGCGCCAGACCGTCGACGACATGAGCTTCTCGGGGCTCAAGACGGCCGTCCGCACCGCCATCGAGCGAAACCCCTTGCTCGCGCCGGCCGACGTGTGTGCCTCCTTCCAGCAGGCGGTGGTGGACGTCGTGTGCGACCGGGTCCGGCGGGCAGCGACGGAACTTGACATGGCTGTCGTGCTGGTCGGCGGCGGAGCGGCAGCCAACTCGGGGATCCGCGCGGGACTCTCGGCGATGGGCCTGCGAGCGGTGTTGCCCGCACGATCCCGCTGCACCGACAACGCTGCGATGATCGCGCACGTCGGTCGGCTGTACCTCTCGGCGGGCGTCGCCCCGGATGGTCTCGATCGCACAGCGCGCTCGCCATGGGCGCCGGGCGGTGCTCCTGTGCGGCAATCGCGCTAAGCAGGTGCGCGATGTCCTCCACTTTCGAGCTGCTGCTAGCCCATCTGCAAGAAGACCCGCTGATGATCCTGATGATGCTCACCTCGGTGTTCATCGTCGCGGTCGCCATGGAGCGCCTGTTGATGATGGTGCGAGGGTTCTGGGCGCTGCGGGCGGTCGAGGGTCGGATCCTCTCGCCGCTGCGGGCCGGCCGGTTCGAGGAGGCGCGGCTGGGATGTCGGGCGGTGGGGGTCCCCATTCGGGACGTGTTCGCTGCTGGCCTGGATCGCGCGCTCGGCAAGGTGAAGGGAGACCCGGGGATGGCCATCGCGCGAGAGCAGCGCCGGGCGACCGCCGTGTACCGCAACTGGCTCTGGATCCTGGGGACGGCTGGGGCGTTGATGCCCTTCGTGGGCCTCCTGGGCACCGTCGTGGGGGTCATGGGGAGCTTCCGGGCGATCGGTGAGAGCGGGCAGGGCGGGTTCGCCGTCGTCTCCTCCGGGATCTCGCAGGCGCTGATCGCCACCGCGGTCGGCCTCTTCGTGGCGCTCGAGGCGGTCATCCTGTTCAACTTCCTGCAGAACCTCGCCGGTTCGATCTCCCGCCGGCTCGCCTACGCCGCCGATGAAGCGCTGGAGCTGATCCGGGTGCGGGCCGACGCCCCGGTGCCTGCGGCCGCGCTCCTGCCGGGCACCGTCACTCCCACCCACATCCCGGCCGGGGGCGAGAATGCAGGCAGCGCCGCAAAGTAGCGACAACGGCGATGACGAGGAGGCGATCTTCGCCGACATCAACATCACCCCGCTCACCGACATCTTCCTCGTGCTCCTGATCATCTTCATGGTGGTGTCGAGCTCGATGGTGGAGGCCGAGAAGGCGTCGAGCCAGAGCAAGGGCCTGCAGTCCGAGCGCGCGCTCCAGGTGCAGACCCCTCAGGGCACGGGCGATTCGCCGCTGGTCCCGAAGGACGTCGTCATCTCGATCCTGCCCGATGGCACGCTGTTCGTGGACTCCGACGAGGTCACCATGGACAGCCTGGCGGAGAAGCTCGGGTCCATCAAGGCGGGCGGGAACATCACGCGCGTGGTGATCCGGGGAGACGAGGCGGCCACCTACGACCTGATCATGAAGGTCATCGCGCGTTGCCGCACCGCCGGGCTCACGGACATCGCGCTGGCGAGCCGCGCAGCACGGTGATCGCCGTCGCGCCGGGCCACCTGCTCCTCATCGCTACGCCGATCGGCGAGCCGGACGACATCACGTTGCGTGCGCTGCGCGCGCTGCGTGAGGTGGACGAGCTGTACGCGGAGGACACGCGGGTGACCGCCGATCTCCTGCGTCACCATGGGATCTCCCGCGCCACACGGAGCTGCCACGACCACAACGAGGAGGCCCGGGCCGAGGAGATCCTCGCGCATCTCCGGATGGGGCGCAGCGTGGGGCTCGTCTCGGATGCCGGCACGCCGCTGATCTCCGACCCGGGGTTCCGGGTCGTCGCGCGGGCGCGTGAGGCCGGGTTCGCCGTGGACGTGCTGCCCGGCGCATGCGCGGCGATCGCCGCCCTGGTGGGGAGTGGCCTGCCAACCGACCAGTTCTGCTTTGCAGGGTTCCTGCCCGCCTCCGGCCCGGCGCTGCGAGGGCGGTTGGCCGAGCTCGCGGGGTTCGACGGCACGCTGGTCTTCTACGAGTCCCCGCGGCGGCTGCGCGATGCCCTCACGATCATCGCCGAGGTGTGGCCCACGCGGGAGGTGGTGGTGGCCAGGAACCTCACGAAGGCTCATGAACAGTGGATCACGGGCAACGCCGCGGTCGCTGCGGAGGTCCTGGGCGACGAGGCCCGTGGGGAGGTCGTGCTGCTCGTGGGGCGCGGCGTCGCGGCCACCGTGGACGCCGACGACCGCATCCGGACGCTGCTCGGGGAGGGGATGGAGCCCCGTCGGGTGCGGGATGTGGTCGCGGCCGAGACCGGCCTCCCGCGGCGTGATGTCTACGCCCGGGTGCTCGCCCTGCGTGAATAGGCGGGGGCGCGGGCGCACCAGATGGTGCGCGGGGGGCAGTGCTTGCGTGGAGGGGCCGGAGAGGTGTAGGGTGCCGGGGTGCATCTGCCGCCGCGCCGGTCCAGCCCCCCTCCTGCCAGCACCGGGGCAGGCGCCGGCATCGTGACTGTCCCGACCGAGTCGCGGGTGGTCACCTGCTACTCCGCCTTCGACAAGTTCTTCCCGACCACCGGGCTGCTCGACTACACCGAGGGCATCTACGGCGGTGATCCCGCAACGCCCTACGAACGGGCCAAGCAGAACCAGTTCGACTACCTGCTCGACGAGATCCGCTGCGGTCCGGGCGTGCGCGTGCTCGAGGTGGGCTGCGGGAACGGCACGCTCCTGCAGCAGATCCGCAAGCGTGGCGGCATCGGGGTCGGCATCACGATCACGCCCGACCAGGTCCGGGTTTGCCAGGAGCAGGGCCTGGATGCACGCCTCATGGACTTTTTCGATCTGGATCCGTCGCTTTACGGGACCTTCGACGCAATCGTCGCCAACGGGCCCATCGAGCACTTCGTGCAGCCGCTCCAGGCGAGCCGGGGGCAGGCCGACGCCATCTACGCCCAGATGTTCGCCAACCTGCACCGGCTCCTCGACCCGCGCTCGCCGATCGCCCGAGTCGTCAACACCACCGTGCACTTTGCGCGTAGCCCCAGGCCCGCCGACCTGCTCAAGCCGCTGTTCGCGTGGCGCCCCGGTTCCGACAACTTCCACTACACGTTGCTTGCACGCAGCTTCGGGGGGTTCTACCCGGTCGACGGGCAGCTGGAACGCTGCGCGGGCTCGCACTTCGAGCTGGTGAAGGCTGTCGACGGCACCCGGGACTACTACTACACTTCGGAGGAGTGGCTGCGCCGTATTCGGCGGGCGCTGCGGAGCGCAACAGGTCTGCGCGTCGCCGGCCGGTCCCTGCCATTGCTGCTACGCCAACCCGTGCAGCTCCTGACGATGGTGACGTGCATGCTGATCACGCAGTCCTGGAACTGGCAGTTCCGCTCCGACAGTCCGCCGGCCAGGCTGTGGCGGCAGACCTGGTCGCGGGTGGCGGCCGGGTAGGCCCGCGGGGGAGCCCGACTCGCCCCGCGGAGCCGCTCAGTTGCAGTGCGGGTCGGCCGAAGGGTCGATCGCGGGGTCGAGGACCAGCGTCGACTCCCAGGGGGAGGACCCATCCCGCACGTCGAGCGCGATGCAGGCGACCGCGCCATCGGGGCAGGCCACGCAGGAGTCGCCGTACATCGGGAGCAGGTCGCAGATGTCCATGCCGAGCGAGTCGGAGACCGGGCGGCTGTCGATCAGGCCGGTGACCTCGGAGTTGCTCACCGCCGTTCCGTCGGTGTTGAAGGTGCCCTGGAACGTGAGCTCGTACACGGGGACCACGGTGCCGCCGCTGGTGAGCCCGGCGTCCATCGGGCCAGCCGTGAACGCGGGGTTCGAGGCGAAGCTGTTCGCGGGGAAGTCGATGGCCTCCGCGCACGGGTACTGGATGAGCGTGCCGGCGTGGATGAGGCCGGCGGCCGCGACGGTGTCGATGGTCGTCGTGGCGCTCTCGACCATGATGAGCAGGTGGTCGGTGTCGAGCTGGTCAACGAGCGTCGGGCCCGCGGCGGGGGAGACCCAGGTGATGTCCGTGCCCTTCAGATCGATGTCGTAGGTGCGGTTCGTGAGGTCGACGGTGCTGGCCTGGCCGGCGGTGGTGAAGCTCGACGAGGCGTTGTCGGAGCAGACGGAGACGTCCACGGTGTAGGTCGCGGAGCGATCCAGCAGGTCGTCCGGGATGAACCCGATGCTCAGCCCGTCGCCGGCGAGCGCGCTGCTTCCGGGGACGTTGCCGCCCGAGCTGTCGGTGAGCGAGATGTCGGCGCTGGTGGCCGCCTCGGAGAACGAGGCGGAGATGGATGCGTCGATGCCGACGCCCTCGGCTCCGTCGGCCGGGCTGAACGCGGTGACCGTGGCGGTGCAGTCCGCGTCGGTGTCGGTATCGGTGTCCGCATCGCTGTCGGCGTCCGAGTCTGCGTCCGAATCGGCGTCCGTGTCCGCGTCTGCCATGCCGCTCGTGTCGGACGTGTCGGATGCCTTGATGCCGTTGCTGCACCCCGGTGCAAGGGCCAACAGGCTGATCGGGAGAGCGACGGAGAAGGCAGGAGAGAGGAGGAGATTACGCATTGGACACCTTGTTCGGGCGGCAGCTATCATGCCCGCGAAAGGCGTCGAGGCGATAGTAGGAAATGCATGCCCGACGAAATTGTCCTCACACTGACGGTAAACGGTGACAAGCACCGCCGTCTGATCCCCGCCAGCCGCACCCTGCTCGACTTCTTGCGGGAGGATCTGGGGCTGACCGGCTCGAAGCACGGCTGCGACGTCGGCGACTGCGGGGCCTGCACGGTTCGGGTGGGCGGGGTCCCGCGCCTCGCGTGCATCACGCTCGCGGCGGAGGTCGACGGGGAAGAGGTCCAGACGATCGAGGGGATCGGGGCCGCGGAGGCTCCGCTGGTCGCGGCGTTCGACAAGCACGTCGCGAGCCAGTGCGGCTACTGCACCCCGGGGATCATCCTCTCCTTGTCCCATCTGTTCGAGCAGGACCCCGCGGCGGACGACGCCGCGATCCGCGAGACGCTCGGTTCCAACATCTGCCGCTGCACCGGCTACACCAAGATCCTCGCGGCGGCTCGCGAGGTGGCTGCCCGTGGGGGGCAGACGCGATGAGCGAGAACGACAACCGTCCGGCCTGGGCGACCTACCCGACCCATACCGGCGAGCCGGCCGAGGGGGGCGTACTCGGTCGACGGGACGCCAAGATCGACGGTCGGGCGCGGATCGTCGGAGCGGCGGTGTTCACCGACGACCTGAAGCTGCCACGGATGGTCTTTGGAAAGTTCGTGCGGTCCACCCAGGCGCACGCACGGATCGTGGCTGTCGACGTCTCGGCCGCCTTGGCGCTCCCGGGGGTCGTCGGGTTCGCGACGGGAGCAGAACTACCGAAGAAGTACGGTGTGATTCCGGTCGCGCAGGACGAGACGGCGATGGCGATCGGCAAGGTTCGATACATCGGCGAGCCGATCGTTTGTATCGCAGCCGTGGACGAGGAGACCGCCCATCGTGCCGCCCGGGCCGTGCGGGTGACCTACGAGCCGCTCACCCCCGTGCTCACCATCGAGCAGGCCCTCGACCCGAAGATGCCGCACATCCACGAGGCTTCGCGCAAGCCCTCCAACATCCTGCGTCGGGTGTTCCAGGAGTACGGAGACGTGGACGCGGGGTTCGCTGCATCCGATCTCGTGATCGAGGACGTGTACGAGTACCCGGGCAGCACGCATGTGCCGCTCGAGGCTCACGTCGCGCTTGCGAACCCGGAGCCGGACGGCAAGCTCACGCTGTGGTCGAGCACCCAGAACCCGCACTACGTGCACCGGGATGTCGCCCACGTGCTCGGGATGCGGGAGCAGGACGTCCGGCTGATCAAGCCGGCGATCGGCGCGGGCTACGGGGGCAAGTGCGACCCGTTCTGCACCGACATCGTGGCAGGGCACCTGGCCCGGAAGCTCGGCCGGCCGGTCAAGATCTCGCTCGAACGCGAGGAGGTGTTCTACGCCCATCGCGGCCGGCACCCCACGCGCATGTGGCTCAAGATGGGGTTCAAGCGGGATGGGAGCATCACCGCCATCGACTTCAAGGCCTGGGCCGACGGCGGCGCGTACGCCAGCTACGGGGTGGTCACCAGCTACTACCTCGGCGTGTTCATGCCGCTGCCGTATCGGCTCGAGAACTACCGGTTCGAGTCGCACCGGCTCTACACCAACAAGCCGCCCTGCGGCCCAAAGCGCGGTCACGGTGCGGTGCAGCCCCGGCTCGCGCTCGAGATGCACATCGACCGGGCAGCCCTGCAGTTGGGGCTCGACCCCGCCGGGATGCGCAAGGCCAACTGCATCGAGGCCGGCAGCGAGACGTGCAACGGCCTCAAGGTGACCTCGGTGGGCATGCGCGAGTGCATCGATGCGGTCGTCGCGGCGAGCGGCTACGCCGAGCGCCACGGCCGGCTCGGGCCCGGACGCGGGCTGGGGCTCGCCGCCTCGGCGTACATGTGCGGTGCTCTGCACCCGGTCTACCAGAACGAGCTTTCGCAATCCTCGGTCCAGCTCAAGGTGGATCGCTCCGGGGAGGTCACGCTCTTCTCCGGCACCGCCGACTGCGGGCAGGGGAGCATCCACATGCTGGCCGCCCTGTGCGCCGAGCGCCTCGGGATCGAGCCGGCCGACGTGCGGGTGATCGAGGGCGACACCGCGCTCACCCCCGTGGACCTCGGGAGCTACTCCTCCCGCGTCACGTTCATGGCTGGAAACGCCTGCATCTCGGCGTCCGACCGTGTCCGTGAGCGCCTGGCCAGCGCTGTGGCCGCAAAGCTCGGGGTGGAGAGCTCCGCGCTGTCCTTCCGCGGCCGACGTGTCTTCGTCACCAGCGAGCCGGAGCGGGGCGTCTCGTTCGTGGACGCTGTCTGGCTCGCCGAGGAGATGATCGGGCCGATCGGTGAGGTCGGTGGCTACAAGCCGCACAAGATCGGCAGCCGGTTCCGTCGCCAGTCCGTGGGCCCGTCCCCGGCGTACTCGTTCACCGCGCAGGTTGCGGAGGTGAGCGTGGATCCGGAGACCGGCATCGTCACCATCGACAAGATCTGGGTCGCGCACGACTGCGGGCGCGCCATCAACCGGACGATCGTGGAGGGCCAGATCGAGGGGTGCGTCTACATGGGCGTCGGCGAGGCCCTCTACGAGGAGCAGCGCTACCGCGGTGCGATGATGACGTCGCCCAGCCTCCTCGAGTACAAGATCCCCACAGTCCACGAGACCCCGGAGATCGAGACCTTCATCATCGAAACCCACGATCCGAACGGGCCGTTCGGCGCCAAGGAGGCCGGGGAGGGGCCGCAGCTCTCCACGGTCCCCGCGATCGCCAACGCCCTCTACGATGCCACCGGCGTGTGGTTCCGACAGCCGCCCTTCACGCCCGACCGGGTCCTGGCCGCGCTCAGCCGAAAGGTCACCTGATGTTGCCACTCCCAAGCTTTCAGTACGAAGCCCCAACCGACGTGGTCGAGGCATCGCGCCTGCTCAGCGAGCCGGGCAGCCAGCTCATCGCCGGCGGGACGGACCTGCTCGTGTCGATGAAACACCGCCTGTTCGAGCCACGCCTGTTGGTCTCCGCACGCAGGCTCGGCCTTCGGGGCATCTCCGAGCACGCTGGCTGGCTCGAGATCGGTGCGGCGACGACGCTGCACGACGTGGCACGTCATCCGACCGTCCTCGCTCGCCTGCCTGCGCTGGCCGCAGCCTGCCGCACGGTTGCCACGCCCACGATCCAGACCATGGCGACCCTGGGCGGCAACCTGATGCTTGACACGCGTTGCATGTATTACAACCAGCCCGCGGGCTGGCGCGCCACGCTCGGGTATTGCCTCAAGCGGGAGGGGACGGTGTGCCATGTCGCTCCGAAAGGACGCGGCTGCTACGCGACACATTCCGCCGACACCGTTCCGGCCTTGTGGCTCATGGGCGCGGAGGCCGAGTTCAGCTCGGCTCGGGGCGTCCGACGCGTCGCTGTGTCGAGCATGTATCGGGAGGACGGCATCGCATGGCTCCGCCTGGAGCGGGACGAGGTGCTCACCCGGGTGTTCGTGCCCCTCGACACGCGGCGGGTCGTGCACCGCAAGCTGCGGACCCGGCAGGCGATCGACTACGCGCAGGTGCTCGTCGCCGTGGCCGGCCCGGTCTCGCCGGGCGGCACGTGGACCGCGGTGATCTCCTCCGTCAGCTCGTCGCCCATCCTGGTGGAGGCTGCGAGCGCCGCGGAGCTCAGCGAGGCCGCGTTCCGCGCGTGCCAGCCGCTGAGCACGCATCTCGCGCCCGCGACCTGGCGCAAGAAGATGGTGCGGGTGGAGGTCGCTCGGGCGGCCGCCCTGATTGGCTAGTGCGCGGGAAAGTCGACGACGTCTGAGGCCTCGGCCCGCGTGTCGGTGCGCAGGAACAGCTCCTCGCCCACCTCGATGGCCGTGAGCGCGTGCCCGCGGGACACGTCGTGCCCATGGCCGTGAATCGGGATGAGCGAGTGTCCGTCGCGCGCCCAGGCGAGCGCGGTCTCGCGGTCGATCTGCCGCGTGGTGGCGTTCGCCACCCGGACCTCCAGCTTCTGGATGCGGCTGTTCGCGAGCTCTGCGTGCAGGATCTCAATGTCGGCCACGACGTCTCCGGAGTTGCCACTGGCCTTATCGCCCGCTGCGACCGGAGACAAACATTCACCGGCGATCCGCCCGGCCACGGACTACGGGTGGGGATGCGCCAACTTCTTCGTGTCGGCTCGCCGTTCGTGCTCCTCGGCTGCGTGCATCATGCCCCGGAGGTGGTCGCCCCACCGGTGCCATCCGCCCCCCACCTGCCGGCACCCGTCGCCGATCTCTACATCCGGCACACCGGGCAGCCCGTGGATCCGCTGGTCACGCAGGTGTTGGGCGGACGGGCCTGGGACGAGGTGCTGTCCGGCGCGGCGTCCGGACTGGCGCTGACCCTGGCTGCGCGCGGGGAGGTGGATCTCTCGGCGGCCCGCTGGGCGGCGGTTCGTGCGGGCTACCCATTCCAGGTGCTCGGCGTGGACGTGGTCCACGTGGCGCACGAGGCCACCCCCACCCTCAACGTGCCCACCGACGGAGACCTCGGGCTCGTGCGCGCTCGCGGACCGGACGACGACATCTGGGTGGTGCTGCACGGTGCGGGCGGGCCGGATCTGCCGCCGGTGCCCCGCGAGGCCCACGTGGGGGACTTCGTGCCGCTCTCGGGCGCGACCTGGCGGGCATCGAGCCCGGATGGGGAGGTTCGCGCGCTCACCGGGGGGATCCTGCTGGACCGGGCCGGCGAGTGGCTGCTGGAGGCGACAGCGGGCGGAAAGGTGGTTGCGACGCTGCCCGTGTACGTCGGGGAGGTCACGCCGGACACATCACCCTTCGTCGGATCCCTCTCGGGCCAGGACCCCGAGGAGGCCACGTTCAACGCGCTGGCGGCGGTGTGGGACTGGTACGGGCGCTCGGCACCGGTGCGCGATTCGGGGATGGACTCGGTCGCGCGTGTCCGGCTGCGCGCGTTGACCGCGGGCACTGGGGTCGACCCGGCCGGCACGCTGCTGAAGCGCGCGGGCTTCGTGGACGGAGCGAACGGCGGCGAGTGCGAGGCCGAGTCGCTCCGGGAGTGCCTCGAACAGATGTGGTGGTCCCCGGACCAGCGCGTGATCTTCGCGGGGGACTACAGTTCGGTCGGGGTGGCGACGAGCAGCGAGGGGCATGGCGTACGTGTCGTGGTCCTCGTCGCCCGGTAGGCTGCCGCGGGGGATAGGAGGCCTCGGAGGCTGATCCTGCGAGCATGGCATCGTCCTTGCTTTCTCTTTCGGCAACCCCTGGAGTTTCCGGTGCTGATCCTCACGCTCATTGCCTGCCAGCCTGCTGACCGTTTCTTCGTGGTCGACAACTTCAACCCGGGCATCGAGCTCTCCGAGGATTCGGTGGCCGACTCGTACGCGTTCGGCAGCGATCTGCACTACACCGTCAACGAGTCCGCGCACTGGGGACGGCGGGCCGACCTGCGCGGGTTCACGCTCGTGAGCTCGGACCCGGCGGTCATCTCCATCTCCTCGGCGATGTCGTCGGTAGACACGGTCGATGCGGAGGCCCAGGCCGTCGGGGCGGGCACTGCTTCGCTGCTTGTGCTCGACGACACGGGCGCGACCGTTCACGAGGTGCAGGTGGAGGTGGCCGTGCCGGACGCCGTCACCCTGACCTCGAAGCTCGCGATCGACGTCGGCTCCGGGTTCGTCCCCGGAACCCCCCAGAAGATCCTCGTCGGGAGCTACTCGGCCTTCGAAGCTGAGTTCTCGGCGTCCGGGCGCGGCCTCGCCGCGCACGAGGTGCTTGGCGCTGCCGGTGGTGACACGCTCGCGGTCCAGGTCGAGGACTCCACCCTGTGGGAGGACCGGGAGTGGATGTCTGTGTGGCCCACGCTCTCGGGCACGCAGTCGGTCTCGGTGCTCGCTGCGGGCAGCCCGATCTCCGACGTGGCGTTCGACGCCGTGGCCGTCGAGCAGATCGTGGGGCTTCAGGTCGTCGGCAACGTGACCGGTGCCGGGATGGACGGCACGGTGGTGGTCGGGGCGGTGGGCGTGGACGCGTCGGGCGCGATGGTGCTGGGGGTGAGCCCGACCTGGGTGTTGCCCGACGGCACCGAGTGGGTGGGGGACGAGCTCTCCTTCGAGCCGGACGCGAGCATCGCGCCGGTCACGCTCACCGTGCGCTTCGGCACCGTGGAGACCGAGGTCTCGATCGCGGGCCGGCCCACGGGTACGCTCTCGTCGTCCACGATCGGGTGCGCCTCCGTCGGGGGCAGCCCCGCGGTCTGGCTCGGCGTGGCAGGGTTGTTTGCGATCGCCGGGCGTCGTCGCCGCGCGTGATGAGCAGCGCGGGGCGGTCCCGGGCCCGCGCGGGTTAGTCCCCGCGTCACCTCTCCCGGATTCGTGATGCGTCCTGAACTCTCCCGGTTGCTCCTCGTCTTGCCGGTGTTGTTCTGCGGGTGCCAGGACTACGACCTGAACGGGAAGCAGGACGATCCCGGGCAGGACCTCGACAGCGGCGACGACAACCCGGTGGACACCACCTCGGATGACGCGTGCCCGGATGACGACCTCGCAGCCGAGGACGTCGCGCTCAACGACGCCTGCCACTACGAGGTCGGCGGGTTCACGCCGATCGTGGAGTGGGACGTGCCCGGCGAGGCGAGCGATGCGCTCCCGGTGGTCGGTGACCTCGACGGGGACGGCATCCCGGAGATCGTGGTCAACTGGGCGTTCCTGGGGCCGGGCGAGCTTGCGGCCTACCACGGGGACGGCAGCGGCGAGATGTGGCGGACGACCGGGGCAGACACCGGCTACGGCGCCCACCCCGCCATCGCCGACGTGGACGGCGACGGGCACCCCGAGGTGTTCGTCGTCCGCGAATATGCCAACGAGATCTTCACCTTCGGCGCGGGCGTGTACTCGGTCGTCGAGTACTCCTGGGACGGGGTGGAGCTCGCCGAGTCCGACATCTTCTCGGACGACTCGTTCGACTACGCCACCGGCATCACCGTCTCCGACATGGATCACGATGGTTCGCCCGAGATCATCGCCGGGCGCACGATCTTCAACGACGACCTGACCACGCGCGCCATCGGCGCCTACGGGCGCGGGTGTCCGGCCTATGCGGGGTTCGGCATCTACGGGGAGGGCGCCCAGCCCGCCGTCGTGGACCTCGATCTGGACGGTCAGGAGGAGATCCTCTCCGGGGACGTGATGTACAACGCCGATGCGCAGGTCGTCGGTCGGGTGAGCGGAGCGAGCCAGGGGGCGACCGCCGTCGGGAACTTCGACAGCGACCCGGAGGGCGAGTTCGTGCGCGTCTCCGGGAACGTCATCCAGGCCTACGACACGGACGGCTCCGTGCTCTGGGGGCCGCTCACCAACCCGAGCGCCAACATCTTCCCCATCCCCGCGATCGGGGACATCGACGGGGATGGCAAGCCGGAGATCATCGTCGCCGGGGGGAATGTCATCTGGGCGCTCAACGCCGAGGACGGCTCGCAGCTGTGGACGCAGCGGGCGCAGGACATGAGCGGGGCGACCGGCGCGAGCATCTTCGACTTCGACGCGGACGGTGTGCCCGAGGTGGTGTACATCGACGAGGTCGAGATGATCGCGTTCAACGGTGCGGACGGCGCGGTGAAGTTCCTCTCGACGGAGCACGCCTCGGCGACGATGTACGACTACCCGGTGGTCGCCGACGTCGACGCCGACGGCCATGCCGAGATCGTGGTCGTCCACGACGCATGGTCGAGCGGGATGTCGGTGTACGGCGATGCCACGAACTCGTGGGCACCCGCGCGAAAGGTCTGGAACCAGCACGACTACACGATCACCAACATCAACGACGACCTCTCGGTGCCGGTCACGGCCATCCCGAACTTCACCGTGTACAACAGCTTCCACTCGGCCCTCGCCGTCGCCCCCGGCGCAACGCTGGACGCTGAGCTCGAGGGCGAGATCGTGGGGACCTGCACGGACGACTGCGACACCGGCACGCTGCACGTGGTGGGGCGCGCGAAGAACACCGGGGGGAGCGAGGTGCCCGCGGGGATCCAGGTCGCGCTCTACGGGCGTGGCGCGGATCCGGACAAGCTGCTCGCCACGGCCACCATCGCAGACGCGATCCCCTCCGGGCGCACCAGCGGGGGCATCCCGTTCGATGTGTCCACCGCGGATCTTGACGGCGTCGACTCGCTCTGGCTCGTGGTGGACGACGACGGCACCGGCACCGGCGCCATCTCCGAGTGCCTCGAGGACGACAACGGGTTCCTCTACGACGGCGGACTCTGTCCTTGATGCCGCGGCGCGGGTGGCGCGTGCTCGGGGTGCTGGTCGTCGTGCTGCTGCTCGCCGGCGTGGGGTCCCGGACTGCGTTCGTGGCGGACGACGCCATGGCGCCCTCGTTCCTGCCCGGGGACCTCGTGATCCTGTGGCCTGGCACTCCGGGGGTCGGCGACGTGGTCGCCGTCGTGGACCCCTTGGAGACCTCGTCGTGGACCCTGCGACGCGTGGAGGGCGTAGGGGGGTCGATCGGGTACGATCTGGGGTCGTACGTGCGGGATCACGAGCCGGCCCTGCTCGACATGGGCGCGGATGACGCCGGGTTCTCGGTGGTGAAGGAAGGGGATCACCTCACCCGCCACCTCACGCGCCACGTGGAGTGGAGCCTCTCCGAAGTCGGGATCCCGGACGACAGCGCCTGGTTGGGCGCCGACAATCGCGACATCGCGCTCGACTCCCGCTGGTGGGGGCCGGTTCCGCTCGCTACGCTGCAGGGCACGGTGATCCTGCGCATCGGGCCGCCCCGGAACCGGTGGCGTGGCTGGTTCGAGGGCAGGGGGTAGGGACCGGGGGTGAAGGCCACGCGGCTTGTCGCACCGGAGCCCGTGCATAGCACCTGTGGAGGCCGATCCTCGGCCAGACACCTGGAGATCCAGTGGTCAGACCGATCCTTCGCACCGTGCGCGTCCTGGGCATCCTCGCAGCCGCGCTCCACTTCGCGCCAGCCTGGGCGGCATGCGAGGCCGGGTCGCAGCCCGCGCGGGTCAGCTGCCTCACGGCGCAGCTCAACAAGGTCCTGGCTACACAGGCGGTCACCGAGGCGGAGGTCAGGGGCCTGCAGGCCGATCTGGCCGACGAGACCGCGCGCGGAGACGCGCTCGAGCAACGGCTCGCAGGGGCGGAGGCCAGGCTCCTGGTCACCGAGTCGGACGTGGGTGATGCACAGTCGAGGCTCGACGCGCACGACATCGACCTGGAGACGCTATTCTCGTCGTCCGCTGCGGTGGACGCCGCGCTCGCCCTCATGGAGGCGGAGCTTGGCGACATCGGGAGCACCTTGAAGTCCCTCGGCGATCCCTTCGCCCCGGGTTGGTCGAGCACGGGGCAGAGTCCCTGAGCTGCGCGGACTTGGTCCGCCGCCGCCCACCTCCACCGCCCCGTCCCTGTCGCTCCCTACTTGTGCAGGGCGACCGTGAGGGCGTCCGCGCCGCAGTAGCCCATGTCGACCTTGACACCCGGCGCGTACTCCGCGCCCAGGGTCAACTTGCTGATGGAGAGCGTGTAGGTCTTCAGGTCCGCACCCTTGACCGTGACCGTGCGCGCCTTCACGTCGATCCCACTGATGGTCGCGTTGGTGAGGTTCTCGTTGGTGCAGAGCACACTGTTGGTCGTGGTCGTCGCGGCCGGCGGGTTCCTGGTGTTGGTCGGCTCTGCTGCAAGGGCCGAGCCCGCGAGGAGGACGAGCGAGAGGAGGAGGCGGTTCATCGAAGACTCCGTTGGGTCGGCGCTGCCTATCCCGGCCACTTGCCCGCGCACGCGCGGGGACGTGGCCCGCCCGACCCTCGCCCGGTCTGCATCGCGCCCGTGCTACGGTGGCCGGATGATCAGCCTCCCGCTCTCCCTCCTGCTCGCCTGCAGCGACGGCTTCGGGTTCCCCGACCACGGGGCTCGGAAGGATCCTGCGGACACCGACACCGACACCGACACCGACACCGACGCCGACACCGACGCCGACACCGACACCGATACGGACACCGACACGGCAGTGGACGCCGATGGGGACGGCTCGGTATCGACCGATGACTGCGATGACTCGAACGCCAGCGTGTTCCCCGGGGCGGCCGAGCTTTGCGACGGGCTCGACGAGGACTGCGATGGCGACCCGGACAACGACTCCTGTGGCATCTGGACGCTCAGGGATGGCTCCGACACCTGGGAGGCGTGGCCGCTGAGCGCGTCGGGCGCAGCCCATGCGCCGGGGAGCCCGATCGAGGAGGCGGTCGCGATCGAGGCGACCGGGCGGGTGTGGGTGCTCACCCGCTCCACCTGGCACGTGCTCCTCGTCGACGGGCTGCAGTGGATCGACTCGGGAGACCGGGACGCCCTGTTCCCCGAGGTCGCGGGCCAGGAGGTCGTGGCCGCCGCCTCGGTCCCCGCCGGTTGGGCGTCCGATCCGACCCCCACCACGGCCGACGTGTTCATCGAGACGAGCGAGACCGCCTGGATCTACTCGTTCGACCTCGACACGCGATCGTTCACGCTCGTCTCGTCGGCTCCGATGGACTGGACGGGGGATCCGCTGGCGCCGGACCCCGCGGCCGTCACGCTCGCCTGGCTCGCCGTGGATGAGACCGCCGGGTGGGGGAGCGCGGGCGACCCGTTCGCCACCTGCGGTCTCGGCACCTCCGTCATGGGCCCGTATGCGGTGTACATGTCGTCCTCCGGCGCCGTGCACCTGTACGATGCGGGCTGGTGCTTCCAGTTCGTGGCCCGCATGCCCGCCCCGGACTTCTCCATCTTCACGTTCGCAGGTGCGCCGGACCCGAGGGTGCTCGGGGGCGTGGATTGGACCGGCGAAATGATGGTCGCCTTTCGCTGAGCTCCGGTTCCCGTCCGGGTGCCGCGTCAGGCCTTGTCTGGCACCGTGTTCGCGAACGCGATCCGGCCGCGGCCCGTGCGCTTGGCTGCGTACAGGGCGGCGTCTGCGGCCTGGATCAGCGCAGCGCCGGTGGTGCCGTGCTCCGGGAAGATCGCGATGCCGAACGACAGGCCGACGCCTCCGGGGCTCGCCTGGACAGCCTCGAGCATCCGCTCCGTGGCATCGAGCATACGCACGGCCCGCATCCCGGTCGCCTCCCGGCTCGCGTCCGGAAGCACCAACGTGAACTCGTCCCCTCCGTAGCGGCACGCGACGTCGCTCGCCCGCACCTGCCCCTGCAGCAGCGCCCCGATGCTTCGTAGCAGCGCGTCCCCCGCGAGGTGTCCGTGCGTGTCGTTGAACGGCTTGAAGCGGTCCACGTCCACCATGATGACCCCGATGGTGGTCCCTGCGCGGCGTGCGCGCGCAAGCTCCCGTTCGAGCGTCTCTTCGAGGTATCTGCGGTTGAACAGCCCGGTGAGCGGGTCACGCACGGTCTGCTCGCGCAGCGTCGCTGCGTAGCCGCTGAGCTGCTGCGTCTGCCGGTCGATCTGCGCCCAGTCGGCGAGCGTGGTCTGGTTCACCACCACGCTCAGGATGGAGACGAACACCACGAGGGAGAGGAGGCTTGGCCAGTTGACGGAGTCCAGCTCGGGGCTCAGGGTGAGCACGACCGTGAGCAGCGCCAACTGCAACGCCCCCACGAGCACGGTGCCGAGGGGAGAGAGCAGGAGCGCGCTGAGCAGGATCGGCACGACCGCGAAGCTGAGCGGGACCACGTCTCCCGCCAGGATGCTCGGATCGATGAGCACCGAGCCCCAGGGGCCTGCACATGCGACGAGGATCGTGAGCCACGCCGCAGGGCGATAGCGCCCCGCCCGGTTGAGGCCGTACGCGAGCGCCAGCACGCCGAACATGCTCGTGGTCATGGCCGCGTAGGCCCAGCGTGGCTGGAAGGAGGGCGGGTTGACCATGAGGGCCACCGCGGAGATCCCGACGAGGACGCAGAGCGCCCGGAGCAGTCGGGCGAGCATGGCCGAGCGCCGGTGTTCGGGATCGATCTCCACCGGGATCATCCGGCCCCCGATCCGTCCGTGCCCCGGGCTCGTGGGACCTGGGCTGACGTGCCCGGCGCGTCTCCCACACCGCGCCGCTCGGCGTCGTGCGGGCGAGGCGTCTCGGGTTCAGCGGACATGAAGGACCTTAACACGCCTGCCCTCGGCGCTGGCCGCAGGGGCGCCGCCCGGCCCGTGGCCGCTCGCCGGGCCCCGATCAGCGCTCGCCGGCAAAGGGCGCTAAGCTACGGGTTCACCCCGAGCACCCGCATGAGCAAGGCCAGCAGCGACGGCTACCACCTGAAGTTCACGATCGGCAAAGCCCTCTGGCGGGATCTTTTTTCGGTCGGTCTGCCCTACAAGGTCGCCGACGGCGGCTTCGATCTCATCGAGAACGTCCGCGCGAGCATCAAGCAGCTCGAGGTGCGTGAGAAGGTGAAGGGCCTGCTCGCCGACCGGCAGGTGCCCGAGGTGCTGCAGCGCGGCCGGGTGATCGCGGGGAACGTCTGGCAGAACCGCCGGGAGCAGGTCTACCAGGTCGTGAACGAGCTCGTGCGGGTGAATGGGGATTGGAAGGTCGAGGTGGATCGCGATGGGTCCGACTTCAAGTACTCCCAGCAGCGCTTCGGCGTGGAGGCGCACGTCAAGGTCGTCGCCACGGGCAAGGTGTACCTGTTGCGTGAGAACATCGAGTTTCCCTTCGTGCTCGAAAAGCGCATCGGCGCGGAGGCCTCGCTTGGTGACATCCACTACGACGCCGAACGCCGCGCGCTCGTCGGTACGCTCGAGGGCGTCACGGTCGATTTTGGGGAGCACATCATCCTCCAACTCCTCAACCGGGGGGCCGAGTACCTCATCGCCCAACAGACGCCGAAGGTGAACCCCGTTCCAATCCTCAAGAAGGATCAAATCGAGGAGATGGTCTCACCGGCGGGTGGACCGTTCAAGATCAAGATGGGGGTGGAGGATGTCGCGTTGGACATCTCGGAGGAGGAGCTGACGTTGAAGATCCGGTTCGGGTTCACCCAACTTCAGTTGGCTGGGTAGGTCCGGAAGGGGTTTACTGTGTTGGTT
Organism: uncultured Pseudomonadota bacterium; assembly: GCA_903875225.1. Lineage (GTDB taxonomy): Bacteria > Myxococcota_A > UBA796 > UBA796 > SXON01 > CAIUMM01. The sequence continues at coordinate 81,892 of CAIQVJ010000006.1, forward strand.
GGGCGGCCTTGCTGCCCGCGTAGCCCGGTCAGGCTGGGTTCTCGGGACGGCCGTCTGACTGGGTCAGGGGGCCGGCCCGGGGGGGCCATGGCCACAGCGGCGTCCGCCTTCTCAAAGAGTGCCTTCCACGGTGCCCGGCAGGGTGCCATCGGCGTTCCGACCATCAAGGAGGGATCGGTGTGCCGCGAAGCGGTGACTTGTGTACTCGTCGATGCTGACAATAGGTCATCAAACCGATACCACGCGTGGGTGTTCGTCGATTTTACTTGCGTTCATGGCCGGCTTCTGTTATATGCCGGCCAGCGATGCAACCCTCCAGGTCCCCCACAGTCGCTGCTTGCGGGTCTCGGGTGATTTGCCTGCCACGGAGTGCACATGCCGGATGACAGCCTGTTTTTTTGCGACGAGCCCCAGCGTGACGAAGAGACGATCGAGGTGACCGCTTCGGTCCTGTTGCCCCCGGCAGCAGACCCGCACCCCCCCGTCATGACCGACTTCGACTGGCTCGACCGCACCGAGTCCAACGGACTGCTCCATGCGTTCGAGGTCCGCGTCGCACGCGTTCGCTGATTCCAGTCCGTAGACCTATGTAGTTCGCGCATTCGCCTTCCGGCGCGGACTGGCAGGCGGCTCGCCGCACCACCGCCGCGTGTGCATTGTCTGGACATGACCGTTCACGTCCATGCTCCGCTCCTGCTCGCGGTTGCGTGGATGTGCCTCCCCACGTCGTTCGCCCTCGCGGAGACGACCGTGAGCCTGGTCGCCGACGTCTCGCCCGACCTGCGCACCGTGCATGGCACGCTCTCGGTCCAGAGCGACCAGCCGTTCACGCTGACAGATCCGCTCGCCGCGCTCCCGGATCCCACCACCGATGAGCTGCTGCAGGCCACCTTCCCGGGCGCGATCTCGCACGGTTCGGTGCAGGTGGCGCCGGTCGGGCCCGGGGTGTGGACGTTCACGGCGACGCTCCCCCGACGGTACGGGGACATCGGCTCGACCGCCCACTTCGGCCTGTTCGCGAACGGCGGCTGGTACCCGCAGCCCATGGTGGACGGGCACATGCCGACAGCCCTGTGGACCGTGGAGGTGTCGCTGCCTGCGGGTTCGGCAGGCTCGGTCGGGGACGTGGCGGGGGAGGGGGAGCTGCGTTGGTCGGGTCGGGGGGAGCGTGTGAGCCTGGCTGCGCTTCCCGGGGGCGTGGTGACGCCGATCGATGCCGCCGGCGTGCACGTCGACCTCGTGACGCGCGGCCCTCCGCGCAGGGTGCTCACCACCTTCCTCGCAGCCCAGATCGCGGGCGTCGTGCCGGACAGCGGGCCGGGCCGTGGCGTCGTGATCGAGGCCCCGCTGCGCCGCCGACTCGTCCAGCCCGGCGTTCGGGCGTCGTACGTCTCCGATCGTGCCTGGCGGCTCACCCCCGGGTTCCGCCGGTTCCACGACGTGGCGGTCATGCACGGCGTGGCGAGCGCGCTCCTCGACGTTCCGGATCCGTTCGCCCGGGATCTGGCCGCAGCGAGCATCACCCGTCGCTATGCCAGGGCGGTCGAGGGCGCGCCGGCGCAGAAGACGCTCAAGTGGGTGGCCTGGCTGCCGATCGTGGACCGGATGCTCCACGGGAAGCACACGCCGTTCATCTCCGAGATCCTCGAGCAGGCGATCCCCGGAGATCTGCTGCACGACGACCTCGTCGAGGTGTTGGATCCCCACTGGCCCGGGAGCGCGGTGCTCGCGCAGGTGGACGACCGGTATGGGGTGGGAACCGCCGCTCGCCTCGGGCGCGCGCTGGAACAGGGGCGGGACCTGGTCGGCGGCGCAGAGGAGGCCGGGGTCGATCCGGTGTGGCTCGGCTCGCTCCGCTCAGCGATGCCGGTGGAGGACTACGTGCTCGGCGTGAACCGCGCGAGCCGGACCGTGAGCGTCCGCCGGGATGCCCCGGCGGGGGCGCCGGCCGAGGTGGTCGTCGTGACCGTGGATGGAAACCCGACGCCCTGGCTCGCGGGACCGGGCCCGGACTCCCTCACGCTCTCGCTGACGGAACCGCCGCACACGGTCGCGGTGGACCCCGAACGCCACGTGGAGCAGACGTCGACTGCGCGGGACACCTGGCCGGCGCGGTTCACCCCCGTGTTCGCGTTCTGGTTCAGCCGGGTCGATCTGCGCAAGCTCTACTTCGAGGGGTTCGTCCAGCTTGCGCTGCGCCGCCAGTACGACACGCACTTCGTCTGGAACATCCGGGCGTTCGCCGACGAGCAGACGCTGGTGGGCGCGAAGCTCGGCTACGTGCGCATGTTCGGGCCCGAGGTGGATGGGCTTCGGCGCGAGCAACAGGTCGGCGGCTGGGTGAGCCCGGCCCTGTTGTCGGCGCGCTACGCCCCTACCGGCGGCGATGTGGCCGTGATCGCCGCCGGGCTGGACGTCACCTCCGACAACTGCGTCGCCCGCTACTTCCCGCTGCGTGGCCATCACCTGACGCTCGGATTGGACGCCGGGCTGGCTCCGGCCTCGGGGGCGAGCTGGGAGGCCGTGCGCGGGGAGGGGCTCTGGTACGCTTCTCCGCACCCGCGCGTGGCCATCCCGATCGAGGTCCTGGCCGGCGCCGCTGTCGGGACCGTGGAGCACCGGCTGATCGACCTCGGCGGGCTCGACGGGATGCGCAGCCTGCCGCCGGGCGAGGTGATCGGGAACGTGCGGGGCATCACCCGTGTGGAGGTGCGTTGGGCCGCGGTACACAACGCCGCCATCCCGCTGCTGCTGCTGTGGGGGAACGAGATCTCGTTCAGCCTGGGCGCGGAGGCCGGTAGCGCCTGGGTGCAGGGCAAGCTCGTCGGCGAGGTGGGCGCCACGGCGGGCGTGGGCTGGCAGCTTGCGCTCCTCGGTGCCGACCCTTCCTATGCACGCGTGCGTCTCGGCTACCCGCTCTGGGCATCCGGCATCACGCTGGCCTCCCCGCGCGTTCCGCAGATCGTGCTCGAGGCCGAGAACTTTTTCTAGTGGAGGTCCCTCATGAACACCGGCTGGCAGAACATCGACCACGTGGTCGTGCTCGTACAGGAGAACCTCTCCTTCGATCGCGTCTTTGGCTGGACACGTGAGGTGGGCGCAGATGGTGTGCCCGACGGGATCGAGTTCCCGGTCACCGATCCGCTCTTCCCGGCGGGTACGGTCCTGCGCCCCGAGCCGGGCGCCGCGTTGATCCCCCCCGGGGCGGCGCACATGCCCTGGGACATGGCGAAGCAGCTCCACGGCGGGCCCAACGGCCGGGGTTTTCTCGAGACCATCTTCCAGCGCGCGGAAAAGGAGAAGCACATCACCGACGACCAGCGCCGGGAGCACATCCGCGAGGCCCTGCGGTACCACCGGCGGGACGATCTGCCCGTGTACCGCGATCTGGTGGACCACTTCGCGGTGGCAGACCGGTGGTTCTCTCCGATCGCCTCGGCGACCTGGCCCAACCGCTACTTCCTGCACATGGGGACCTCGCCCACCGGCGCCGACCCGCTGCCCGAGTTGAGCGGGGGCTGGCCTTCCATCTTCTCCCGGCTCACGGCAGCCGGCCTCCCCTGGCGCATCTACGTCGATGGCCCGGCGACCCTGATCACGAGCCGCTCGGTCGTGCACGCCGCTGCGCACGCCCGCAGGCTGGCCCGGGCGGCGGGTGTACCCCCGGACGACGTCGACCCGGTGAGGTCCTTCGACCGGTTCGTGTGTGACGTCTCCCGCACGGGTGCGAGCGCCTGGCCGGCCGGGGTGCCGCTCGGGGCCGCGGCCGGCGTCGACAGGCTCCCTGCCTACACGTTCATCGAGCCGCGCCACTGGCCCACGAAGGATCTCAGCCCGAACAACGACCACCATCACACCCACCTGCACGATGGTCAGCGGCTGATCGGCACCATCTACAACGCGCTCGCTGCCGACCCTGAGCGGTGGGCCCGCACGCTCCTGGTGGTGACCTACGACGAGCATGGGGGCTACTGGGACCACGTGGCGCCGCCCCCTGCACCACACCCCGGGACCGGCAGGCATGGGAGCCCGCCCGGGGGCACCGCGATGGACTGGTATGGCGGGCGGGTGCCCGCGTTGCTGATCTCGCCGCTGATCCGGCCGGGCGTGTACTCGCACGTGTGTGACCACACCAGCATCCTCGCCTTTGTCGAGCGCCGCTTCGGGCTCGAGCCGCTCACCGAGCGCGATGCTGCGGCGGACGACCTGACGGCGGCGTTCGCAGAGGATGTCCACGAGACCCCGGAGCGCCTGGCCTTGCCGGCGGCGCCGCCCCGCGTGCCCGTGACGGCCGACCTCGACCGCGACGTGACGGCGCTCGGCCTCGGCCTGTACAAGCTGCTGGCCAGGATGTGCGACGCCAATGGGGAGAGCGAGCTCATCGATCTCGACTTCGACACGCTCACCGCTCGCTGCGAGGCCCGGGCGGCCGCCGCCCTCGACTCGCTGCAGCGCGACACCCAGGCATAGGCCGATGCTCGGAGCCCTCTACGGCCTCGTCCTCGCTGCCCATGCAGACGAAGGGCTCGGCACGCTCCGCATGCTCCCGAACGACATGTTGGTGCCCGAGGTGGCTGCCCAGATCGCCGTCGCGGGGACGCTCGACCCGCGGTTCCCGGTGATCGTCGAGGCCGGTGGGAGCTGGCGCGGCATCCCGGGAGCGCTCGAGGAGCGGGCCTGGCTGGGCCTCGACGGCAGTGTGGGCTTCGACGCGCTCGCGTTCGCCCAGCAGGATTTCGACCCGGTCCTGTTCACGGCGCGCCTCACGCCGTGGCGGTACACCAGCCAGAGCAAGCCGATCGTCGCGGCCCAGGACCTGAGGGTGGCGGCGCTCTCCCTGGGGCGGGACCGCCCGCTCGACGTGGAGCTCACCGCCTTGCTCCAGGTGTTCGACTGGTCGGGAGGCCTGTACCTCCCCGCCAACCGGCGGGGGGACATCGATGCCCGCGTGGTGATCGGGGCCCGGGCGTTGGGGGTGGACTGGCGTCGATACTGCGACGACCCGGACGACTTCCTCGGCGCCTCGCTCGGCGGGCTTTCAGGCGAGCTCGTGTACGGTCGTCGGTTCGGCGGCGGGGTGACCCTCACCGGGCACCTGGGCGCCCGGGCGGACTGGCTGATCGGCTCCGCCTCCGGGTTCTCGGCGCTCTCCGAGACAGGGATCTGGCTTGGGGGCGTGCTGGAGGTCGGTCCGCATCACGCCCTGCGCCTGTTCGCCGGAACCCGGACGTCGCAGGAGAGCACCAGCGGCACTGCGTACGTGCCCACGCTCACGCTCGCGTGGCGGGCGACATGGTGACCGAGCACTGGAACTACGACGAGGTCGTCCGGTACCTCTCGGAAGCCACCAGCGGGCTCATCGGCGCCGCTCCCGCTACGGAGCCGTCCCCCCCGCTCACCTACACCCGCACGAGCGTCGCCCCGGCCCATTTCCTGCCCGTGCCGCCGCGCAGCCCCACGCCGGACCAGGACCGCTTCCACTTCGACGTGGATGCATTCATACAGCGCGAGGGGGCCAGCGACTTCATGGATGCGAAGCGCCGGTTCTACGGTGGCCTCCCGTGGGTGGCCCAGGACCAGGCCCACGGCCTCCCGTACAGCACGCCGGCCGCCTGGACCACGCTCAACCACCCACCGATCAAGCACCTCGACGGGCCGCTCTCCCGGTGGACCGGACTTTTTGCGGAGCCCCCGCCCGAGGAGGCCTCGGGGCTGTCGAGCCCGTTCTTCGACCCCGCCTTCCAGCGTGCGCTCGACGCCGGGGGCAGTTCGCTCACCCACGGAAACTCCACGCGTTTGCTGGCGAACGGCGGCTCCTTTCAGGAGAAGATGCGGCTCGTGGCCGATGCGAAGGACCACCTGTACATCGCGGTGATGTTCTGGGCCTGCGACAGCACCGCGGATGCGCTCACGGACGCCCTCGGGGCTCGCGTGCGCGCCGGCGTGGACGTTCGGTTGATGACCGAGGGGCTCTACCGGGAGACGATCACCCGTCGGTGCATCGACCGGCTCGAGGCGGCGGGCGTGAAGGTCGTGAGCAACCGGGACGCGCTCCACCCGAAGACCTTCGGCGCGGTCCTGCACTGGAAGGTGTGGATCCGCGATGGCGAGGAGCTGATCCTCGGCGGTCAGAACATCGGGGACTACGAGTCCCGCTCCGACGGGTTCAACTTCCTCGACCGCGACAACGACGTGCTCGTGGAGGGCCCGGCGGTGACCGACGCGGAGGCGGCCTGGATCGAGGCCTGGCAGGCCCGGGGCGGGGAGGGGGGCCTCGAGCGCGCCCAGGTGGCTGCCGTGGCGGCGAAGGCGATGCAGGTGGAGGCGCGGGTACGCGGGGAGGCCAACTACGCGCGATGGCTCGGTGACCCCGCGACCCGGATGCAGGGCAACTGCAGGGTGCTGATGCAGGGGGTGAACGCCGCCATCCAGCCGATCGCGCCGGTGGTGCAGGCCTACCTGGAGGCGAGCCAGCGGCAGGTCGTGTTCTCGTCTCCGACCGTGCGCTACGACTTCCGCGACCCCGCCAACGCCGAGGACCACGGGCTCTACATTCACCGGCTGATGGCCGAGCTGGGCGGAGCCGAGCGGCCCGGCCGCAAGGTCGTGGTGATCACCAACGGTGTGGGCGGTGGCATCGGGGAGTCCTCGACCTGGCTGCGGGCGCGGCGCGACGGCGCGTTGAGGGAGCGGCAGTGGACGCTGTATGCGCTCTCGCGGGAGTTCATCGAGCTCGCTGCCCGGCGGGCTGCGATCGCGAACCGGGCGGTCACGCGGTCCCTCGCGCAGAACCCGTCGGTCGAGGTGTGGACGTACTTCCAGTACATCCACACCAAGGTCTGGCTGTTCGATCGCCTCGCCACCATGGTGGGCAGCTGGAACCTCGAGACCAACTCCGCGGACAAGAACCCCGAGGCCGCGATCCTTTGCCTCGATCAGCCCCTGCGGGACGAGGTCGAGGCCGATCTCGCCCTCGCCCTCGTGAACTCGGTGCCGGAGGAGTCGAGGGAGACCACGCAGGTCCGCTGAGCCCGCCGCGGTTCCCCGGCGGCTACTTGACCGTGCAGCAGGGCGCGAGGGAGGCGATCGTCGCCGGGCCGATCCCGCTCACGCCGTCGAGCGCGTCACAGGAGGCGAACGCGCCGTGATCGGTGCGGTACTGCAGGATGGCGGCGGCCTTCGAATCCCCGATCCCGGGGAGCGCCTTGAGTCCCGCGGCGTCTGCAGCGTTGATGTTCACCGGGCAGCCCGCAGAGGTGCTGGAGGGCGTGCTGGTGGGCGCCGGGGCAGCCGTTGTCGCGGTGGTCGCCGTGCCGGCGGTGGTGCCTCCCCCGCCGATGGACACCAGGTCGCGGATGCTGGCCAGCGTGCTCGGGCCGATGCCGGAGACGTTGTCGAGCTCGTCCACCGTCTTGAAGGGCCCATGATCCGTGCGGTACTGGATGATCGCGGCCGCCTTGCTCTCTCCGATCCCCGGGAGCGACTCGAGCGCGCTGGCGTCGGCCGTGTTGATGTCGATCCCGCCGGCGAACGCGCGGGGAGCGATGCCACAGAGGGCGAGGAGGACGATGAAGACGCGCAGGAGACGCATGGTGCAATCCGGGTTCAGAGGTCGAAGGTTCCAGGGCCCTGGGGGGTTTTTGCCTTGAGCCGAGCCAGTCGGGCCTCGGCGTCTGCGAGCGAACCGGGCTGGGTGCCCAACGTCACGGCGTCGCCCTCCTTCACGCCTGCCGGCAGGGCCGCGAGCGGGACATCGATCAGCTCGGGCTGTCCGCCCTCGGGGGCGAATTCCAGGACGGCTCTCCCGCCCTCGATCCGATCTACGGTGATGCGCATGGAACCCTCCGGATCTACGGTTTGCAGCAGCCTGCCGGTCGACGCCCGGAGGCCAGGGCCGCCTCCCGGGTAGCGTAACAGATCTGGTTTGCAGGCAGGATCTTCGCTCCGTTGCCACAGCTGGCCTCGTGGAAGACCTCGCTGTTGGTCGAGGCGAGGTAGGGGCAGTCTGCGGCGTTCACCGGTGCCGCGGAGGCCACGGCGGGCGTCGGGCTCGCGGTTCCCGCTCCGGCAGGGGTGCTGCCGACCGGGGCTGTCGCCGTCGGAGCGGGAGCGTCTGCCGGGCTCGGGGTGCCGGCTTTCGCGGGTGCGCTCTTCACAGGCGCGGTCGCGGTTGCATCGGAGCCGGTCGGTGCCGCGGGCGCGGTGCCGGGCGGGTACCAGGGCCTGGGCGTCCCGGCTACGGCGACCGGCGCATGGCTCGTGTGCACGGTGACGCCGTGCCCGGTGGAGGTGACGGTGATCTGGCCGCTCTCGTCGGTGCGGTAGATCGCGGCGCCCATTGCGCGGATGCGCTCCACGGTGTCGGGCCCGGGGTGGTGGTAGCTGTTCCCCACCCCGCAGCTGATGAGCGCGATCGTGGGCTTCACGGCGTCGAGGAAGGGCTGCGTGGACGAGTACTGCGAGCCGTGGTGCGCAACCTTGAGGACGTCGCACTGCCCGAGGCCCGCGGTGAGCAGCGCCTGCTCGGTCGGCTGCTCGCTGTCTCCCACGAACAGGAAGCAGTCGTCGCCGTGGGTGAGCCGGGTGACGACCGAGTTCGCGTTCAGGTCGGAGCGCGTGCCGGAGAGGGCCGTTCCGTTCGGGAACAGGATCTCCAGCTTCGCGCCGTCGTCCAGGTTGAACACGGTGCCGCGCACGCCTGCCTGGTACGGGATGTTGCGGGTCTCGATCTCGGTCATCACCCCGGCGTACGTCTGGGTGGTGTGCGGGAGCCCGTTGTCCACGTACCGCTTGACCGGGTAGCTCTGCAGCACGGTCTGCATGCCCCCGATGTGGTCTGCATGCGGGTGCGTGGCGATGACCAGATCGAGGTGATCGACGCCCTGTGCCTTGAGCTGATCGCTCACGTGGGCCTTCGACTCCGCAGCGTCGATCAGGATGATCTTGTTTGCCGGCGTGCGGATCAGGATGCTGTCGCCCTGCCCCACGTCGAGCATGTCCACGCGCAGGTCACCCGCGAGCGCGGCGGCGATCATGGAGAGCAGCATCACAACGTCACCTTAGCACCTGTGGACGCGCCACGGGCGCACGCACGAGACGCGTCACCGACCCATGACATTCCCAGACTCCTGCGCAGTCGGCCTGCCTAAAGGGCGCCGAACCACACCGCGCGCGCGGTGTAGTCGTAGCAGGCCGCGTAGTTCGTGCCGCCGAGGGAGACGATCTCGTTGAAGTAGCCGAGCGCACCCTCGTCGCCCTCCAGCTTCGAGTACGTGAAGCTGCCGCTCGAGGGCTTGGCCTGCATGATGTCGTTGTTGTGGCCGTCGAAGTACACGATGTGCGTCTGCCCGCCCTGCACGAGGATCGCGGAGTCTGCGCCCACGAGGTTGCCAGAGTCCAGCGTCTCGACGCGGAAGTTGCCCGGTGTACCCACGGCGAGCCTGAGATCCTGGTTCCCGACATCCTGGTAGCTGATGGAGAGCGTGGACCCGTCCAGCGCGAGGTCCGGCCACTGTCCCACGTCGCCCGAGTCGTCGACCACCTCGGTGGACCACGTCCCCCCGTTGCTCGTGGCGAGCATCAGCGCCGTCTGCGCGCGGTCGTAGAAGGCAAGGTATTCCTTTCCGTCCCCGCCGATCAGGAGCTTCGCGTACTCGCCCGTCTGTGCGCTCACAGCCGCGGTGGCGGTGTCGGCCGGCACATAGTCGGTGCCCTCGACGGCGACCTCGCCGCTGAACGCGGTGCCGTTCCAGCGCGTGACGCGCAGGTTCTTCTTGCCGGCGTCGTAGTGCGCGATCACGGGCTTTCCGCTCGGATCGAGCGCGATGGAGGCCCAGTATCCGGCGTCTGAGTGCGCGCCGCCGCCGGCGTCTGCCGTGCCGATGGTCCACGCGCCGCCGCTGCCCGCGCGCGTGGCGTACTTGAGCGTGCCGTTGGACGTGTCCTGGTAGGCGATCCACGTGGTGCCGTCGGATGCGATGACCATCGATGCGTACTTGCCGGCGTCCCCGGGGTTGAGGCCGTTCGAGTCCGGGTAGCTGTCCACGCCCTCGCGCGCCCAGGTGACCGTGGCGCCCGAGATCGTGCCGACGGCGTAGCCGAGGGCGTCCGACGTACGGTCGTAGTAGGCCAGCGCGGGCTTGCCGTCGGGCGTGGCCTCCATCGAGAGCCAGCTACCCATGTCGTGCCCGGCGTACGGGTCGGTCTCGTCGGGGCCGGTATCCACAGGATCAGTGGTGCCTTTCGTCTTGTTGCAGGCAAGCAGCAGGACGGGCAGGGCAAAAACGACAGCGACGAGGCGCATGAAGGCTCCGGATCCGAGCGAGGATAGCACAAGTGGAGGGTGGCCGCCCGGGGGAGGTGCTCGGGGCCCCCGCTACAACCCGATCCGCAGCGCGTTCGAGTAGAGCCAGGGCACCGGCTTGATCAGGGCCTGCTGGTCGTCGAGGAAGGCGCCCAGCTGGTTGGGCGTGATGGTCGCGACGACGCGGTACACGCCCGGCTCGGTGGGCGTGAAGGTGCCGCAGTCGCTCTGCCACGGCTCACCGTCCTTGTAGACGGCGACCGTGATGTCCGGCGGCGTGTCCATCTGCGGCGAGTTGGGGTTCAACGTGGGACAGGTCACCACGAGATCGTCGCCCAGCGGGGCGCTGCCGCCGAACTCCAGATCGCCGTAGTGCACGTCCCAGGCGCCGGGCTCGCCGAGGATCTCGAACGCGATGAACAGGCGTCCGGCCGCGACGGCGTCCTGGTAGTCCTGCGGGGCGGTGCCATCGACCAGCGCGATGTTTGAGAACCAGATCATCATCCGGCGGTAGGAGTCGCCACGCTCGCCATCCGACATGAGCGAGGGGATGGAGTTCTCGTGGGCGTCGGTGCCCGCGGTGCCGACCATCGGTCCCACCGCGTTGAGCGCGTCCCAGCGGCCGATCGAGACGTCCTGCGGTTGGTAGAACGCGAGGAAGGCCAGATCCGGCTCGGCGTGCGTGGTGCCGGTGAGGAAGGGGCCGAGGGCGTCCAGGTAGCCGTAGGCGTCGAGCCCGAGGTCGTCGGCGCGCTTGGTGGGGTCGACCATCGCGTGGAGGTTGAACATCTCGGTGCCCGTGAGACCCATCGCCTGACGCGCGAGCAGGGTGTCGATGTCCTGGCCCTCGGTGTGCGCCTGCATGACGAGGGCACCGGCCGCCCGGTCCTCGGTGAACGCCTCCTGGTCGGTGTCGTTGTAGATGCGCTCGTTCTCGTCGGGATCGAGCGAGACCTGCCGCTCGAGCCCGATGGGCATCAGCTCGTCCTCGATGCCGGCCATCAGGGTGACCACGTGGCCGTCCGGGCAGGTCATCAGTTTGCCATCTGCGAGCAGCACGTCGTCCCCGCGCGGGAGCAGCATCTCTTCGTAGGTCTGGTATGCGGCGTAGTCGGGGTGGTCGGTCATGAACGCGTAGTCCATGCGCGCGGCGCACAGCCCGTCGCGTTGGTCCTGCAGGCAGGCCTCGTTGATGGCGCCGTCGGGCATGCCGTCGCCATCGCACGCGTCGTGCGAATAGGGCGAATGGAGATGGATGATCCCGCGCTTCCACAGCCTCCCGGAGGGGCTCGAGACCGCGAGCTCCGCGTGCTCCCCGACGTACGGCACGCTCGATACGACCGCCCCCGAATCGTCAGCGGACGACGTATCGGCGGGGTGCGTGCAGGCGAGCGCGAAGGGGAACGCAGCGAGCAGGGGCGAAAAACGACGGTTGCGGGACATAGTCGGAGGATAGCGCGACCGGCCGAAACCGGGTAGCTACCGCCCGCGGGCGCTGGTGCCTGCTTGCCGGCGTCGTCCGGCGTCCCCACCGGAGTTCTCATGAAGTTGTTCATCCCCGTCGTCGGAATCATCTTCTCCATCGGTGCCTGTTGCTGCGGCAACATGGACGAGCTCACGGAGAAGATGGACGAGATCAAGGTCGAGGCGCCGATGGACGGCGGCTCCACGACGACGACCACGACGTCGTCGACCACCACGACCAGCGGCTCGTCCGAGGGCGATGCCGTCGATGGCGCCTGCGGCCGGTTCAAGGACTGGGGCGTGAAGGCTCCTTCGGGCTTCAAGTCCGTGGCCTGCTCCGACGATGCAGGCTCTGGCGGCCTCGTGCTCCAGGGCTCGGGCTCCCCGGCCGATGCGTGCAAGGTGATCAAGGCCTGGGCCGAGGGCACGGGCGCCAAGCTGACGACCGAGTCCAACATGGGCGGGACGACCGCGCTGATCTACCAGAAGGACGACACCCAGATCACCGCGGCGTGCACCGACGCGACGGGTCAGACGACGGTGTCGATCTCCCTCTCGAAGTCGTAGGAGCACCCGACTACGGGGTTCTGGGCGTCGGGGCCCGGGCTGACAGCGTCAGCACGAGGTTCCCGCCCAGCCACAGCCCTGTTGCCAGGAGGCCCACCCCCACCGGCCACGCCCGGCCCGTCACGATGGTGACGAGTCCGGCGAGGGTCGTGGCGACGTGCAGCACCAGCCCCGTCTGCACGCGCCAGTCCGGGTAGAGCGACCGCATCGGCGGGACGTTCGCGCGGCCCAGCAGCGGGGAGAAGCGGTGCAGCCAGGTGAGGAACGGCACGATCCGGGTGAGCATGCCGTGCACGACGGCGCCGGCCCAGCCCCAGATCGCGAGCCACCCGAAGACCAGGCCCCAGCGCGGATCCTCCGCGTAGACCGACAGGATGGCGAGCGGGGGGAGCGCGAGCGCCACGGGGAGCGCCGCGAACCAGAACCTTGCGCTCCCGTCCGTGCTCCTGCGCGCGCGCCGGAGGAGGCCGCGCAGCACGGCCACCGGCGCCACCACCCACACCCCGAGGGCGGCCGGCGCGGCGGCGAGGAGCATCTCCCCGCTGCCGACCTCCACGCCCGTCGCCGCGGCCCCGAGGGCGGCGACTACGGCGGCGATCCCGAGCACCTGGAGCCCGTGCACGACGGCGGGCAGCCGCCGATCGAACGGGGGGGCGAGGTAGAACATCGGCACGACCTGCCAGCCCACGGCTGCGATCAGCCCGCCCACCCAGCCGAGCAGCCCGATGCTCATGTGGGCCTGGGTCCAGAGCGGTCGCGGCATCGGGAACGAGTAGCCGAGGTAGCCTCCCGCCAGCCGCAGGCCGATGGCCAGGACCAGACCGAGCGAGACGACGGCGAGGCGCATGCCCGTGACCGTCCAGGTGCGTGCCGGAGCCCGTGCGAGCGCCACCGCCACCTGCCCGAAGAAGATGAGCAGGGCGACGGAGAGGGCGATGCCCCCGATCCCGGCGACGATGCTCGGCCCGCCGTAGAAGCGCGCCACGAGCGTGAGGAGGCCGCCGACGTACAACGTGTGGACGACGTGTCCGAGGCGTGGGGCCGGCACCGGGGCCCCCGCGACGACAGGGATGAGCTGGTAGAGCGCGCCGAGCATGGTGGCGCCCAGGAGCCCGAGCGTGCCCAGGTGCGCGAGCGCCAGCGTGGGGCCGGCCCACCTGCTGGTGAGCACGCCGCCCTCGACCAGCGCGAGCAGGCCGGCCACCATCATCGCGGCGGGCGCGGTGAGGAAGAAGCTGGCCGGCAACGCGAGCGGGGGAGCCTGGTCGGTTCGGAGGCCGGCGAACAGGCTCATGGCTGACTCCAGGCATCGATCGTGAACGTGTCGTCGGCGCCCGGGGCGACCTCGACCGTGAGGCCGCGCGAACGGAGGAGCGCGATGAGCGGACCGGGAAGGAAGGGCGCGCTCATGCGCAGGTGGGCTCCCGGGGCGAGCCTGCTTGCAGCGGAGAGCACGCTCTGCAGCGGATCGGTGCCACCCTGCAGCAGCGCGATCCCGTCGATGAACACGCCCGCAGTCAGCGGCTCCGCATCCCGTTGGGCTCGTATGGCAGCGGTGCGGGGATGCCCGGCGGCTACGCCCGCGCACCAGGCCGCCGCGAAACCTCCGACGTCGGGCTCGCCCATGGCCCCGCGTTGCAGCCATTGTGCGAGCACGCCCTGCATGCCGGCCACGAAGAGCGCGCCTGCGCGTTCGGGGTCGATCTCGACGGGGGCCTCCCCGCGGCGGACGGCCTGACTCACGAGGTCGGTCACGAGGGCTCGCTGTCTCGCCGTGAGCGCTCGGAGCGAGGCACTCCAGCCCGATTGCTGGCCCTGCGCAACGTCGGCGAACAGGAGCCGCGGGAGCCCCGGCCATCGCTGCGCGTGCTCCCCGAGGGCGCTCGCGAGCCGTGCAGCGCACGCCAGCGGCGGTGCAGCGTCACACAGGACATCGGCGGCCACGCGCTCCAGCTCCCCGCTCGTCCAGTCCACCGCGGCCTCCAGGATGGCGTCGCGGTTGGTGAAGTGGCGGAAGAGGGCGGGCTGGCTCACGTGCAGGCGCGCGGCGATCTGCCTCGTGGTCACGCGGTCGACCGGCATCTCCGCGAGCAGCTCCAAGGTGGCACGGACGATCTGGTCACTGCGCTGGGTCATGTTATCATCTGATAACACACGGAGTGCTCTCATGGGTCTGCTCGATCGCCTCTTCCCCTCTTCCGCCCCCTCCCGCACCGCTGCTCCCGGGTCCGTCATGCCGGCGCCTTCGTCGGAGGATGTGTCTGAAGGCAAGGGCCTCGCTGCATTCTTCACCGAGGATCACAGCGCGTGCGATCGCCTCTGGGCCGAAGTCGAGGGCGCGGACGAGGGCCCCGATGCGGTCGCGGCCTTCCACCGGTTCGACGCTGCGCTTCGGCGCCACCTCGGCTGGGAGGAGGACGTGATCTTCCCCGCCTTCGAGGACGCCTCGGGGCACCGCGGGTTCGGCCCCACCGTCGTGATGCGCGGGGAGCACATGCAGATGCGCTCTGTCCTCGATGCGATGGCGCAGGCTGCGGGCGGCGGGGATCACCAGGGCGTGCTGGACCACGGCGATACGCTGTTGATGCTGATCCAGCAGCACAACGCCAAGGAGGAGGGCATGCTCTACCCGATGGCCGAGGGCGTGCTGCAGGGCGCATGGTCCGGCTTGCGGAGCCGGCTACGGGAGTGAGCGTGCGGGGTGCGGTCTTCGCGCGTCCGGTTAGACGGCGCGCATACTCCCGTAGCTCAGATGGATAGAGCACAGGTTTCCTAAACCTGGGGTCAGCGGTTCGAATCCGCTCGGGGGTACCATTTTGGGTGAGGGGCGATAAGCTGGCGTTTCAGCTTGCGTAATTGGTTCAAGCAGGCGAGAGGTGCCGACCGGACGGCGCTGTCCGATCATGGGGTATTTCCGGCTCAAAGGCGGATAGTCATGGAGTTCAAGCATGCGTCCGGTCGCTTGTCATATCCGATTTCGGATGCTACTATTCGAATACGAATATGAAGTCTCCACATCCAGCCATTGACCTCGATTCTACGCGACGAAGCGTGGTCCGAAAACTGCGCGAGGTGCGCCTGGCACGCGGTTGGACCCAGGCGGAGCTTGCCGCGAAGCTGGGTCTGTCACAGGCCCGTTTGAGTGTGATTGAGGGCGGCGGGGGAACGATCTCGGCCGAGCAGTTCGTGGCCTTTCTCGCCCTCACGAACCTCTCGATCGAGGAGTTTCTTCCGGTCGCCAACACAGATGCGGCCTTCCAAAACGCGCTGGCCCGCCTCGGCGCTCACGGGCTTCGCGAAGACCCCGGCACACTCCCGAGCTCACGCCTCGCCACAGCCCGGGACGCGATCCGGGAGGTCCTCGTAAGCCCGGACTCCCCACGCCTGGTCGCTGCGCTCGCCCCGGTCCTGGTGTGGAACGTCGATGGGCTCAACCTCCACGCGCTGCACCATGACCTTGCCGCACTCGGCTTGGGGCACCGCCTGGGCTGGCTGGCTCAGAACATCCGCGCCGCGCTCGACCTCCCTGGCGCCCGTGCTCCGCGACCCTGGACCCTCCGCGAGCGCATCACACAAGTCGAACTCGACCGTTTCCTCGGGGTCGTGGGGCCGCCGGCCTCACCGGATATTGGTGACCGGTTCGACACCCACATCGCGAGCGCCCGCACGGTCAAGGATGTGCAGGTGGCCCGGTCCGAAATCTCCCGTCGATGGGGTGTCCTCACCGTGCTGCAACCCGCCGACTTCCGGGAGGCGCTCGATGCTGCCTACACATCCGGTTGACGCTACCTCTACAGTTGCAGCTCATCGCACTGGCGGGCAAGGGCACGTCGTTGCACAGAAAGCACCAGATGTATGTCGAGATTCTGGCCAGCGCGTTTCCATTTCTGCCCGTTGAACCCCACTGGGTCGCGCGTTCGGAGCTGAGTGTGGACCTCCGCCACTTCAGCGTCGAGGCGCTTGACGTCGTCGACGTGGTCGTGGCCAAGCTCGCTCGGCTCCATGGCGCAGATCGCGGGGACATCAAGGCCATGGTGGAGCTGGGGCTGGTCGACCCAGCGGTGCTTGTCGAGCGGTTCCAGTCGGCTGTCGAGCGCGTCTGGATGGACGCCCGGGCGGACGACCTGCCTCGCTACGTCCGAAACCTGAACTGGCTCCAACGCGACTTGCTGGGCGTGGACGAGACCGAGGTGGACCTCCCACCTGGTGTGTCGTCCGAGTGATCGTCGGGCGGATCATCGTGAACGCCGCGATCAACCAAACGGTCGTTCCGGCTGGTGCCAGAGAGCCCGCCCATCTTCGGTCTGGTCGATTCCATCGAGGGCGTTCTCCATGGTTCGCCCTGTGACCCTCTCAGCGAGAACGTAGATCGTGGTCGCCAATCCCCGCCGTCGGTGCCCCCACTCAACCTCCACGTTGAAACATTGGAGCGCATCGGGCTCTTGCTCGTCCGCCTCCAACATGCGGAAGTCAGTCCTTGACCGTGACGAGATTGAGCAGCAGGAGGAGCTCGAGCGCGCGCACCGCGCCGCTGCGCCGCTGCGGGACCCCTCCGGAAAGCTCGTAGACGAGCGCCTGGACGGTCTGGCCCGTGGCGAGGCGATGGGCCCGCAGGGTCGGCGAGTCCAGCCCCCAGCGGTCGGGCAGGGCATCAGCCGGTGTACGCGCGGTGACCCGTGCCGTCGAGATGGTCTGCCAGCCCCCCAGGAGGGGCTCCAAAGGGAGCTCGGCGATCGCCTCGGAGAGCACCATGGCTGCCGACCCGGGCAGGGGGATCGAGTCGGCACCCGGCGTCCACCGTCGATCCCATTCCACAAAGCCCGTTCGCGTCCCGATCAGCCAGCGGGCGATGCCCGCAGCGGCTGACGCCAGCGCGGTCTCGATGGTAGCGCCCGCGAGCATCGCAGAGGTCACCGCAGCCGACAGGTTGTCGTTCCCGGCGCCCGTGCCCTGGCCAGGAACAAGGCCGGATATGCCGCCGATGTCCACGATCTGCCCACGCCTCAGGCCGATGGTGGCGGTGGTGGGTCCGCGGACCAGGATCGCGCCGGTGGCCCGCCTGCGCCACGCAACGAACCACATTCGGGCGGGGGAAAGCCGAGAGACCACGCCTCGCGCTTCGAGGAGCCACTCCGGATGCTCATCGCGGTGGGCGGGGATCGTCCCTGTCACGGGCTGGGGCGCGCCAGGGCGGGTGGTCGCTTCCCCGTCGATCAGCGCATGGATGACGCGGCCAACGGCCGACGGATCGAAGGGCTTCTGCAGGAACGCGGCTGGCCTCACCGCCCGACCCAGCGCTTCCTCGTGAACATCGAAGTAGGAGTCCGCGCTGGTGAGCGCCACCGGCGGCGCGTCGGCGAGGAGGGCGATTCGCCGACAGAGCTCAATCCCGTCCAGACCGGGCATGCGCACATCTGTGATCACCCCCTCGTAGGTCCCCGAAGACAGCACCTGCAGGGCCTCGCGCGCATCCCCGGCCGTCGAGACCCGGTGGCCAAGGCCCCGGAGCGTGTCCGCAAGAAGCTTCTGGCTCAAGCCATCGTCATCGACGACGAGGAATCGGGCCATCAGGCGCCACGTCTGGGCGGCGAGGAGGTGGCATCGCTCCGGGTCGTGGACTGCCGAACCGGGTCGGGCTTCATGGAGGACCTCACCTTTCGAGGGTACCACAGCGTCTCGTTCCTGCCGAAAACCTGTCTAAAAAATGTGTCGAACGGCCCGGGAGCTACCGCGACCGGCGCGGCCCGTCCCCTCATGGCGCTGACCGCGATGGACGCAACGTCGGGTGGCGAGGACTGGCCGGTTCGAACCCCGCTCGTCCCCGGTTAGGCCCCTCGGGATGCTCCCCTCGCTGCTCGCCTATCGGGACGCCGCCGAGCGGCTGCGCAGGAACGTCGGGCTGACGACCCAGGATCTCGACGCGCAGCGCCTGGGCCGGTTTCGGGAGCTGGTCCGTCATGCACAGCAGCACTCCGCCTGCTACGCGACGATCCTGCGAGAGCGCGGCATCCGGGCCGAGACCTGCGTCCCCGGGGACTTCCCGGTCCTGACCAAGCGGCTCCTGCGTGAGCACTTCGACGCCATCGCCACCGACGCGCGCATCACGCACGCCGCCATCTCGGAATTCCTCGCAGATTCGCCGGACCCGGGCGAACTGTACCTCGACGAGTACGTGGTGCTGCACACCTCCGGGACCTCGGGGGAGGTCGGCTGCGTCGTCTATTCGGGCGCGGATTGGGCCCGGGGGATGGCGGGGATGGCGCGCGTGTCGGTCCCGGACCCCAGGCGCATCGCCTTCGTCGGGGCGACGGGGGGCCACCATGCGGGTGTCTCGTTCGCGCTCGCCGCCCGGCTGCTCCCGCGATCCGCCGTCGAGGTGCTCACCATCGACATCCATCGCCCCATCGGCGACATGATCAGGGAGCTTCACGCATTCCAGCCCGACGTCCTGGCCGGGTACCCGTCGGGCACCCGGTGGCTCGCCGAGGCCCAGCGCGACGGGCGCTTGCGGATCCGCCCGCGCTCGATCCAGTGCTCGGGCGAGGCGCTCCGTCCCGACGAGCAGGCTTCTTTCGAGGCCGCCTTCGGCTGCCCGTGCGTGAATGTCTACGCGAGCACCGAGACGATGCTCATCGGCGTGGCGCGAACCGGCGACCCGGCAATGACGCTGCTCGACGACGACCTCATCATCGAGCCGGCAGGTGACCACGTGCTCGTCACGAACCTCAACAGCCGCGCCCTGCCGCTCATCCGATACCGGCTGGACGACGCGGTGCGCCTGACCGGACGACCCGCCCCGTCCGGCCCCTACCGCACGATCGAGCCGGTGGTCGGGCGCTCGGAGGGCGGGCCGACCTTTCGGACCGCGGAGGGGACGCTCGAGACATTGAGCGCGCACGTCATCAACGAGATCTTCGTCCCGGGTGTGGCGCGGTTCCAGATGCGGGTGGCCGACGAGCACACCTTCCGCTTCCTCGTCTGCCTCGACCCGGGCGCCGGGGGGAGTTCGGGTGCGGGCGCTGGGCCTGGATCCCGCGCGGTCGCCCTGACCCGGGCCCGACTTCAGGCCATCCTCGAGGAGAAGGGCCTCGGCAACGTGCGATTCACCGTCGAGGTGACCGGGGAGCTCCCCGTTGATCCCGCCTCCGGGAAGGTCCGGCTCATCGTCCCGCCTACATGGCGTTAGCTGGGCGGCATGGCGAAGCCCGCGTGCGTGACTGGTCTCGGGATCGTCTGTGCGCTCGGCCGCACGGTGGGGGAGGTCGCGGCGGCGGTACACCGCGAGGGTCAGGCCGGGATCCGCCCGGTGACAGGGTTCGACACGGCGGCGTTCGGCGGGTGCGTGGCGGGGGGGGTGCTCTGGGGGGGCGCCGGTGACCGCACGATTGGCTTTGCAGTCGAGGCTGCGAGCGAGGCCTGGCGGGCCTCGGGCCTCCCGCGCGGGCTGGACGTGCCCGTCGTGGTGGGGAGCAGCGCCGGCCCCCACACGTTCGAAGACGCCGCGGATGCGCTGGACGGCATGCCCGCGGCGCGCTCGCGCTGGGCCTCGAACCACGTCGCAGTGCCCGACGCCGTGGCCCTGGCGCTCGGCCTGACCGGTCCCCGGTTCGCCCCGGCGACGGCGTGCGCCTCGGGGAACGTGGCGCTCGCGCTTGCGCTGGACCTGGTCCGCGCGGGGTGGCCGGTCGTGCTCGTCGGCGGGAGTGAGGCGATCTCCCGGCGACGTCTCGCCGGCTTCCACGCGCTGGGGGCGCTGGCGAGAGGGCCGTGCGCGCCGTTCAGCACCCCGGTTGGCATGACCCTCGGCGAGGGGGCTGCGTTCTTCGTTGTCGAGTCCGGGGCGCATGCGAGGGAGCGAGGGGCCCGGGTTCACGGATGGCTGCGTGGATACGGGCTCTCCGCCGACGCCTGGCACGCGACGGCTCCGGACCCTCGAGGGGGCGGGATGGCGCGCGCGATGGTCGCCGCCCTCGCCGATGCGGGAGTGGACCCCGGTGACGTGGACGCCTACGCGGCGCACGGGACCGGCACGGAGGCCAATGACGCCGCGGAGTGGCAGTCCCTGCAATCGGTCTACGGTGCGGTCCCGCCCGCGATCTTCGCCCTGAAAGGGGCGATCGGACACGCGTTCGGGGCGAGCGGGCCCCAGCAAGGCGTGCTCGGCCTCCTCGGCATGGAGCGGGGCTGGCCGATTACGGCCGGATGGACGGGGCCCCGCGAGGATGGACCCGGGGCTCCGCCGGTCGTCGTCGCGGGTGCCCCGCCCACCGGACGCCGCGACGTGTTCGTCTCCCAGAACGCAGCGTTCGGTGGAGCGAATGCGACGATCGTGTTCGGACGGGAGGGGCGAGGGGAGCCAGCGCCCCTCGGCCCGGTCTACCTCCAGGCGGTCGGCAGTGCCTCGGCGGGAGACGACGTATCGAGCCTGCGTGCGGTGCTCCCTCGTGTGGATCCGCGCGGACTCGACCGGCCTGGACTGCTCCTGACCCTCGCAGTGGGGCGCGCCTTGCGGGGGCTCGCACCGCCGGGAGGTGCCGCCGGCATGGGGCTGGTCAGCGGGGTCTCCCGTCGCCCGTCGGCTTCGGGTGACCAGTTCCGTGAGAGTCTCCGCGTGGTCGACGGCGCTCGCGGGTCGGCGAGCGCGTTCTCCCGCACCGTGATGAACGCGAGCACCGGCGCGGCTGCGCTGGCCCTCGGCCTGCGCGGCCCCGGTGCGACCCTGGCGAACGGGCCCGGCGCCGGCCTCCACGCCCTGGCGTGGGCGTGGTGGATGCTGGCCACGCGACCCGAGATCCCCGCCCTGGTGGCCGCCGCCGTGGACGAGGCCCCGCCGGACCCGTTGGCCCTGGATCCCGACGATCCCGCCCGGTCTGCGCCGGGGTTGCAGCCCGCGGAGGGGGCCGTGGCCATCGTCCTCGGGCGCACGGGCTCGCTTCGCATCGCCGGCGTCGGCTGGGCAGGGCCCGAACACCCCGAGCGGGCGCTGGTCGCCGCTGCCGGGAACCGCCCGGTCGCGCGACTGTACGGCAGCGCGGCCGGGCCGACGGGCCGGGCCGTCGAGGCGCGGCTGGCCGAGCACGTCGGGCTGCCGCTGGTCCCATTCGAGGGTGGGTATGGCGAAGCCGGTGGGTCGCTGCGCGCGGTGCTCGCGCTGGGTTCGGGAGGGTCGGGGGGGCGAAGCGCGGTCGTGAGCTGGTCCCGGCGGTCCGGGACCGTGGCGGTCGTCTTCGAGGCCCACGACCCGGAGGCTACTCCGGCAGCCGACTCGCGATGAGCGTGCCCCGCGCCACGAGCGTGGCGCCGACCGAGGCCTCGACGCGAAACGTGCGCAGGGCGTCGCCCGCGGACGAACCGACGGCCGGGCCGGGGAGCCACGCCCGGTATTCGAGCCGCGCCGGCGGCCGCACGGGGCCGAGGAGCCGCACATTGACTGCGCCGAGCACCGACCTGCCCCCAGGCCCGCCGTCCGGCGCCGTTCGACCCAGCAGCGCGGTCAGCGCGGCGCACGTCTGGGCCAGCCCCTCGATCGTGCAGACGCCCGGCCAGATGGGGTCGCCGGGGAAGTGCCCCTCGAAGATCGGCGCTCCGGCGGAGATGTCCAGGCTTCCGTGGAGGAACGGGTCCTCGTGGGACCAGGCATGGATCCGCTCGAGGAAGCGGAACGGCGGCCGGTGCGGGATCAAGCCGTCGATCACCTCGGCGCCCCAGTCCACGCGCTGCATCACCACCGCCCGATGCGCGCGGCGCGGGCGCCGGAGTGCATGGCAGCTGTCGGGGCGGGTGCCCTACCGACGAGCGCGGGACGTTCTCGTCGTTGCATCGAGGCCTCGGGTTCGGGGCTAACCGGGGCATCCGGGCGTGCCACCGCTTCGGCGCGCTAAGCCCTGCGGATGGACCCAGCGCGGCTCTCCGACCTCGCGATGTCGCGCTGCCCGGGCACGCTCCCCGCATCGGTTCGCAGCGCCCTCGACGTGTTGTGCCGCTCGCTCCGGGAGGATGCGCGCCTCACGCCCCTGGCGACGAGACCCGTCGAGCAGCTCATCGTGTCTGGCCTCGTGGCGCGCCTGCGGCTGGACGCCCGTGTCCCGGCAGACGCACGGCCCCGTACGCCGCCGCTCATCGTGTGCGGGCTGCCCCGGTCGGGCACCACGCTGCTCCACCGCCTGCTCGCATTGTCCGAGGGCGCCCGCGCGGTGCCGTTCTGGGAGCTCCACGCGCCTGTCCCCGGCGTCGAGCCCGACCACCGTCGTCGGGACGCGCGCGCAGCGCTCGGGTGGCTCCACCTGTCCGGAGCCTCCGCGCTCCGACCGATGCGCGAGGATCTTCCTGACGAGTGCGGCCTCCTCCTCCGACTGGGCCTTCGGACGCAGCTGTTCTGGGCCCTTGCTCCGGTCCACGGCTACCTCGACTGGCTCCTCGACGAGCCCCCGCCGTATGCGGTCTACCGTCGCACGCTCGCCCACCTCGAGGGCCTTGCTCCCGGCCGCCTCGTGCTCAAGTACCCCGCGCATGCCCTCCACCTCCCCGCGCTGCTGGAGGCACTCCCCGGCGCGCAGGTCGTCGTCACCCACCGCGACCCCGACGACGTTCTGCCCAGCAGCCACCACCTCCTCCTGGGCCTCCACGCCCGGGTGAGCGACGATGTGGATGTGCCCCGCTGCATCGCTGCGAACACCCGCCGGCTCGCGCTCCAGGCCGAGCGGACGGCTGCTCACGCGAGCCATGCCTGCGTCCACGTGGCGCACCGCGCGCTGGTCGGCGACCCGGTGGGCACGGTCGGGTCGGTGCATGAGCAGCTCGGCCTGGAACCACCGGATCGTGCCCGACTGTGCGCCTTTGTCGAGGCCAACCCCAGGCCCCCGCGTACCGCAGCCCGCGCCCAGGTGCCCGGGTTCGAGGCGTATCGGGACCAGTTCGCCGGGTTCCTGTAGACCGCGGACCGTGCTGCGACGACGGCACGCTGCTTGGCTGCGCGGTGCTGGACTCGTTCATGGGCGCGAGCGACTTCGATCTGGCGGGGTGCCCGGAGCAGGTCGCCGACTCCCGGCTACCCCACCACGCCCCTGGAGAACACCAGGACATCCCCTGGACTCCAGACATGCCCTGCCCACGAACGGTATCCCCGCAGCCACGACACCCCGTCGACCTTCCGCAGGTAGAAACCCTTCGGCGTTTCATCGGAGTCGTCCAGCGGCGGCGACGCGATGGTGATGGAACCGGGAGGCGCTCGGCCGTGCGTCAGCGCCGTGCCGTCGGCCGCCTCGGCCTGGTTCAGGAACTGCAGCCTCAGATGCGGTCCGAGCTCGAGCGGGCACTCGGTCAAGCCCGACTCGAGCGCCCGCGCGGTGAGCTGGCCGTAGGTGGCTCCCTCGCCGAAGCCCAGTTCGGCAACGGAGAGAGCTGTGATCCTGGTGATGCGTCGTCGGGTGAGCGTCGTGAACCGGGGATCTCCGAGCAGCTGCTCCGCAGCCTCGTTCAGCTGGACGCCGTGCTCCTGGGCGGCGCGGCGCAGCGTCGATTTGCTCATGCCTCCGATGCGCACGGGGCTCGGTGGGAGAGCGGGTCGGTTGCCTGACGGATCCATCCAGTTCGTCTCTTGGACTGGCCTATTCCGGGACGATGCGGGGTGGTCGCGCAATGCTGGGGTGAAACGCCCCGAAGCGCGCCCGGCTGGTCGCTACGAGGTGCATGCGGTGGGGATGTCGACGCGTTCTCCCGGTTGTCGACGCGCAGTGCCCCCTGCGGTATGGGCTGTCCCACCTTCCCGCTCGCGGCTTGTTTTCCCGCGTGACCGCAACTCCAGGGGTCCTCATGTTCATCGCCCTCTTCCTCGCCTGCTTCGACGGCTCGCCCACCGATTCGGGTTCCGACGCGGATGCCGACACCGACACCGACACCGACACGGACACCGACACGGACACGGACACGGACACCGACACCGACACCGACACGGACACGGACACGGACGCGGACACGGACACCGACACCGACACGGATTCGGATACCGACGCGGACGCTGGAAACCACCTCCTCGTGGATGGCGTGTACCTCGATCTCGACGGGAGCCAGTACTACTTCACGTCCTTTCCGCCCTACGCGAACCTCTCCACCTACAACGCCGACTCGTCGCGGGAGATCGTGGCGCAGACCCTCAACGAGGTCGGCAGCTACGAGTGCAGCACCTCCACGGGCGTGTCGATCACCTACGCGGAGATGGACGGCGGGACCCTCGTGTTCTCGAGTGACTACGCTGGGGGAAGCTGCACGATCGACGTCACCCAGGTCGACGCCACGTCGTTCCGGGGCACGTACACCGCGATCGTGAAGTCCGTGGACGGGGCCGCACAGCGAGTGCTCACCGAGGGTGTGTTCGGGACGCCGTGACCTGACGGGTGGGTGAGCGGCCTGCAGGCCCGGGGCCCGGGGATAACAGCCCTGCTCCCTCCATCGGATGCCATGACCCGCTCCCTCCGTCACCGCTGGTCCGAGTTCACCGCGTGGGTGAGCTACCGGGCCGACCGATTCCTCGAACGCGAGCCGCTGCTGCAGGTCGCCGCGCTGTTCGCGATGGCCGTCCTGGTGATCGTCGGCTGGGCGCTGGTGTTGGCTCACCTCGATCCTGCACCGGATGCACCGACGGGCAGCGAAGCGCTCTGGTGGGCGCTCACCCGGTTTCTCGATGGTGGCACCATGGCGGGTGACCCTGCGAGCCGGCGCGGGTTGGCGACGTTGGCCACGTTGTCCGGAGTGTTCGGGGTTGCTGTGCTCACCTCCGTGCTGACGAGCAAGATGGGGGAGCGCATCGGGGTCCTGGCCTCGGGTGAGGGCCCGGTGGTCGAACGCGGACACATCCTGGTGCTCGGGTTCGATCCCCGGGTGAAGGTGGTGGCCGAGCAGTTGGCGCGGACCGGCCAGAAGCTCACGCTCGTGGTCGTTTCGACACAGTCGCGCAAGCAGGTCGAGGACGCGATGGGCACGCAGCGCGGGGTTCGCGTGGTGGTGCGCACCGGAGATCCGCAGCAGGACGCGCTGTTACGGAGCGTGAGGGCGCACCGTGCGCGCACCGTCATCGTGCTCCGACCCGTCGGGCGCTCCGACGAGGACGCCGTGCGATGGTCGTTCATCGCGCTCCTGGCGATCCGGCGGGTGGTGGAAGCCGAAGCGGAGGCTGTCCGACCACGCCTCGTCGTCGAGGTGCGTGACGACGAGGCGGAGCGGAGGTTGAGGCGGGCCCTGGTGCCCCGGTTCGGCGAGGGTGCGCAGGTGGGGCTGCAGGCGGAGTTCATCGCGCCGGCGCAGGCGATTGGCGGCATGCTCGCCATGGCGCTGCGGCAGCCGGGGCTCTACCCGGTGCTGCATGCGCTGCTCTCCTTCGACGGGGTGGACCTTGCCTTCGAACCCGTGCGGCCCTCCCAATTCGGCATGACATGGGAGCTCGCGGAGGCCTCGATGCGCGGGGCGATCGCGCTCGGGCTGGCACGCAAGGACGAGCGGGTCACCGTGGACCTGAACCCCCCGCGGGACGGGACGAGGGTGCTCCGCGAAGGCGATGAATTCGCGATGCTGCGCCGGAGCGGGGACAAGGTCCATTTCGAGGTGACGCAGCCGGCCGCCGTGCGGTCGTGCAACATCCCCGCGGCGGGGCGCGATCCTCGCAGGGTGCTGATCCTGGGGGCCAACGCATCCCTGGCCTCGTTGCTCGTCCACCTGCCCCTGGTGCTCTTGCGGGGGGACCAGGTCCGGCTCGTGACGGGACAGCCGTCGAAGCCGCGGCTCGGGGAAGGGGAGACGCTGCTCGCCGCGGCCGGGATCCGGCTCTCCGTGGAGCCGACGAACCCGCTCGACGTGGCGGCCGAGGCGACGGACGATGGGGCTCGCGTGGTGGTGATCCTCGCCTCGGACGAGTCCCGGGATCGCAGCTGCGATGCGCTCGCGGTCGAGATGCTCGTCGCGTTGAGGACACACTCGGGACCTGGACGCGCCGTGGCGGATGTCCACAGTACGGCGACAGCAGCCTACCTTGCAGGCGAAGGGAATGACTTTCTCGTCAGCTCCGAGCTCATCGGCATGATGTTCGCACAGGAGGCCCTCTCCCCCGAGGCGGCGCAGGCGCTGCGTCAGCTATTGGCGACGAAGGCGGACATCCACATCCTCACCCGCGACGTCGGGCCCGACGAGTTCCCGCCGGGGACCCCGTTCTCCGCGCTGGCGGCGCGCGTGCGCGAAACGGGGGAGATCGCGCTCGGCTACCAGCTGCCGAGGCACAAGGGACAGCCGGTCACGCTCGCGCCGCCGCCAGGCGACCAGGGGTGGGCTGTGCCCGGTGCGGTCGTCGTCGTGTTGGCGCGACTTCCGCGCTGACCCCAAAACGCCGAACCCCCGATCCGGATTGCTCCGAATCGGGGGCCGGTGGGACAGCGTCCGGATCAGACCGCGACGCGCTCGCGCAGGGTCTTGCCCGGCTTGAAGAACGCGTAGGACTTGGCAGAGATCTGGATCTTCTTGCCGTTCGCCGGGTTGGTGCCGGTGCGGGCAGCCCGCTTCTTGGTGCCGAAGGTGCCGAAGCCGGGGATGGTGACCTTGTGGCCCGCGTCCAGCTCGACGGCGATGATGCCCTTGCCCGGGTCGGCGTCGAAGAGCGCGTTCACAACTTCAGCGGCCTTCGCCTGGGAGAGACCGGTTTGCTTGGCGAGCTTGGCGACGAGTTCTTTCTTGTTCATGTGAGAGTCTCCAGTTGAGGGGGTGGACGTGTGATCGATGTTGAAGTCGGGTGAGCACCAGGCGGGGCCGCATCGACACGTCAAGGGTATCGGAATTGTGAACGTCGCGCACGTCGCCGCTGAAGCCCGATGATCCGCATAAGCACGTGACGAACGGGGTAGCGTCCGCGCATTCTTAGATATCATTATTCTTGAATATAAATGATTTCGTATACTTGGATGTGACAATCGCGCCGTCGACACGCTTCTGGCGTTGAATCCCGCGTTCGGGGGCACCGCCGCGTGACCTTCCGCGTCGCGCGAGCGATCTGAAAATATGTAATCTACATTACAAATCTTTTTCGACGTTCCGCGCAGTGGGCGAGCGCCATGCACCTTTTCCGTCGAATCCCCGTCAGGCGGGGCAAATGGCCTTGCCAGAGACCCCCTGCCTAGGGTAATGGGAGCAGTCCCTACCGGAGCCCCGCCTGATGCGTTCCTCGCTCTCTCCTGCCCGTCTCCTGCCTCTCGTGTTCGCCAGCGCGCTGGCCCTCTTCGCTGCTGCTCCCGCACACGCCGGTGGCATCGGCCTGATCGGCACCGGCGGCATGCATGGCGACCGCGTTTATGGCTACACCACCGATCCCGACACCGGCGACGTGAAGCAGGCTCCCCCGGAGCTGCAGCTCAACGCGAACTACGGCACCGGGCTCGAGCTCACGCTCGGGGACCGCGACAACCGCATCGTCGGCGTGTTCCGGTTCTGGTACCTGCAGGACGCTCCGCAGTCGCCTCCCAAGGTGGGCGACGTGTACGCCATCCGCACGAACTCCCGCGACATCGGGATGTTCTCCGGTGGCATCCAGTGGGGCCTCGTCGGGGATCCCACCCGGCTCCAGTTGACCGCGCTCACGCTCATCGGGTCGGGCTTCCTCACGAAGGACTTCACCGAGTTCGCCATCGGCGAAGCCGGGGTGGGCGGGACCTTCAACCCGAACCGCCACATGCAGATCTTCCTCGAGGCAACCGGCGGCATCCGCTACCGCAAGCGCGTGTACCCCACGGTGGGCGCCACGGCTGGCGTTCGCTATCTGTTCGACTGAGCGGTCGGGCCGAAGGATGACTGGGACCGCGTGGCATGGCGTGACTCGCGCCGGGCCCGCGGGACTTGCCGTTTTTGGACTTACGTTGACGGGGTGCGGGTTTTCGCCGACGGGCCTGGACTGGTCGGATGAGCTCCAGCCCGCCGGGCCCTGCTACGATGCCAACCTGCTCGACGGGTTGGACAGCACGAGCACCGCCGAGGAGCACGCCGTGTTCCAGTGCCTGGATGGTGAGGGCGCGCTGCACTCCTTCGCAGGTGTGGACGCGAGCCTCGATGCCGAGACGAGGGATGGGCCGGTCGGCGTCGTGCTCGCGCTGTGGCTCTCCGACATCACGGCCTCGGTGGACGGCGAGACGCTGGGTACCTTGATCGGCGCGGTGGGCGACGTGCTCGACGACCCGACCTTGGTCACGGATCGGCTGCCGGTGCTGTTCGAGGTCGCATACGGCGTGCCGTTCTCCTGGCTCGGTTCGACCGTGGATCCCACGACGGACTCGATGGCGGCCGGCCTGCTCGTGCCGATGATGGACCTCGCGGGCCCCGCTGCCACGACGTTGCTCGATGACGACGCCTGGGTCCAGCCCACGGCGGACGCGCTCCGCTCGGATCGCATGGTGTCGCTGGTGTGGACCGTCGCGGCCCTCCCGACCGCCACGGACCCGACGCTCAAGACGCTCGGCGAGGACTGGCCCGACCTGGTGAGCCAGGCGGTCTCGGACTCCGAAGACAGCTCGAATGACCGGTGGAGCGGGGCGAGCGGCAACTCGCTGCGAGACCTCGCGGCCGCCCTCGTCGCTCCCGGCTCGAACGGCGACATGACCCTGGACGTGGTCCTCGAGAGCGCCGGGCCGATGCTCCAGGACAGCGCAACCGGGGAGCGCGTGCGCCAGATGCTCGTCGAGCAGGCCGCCTACGGACGGCTGCAAGCCCTGCCTGCGCAGGTGGAATGGCTCGCCTCTGTCGATGTCGACGGCGGCAACCTCGACGGGGGGGAGGACTCCGCGCTCACGTCACTCGTCCGGTTGCTCGCCCGCGCAGACCAGCCTGTGGACTGCTCGATCGACCTCGGCCTCTTCAGCATCGACTTCTCGCTCGGGAACCTCTCGGTCTCGTTGCTCGAACTGCTGGAGCAGCAGGATCCGGACACGGTCGCGAGCGGTGTCGATCTGCTCGGCAGCCTGCTCGGGGTGCCGCTGACGGACTCCATCCTCACCACCGTCGCCGACACCGGTGTGTGTCCGGCGATCGACGATCAGATGGTGACCGACCTCGGCTCCATCGACCGCCTCTCCGACCCCCAGGTGGACGAACTGCTGCGGGTGCTGCTCGCCACGCTCACCGCGAGCTCCGGCCACATCGACACGCTCGTGGTCGCTGTGCACACCACCTACGATGCGGGCCTGCTCCCCCCGGTGGAGGGCGCCCTGCGCGATCTGGGCGACACATCCCTCGCCTCCACTCTCACCCAGGGCCTCGGCGTGCTGGTGGATCCCGATCACCACTACGACGTCCACG
Source organism: uncultured Pseudomonadota bacterium (assembly GCA_903875225.1). Lineage (GTDB taxonomy): Bacteria > Myxococcota_A > UBA796 > UBA796 > SXON01 > CAIUMM01. The sequence goes on from CAIQVJ010000006.1 coordinate 111,545, forward strand.
ACTTCCCCGCGGGTGTCGAGCCCGTCACGTTCACCATGCTCTGGGCGCTCCTCGGCGAGCTCTCCGACCCGGTCGCTCCCGCCCTCGAGGACCTGCGCGGCCCCATCCAGACGATCGTCGTCGAGCCCGCCATGTGGACGCTCCTCCACAACGGGGGCGCCGTTGTCGGCAACCCCGAGTCGGGCCTCCGCGGGCTGCTCGCAGAGGTGCAGCCGCTGCTCCAGGACGACCCCATGCTCGGCTGGCTGGACACCCTGGCAGACGACGTGCAGGACGAGTCCACGGTTCGCCGCATCGGGGTGCTGGCCGAGTGCGATGCGCTACGCGACGCCGTGACGGCGCCGGGCGACGCCCCGGTGCCTGCCCTGGCGGTCTGGACCCTCGACGGGAGTCTGGACGTGTTGATCCACACCGTGCAATTGCTCCTGACGCTGATCCCCGAATGATGCTGGAGTTTCCATGAGAGACAGTGCTTACGAAGATCCCTTTCAGCCTGGCACCGGCATGCCGCACGCCTACGGCCCGAACCTGATCCTGCACTCCGAGCCCTATCCGCTCGGTCTGCTCGCGCGGCTCGGGCACCCCGACTCGGCGCAGCCCGAGGTGGGTGTGCTCGCGCGGCGGCTCTACGAGTTCCTGTTCGCGCAGATCGCCTCCACCGAGCTCACCGTCGCTCCGGTGGCGATGCCCACCCGGATGACGGCTGCTCACCCCGGCCAGCTCTTCGAAGGGCAGGTGGTCGCCCACGAGCAGCGGGTCGTCGTCGCAGACGTCGCGCGTGCCGGTATTCTCGGGAGCCAGCTCTTCTACGAGCGGTTCAACGAGATCCTCGACCCCGTGGGGGTGCGCCAGGATCACCTGTTCGTGTCCCGGCGTGTGGACGGGCACGGCCGAGTGGTGGGGGCAGACATCGTGGGGGCCAAGATCGGCGGGCCGCTGGAGGGCGCCACGCTCGTCATCCCCGATCCGATGGGGGCCACGGGCGGCTCGTTGCTGCAGGTGCTCGAGCACTACGCGACGAGCGGTGCCGGTCGCGCGGCCAAGGTGGTGTTCGCGCACCTGATCGTCACACCGGAGTACGTCCGGCGGGTGCACGCCACGCAGCCGGATGTGCGCATCCATGCGATCCGGCTGGACCGCGGCAATTCCTCGGAGCGTGCGCTGGCCTCGTTGCCTGGCCAGCACCCGGCAGAAGAGAGCGGCCTCGATCCGCACCAGTACGTAGTCCCCGGGGCCGGTGGCCTTGGGGAGGTCCTCAACAACGCGTGGGTTTGAAGATGCCGACCATTCGTCCCCTGTTTACGCAAGCCCAGATCGCGGCCCGTGTCGCCGAGCTCGGCGAGCAGATCCGTCGTGACCACGGGGATGCCCCCATCACCTTCATCGGCGTGCTGAAAGGCAGCTTCATGTTCCTCTCGGACCTGATCCGGGCGGTACCGGGAGATGCCACCGTCGAGTTCCTGGGGGTGGCCAGCTACCACGGCGGAACGCACTCCTCCGGCGTGGTGCAGATCACCCAGGACCTGCGCAGCAGCATCGAGGACAGGCACTGTGTCATCGTAGAGGACATCGTCGATACGGGCCTCACCATCGACTACCTGATGCGTATGCTTGAGGTGCGCGGTCCCCGCTCGCTCCGGGTCGCCTCCCTCCTCGACAAGCCCGACAACCGCGAGGTCGAGGTGCGTGTCGACTACGCGGGCTTCTCCATCCCCAACGAATTCGTCGTCGGCTACGGCCTCGATCTCGGCGAACTCTACCGCAACCTCCCGTTCATCGGTGTCTACGAACCATGAAAGTCGTCCATACGCCTGACGCCCCCGCGGCGATCGGGCCCTACTCCCAGGCCATCGTGTCGGGGGGCCTCGTCTACTGCTCTGGCCAGATTGCAGCCTCCTTTGCAGGTACTTTGGCTGTCCGCGCCGAGACGGCGCAGGTCCTCACCCAACTGGACGCCGTGCTGCGGGCGGCCGGTTCCGGCAGGGAGCGCGTGCTCAAGACCACCGTGTTCCTGGCCGACATGGCGGACTTTGCATCGATGAACGAGGCGTATGCCGAGTTCTTCGGGGGCCATGCCCCCGCTCGCGCTACTGTCGCCGTCGCCGGGTTGCCGCGCGGCGTGCGCGTCGAGATCGACTGTGTCGCGGCAGTGGATGCGGCACAGGTGGGTGTGGATGTTCGGTGACACCCCCCTCCTCCGGATCGAGACGGACCAACAGCTCCAGTGGATGGTGGAGACCATCGGGAAGGCGCCTGTCATCGGCGTCGACACCGAGGCCGACAGCATGCACCACTACCAGGAGAAGGTGTGCCTGATCCAGGTCTCCGACCTGCACAGCGACTACATCATCGACCCGCTGATGGTCCGCGATCTGTCGCCGCTCGCCGAGATCTTCGACAGCCGCGACATCGTGAAGATCTTCCACGACTGCTACTTCGACGTCGTGAGCCTGCGCCGCGACTACGGGTTCAGCTTCCACAACCTGTTCGACACCATGCTCGGCGCGCAGTTCGCGGGTCTGGAGCGGTTCGGGCTCGCGGACGTGATCGGCAAGCTCTTCGGCCACGACATCGACAAGCAGTACCAGCGCCACGACTGGGCCGAGCGCCCGCTGCTGCCGCAGCACCTCGACTATGCCCGCGGGGACACGCATTTTCTCGCGGCCATCCGCGAGTACCTGATCGGCCGGCTCGTGCCGCTCGGCCGACTCCACATGCTGGAGGAGGAGTGCGAATACCTCGCGATGAAGCAGTGGAACGGCCGTGCAAAGGACCCTGCCGCGTTCCTCGGCATGACGGGCGCGAAGCAGTTGGACGAGCAGGGCCGGAAGGTCCTGCGGGCGCTGGCCGAATGGCGTGAGGAGGAGGCTCGACGGCTCGACCGACCGGTGTTCAAGACCGCGCCGGACGACGTGCTGGTGCAGCTCGCACAGCGCCTGCCGCAGACCCAGGACGACGTGATGAGCATGTTGCGGCCGGGTTCGTCGCTGGCGCGCCGCTGGTCGGGCGACTTCGTGGACGCGGTGCAACGCGGGCTCCAGGACGAGCGCGCGCTGCCGGTGGCCGAGTCCAGGGAACGCCCGCCGCGGGTGGAGCGCACGGACGGGGAGCGGGATCTCGGTGTGCGGGACCAGGAGCGGGTGATGACCGCGCTGAAGGAATGGCGGGCGAGGGTGACCCGGGAGTACTCGCTCCCGGCGATCTGCGTGGTCTCCAACGGCCAGTTCAAGGAGATCGCGCGTCGGGCACCGACCGACCTCGCGACGCTCGCGACCCTGGGGGAGATGCGACGCTGGCAGGTGGCCGAGTGGGGCGAACAGATCCTCGCCGTTGTCGGTGGCGTGGACGTTCGGCGCGGCGCGAGCGAGGAGCCGTCGGGTGAGGGCGAAGGCGAGAAGTCGGGCAGGCGGCGTCGGCGCCGCTGATCTCTGCGACGGGGGGACGAAGGCGGGTCAGCCTACGGCCACCTCTTCCCAGTCGGCGTCTACGACGCCCACGTTCCCGGCCACAAAGCTCCTCAAGCCGTGATTCGGCCACGCCACGAGGCGGATGAGCAGCCGTGCGCCGTGCGGCGCATCCTCGAATTGGACCCACCGGATGTGGATGAACGTGCGATTTCCGTTGGCCTGCTGCTGCCCGAAGCGCAGCCGCCGCACGATCTCCTCCCCCAGCTCCCGTCGCGTGGACGGCGAGGGGGGCAGCGCCCACGTGGTGTCGGCCCGCACCATGTCCGCCCCGAGCAGGGAGACGTGCAGCATTCCGTCGAGGATGCCGCGCATGCCACGGACGGTTCCGCGATCCACGAGCGAGTAGTCGATGCCCTCGTCCCGCTCTGTGGGCTCGACCCCGCCAAAAAGGTCCATGATCCTGTCAAACCAGCTCACGGGGTAGTCCGGGTGGTATACGCGGAGGCGGTCGGTCACAGGCATAGTGTACACGCAATTTTCAGACACCTCTCGCGCAGAATGGTTCCACTGAACCCGGTCTGGGATCATGCCTTCGCCGCGCTTACTTGATACCTGCCCGCCCCTCCCGGAGCCCCATGCGCCTCACTCACGGCCCCCTCTCCCGCGCGCTCGTCGTCGAGCACCCCGACACCGCGCTCGATGAGCTCCTCCTCGAGGACGGCTGGACCGTGGACCGCAGGCAGCACGTGCCCGACGAGGCGGAGCTGGCCGACTGGCTCGCCGAGGGGCGGCACCAGGTGCTGTTCAAGCGGTCGCGGGTGCCCGTGACCCGCGCGGTGCTTGAGGCCGCGCCCGATCTCGTTGCCGTGCAGCTCTGCTGCATCGGGGACGACAGCGTCGACAAGCGCGCGTGCGCGGATCACGGCGTGCTCGTGTTCAACGACCCGGTGTCCAACGGGCGCAGCGTGGTGGAGCTCGCGATGGCCCACCTCGTGGCGCTCTCCCGGCGCCTCTTCGAGACGTACGACCACACCCGGGCCGGCGGCTTCGACAAGTCCCAGACCGAGCGGTTCGAGGTCCAGGGCCGGGTGCTCGGCGTGCTCGGCCTCGGCAACATCGGCCGCCAGACCGCTCGCGCCGCCGAGGCCTTTGGCATGCGCATCGTGTTCCACGACACCCGGGAGGTGGCGCGGGAGATCGGAACCGAGCTGGGCTGGCAGCAGATGTCCACCATCGACGCCCTCTTTCGCGCCTCCGACTTCGTCAGCACCCACGTCAGCGCCCAGGATGTGCACGGCAAGTCCAACCGCGCGCTCATCACCCGCGCCCACTTCGCGCAGCTGGCAGCGGATCGTCCGAATCCATCGCCGCGCCTGTTCCTCAACCTCGCCCGCGGTTTTCTGTACGACCCCAACGATCTCCTCGACGCCATCAAGGCCGGCGAGGTGCGCCGCGCCGCGGTGGACGTGTATCCGGAGGAGCCGCGCGGCTCGGGCCCGTGGGAAAACCCGTATGCGTCGGAGCCCCGCGTCGCGACCACGCCCCATCTCGGCGCCGCCACGGTCGATGCCCAGCCACGGATCGCGCGCCGGGTCGCCCACACCATCCGGACGTTCTCCCGTCTGGGGGCGCTCCGGGACTGCGTCTTCCGGCCCCGCATGGTGCTCGGCCACACCGATCTGCCCGACGATGCCACGCTTCTCTCGATCGTGCACGGCACGACCCGTGGCGCACGCAAGGCCATCCAGGACGCCATCTTCGACGCCGGGGTCTCCAACCTCGCCACCGCCCACGTCGATCTCGATGACTACGGGGTCGCGGTGGACCTCCTCGCGCTCGACCGCCCGCTCTCCGAGGCGGAGCTGCGCACCATCGATGCGCGTGCCTCCGAGCTCACGCGTACGCCGGGCGTGGTCCGGCGGATCCGGCAGATCGCCCCGTAGGCGATGCCCGGGCTCCCCCGGTGAACAGCGGGTGACGTTCCGGTGACGCCCCTTCCGGCGTTCCAAAGCGTGTTCATACTGCCCGCATGGCACATTGGCTCGAGAAGATCTACCGCCGCTTCGCGGCACCGGAACGGGAGGCGGCCCGGCTGGAGATCGTCCAGTGGTCGAGGCCGGCGCGGGATGCGGAGTGGTCGAGGCGAGTGCTCACCGAGCCCGAACCCCGACCCCGGCAGGCACCCCTGGGCGACTTCCGGTTGGATGACGGGGACTCCGACCGGTTCTAGTGCGCTCCGCCCCAGGCGCCCGGCCCGGGGTGCGGTCCCCGCAGCAGGATCGGATGTCTGAATTGTCGGAGCGGGGAATCTGCCACCCCCCGGGTCGCGATAGGACGGTCAGCGTGAGAATCGCCATCACCGCTGCCTCCGTCCGGTGCGCCTCCGGACGTGAGCTGGTGCCGCCCACGCGCTGCTGGGCCTCGGTGGACGACGACGCCCTCGCGCTCGGCATCCCGGGGGTCGCGCGGGCCACCGTGGAGGGCGACCCACGGTTTCCCGACGATCGCAAGGGGTCGCTCGCCGCCGCCGCGCTCGCGGAGATCGCCTCCGTGCCGGCGGGCGCACGTGTGGGCCTCTACCTCGGCACCGGGCTCTCGAGCCTCACCCCGGCCGAGCTGGCGATCGACCTCTACCCCCACATCGTGGACGGCGCGTTCGATCGCCTGGCGATGGCGCGCGACCTCGCCACGGACCGTCCCTCTCCGCGTCGGCACCAGCCCGAGCGCGTCACCCAGGTGCTCGGGGCCGCGCTGGGCGCTGTGGTGACCGAGACCAGCTTCTCGGCCTGCGCCGCCGCTGCCCAGTCGATCCTGCAGGCCGCGCGCGCAGTGCATCGCGGGGACGTGGACGTCGCCTTCGCGGGCGGGCACGACTCGATGCTGCACGCGATCGGCTACCTCTCCTTCGTGGTGCTGGGCGCCCTCTCCCCAACCCGGGGCCGTCCGTTCGATCAGCAGCGCGACGGTTTCCTGATCGGTGAAGGCGCCGCCATGCTCCGGCTCCAACGCGAGGCCGACCTGTCCTCCGATGATCGTGTCCTGGGCTGGATCGTCGGCGGAGGAACGAGCGTAGACGCCTACAACGTCACGCACCCGCATCCCGAGGGCTACGGCGCCGCCCTCGCCATGCGCCGAGCGCTGCGCGACGCCGACCTCCAGCCCGGGGACATCGACTACGTCAACGCCCACGGGACCGGGACCCCCGTGGGGGATCAGGCGGAGTGCCTGGCGGTCCACCGCGTGCTCGGGGATGTGCCCGTGAGCTCCTTCAAGGGCGCGGTGGGGCACACCATCGCCGCGGCCGGTGCCGTGGAGCTGGCCTTGTGCCTCGGGATCTTCCCTTCGGGAGTGCTGCCGGGCACGCCGGGCCTCGTGACCCTCGACCCCGAGCTTCGCGCCCACGTGCTCAAGGATCCCGTGCGGGCCGAGGCGCGCCACATCCTCTCCAACTCCTTCGGCTTCGGCGGGCAGAACTGCGCGCTCATCGTCAAGGCACCCTGATCCTGCGGAGTCCTCATGCCTCGCCACGTACGCATCATCGGCGCATCCCTGTTCTGCCCCGCAGGCATCGGGATCTTCGGTCTGGGCCCCGCGAGCCCCGGTGCCGTCCCCGGTTTCGACCCCATCGCGTGCGGAGTGCCGCGAAAGCACCTCAAGACGATGACCCGCGCCGTCCAACTCGGGGTAGCCGGGGTGAACGCCGCGCTCGCCGTGGCGCCGGGGTGGGCGGAGATCCGTCCCGAGCGCCGGGGCCTCTTCGTGGGGGCCTCGCCCCAGGCGGGTGACGCCGAGGATCTTGCGGCGGCCCTGGCAGCGGCTGGTGGGGATCCCGGGAGGTTCGCCCGGGAGGGGGTCTCGCTCATCCCCCCGCTGTGGCTCGTGAAGGGCCTCTCCAACAATGTTCTCGGCTATGCCTCGGCGCAGCACGACCTGCGTGGCGACAACGGGAACTGGTGCGATGGACAGCTCGGCGGGGCCATCGCGCTCGCGCAGGCCGTTCACGCCATCGCGGAGGGCAGGGTGGATCTCGCGATCGCCGGGGGCGCAGACGCGTTGCTCGGCGCAGAGTCCGTCGTGGGTGGGCCGTGTGCCGAGGGCGCCGCGTTCATCGTCCTTGTCGCCGGCGAGCGAGGCGATGCCGTCGTCACCGCGGGGATCCCCTCGGAGGACGGCGTGGAAGAGGGCTTCGGCGCGTTGGGCGCTGCGGCGGTGCCGGTCGCGTGGGTGCGCTCGTGGCTGACGGACCGTAGGGCCGACGTCGGCGGGGTCCGGGGCGCCTGGAGCAGCTGAACTACATCCGCTTCCCGCGCTGCCGGGGGCGGAGGCGCGTTAAGGCTGGGCGCTCGTTCGGCTCGTTGCTCTGGAGGGTCTCTTGCGCTGGCGGTGGCTCAATCGCATCGACCACATCGAGCTCGGACAGAGCGCGAAGGGTTCGATGGTTTTTCCGGCGGATTCGCCCTTTTTCCAGGACCACTTCCCGGGCTTCCCGGTGGTGCCGGGCGTGCTGCTGCTCGAGGCCATGGCGCAGCTCTCGGGGAAGCTCATCGGGTACACGGTGCGCAAGGCGAGGGGTGATTGGCCCTTCCCCATCCTCTCGATGGCCAACAACGTGAAGTTTCGGAAATTCGTGCGCCCTGAGGAGCTCGCCTGCTTCGAGAGCACGCTGCTGGAGCTGCGGGAAGAGAGCGCCGTCGTGGCGGTGAAGACGCGAGTCGACGGGCGGGTGGTCGCCCAGGCCGAGGAGGTGTTCGTGTTCAACGCAGTGCCGCTGGCGAGCCCAGAAGAGGCCGACCGCCTCGAGCTCCTCGAGCGTGCCGAGCTGGCGCGCCTTTGGCCCGGATACCCGGGTGACTAGCCGTCGGCGCGTCGTCGTGACCGCGGTCGGCATGGTCACGCCGCTGGGCGTGGGCGTGGAGCGGACGTGGAGGGCCACGCTCGCCGGGGAGAACGGTGTCCGCCCCATCCAGCGCTTCGACGCGAGCGACTACCCGGTGCGGTTCGCCGCCGAGGTCGACGTGCCAGGCAGCGGCGCCACCCTGAAGCAGGCGCTGGCGATGCTCGCGTTGGACGAGGCCCTCGCATCCGGGGTCCCGGCGCCCGGGTCGCGTCTCGGCGTCTGCCTCGGGAGCGAGGCGGCGCGGCCCCCCCTCGAATGGTTGTTCCGCACCACGCCGCCGGCCGGGGAGGAGATCGCCGCGCTCGCGCCCGACGCACCCACCCGGATGATCGCGCGCCGACTGGGCGCGCTCGGTCCGCGCAGCACGGTCTCCACCGCGTGCACCAGCAGCAGCCAGGCCATCGGGGAGGCAGTGCTCCGCATTCGGCGCGGCGAGGTGGACACGATGATCGCCGGCGGCGTGGACGTGCTCTCCGAGCCCCTGATGGTGGTCGGCTTCTCCAAGCTCGGCGCGCTCTCCACGCGGAACGATGCCCCCGAGCACGCGAGCCGACCGTTCGACCTTCACCGGGACGGGTTCGTGCTCGGGGAAGGGGCGGGAATGCTGGTGCTCGAAGAGCGCGAGCACGCGATCGCCCGCGGGGCGTCGATCCTCGCGGAGGTCACCGGCTACGGCTGCTCCTGCAACGCGTGGCGGATCACCGACTCGCCGCCCGATGGGCGCGGTGCCGCGGCTGCCATGCTCGACGCCGTCACCGATGCCGGGCTCACCCCCGACGACATCGGCTACATCAACGCCCACGGCACGAGCACGCCCCAGAACGACCACTCCGAGAGCCAGGCCATCCACCGCGTGTTCGGCAAGCCCGTGCCTGTCTCCAGCACCAAGGGCCAGATGGGGCACCTGGTCGCCGCTTGCGGCGCCGTGGAGGCCATCCTCTGCGTGCTGGCGCTGCGGGACCAGGTCGTCCCGCCTACCCGAAACCTCGTCACGCCGGACCCTGCCTGCGGCGACCTCGACCACGTGCTCGTCGCGCGGCCCACCCACGGCTTGCTGCGTCACACGCTCACCAACGCGTTTGGCTTCGGCGGCTCCAACGGCAGCCTCGTGTTCTCGATGAGCGACACGTCGTGAGCCGGATCCTCGGCATCGGCATCGTCACGCCGCTGGGCGACGACGTCGAGGCCGTGCTCTCGGCCGTCCGCGAGGGCCGCTCGGGGCTCTCCGCCCAGCCGGCGCTCGATGGCCTGCCGGACTCCCGGGCGGGCGTCGTCTCGGGCCCCGATCTCGCGGGGTGGCTCACCCGCAAGAAGGACGGGCGGCTGCTCGCACGCGCCGCCAGGTTGGCACTCCCTGCCGCGGGGAGAGCCCTGCGGGCGCTGCCGCCCGGGGTCGCCGAGGACACCGCGATCTATGTCGCAGTGGGGCGCGAGCCGCCGGACGATCCCGAGGCGGAGCCCTCGCTGCTCGCGATGGAGGTGGACGGCGTGCTGAACCGCGAGCGGCTGGGCGGGCGGGGGCGTGAGCTCTACCCGCCGCTCCTCCCGCTGCGCACGCTGCCCAACATGGTGCTCGCCCACGTGTCGATCCGGCACGGCCTGCGCGGGGAGAACGGCACTTTCGCTGGCGCCGCCACGGCGGGCGTGCAGGCGATACGCGCCGCCTGCCTCGCCGTGGACGAGGGGCGCGCGCCGTTCGCCCTCGCCGGGGCTGCGTTCTCGGGGGTGGACCTCGCGAGCGCTCGTGACCGGCTACGCGTCGGCCTGACCGCGCCTCCGGGCGAAGCCGCGGTGTTCATCCTGGTCGGTCCGGGTGAGCCCCTGCGCTGGGATCCGCGCGACTGGATCGCCGCGATGGGCGATTGCGGGCCGGTCGCGGGATTGTGGGGGCTGTTGTAGCCGCCGGGGGCGCCGCGATCAGCTCTTCACGCAGCTCTTCTCGTCGTTCGTGAAGCACGTGTAGGTGCCCTTCTCGACCCCGTGTACCTCGGTGACCATTCGCGTGCGGTCCTTGAGCATCACCTTGACGAGGCAGAGCTCTGCCTTGGTGCCCGTCATCGCCACATGGTCGACGCCGGTCGTCTCCTTGCCGTCGCAGGTGAGGGTGACCTTCGCGGTCTCGGGCGCGGCGGAGATGAACACGACATCCCCCGTGACGGGATCCGCCGGACGGGGCCCGCCCGCGAGGACGTCGCCCGCTTCTCCGGGCGCGTCCTTCACCGCGACCTCGGGGATGGGCGCGTTGACGTAGGCATACACCGCGTAGGCGCCTGCGAGTCCGGACAGTCCCAGGAACGCGAGCACCACCAGCGCGGCGACGATCCAGCCGGTGCGGGACCTGGGCGGGGGCTCCTCGTCGGGCTCCGAGAGCAGGGGCGCGGGGGCCGGCACGCGCGAGGGGCCCGGAAAGGCGGTCCCGATGCCCGCCGAGCGGGAGGGTGGGGCCTGCGGAGGGATCCGCGGGGTCGACTGGGTGCGGGAGATCTCCGGGCTGGTGTCGGTGCGCGTGACATCCGGCGCGAGGGAGACGTTGGTCGGCGACTCCTCGGGCTCCGGAACGAACGTCATCGACGGTGCCCACGGTGCCGAGTCCACGGAGGAGGGGGGCGCGACGGGGTGGAGCGCGGGGGTGGTCTGGGAGGGCGGTTCTGCCGAGGGGTCAGCCGTCGCTGGGTCGCCCCGGGTGTTCAACGGTCGTTGGCCCGGCAGGGTCGTCGTGGAGGAAGGGCGGGGCGGCTCGACGGGCGGGGTCGACTTCGGGGTCGACCTGGGGTTCGACTTGAGGAAGACGGCGGAGACGACATCGGCTCCGCTCACGTTCGGACCCGTGCGAACGGGCTCGCTGTCCGGGACGATGGTGGCGCTCGCGCTGCGGCGGGCGCGGGGGGTCGAGTCCCCGGGCACGGAGCGTGCGGAGGCGCGGACCGGCGGTGCAGGGGGAGCGGGCTCCGGGGCCGAGGCAGGGGCCTGGGGGACAGCGGGCGGTTCGGGGGCGGCCGGCGGGGGCGCGGGCTGTTCGATGACTGGCACGGCGACGGCCACTGGTGGCACGACCGGCTGCTCGATCGCCGGCTGCTCGACCACGGGCTGTTCGGCCATGGGGGCAGCGACGGGTGCGGGCGTCTCGGTGAAGGGCTCCGGGCTCGGGGGCTCGACGGGCGCCGCGTTGGACGACTCCACCGGCGGAGCCGCCGGGGGGGCCTCGGTCCGTGGTGGGGTCGGCGGGCGCTCCGACCGTGCAAACACCGGGTTCCGAACGCCGGTGCGTGCGGCGCTGTTCTCGTCGTCCACGACCACGTCGTCCTCGACGCTGCCGAGACCGGCGTCGTCCTCCATCAGGATCGTGTTCGTGAGCGGGTTCGGCTCTCGCGGCGCCTCGCGCATCGCCTTCACCAGCGGGGGGATCACCGTCTCCGCCCACTCGGTGAGGCCGTCCCCATCGAAGGTGCGGGAGAGCGCACGGCACCGGGCGACCACGTCGGCCGCGCCCGGACGTTGGTCCACGCGGTGGGCGAGCAGGGACCGCAGGAACTCGATCAGCTCGTCCCCCGCGGGGCTCGACATCGACGGTGTGGCGGACTTGAGGAGCTGCAGCCGCTCGTCGAGGAACGCCGCGTGCCGCTCGGGTCGGGACCGCGCCTTGCCGAAGCGCTCCAGGGCCAGAAGCTCGTAGAGCGTTGCGCCCAGGGAGTACACGTCGCTCGCCGGCGTGTCCGGCTCCATGAACAGTCGCTCGGGCGGCATGTACTCGATCGAGCCGAACTGCATCTCCTGGGTGTGGCTCTCCCGCTGGTCGAACTCCGCGCGGGCGACGCCGAAGTCGAGCACCTTCACCGTGCCGGACTCGTCCAGCATGATGTTGGAGGGCTTGATGTCCCGGTGGATCACCCTCAGCGGGCGCTCCCCCTGGTAGGGCGGCCGGTTGTAGGCGGCGTCGAGCGCGCTGGCGACAAAACTGATGGCCTCGAGCGCCCCGCGCGGCGGGACGGGCTGCCCACGGTCGATGTGCGATTGCACCACCGCCTTCAGGTCCACTGCCTCCAGGTACTCCATCACCACGGCCACTCGCCCGCCGATCGTCGTGAGCCCGATGACATCGACGATGTTGCGGTGCCGCAGCCAGCCCAGGAGCCGCGCTTCGTCCCGCATGCGTCGCGCCACCTCCTGGTTCTCGCTCCACTGCTGGTGCAGCAGCTTTACGGCGGCCAGTCGGGAAAACCCGTCGTTGTGCATCACTTTCGCAAGGTACACACTGCCGAAACCGCCTGCCGCGATCTCGCGGAGGAAGTGGAATTTGCGAACAGACTTTGCCATCGTGCGGCAAGTATCAAGAAACGCCAGGGGAGCGACGCGAAGGAGCGATCGTCATGGGGGCGGCTCACCCCCCGGGATCCGGCAGGCTACCGCCGGATCAGCATGAAGTAGTCACCCGTCGGCTTGTCGGACTTGAAGGCCGCGCCGATCAGCGCGCGGGTCCCGACGCGGCGGAGCTTGTCGATCATGCCGCCGTACACGAGCATGTCGGGAAAGCCGGTGTTTCCCTTGATCGGCGGGAATTCGGGAGGTGCGTCGGTGGCCACCTGCGTGTAGTCGAACCAGCTGGTGGTGCCGTCGGTCTGCACGAGGAAGTGCCCTGGCCCGGTGATCCAGCTCATCGCCTGGTGGTTGTAGCCCTGGACCTTGCCGTTCCGAAGCACCACGCGCTTCTGGAACGCGTTGAACGCCGGCAGCGAGTTCTGGCCCTCGTGGATGACGACCTCGCCTTCGGCACCGTGCAGGGCCTCGATCGGCGCGACGATGCCCTCGGCCTTCTCCCACAGCGCCTTGAGATCACGCTTTCCGAGCCCACGCATCCAGTTGACCTGCTCGTCGACCGTGTGCTTCTCCATCCCGGCGACGACATTTGCGAGGGAATCCAGCGAGGGGAGGGGGATCATGGGCGGCTCCGGTGGGGTTTGTCGGCTCGTCGGCGAGTAACGCCCAGCGCCGAGAGGGCAAGCAGCGCGAGCCCGGCGGGTGGGGCGTTCCCGCTGCTCGCGCAGCCGCAGCCGTCCTTCCCGGAGCCAATTGAAAAATCAGCTTCGAACGTGCAGGTTGTGTTTCCCGCCGCGTCGATCACGCACGCCCTGAGTGTGTGCGGGCCGTCGGTGAGATCAAGCTCGACCCGGTAGAGGTCGCCGCCCATCCAGGTGGCGTCGACCACGTTGCCGTCGAACTCGGCGTAGGCCTGCTGGAGCTGCGGACCGACCCCGCTCGTGGCCCCATCCTGCACACTGAAGTGGAACAGTGCGCTGCCCGGGTCCGGCCGGTTCACGAAGCTGTCGAAGTGGCGGATGGTGGGGGCCACGGTGTCGGGCTCCCCGGCTCCCATGTACACCTTGTTGAGCAGCGGGCCAGACCCGCCCTGACCGGTCACGGCATCGAGGACCCCGTCTCCGTCGAGATCCCCGAGGGCGATGCCGAGCGTGCTGTCGTGGATCGTTCCGCCGCCGTCGTCCGTGAACGCCCCGTCCACGAGGGTGAAGGCGCCGCTGCCGTCGTTCTGGAGCACCCGCTCGGCGTCGGAGAGCGAGGCGATCACTGCGTCCATGTCGCCGTCCTGGTCCACGTCGGCGCACAGCACCTGGTTGTCGTCGGCGGTGGGGTTCCCGTCCACCCGGGCGTTGGTCTGGTCCGAGTAGGTGCCGTTCCCGTCGTTGATCAGGAGCTGCTCCAGCCCGTCCCGCGAGCCGCCGTCGAGCCACAGGTCCAGATCGTCGTCGCCATCCACGTCGCACACGTCCGGGCCGTGGACGGAGGGGCCGCCCTGCGCGGGGAGCTGCGCGCCGGCGTCCGTGAAGATCCCGGTCCCGTCGTTCACCAGCAGGATGCTGTCGCCCGCGGCGTTCGCGATGAGCAGATCGAGATCGTTGTCGGTGTCGGCGTCGAAGAAGTCCGCGTCGACGGGCCCGGTACCGGTGGACGAGAGGTCCGCGGGGATGGACCCGACCCGCTCGGTGAAGAACCCCGTGCCCGCGTTGATGTACAGGTGGCCGACGCCGGGGGAGTCGGGCGGAGTGTCCCCCAGGTCCGAGACGAAGAGGTCGAGGTCCCCGTCGTCGTCCACGTCCGCGAGGCGGGCCGCCCCCGCGTGCGAGGTCGTGCCGAGCCGGGCCGCGCCGTCCTCGGAGAAAAAGCGGCCGTCGTTCACGAACACGGCGTCCGGCTGCAGGCCGTAGCCGTCGGGCACGACGAGATCGAGGTCATCATCCCCGTCGATGTCGCCGATCGCGACCTGTCGCACGCGCCCGGTGAACCCCTCGACGGCGTCGTCCGCTGCGTAGGAGAACGTGCCGGCGGTGTTGTGGTAGATGGCGAGCGGTTGGGCATCCCCGGGGTCGTCCTGGCTCCCGCCGTTGGCGTACACGATGTCGAGATCGCCGTTCCCGTCGAGGTCGGCGAGCTGCACCTGATTCGTGGAGCAGCCCTCGGCCGAGGGGTCGACCCCGGCGGCACAGGGCTGCGGGCCGGGCAACGCGGCGGGGTCCTGCACGAAGTAGGGCGCCGCCTGGGCGCTGGAGAGAGCGAGGGAGATTAGCCACATCGGCGGGGGATAACCCGGGCAGGACGGCCCGGACCGGACGGGATACGGCGCCCCATGCAGGTGCTCCTCACCGGCGCCACCGGGTTCGTCGGTGGTCACGTGCTCTCCGCCCTGCGGGCCGCTGGCCACGACGTCGTGGCGGTCGCGCGCCGACCGGGTCGGGCGATGCCCGGCGTCCGGTGGGTCATCGGGGATTTCGCGCGGCAGCACCTGCCCGCGGAGTGGGCGTCCGCGGTGGTGGGCGTAGACGTTGTCGTAAACGCGGTCGGCATCATCCGCGAGGTCCCGGGCCAGGGCTTCGCGGCGCTCCACGCCGCCGCCCCGCAGGCGCTCTTTGCTGCGGCGAGCGCCGCCGGAGCGCGGATCGTCCAGATCTCGGCCCTGGGCGCGACCGACGAGGCCCGGGAGCCCTACTTCGTGAGCAAGCGCGCGACCGACCGCAGGGTGGAGCAGTACGGCGGCGTGGTGCTGCGCCCCTCGTTCGTGTGGGGGCCGGGTGATCTCTCGATGCGGTTCTTCCGTATGCTCGCCGCGCTGCCGGTCGTCCCCGTGGTGGGCGATGGCCGGTACGAGGTGATGCCGGTGCACGTGCACGATCTGGCCCGTGCCGTCGTCGTGGCGGTGGAGCAGGGCCAGCCGGGTTCATGGGACGTGGTGGGCGACCAGGCCCTCACGTTCAACCAGCTCCTCGACGCGCCACGCGCCCGGATGGGGCGTCGGGTGCCCGCCATCAAGCTGCACCTCCCCCTGGCCCTCGCCCGCGGTCTCGCGCGAGCTACCGACGTCGTCCGGGTCGGCCCGATCGACTCGGACGAGCTCTCGATGCTGTTGCGCGGGTCCACCGCTCCGGTCGGGCCCTTCGCCGCTGCGTTCGGGTTCGTGCCCCGCGGGTTCGTCACCGGCCTCGACGAGGAGCCCGGGGCCGACCGCGACCGCCTCGTCGCCGAGCTGGACGCGCTGGCCCCCGTGCTCCGGGTCTCCGTCGCGTTCATCTGGCTCGCGACGCCGTTCGTGACGTGGTTTGTGTGGCCGCGCGCGGACAGCATCGCGCTGCTCACCCCAACGGGGGTCCCCGTCGCCGCCGCGGGCTGGTTGATCGATCTCGCCTGCGCTTTCGAGGTGGGGCTGGGCATCGCCACGCTCGCGGGTTGGCGGCTCGGGGTGCTCGGCGTCGTGCAGATCGCCCTGGTCCTGACCTTCTCGCTGATCCTCGCGTTCTCCACGCCCGGGTTGTGGGGGCACCCGTTTGGCCCGCTCACGAAGAACATCCCCTTGATTGGCGCCATCCTCGCCATGATGGTCACCCGCAAGCACACCGGCCGGAGTTGACGTGACCTACCTCGTGCTGAAGACCCTCCACATCCTCTCGGTGACCCTGTTCTTCGGCGCCGGTCTCGGCTCAGTGTTCGTGAAGCTGCACGCGGATCGGACCGGCGATGCCCACGCCATCGCGTTCGCGCACCGTACCGTGGTGCTCGCCGACTGGCTGTTCACCATCCCCTCGGGCGTGCTGCTCCCGCTCACCGGCTTCTGGATGGTGTGGCTCGTCGGGTACGACTGGCAGCACGGGTGGATCGCGATGGGGCTCGGTCTCTACGTGATCGCGGGCTTGTCATGGCTGCCTGCATGGCGCCTGCAGTTCCTGATGCGCGACGCCGCGGTGGAGTCTGCGCGCGCGGGAACGCCGCTGCCGGCGGCCTACACCACGTGGACGCGGGTGTGGGCCCTGCTCGGGATTCCGTCGTTCCTGGCCACGGTCACGGCGGTCTTCGTGATGGTCGCGAAGGGGTTCGTGACGGGCTGAGGTGGGTCCCCGGATGGGTGGGCGGCCTCGCCACCCCGGGCGCTCGGCCCGACAGCGCCGCGGGACGGCCGTGTGCACCCACCGCATGGGGGAATTCGCTCACCCCCGGGCAGCGGCGTTCGTCGGCGCCCCGCTCGATGATGGGCTTCGGGGGCGTGTGATCGCCGGGAGCGGTGCCTGGCACGCGGCGTGCTCCCCCGGCTGCCGTGGAACTCCTCGGCATCCTCGGCGCGATCCTCCTCGGCCTCGTCGTCGTGGGGCTCGTCGTGGTCCTGTTGGTGCTCCTCGTGCCGGTCCAGTTCGCTGCCCGGGGGGTGCTCACGGAGCAGCGTGCGGACGCGCTGGCAGGCGCTTCCTGGGGCTTCGGGCTGGCGACGGTTCGTGCCACGCCGAGCGAGGGCGTGGTCCTGGTGCTGCTGGGCCGCACGGTGTACCGGTTCCACGCGACCCCTTCCCCGCGGCCCCGGCGGAAGCCTGCCCGGCGGGCGGCTCGCGGGGGTTCGAGGCCGGATCTGCGCTTGATGTGGCGCGTGGTCCGACGCGTGGTGCCCTCGCTCCGGATGCGCGCCCGCCTGGCTGGTCGCGTCGGCACCGGCGACCCCGCTGACACCGCTACGCTCTGGGGGCTCCTGGTCACTTCCCGGACCCTCGTGGGGGGGTTGGACACCCACGCCTTGAGCATTGATTGGATGGAGCCGGCGATCGACCTGGAAGGCCAGGTGGAAGGTCGACTCTGGCCGGCCGCGATCCTGTGGATCGCGGCGAGTGAGTACGCCAGGACGCGGTAGTTCCGCCGCAAAAGGGAGGTCGTATGAAAGACACAGAGAAGTTGTTCGAAAGCGTGGCGCCGCGGCTCGAGGCGCTGATCAAGTCCAACGCAGTCGTGGGCCGCATCATCTCCATGGAGGGTCGGCATGCGATCCCCCTCGTGGAGCTGAGCCTCGGTCTCGGAGGGGGTGGCGGGAGCGGAGACGGCGAGGACCCCACCAGCGGCGCACAGGGGCATGGGCAGGGCGGGGCTGCTGGCGGGGGCGCCAGGGCCACGCCGGTCGCCGTCGTGATCGTGGAAGCCAACACCGTGCGCATCACCAACCTCGGACACTGAAGGAGAACGACCATGGATTCCATCGATCAAATGGTGACAGCGGTGCTGTCCCACCTTGGCGGCACGGCGACGAGCAGCGCGGTGGCGGGGGAGCCGATCCAGCTCGGCGAGGTCACCCTGGTGGTGCTCTCGACCTTGAGCGCGGGGATGGGCGCGGGCGGCGGCGAGGGCCGCGGGGACGGTCCGACGACCGGCAAGCACGCTGGCAAGGCGGCGCCGGGAACGGGCACGGGCGAAGGGGCGGGCGGGGCCTTGAAGGTCCGACCGGCGGCGGTCATCGCGTTCACCCCCGAAGGGGTGGAGGTGCTGACCATCCCACCCGCTCCCGACGCGTTCGACAAGGTGGTGGAGCGCGTTCCGGCGGTCGTCGACATGGTGGAGAAGGCCCGCCAGGCGCTCGCATAGGCCGGGGGCCATCCCCTGGGGCAGCCCGGATGGCGGGATAGGCCCGGCTCCATGCCAACCGAGGATCCTCGACCCTTCGCCACCGCGAGCTCCGGAGCCCGTCGCTATCGGGCAACGGTGCACCCCCGGGCCCGGACCACCGTGGTGCTCACGGCCTCATCCGGGTCAGGGGCGCCCGCATGGTCCGTCGACCTGTTCACCGACTCCGACTCCAGCGTCGATGGCATCGGGCTCGGGGCAGGGAGGGGCGAGCTTCGCGTGGAGGTGGTCGCATACCGCCTGGAGGACGACCACGAAACCCGCTTCGTCTGGGTGTTCCGGGAGAATGGCGAGTGCATGTCCGCGCCCCCCGGCGCTCCCCCGACGAACGTCGAATTCGGCTGAACCACCGATCGCAGCGACGGGACGAATCGAATAGGTGCAGGTCCCGCGAGGAAAGTCCTTCCCCGCCTCCCTTCGCCGCAGGTTCCCCATGATCGACCTCGTCCTCGCCAGCGTGCCTCTCGTCGGGTTTTTCGGGTTCGCGTGCCTCGTGCTGCTCTACCAGAGCATCGCGATCGTGAGCGGTGAGCAGTTCATCACCATGGAGCGGCGCTGGTTCGGCAAGACCATGGCCGACGGCCGCACCATCGCCCTCTCCGACGAGGTCGGCGTGCAGGCCCGCACGCTCGGCCCCGGCGTGCACTTCTTCATGCCCTTCATCTACAAGACGCAGAAGCACAAGTTCTTCTCGATCGGCGAGTCGCAGATCGGCATCATCCAGGCGATCACCGGCCTGCCGATCCCGCCGGGCCAGTTCTTCGCCAAGACCGTCGACTGCAACATCTTCCAGGATGGCGAGGCCTTCCTGCGGAACGGCGGGGAGAAGGGCCCCCAGCTCTCGATCCTGCCGCCTGGCGAGTACCAGATCAACCCCCACCTGTTCACCGTGAAGATCGAAGACGCTGTGCTGATCACCGAGACCCAGGTGGGCGTCGTCGAGGCGGTGGCCGGTGGGCCCTCCGCGATGGGCCGCATCTTTGCAGACCCGGTGGAGTGCGACGCCTTCCAGGACGCGGACGCGTTCCTGCGCAACGGTGGCCAGAAGGGCCCGCAGATCCGCGTGCTGCCGCCGGGCAACTACCGAATCAACACCGCGCTGTTCAAGGTCGAGAAGAAGCCTGTCACCGTGATCCCCAACGGGCACATCGGGCTGATCACCGCGATGGACGGCGCGCGGATCATGGAAGGCTCGCTGTTGAGCCGCAAGATCGAGGGGCACTCCAACTTCGAGAACGGGCAGGCGTTCATCCTGCACGGCGGCCAGAAGGGCCACCAGCTCGACGTGCTGATGCCCGGCACCTACCGCATCAACACTGCGCTGTTCGTGATCAAGGCCGTCGTTCCGTGGACCAACATCACGGCCGACTCCGTCGGCATCGTCACGGTGCTCGAAGGCCGGCCGATCATGAAGGCGAAGGAGATCGCGGCGGAGGAGCTTGGCCTGGACGTACACAACAACTTCCAGAACGCTGCGGCCTTCCTCGCAGCGGGCGGTCAGAAGGGCCTGCAGATCCCCGTGCTGCGCTCGGGCAACTACGCGATCAACCCGTGGTTCGCGACCATCGACCAGGTGCCGATGGTGGAAGTGAAGATCGGCGAGTGCGCGGTCGTGACCAGCTTCGTGGGGGAGGAGGGCGAGGACACGACGGACTCCAATGTCAACGCCAAGATCGTCGCCAACGGCAAGCGGGGCATCTGGGCCGAGCCGCTCGGGCCGGGACGCCACCCGCTCAACACCAAGGTCTGCAAGGTGGACAAGGTGCCCACCACGCAGATCCTGCTCAACTGGGCGGACAGCCAGAACAGCGCCCACAAGCTCGACTCGGAGCTCAAGACCATCACCCTGCGCACCGCAGACGCGTTCAACGTGAGCATGGACGTGAGCGTGATCATCCACATCGCCATGGCCGACGCCCCCAAGGTCGTCGCCAACCTCGGCTCGGTGGACAACATGATCTCCCAGGTGCTGGAGCCGGCCATCTCGTCGCACTTCCGCAACTCGGCGCAGTCGGTGAAGGCGCTGGACCTCTACACCAAGCGCGCCGAGCTGCAGGCGCACGCCAAGGAGCACCTCCAGAGCGTGCTCCGGGTGCACCACATCGAGTCGAAGGACACGATGATCGCAGACGTCGTGCTCCCCGGGGAGCTCACCCGCACCGTGACCGACCGGCAGATCGCCGAGCAGGAGCGCATCACCTACGCCACGCAGAAGCAGGCGCAGGAGGAGCGCAAGATGCTGGAGAACGCGAAGGCGCAGGCCAACATGCAGCCCAAGGTGGTGGAGTCCGAGCGGGGCGTCGAGATCGCGAAGAACCTCGCGAACGCCGAGATCGAGAAATCGATGGGCGATTCCCGGGCCATCGAGGTGCGCGCAGAGGGCGGTGCCAAGGCCACGAAGGTGACAGCCGGAGCCACGGCCGAGGCCACGCGTGTGAACGCCCTCGCAGACGCTGAAGCCATCGAGAAGAAGGGGCTCGCCGAGGCCCTCGTCATCCTGGAGCAGGGCAAGTCCACGGCCGAGTCCTACAAGCTGCAGGTCAACGCGATGGGCAACGAGATCTTCGGTCAGATCCAGGTGGTCGAGAAGATCGCGTCCAACAAGCTCAAGCTGATCCCGGACGTGTACATCGGGGGCTCGAGCGGGGCGTCGGGGTCGGGCGGCAACGAGAGCCAGAGCTCCCTGATGTCCATCGCGCTCCTGCAGTACCTCACCGGCAAGCAGGTGTTCCAGAACGGGAACAAGGCCGAGGAGTAGGCCGCCGGACGGCTAGAACATCGCGTAGGCGCCGATCTTCGGCTCCACGGAGCCGATGCCGCCGTAGGTGCTCGCTGTCACCTCGGCACGCAGGCCGAGGTGGTCCGAGAGCCGCCAGTGCGCGCCGAGCACTGCATCAAGCTCGAGGCAGATCGTGTTCCCGCTGCTGATCGCGGTGCTCGTGCTGTTGCTCGCCGAGGCCGTCACGTGGGCGCTCCCGAGCAGGGTGCCCACCCCGACATACGGGCTGATGGGGGGCTTCCCTTTGCGCCCGAACAGGTCGAACGTGAACCGGTAGCCCGCGAGCACGATCGACTCGCGGCCCGAGGCATGCACGTTGCCCATGTCGGCATTGATGGGGACGGTCGAGAACTGCCCGACGAGGCTGTGGATGAACCGTTCGCCAAGCTCCACCTGCAGCTCCGCGATCGGGCCGACGGTCGGGTGGAACGTGAGCGTCTTGTCGTGCGCGACGCCGAGGGGACCGGTCGTGGTCTCCGCCACGTTCGCGGGCAGGGTGACCACCGGACCCACGAGGACGGAGCCGCCGAACGCGACGGCGTGGGCGAGGCCGGAGGACAGCAGGAGGGCGATCATCCGGGGTTCTATCCGACCCGGGGTCAGCGTGTGCGGGACTCCAGGAGGTCGGCCAGCACGGCCTGCACGTCCGTGTCGTCCAGGCGCGGGCGTGCCGCCACTGCCTGCTCCACGAGCGCCATGGCGAGCGTGGCGAGCGTGATCACCCGGAGCGGGTCGCCCTCGGCGGCACGGGCCCGAAGGGCGAGTCCGAGCCCGAGGGCCATCGCCCGATCGGCGTCGAGGCCGTGCGCGGTGGTCAGCAGGTTCAGGATCACGCCGATCGGGAGCTGCGCTGCGAGATCGAGGTCGAGCCCCACGAGCCCAGCGGCCTGGGCCTCGGCGGCAGCCTCCTCGGGCGAGCGCTTCTTCCCGATCAGCTTCGCCACGAACGCGGCCAACGCTGCGATCTGCCGGCCGATGTAGTCGTCGCGCATCATGTCGGGGCCCTCTCGCGGGTCCGCAGCCGCGTGAGGGCCCACGCCACCGGCCACACCAGGGCCGCGCTCGCCGCGGCCATCGTCAGGGCCCGCGCGGCGGTGGCCACGATCACTGCGTCGAGCGCCAGGAGCTCACCCTGCACGAGTCCGGGAGCGAGCCGCTGCAGGGCCCACACCGCACCCGCGATCAGCACCCCGGCGACGAAGGCGGGGGCCCGCCAGATGCGAAAATCGACATCAGAGGGGGACATCTCCGCGGCGACCGAGAACGCGAGGGGCAGGGCCACCCAGAGCTGCCAGCGCGTCCACGGGATCAGGCCCGCGACCGGGCCCAGGGCCTCGAGGCTGGTCGGCAGGGCAGGGGCGCCGCTCCACACGTGAAGCCCTGCGAGCACCCCGAGGCCGACGAACGCAGGCGCGACCGGGGAGACCAGGTTCGTGAGCCAGGGCCTCGCAAAGCGCGTCCACGGGGGGCCCGACGCGACGTGGCCGCGGCCAGCGGGGTCGAAGAGCGACACCTTGAGGTCCGACACGGTGTACCCGGTGAGGAGCATCATCACGGCGTGGGCGAGCTCATGGACGAGGTTCCCGGGCAGGCGCAGGAGGTGCTGCGCGGTGCCGCCGCCGAGCCGCCCGAGCATCGGGCGGTGTACGAACGCCCCCAGGATCAGCGCCACCACGATGAGGACGAGGCTCACCGGGGGTGTACCTCCCAGGTGGAGCCCACCGGCACCGCCGTGAGCGCATCCTGGGACAACACCGCGTAGAAGGCCTCGTCCCACGTGACCTTGTGAAGCTGGAGGGTGACGGTGCCCTTCACGTCGTCGCCGACGACGAGGTTCACGTCACCCGCCTCGGCGAGAAAGCGCAGGGCCGCGTGGATGTGGGCGTGGTCGAGCTCCACGTTGATCAGCCCCGGCTCGCCGGGACCGGCACCCGGGCTCGCCGCGAGGCAGAGTTCGAAGACTCCGATGATCATGGAGCGACTATAGCGGCTACATCGGCAGCATGCTGACCCTGTTGCTCGCCTGCACCCCCCAGACCGCGCCGCTCGCCCCGACCGGGCAGGCAACCCTGCCAGACGCCTCCGTGATGGCCCCGCCCGTTGCCTCGCCGGGGAGCGGCCCCACGGCACCTGCACCGGCTGCTCCCCAGGACGTCTTTCCGGCGCCTGCGCGGGTGGTGGCAGTCGGGGATCTGCACGGTGACGTCGCCTCTGCGATCGGCGCGCTCGAGCTCGCGAAGGTGGTCGACGCGACGGGGCACTGGACCGGTGGGGGTACCTGGCTCGTCCAGACCGGGGACGTGCTCGATCGGGGCAAGGACGGCCCGACGATGATCCGGTTTCTCACGCAACTGGAGCAGGAGGCCGCGGCCGCCGGGGGCCGGGCGCTCATCCTGGATGGAAACCACGAGGTGATGAACCTTCAGGGGGACTGGCGGTACGTGGCGGATCTGGCGGAGTTCGGCGCGGCGCCGGACCCCCAGGCTGCGCGGCGTACGTGGATGGCGGAGGGTGCAGGTGGCGCCTGGGTGCGTGGGCATGGGATGGTCGTGCAGGTGGGCGAAACGGTGTTCGTCCACGCCGGCATCGACAGCCACTGGGCGTCCTACGGTGTCTCGGGCTTGAACACGCTGTTCCGTGCCGCGCTGGCTGCGCCCCCGGATCCGAAGTCCGGTGTGACCGGCCCGGACGGTCCGGTGTGGAACCGCGCCTACCTGTTGGAGGACCCGCCGGCGATCTGCCCGGAGTTGAAGCGGGCCCTGGCTGAGCTCCACGCGACGCGCATGGTGGTCGGGCACACCACGCAGGAGACGGGCCGCATCGCCGAGCGCTGCGAGGGGACGTTCTACGGGATCGACACGGGCATCAGCGCCTACTACGGCGTGCATCCCAGCGCGCTCGTGATCGAAGGGAGCGCAGTCACCCTGCTGCCGTAGCGCTACCGCCTGCGGAGCAGCACGAGGCCCAACCCCAGCGGCAGGAGCCACGCCATCGGGATCCCGCTGCTCGTGGTGCAGCCGCAGCCGCCCGTCACGGTGAAGGCACCGGACAGCGTGGCCGAGCTACCGTCCACGTTCCGCACGACGAGGTCGTGCACGCCGGCGGTCAGCGCGCTGGGCGTCTTGCCCGAAACGGTGCCGTCGTCCTGCACCACGACGTTGCTCGCGGCCAGCCCGCCGATCGTGACCTCGGCGCCGTCCACGAAGCCACTGCCGAGCGCGACGAAGTTCACGGGCATCCCCACATCGGTGGAGGCCGGGGTGATCTCGTAGACCGAGATGTCGCCGGAGGCGGTGTCGGTGTCGGCGTCCGAGTCGGCGTCCGAGTCCGAGTCGGAGTCGGTGTCGGCGTCGGAGTCCCCGCCCCCGGAGGAGGCCCGGATCACCCACGAGCCATGCGCGCCGGCGCTGGCCAACGTCTGGACCCCGGTGGAGAGGTCGAGCCAGTTTCCTTCGTCCGGGGAGTCGTTGTGGATGAACAGGCCGGAGGTGTTGTTGGCGCTCGAATACGGCCACACGTAGCCGCTGGTGTCGTCCGGCGCGCAGACCCAGACGATGAGGGCGACGTCGGTCATGGTGACGTTGTCGGTGCCGGCATCGACGTCGTGCAGCGTCACGGTGTTGAACGCGCTCGAGGTCACCGTTGCCGCGATCTCCTGCGGGCCCCAGGCGAAGGGGGTCGAGAGCGAGGGTGTGCCTTCCCCGTTGGTCACCTGGATCCCGACCTCCGCCAGCGTGTTCTCGCCGTCCTGGTCGCCGGTGTTGGACCCGAGCAGGAACTGCACGGTGTCGATCTCGAGCGGGAGGTCGGCGGCATCCGCCTTGAGCACGCTGATGGCGCACTCGGGGTACGCGAGCCAGGCCACCTGGCTGTTGTCGGGGGAGAACGAGTCGTCGGTCGACGTGTCGTTTCGCAGCGTTGTACCCGCGAAGGCGGGCGCGAGCAGGGCGGGGAGCAGGGCGGCGAGAAGCATGCAGGGATCCTCAGCCGCTACGGTACCACGGCTGCGATGGGCCAGGGTGCCCGGCTCCGCGGGGGCTCCCCCGGATGGCGCAAGTCAGGGAGCAGGGCGGGCGGTGAACCAGCGGAACTCGCATCCCTCGACCGGCGCCTCGAAGGAGGGGGAGAGTCCCCAGCGCGAGACCAGGGCATCCGTGGCGGGGGAGGCGGGCTGGGCGCCGCACTGCCAGGTGGCCAGCCCGTCCGGCCTGAGCCCCTCCGCTCTTCGTTGCCCGACGCTGTAGAGGTCGACGCCCGGTTCCTGCATCAGGAAGAGCTCGAGCCCGCCGGGCTCCTCGCTGTGGGGGACAAACAGGCCGCCGTCGGCGACGACGATGCAGCGGTGCTTCGCGTCGCGGTGGGGACAGGTGGCGTCGAGCAGGGCGTGCACGCGGGTGGACGGCAGCTCCGGGTGCACCGTGAGCTCCTCGTAGGCACGACCGGCCGTCCCCAGCGCCCAGGCGAGCACCACGAGGGCGGTGAGCCAGGGGCCGGACCTGCCTCGCGACAGGCCTGCCGCCGCGATCATCGACAGACCGACGTAGAACAGGGGGAAGTTGTCCAGCCCGCAGTGGACCACCGCGTACATCGCGAGGGATGCGAGCACCCACCCCGCCAGGATCAGCCGGTGCAGCGGATCGCCGCCCCGAGGGCCCGACGAATCCCTGCGGTGCAGCGCGAGCGAGGCGATGCCGAGCCCGACGAGCACGATCCCCGAGACGTGCAGCTGGTCGAGGAGCTGGGCACCGAGCCCCGGCACGACCCCTGCGTAGCGCTCGGCGACACCGAGCTTTCCGTGCACGTAGTTCGCGAAGATCGGGGCGGGCACGAGCGCGGCCAGCACCCAGGACCCGAGCACCATCCCGATGGCGCGAGGGCGAACCCCGCCCGCCCGCCATCCGGCCACGCCTCCGGAGGCGCCGAGGAGCAGGAACCACAGCACACCCGAGGGCCGCAGGGTGATCGCGAGGGCCCCCGCGATCCCGATCCAGAGAGCGTTCGCCGGTCGGGTCAGCCTCGGATCGCTGGCCCACACGCCGGCCGCGAGCACGACGAGCGTGGCCTCCGGGACGTGGATCCAGCCGAGGCGCGACGACAGGATCAGGACCGGTAGCTGGGCTACGAGCGCTGTGGCGGCCACCGCGGTGGTCGCCCCGCGCCACTGCCAGGCCAATCGCGCGACCCCGATCAGCAGCAGCGAGAACCAGGGCACGCCCATCGCCGAGAAGGCGATGCCGCTGGGTCCGGTCGCGTGCAGCCAAAGGGCCAGCAGTGCGTTGTACCAGCCGCCCGGCTGCTGGAGTGTGTGCAGCGCGGGCATCCAGAAACCGTGGCCGAGCTGATCGTAGAGCACCGGAAGCGGGCGGTAGGCGAGGTTCAGATCCCGGGGGAAGTTCTGCGCCGTGCCGACGTGGAGCCCGTGCTCGATCGTCGAGCCCGCGAGGACGATGGCCATGAGGATGACCCCGGACCGGGGGGGGCGGCCTGGGGCCACATTTTCGGGAGATGTGGCCATTCGGCTACTTCTCGCCGGATCGGAGCGCGAGGAAGGGGTGGTCTGCCCCGGCGAGTGGGTCCTCCATCCCCGCCCGGAAAGCCAGGGCGAGGGGCTCGGGCATGGCGTCAGCGACACGGGCACAGAACGCCGGGCTCGCGCCCGGATGGGGGCATGCCATCCCCGCGCCATACGCCAGGTCGGACCGAAAGTTCAGCGAGTCGATTGCGGTCCCCAGGCACTGGCCGAGGCGGGCGGCTCCGGCCGCCTTCGTGGACTTGCGATCACGGCAGACGTCGGCGATGGCGGGACCGACGGCCCGGCAGGTCCAACACTCGCCCTCGGGCGCACCAGCGGTCGCCAACGCCAGGATGTCCGCCCCCCGCGCGGCGGCGTTCACGGCGCGATCCTTCGCCGGGGGTCTGGGGCGTGTGCCCGGCAGTGGAGGGGCGCCGTTGGAAACGCCAAACATGAGGTTTGCAGCCATTCCCTGGCCGAGCGCACGAGCCGTTTCGGGCGGGAGCGTCGCGAGGAGAGCATTCGTCGTGAGCAGAGCGGGCCATCCGGCGATCGGGTACGTCAAACCCTGCCCGAAGGCTGCTACTGCGGTGTCTGGCATGCCAGCCAGGGAAGGAATCGTCGTCGCGTCGAGCCGCTGGCTCCGCATCGCCGCCTGGTACCCCTCCACCCGCCGCAGGGCTGCCTCGGTGCGCGAGTCGCCGGAGTGCGCGGTCGACAGGTGCGTCGACCGCCCGATCGCGAGTCCGGTGAATCCCGGGTGATGGATCGCCCGGATCCCCCAGACGTCGTGCAAGGGTTCGTGGTGTTCTTCGAACGCCTTGAAGCTTTGCATCCAACCCCAGCCATCTGCGCCCAGCATGGCGAGAACACCGATCGCGCCTGCCTTTGCTCGCCAGCCGGACCCACCCGCACCGCTCGCCCCGAGCGCTGTCAGGAGCATCATCCACGGCGCGTGGTAACGCATGTTCATCAATGCGCCGTGGGGCGTCATCTTCGCCAGGGGAAAGCCCGAGATCACGTAGAGCGCTGCGTAGGCGCCGACCATCGCGGGGACCGCGAAGCGCACCCGGCCCCGGGCGCTTTCCCCAGCCAGGACGACGAGCCCGATGACCGCGCCCGCGAGCCACAATGTGGTGGCGATGGTCGTCCGGTCGAGGCCGGTGAACAATCGCAGCCCCAGCTGATCCGGCCTCCACAAGGCAAGTCCACGCTCGGCTGCCTCGCCCGCGCCGTAGGGGAGCAGGTTGGACGCCAGATCCATCTGGTAGGTGCCATGGTCGCCGGCCGCAGCCGGGATCGCGATCAGGGACCCGCCCGCCAGGAGCCCTGCGATCACGCGCCAGCGGCCATCACGCGGGGCGAGCGCGAAGGGGAGCAGCGCCACCGGGGCGAGCAGGGTGGTGCGGCAGAACCACAGCCCAAGGCCCATGCAGAGCCCGCCCAACGCCGATCGCCCGGTCGCGACGCAGCCCAGGGCTGCGAATACGAAGAACATGCTCTCCGTGTGGTTGCCCCAGAGCATCAGCGAGAGGTCCGAGACCCCGAGCGGCGGGACGGCGAAGAGCACGGCGAAGGCCCACCCGGCGCGGCGCCCCGCGTGGGCCGAGAGGGCCCAGAACCCCGCGAGCAGCGTCGCTGTCGTCCAGAGCAGGCCCACGCCCTTCCACAGCACGAGGTGGTCGCCCCCGAGCGCGAAGATCGGCGCGACGAGCACCGAGTCGACGGTGCAGCCTCCGCAGAAGCTCTTGTACTGCAGCGTGAGGAGCTGGTCCCACAAGCCGGCGTGCACGACGTACCAGCCCACCGCAGCGTTGTAGTTGTCCTCCCAGTTCCAGTAGCGCTCCGGATCGATGAGGTAGCGGCTGGCATCGAGCGCGACGCGCAGCGCGACGAGCACCAGGAGCACGAGCTTTTCGCGGATCGAGATCGTCAATGGCCGGCCAGATAACCAGCGACTTCGGGGGACAGGGTCGCGCGCGGGATCGCACGACGCTGCCAGACCGCGACGCCGGCTGCGCTGTAGATCAACCCGTGCGACGATGTCGACGTGATCGCGTGCAGCGTGCCGGGCAGGCCGCCGGCGGCGTCGGGCAGGGTCACGTCGGCGACCACGTAGTCCCAGTCCCGAACCGGACGGCGGGCGATCACCCCGAGCCGGCGGTGGTCGGCGAACCGGGCGACGAGCGTGTCCTGCGCGAGCACCGATGCGCCGGCAGGGACGAGCGCCAGGGCCTCCTGGACAGCGCGGGCATCGGCGCGCGCCGATGCGCCCAGCAGATCAGTCGTCGGCACGCCGGGGCTCCACGCCGCCGCACACGCGCCCGCCGTCCCGAGGATGAGCACGCCCACGATCCCGCGCGCGGTCCAGGGCCCCGGGAAGCGCCGCCCGAGGCGCGCGGCCGCCAGCGCGGCCGCCACGGT
This sequence comes from uncultured Pseudomonadota bacterium, assembly GCA_903875225.1. Taxonomy (GTDB): domain Bacteria; phylum Myxococcota_A; class UBA796; order UBA796; family SXON01; genus CAIUMM01. Next base: position 140,500 of record CAIQVJ010000006.1, read on the forward strand.
GAGCACCGCCAGCGACGGCGCGCCGTAGTGAAACGCGGCGTCGACGTGGTTGGGGTTCGAGCCCAGCAGGCGCTCCGCGAGGAACGGTGCGGCCGCGAGAGTCAGGGGATCGCCGAGCGGGAGGAACCCGAGCGCGCCGAAGCCGAGCAGCAGCAGGCGCAGCTTCTCCGGGCTGTCGACCGCAGTCCTGAGCACCGCGACCGGGTTCGCCCAGCCGCCATCCCGCAGCGCCGGCGCCCACTCGAACATGTGGAACGCAGCCCCCCGGAACCAGGGGATCACCGCGAAGATGCAGGCGAGCGACCACGCCGCGCCGAACACGGCGAGCGAGAGCCCGACCGCCCGCTCCCGCCGGGCGAGCGCGGTCCAGATGCCGAGCCCGGCGAGGTAGAAGCCGACGTCCTCCTTGCAGCAGAGGGCCAGGAGGGTGAGCCCCGCCGCCCGGCGGGGGTGGCGCGTGTCGAAGGCGTCGAAGGCGAAGATGAGCAGGGGGGCGACGAGCGTGGACGGGTGGACCGGGAACATCACGGCGGCCGTGGTGGCCGGGTTGACGAGGTACGCGAGCGCGAGCGTGAAGGCCACGGCGGGCGAGCCCGTGGCTCGGAACGTGATCCGGGCGAGCGGCCGCGCCGCTGCCGCGACCAGGGCGGTCTCCCCCACGATCAGGGCGAACGGCGTGCCGCACGCGCGGAGGATCGGCGCGTACAGGTACAGGATCGGTTGGAAGTGGTCCCCGAGCCAGTGGGTGTTGTTGAGCAGCGAGCTGCGCCCGGGCTCCCCGTGGGCGAGCCCCCAGGTGACTTGAGCGAATATGCCGAAGTCGAAGGCGGGCAGTTGGTTCGCCTGCCACAGGAGCCAGAGACGGGTGATCCATGCGGCCCACACGAGGCCCATCGCCACCGCCACGGCGCGTGTGGGTTCGGCGGGCCTCACAGGAGCCGGACGACCGGCTGCCCTTTCATCAGCACGCGCTGGGTGCGGAGGTCGGTCACCGTCGCGATCAGCCAGCGCTCGGCGTTCACGCCGAGCCGGACGTCCAGTCGTGGCTTGTTGTCGCTCGGCTGGTGGGGCGGGTCGATCGTCCCGAGCGTGGGGTTCGCCTCGTTCAGCGGCACCACGACCACCCCGTCGGTGTCGCGGTCCAGGGGGCGCAGGCCGCCCCCGGCGTCCCAGCCGAACTTCACGCCGGCCTCGTCATTGTGCCCGATCTCCGCCACCAGGAGCTTGAACAGGGTCTCGGGCTCCCCGAGCGGGCAGGCGGGCACCAGCTGGCGGTGCCACACGTCTGCGCAGGGCACCGGCGTTCCGCGCGGGACGACGACGGTGTGCGCCTTCGCGCCCCCGCCTCGCGCGTGGGTGACCAGCGCGTAGTCGTGGACGATGAAGTCGGAGAGGCGCAGGTCGCCCCCGCCGAAGGCCGCGGCTCCGAGCGCCACGGCCTCGAACGGCTGCCACGCCCGGATGGCGTCCCGGCCAAAGTGCGCCTCCAACCGCGGGTAGATGCCGGGCAGCAGCGTGGAGCCGCCGATCAGCAACACGTCGCTCGCGCCGCCCCGGGCAACCCGCGCAAGCTGCCCCTCGAGCAGGCTGTACAGCCCGCGGGCCTCGAGCACGCCGGTGAGGTCTGCCGCGGTCCAGCGCTGGCCCGAGAGCGCTGTCGCCCGCGCTTTCAACCCACGCAGCTCCTCGGGTGCGAAGAGGGTGAACGTCGCCTCCTCGCCCACGTGCAGCGCCTCCTTCACGCGGCGAGCCTCGGCCAGCATCGATCGGCGCCACAGGATCGTGGTCTCGTCGTTCACGCCGTCGTCCAGCCGGATGCCCGCGCGTTCGGCCACGGCGTCGAGGATCCACCGGTCCACGGTGTCCCCGCCGATCGGGTGCCCCTCCTTGGCGAGCACCTCGCACCCTCCGGCATCGACGCCGCGCGGCGAGAGGCGCACGCGAGCGACGTGACAGGTGCCGCCGCCGATGTCCACAACCACGACTTCGCGCGGCTTGTCGAGCCCGACACCGTAGCCGATCGCCGCTGCGACCGGTTCGTCCACGAAGCGCACCGTGCGGATCCCGGCGCTCTCGAGCACGGCGCGGAGCTCGGCCCTGTAGGACTCGAAGCTGTCGATCGGCGAGGCGACCACGATGTCGCGGATGCGCTCCCCAGTGACTTGCTGCACCTCGTCCAACAGCTCCCGGACGTACAGCCTGGCCGCCTCGCGCGCGCTCACGGGCTTCCTGCCCACGTGGGCGACGGGGAAGAGAGGGTCGCGCGCCAGCGCGGCCTTGAACGAGGGGCAGTAGCTGGGGGTGGGCCAGATCGCGTTCGGCTCGTGCGCCGGGCGACCGATCTCGGCTTCTTCCCCGATGAACACCCAGTCCCGCAGCAGCGGCAGGCGGCCGATCTTCACCCGCAGGTCGGGCTCCAGGGCCACGATGCAGCTGGGCACCATGCGGCCCGCGCCCAGCTCCTCCGCGCCGAGCGCATCCGCGCGGCGGCAGATCCGCGGGAGCTCGATCAGCTCCGCCCTTCGGGCACCGGCGTTCCAACGGGCCAGCCCGGAGTTGGTGGTGCCGAGGTCAAGGCCCCAAACGGACATCCGAGCCCTCTACCCCGGTCTACTCGGCGGCGGCGACGGCGCACCAGTCGGCGTTGTTGCCCAACCCGTCGGTCGCGTAGGGCGAAGGCTGCCCGAAGCTGTGGGCGGCGAGCCAGTCCTGGGCGATGTTCCAGTCCTTCCGCCCCATCTCGTGCCCGTTGTCGTCCTGGCAGCGCACGACGAAGTGGCTGTCCGCGAGAAGCTCGCCCTGGAGCGTGTCCGTGGCGGCGGCGAAGTCGACGACGACCATCGAGGTGCTGGGCCACACGTCCACAGCGTCCGCTCCCGTGGTGAGGAGCACGGGAAGGCCGGTGACCGGCGTGGTGTACTCGGCGAGCAGCGTGTCGAACCCCGGGGCGGTCACGTCGCTGCCGCCCGACAGCTCGACGGCGGTCGCGATGGTGTCCGCGCGGTGCACCGTGATGACTGTCGTCCACAACGCGCCGCCGGAGAAGCCGACGATCGAGAGCCGGCTCAGGTCCACGTCGAGGTTCTGGGCCGCGCAGGTGCGCAGGTCGTCGTAGAGGACCAGATCGTGGTCGGTCGAGAGCGTGAGGTCCCAGAGGTAGACGTTCATGACGCCCAGCAGGTTCTGGACGGGCGCGTCGGGCACGATCCACACCGTGTTGGTCGAGTCGGCGAGCGCCTGCAGGTCGAGCGCCGACGCGGTGTCGCCGCCCGGGTTGGTGCTGCTGGCTGGGTCTGCGACGCCGTGGAAGAAGAAGTTCACGGGCATCGCCGTGCCGGGCGAGGAGGGGATGACCACGGTCACCTGCCGCTCTTCGTCGCTGGAGAGGAACGTGGACGTCCCGGACGTGGAGAAGTCCGGGCAGGCCCCCGACGACAGCGGCGCAAGCTCGGCGGGGCCGCCGTCGACCGCGGTGTCGGCGGTGTCGTCCCCGGCGGGTGTTGCGGTGTCGTCCGTCTTGCCGGTGCAGGCGACGAGGGGGGCGAGCAGGACGAGGAGGGTGAGCGGGGAGACAGACATCGGCACTCCAGAGGACGTGCGTGTGTATCAAGGTAGGCCGTGCCGGGGCGCAGCGGCGTCCTGCGGCCGGGACGGCGCCGGATCCCGGGTGGCGAGCCGCCCCCCTGTGCTGGAACCGCCCCCGGCCCCGCGTTAGCCGCGCGCCATGAAAACGCTCGCCGACCACTACGATGCCCATGCCGCCGCGCTCCGCTACTACCCGGAGTGGGAGGCCGGCGGGGTGTTCCACGCGGATCCGGCTGCGGCGGGTGAGCCCTACTGCATCGTGATCCCGCCGCCCAACGTGACCGGCAACCTGCACATGGGGCATGCGCTCAACAACACGCTCCAGGACGTGCTGATCCGCTACAAGCGCATGGATGGGTACAACGTGCTCTGGCTGCCGGGCACCGACCACGCGGGCATCGCCACCCAATGGGTCGTGGAGCGCCAGCTCAGGGCGCAGGGCATCGAGCGGCGCGACCTCGGGCGCGAGAAATTCCTCGAGTGCGTCTGGGAGTGGAAGGACCATTCGGGCGGCAACATCGTGCGCCAACTCAAGCGGCTCGGGGTGAGCTGTGACTGGTCCCGGGAGCGCTTCACGATGGACGAGGGGCTCTCCCGCGCGGTGCGCGAGAACTTCGTGCGGCTGTACGAGGAGGGGTTGATCTATCGGGCCACGCGGCTGATCAACTGGGACCCGATCGGGCTCACCGCGCTCTCCGACCTGGAGGTGGAGACCGAGGAGAACGTGCAGGGCGAGATCTGGAGCTTCGCCTACCCGCTGGCCGATGGCAGCGGGGAGATCGTCGTGGCCACAACGCGACCGGAGACGATGCTCGGCGACACCGCCGTTGCGGTGCACCCCGAGGATCCTCGCTACGCGCACCTGATCGGCAGGTTCGTCCAGCACCCGTTCGTGGACCGGCTCATTCCGATCGTCGGGGACGCGATCCTCGTCGACATGGCGTTCGGCTCGGGCGCCGTGAAGGTCACCCCCGCGCACGACTTCAACGACCACGAGGTGGGCGTACGCCACAACCTGCCGATGATCTCCATCTTCACGAACGACGGGAAGGTGAACGAGAACGGCGGGATCTACGCCGGGCTCGATCGGTTCGAGGCTCGAAAGCGGGTCAAGGCGGATCTTTCGGCGCTCGGGTTGTTCCGGGGTCGGCAGGACCACGTGATGACGCTCCCCCGCAGCCAGCGCTCCGGCGCGGTGGTGGAGCCGATGATCTCGACACAGTGGTTCATGCGCATGAAGCCGCTCGCCACGCCGGCGGTGGGCGCCGTGGAGCACGGGTTCACCACGTTCTGGCCGGATCAGTGGAAGAACACCTATTTCTCCTGGTTGAGGGACGTGAAGGACTGGTGCATCTCCCGGCAGTTGTGGTGGGGCCACCGCATCCCGGCCTGGCACTGCGCGGCGTGCGGCCACGTGACCGTGGGTCGCGCCGACCCGACCGAGTGCAGCAAGTGTGGCAGCGCCGACCTCAAGCAGGACGAGGACGTGCTCGACACGTGGTTCAGCTCGGCGCTCTGGCCCTTCTCGACGTTGGGTTGGCCCGAACACAGCGCGGACCTCGCCCGGTGGTACCCGACCAGCGTGCTGATGACCGGGTTCGACATCATCTTCTTCTGGGTGGCCCGCATGATGTTCATGGGCCTGCACCACATGGGGCAGGTGCCCTTCAAGGACGTGTACATTCACGGCCTGATACGCGACGAGCACGGCGACAAGATGTCCAAGACCAAGGGCAACGTGGTCGACCCGGTGGAGGCCATCGATCGCGTGGGCGTGGACGCGTTCCGCATGACGCTGACGGCGCTCGCGGGGCTCGGCCGGGACATCCTCTGGAGCGAGAAGCAGGTGGACTCCTGGTCCCGGTTCGTGAACAAGGTGTGGAACGCCTACCGGTTCACCCACATGCACGTGACCGAGCGGCCCGCTGCCGAAGCGCCGCCGCTGGGACTCTACGACCGCTGGATCCTGGCCCGGCTCGGGACGTGTGTGCGCAACGTGCGTGAAGCATTGGACGGCTACCGGTTCGACCTCGCGGCGTCGGAGATCTACGCGTTCACCTGGTACGAGTTCTGCGACTGGTACATCGAGTTCTCCAAGTCGGCGCTGTACGGCGAGGACGGTCCGGCGAAGACGGCCGCCCGGTACACCCTGTGGACGGTGTTCCACGCGCTGGCCCGGTTGATCCACCCGATCATGCCGTTCTTCGGGGAGGAGCTCTGGCGCGAACTGCCGGGCAACGAGCACGCGGGAACGGGCATGATCCAGCCCTACCCCCGGGCAGGGGACTTCCCCGGCGACCCTGCGGTGCTCCGCGAGGTGGGGTACCTGCAGGAGGCGATCATCGCGGTCCGACGCATCCGCTCGGAGAAGAACCTGGCCTCGAAGGTCCCGTTGGTGGCGGTGAACGCGGGTGTGCTCACGGGGATGTACGCTGGTCAGGCTGCAGCGCTCAAGGCGCTGGCGAACGTGAGCGTCACCACGGGCGAGCGGCCCGCGCAGGCTGCCGTCGTCGTGGTGGCCGGCGAGGAGCTCTGGGTGAACCTGGAGGGTGTGCTGGACACCTCCAAGGAGCGGGAGCGCCTGGAGAAGGAGATCGAGAAGCTCGACAAGTCGATCAGCTTCCTGCAGTCCCGGCTCGGGAACGAGGCGTTCGTCGCGAAGGCCCCCCCGCACCTGCTGGCAAAGTCCCGGGCGGAGCTCCAGGGCGAGGTGGACAAGCGCGCGAGCCTTCAGGCGGCGCTGCTGGCCCTGTAGTCGGGGCCCGGCTCTCGGACCCGGGGTTCAGCTCTCGCCGGTGCGGCTCGCCTCGAGCTCCGCCAGGCGCTCGCGGATCACACGGCGCGCGATGTCGGGCACCTGGTCGCGAACCGCCTCGTCCACGGCGATCTCGATCAGGTCCCGGAAGCTCCGGGAGCTGGTGAGCGCCTTGCGCAGGACGGCCTCCACGACCTCCGGGAGCACCTCGAGGATCGCGCGCTCGATCGCGGGCCCCACCACGCCCGGGTCCACGTGCACCACCGGGAGCTGCTGCCAGTCGCGCGGGATGAAGCTGCTGATGCGTTCGTTCGCGATGGGCGTGGCGGTGCGGACGCCGTCCGGGGTGGTCTCCGCGACTTCCACCGGCTCCACGGCCTCCATCGGCATGTTCATCGGCTCTGGCTCCTCGGAGACCACTGCGGGCTCGGGGATGCCCGGCTCCGAGCTGATCGGGCCGAGGACGCCTTCCAGTTGCTTGCGCACGGCGTCTGCCTGCAAGGGTCTCGGCATGCGACCGTCCACGCCGGCGGCCTCGGCGCGTGGCGCCTGGTACACCTCGAACCCCCCCGTGATGAGGAAGATCGCGGCGGCCGGCTGGCGGATCTTTACTGATTTGGCAAAATCGTAGCCGTTTCCCTTGGGAAACGTGAGCGCTGCGATCACCGCCGTGATCTCGGTCTGGTCGACGATCGCATCGGCCTCCACGAGGTTGCTGGCGGATCGGACGGCGAAGGGCGTGTCGGCCAACGCCTCGGTCACGCGCTGGGCGCTGGACGGATTTGTGTCAACGACGAGGACGGTACGGGTTGCCATGCGGCGCCAGTGAATCACCGGAGGGGCCCCGGTGTCAACTGTGCGGCGAAACCTTGCTGGAATCTGACGCGCCAGCCTGCCTGTTTCTGCGCGTCACCGGTCCGTCACCTGCGCGGTTGCGGCCAGCCTTTCTGCGGCGGCCCGCGGCGCTGCTCCGGGGCCTGCGGGATCGGCTTGCCTGCCGCCTTCGCCTGGGCCTGCGCCATCTCCATCAATCGTTCCTTGGGGATCTCGTCCGGCATGAACGCGTACCAGGGCTCTCCGAACACCTCCATGTCTGGTCGGCGCTTGTTGGTGAACGCCTCCTGCATCGCGAGCAGCGGCTTTGCCTTGGGGCTCGCCACGAGGCCCTTTCCGATGAGCTGCAGCGCTTCGTCACGCTTCTTCTGCTCGTTCACCATCCAGGCCCACACGCCCCAGTACAGGGGCTCGCTGGCGCCGCCGCCTTCGGCCTTCGCCATCACCGGCTGGATCTCGTCGAAGCGGTTCAGGCGGTGCAGGCACAGCGCGCGGATCGTCTGCGCCCGCCAGTCCCGGCTCCACGCCTGGGAGAGCTCCTCGAGGGCCTCGCGCAGCTTGGCCTCGCCGATCGCCTTCTTGCCCACGTCCCGGGTGTACTTGTGCTCCAGCAGGCTGCCGCACGCCTGCTGGTAGTCCAACTGGCCGAGCTGGCTGTACACCTGCTCCTTGACGAGGAACTGCCACCGTGAGAGCGGCAGCGCCTCCATGATCGCGGCCCGGCCGCCATCCACGTCGCCGGCCTGAAGCAGCGTCATCGCGCGGGTGAAGATGGTCTCGACCTGCTTGCCGGTGCGGCGGGCGAGGAGGACGTAGGCGACGCCGAGGGTGATGAGCGCGGGCACGATGCCGGCGATCCACCCGGAGACAGCCCAGCCCAGGACGAACACTGCGACGGAGGCGCCGAGTGCGATGGCTACGTTGTACATGGTCTACGCTCCTGTCGCGGCGGCCGGAACCCGCTCCAGCTTCTCGAGCCGGTCCCGAAGGCGCTTGTTTTCGTCTGCGACCCCGTCGAGCTGTCCGCGCAGTGCGGCGAGCCCCTCTGCCGTGGTGCGCCCCTCGCGGATGTTCGCGAGCGCCTCCCACGCGAGGCGGCGGCAGCGACCATCGGCGGCGCTGGTGTGGGTGCGTTCGAGTACGGCGGTGGCGCGGGCGTCGCGCAGGGTGCCCAGCGCGTTGATCGCCGCCACCTGCACGCGGAAGTTGGCGTCCTCCGCGAGCTGGATCAGCCGCTCGACTGCGTCCGTGCGTACGCTCTCCACCTCGTTCCCGAGCCGGGCCAGCGCGCTGCATGCAGCGGCGCGAGCCCTGGCGGGGCGGGAATCCTCGGTGGTCGTGAGCACGATCGCCATCACGAGCGGGTCCCGCAGCGCGCCGAGGCCCTCGATGGCGCGGCAGCGGAGCACTTCGCTCCAGCTCGGGCGGTCGAGCAGCGCTTCGCAACGGATGCGAGCCTCCGGCGCCCGCAGGCGCCCGAGCGATTTCGCGATCTCGCCCTCCACCAGGATGTTCGGGTCCGCCGGGTGGGCGACCAGCGCGGGCGCCACCTCGGGTCGACGGATCCCGCCGAGGGCCGTGACGACCCGCTTCCGCACACGCGCGCTCGAGTCCTCCAGGCCGCCGATCAGCGCCTTCGTCGGCAGTTCACCGCCGCGCTCGCCGAGGATGTCCGCGATCTCGGCCCTCACGCCCCAGAACGGGTCGCGCTTGAGCCGCACCATCAAGGCCTCGATGGCCTCCAGGGAGCCCTCCTCGCCGAGCGCGCGGGCGGCGCGGATCCGGCCGACCACGCCCGGATCGCGCTCGAGCTGCGCGATGAGCCAGCTCCGCGGCGCCTTGAGCTTGATCTCGGCCAGCACCTTGAAGTCGCCGTCCACGCGCACGAAGTCGGGGGCCTCGGTGCTCGGGAACGAGAACCCGCGCTCGCGCTGGTCCACCATCACCGTGTGCGCCCGGTCGCGGTAGCCGATCTGCAGCGGCACGGCGTAGGCCGATGGCACCCCGTCCCCCTCCTGCGTCTGCTTCACGTGGACCTGGACGAGCCCGTCCGCGTGCGAGACCGTGACCTCGAGCGAGGGGTGGCCCGCGCTCATCACCCACTGCTCGAAGAAGCGGTCGAGGTTGCGGCCGGTCGCGTCCTCCATGGCGCGCTGGAAGTGCCGGGTGTGCACGGTCTGGTAGCGGTGCCGGGTGAGGTACAGCTGCACGCCGGCCCAGAACGCGGTGTCACCGAGTTCGGTGCGGAGCGTGTGGATCACCAGCGCACCCTTCTCGTAGAGGTGCCTGTCGAACACGTCGATGGGCTCACGGAAGAGGTAGCTCACGATGGGGCGACGGTAGCGGTCGCCATCCTCCGTGAGGTAGCTGCCGAGCTGCTCCCAGAGGGCATACGCCGCCTGGTCCGCGCCAAGGTGGTGGTTGTTCCAGAGGTACTCGGTGTAGGTGGCCCAGCCCTCGTTCAGCCAGCCCTGCGACCAGTCCTGGCAGGTGAGCAGGTCGCCGAACCACTGGTGGGCCATCTCGTGCACGATCAGCTCGTCCGGGTCCCACTCGAGCTCCGGGATGTCGGTGAGGACGAGGTCCAGCAGCGTGGTCGCCGCGGTGTTCTCCATGCCGCCGAAGATGAAGTCGTGGACGACCACCTGGTCGTATCGGGGCCACGGGTAGCGGCCATAGAGCCCGGACAGGAACGCGATCATCTCCGGGGTGCGCCCGAACGCCTTGCGGGTGAGCTCCTCGGGTGTGCCAACTGGCACGATGTAGCGCAGCGGGATCCCGTCCCACTCGTCGCCCACGAGGGCGGCCTTCATCACGACCACCGTCCACAGGTAGGAGGGCATCGGCTCGACCTGATCCCACACCCAGCTGTTGCCCTCCCGGTGCTTGAGCCTGCCATTTCCGATGCACGTGTACCCGGGGGGCACCGTGACGCGCGTGGTGAACGCGTGCTTCATCGACGGGTGATCGAAGCACGGGAAGATGTAGTGGGCGTCTTCGTCCTGGCACTGGCTCCAGGCCTCGGGGAGGCGGTCGGGCTCGGAGGCGTTCGGCCCCACGAAGTACAGCCCGCGCCGCGGCGATCCCCGCCAGCAGATGATCACCTCGGCCGCGGCCGGGATGTACAGCCTGCCATCGGCCTGCTTCCACTCGAGCGGCTCGCCGAGCGCGTCCGTGACGGACTCGACCGTGAGCTCGTCGAAGTCCAGCGCGTAGCGGGGCGCTGCAGCGGGCGTGGGGGTGAACCGGATGCGGGCGAGGCCCCGGAGCGTGCGGGCGACCGGATCGATGTGCAGATCGAGGCCCAGGTGCTCGATCTGGTAGCTGCGGTCGGGCGCGTAGTGTGGCTGCGCGCCGGGCTCGGCGAAGATGCGCCGGCGGGCGAGCGCCCATCCACCAAAGCTGCTTTCGAGGGAGAGACTCTTGTCGGTGAGAAAATGGCTGGACACGCGCACTCCGGCTTCGCGGCGCGGGGCTATCAAGAAACGCGTGACACGGTCGAGTCCGTTGATGATGGTCGTGGGGGCGATCGTGTGTGCGGAAAGACACATGGGGGTCGAGAAGAGGCCCATAGGTAATTCAGCCCATGGGGCGGGAGACACGCGCCCCTGTGTGCGAAAGCCCACCACCTGGGGGCCCAGCGGGGTGCAGGACGGATCAACGCCGAAGATGACGTTTCGTGACACGTGGCCCGCTTCTTGCGGTAGGGCGATTCCCCCCAACCCGCAGCTCGGAGAGCTCCATGCATTTCACACACTGGAAAGTCCTCACCACATCATGCGCGCTCCTCGCGCTCGTTGGCTGCAATGCCGGCGTGTCCAAGGACACCGGTATCAACAGCCAGGACGGCGTCGACGGTAAGGACGGCGTCGATGGCAAGGATGGCGTCGACGGCACCAACGGCACCAACGGCACCGATGGCATCGACGGCACCAACGGCACCGACGGCGTCGACGGCACCAACGGTGTCGACGGCACTGACGGCGTCGACGGCGTCGACGGCGCGGACGGCGCGGACGGCGCCGACGGCGTCGACGGCAGGAACGGCACGAACGGAACGAACGGCACGAACGGTCGTGACGGCGTGGACGGCACGAACGGCACGAACGGCGCGGACGGCGCGGACGGCGCGGACGGCGCGGACGGCGCGGATGGCTACGACGGCCACGACGCACACCAGGGCGATGCGCCCTGGGGCGTGAATCTGGAGATCGTCGCTGTGGACGGCGCCACGGGCGCTGGCGGCGCGTTCCAGGTGGGCGACATCCCGGTCATCACCTACTCGGTGGTGGACGACGACGGCATCTCCTACGAACCCGGGGACATGACCAGCCTGTACTTCATCATGTCCGGGCCGACCACGCACCCGCAGATCGCGATCTACTACTCGGACATGAACGCCAAGTCGACTTCCGTCGACAACCATGACGGCACGTACACCTACACCTCGGCCACCGCGGTCCCCTCCACGTTCCACGCGGTGCCGAACGACACGACGGCCATCGGCTCCGACGGCGGTGACTGGGGCGGCCTGCCCATCACCAGCGGCACCTACACGGTGGGCGGCGTCGCAGCCATCCGGGTGTACGAGGACGACGGCAGCTACTGGTACGACGCGGGCAACTCGGAATCCCAGGTGCTCGTCGGCACGGCGACTGCGCTCGAGCAGTACGAGGTGGTCCTCGAGGAGAACTGCCAGAACTGCCACGGGGATCAAGGCTTCCGGATGCACGGTGGCTCGCGTCAGGACCTGCAGCTCTGCCTGACCTGCCACGTCGACGGCGCCGAGGACCGGTACTCGGCCACCGACGGGACGGTCACCCCGGGCACGACCATCGGCATGACGTCGATGATCCACAAGATCCACAACGGTGCGGATCTGACGAACGGCTACGAGGTCGCCGGCTACCCGGGCGACTCGACCGCAGAGGGGTACCCGAACTACAACCTCGTGGACTTCTCCGATGTCGAGTTCCCGTACCTCGAGAGCGGCTCGCTGCAGGCCCCCAAGAACTGTGACGCCTGCCACGGCGGCGCGGCGGACGGCGACGTGGACACCCGCCCGACGCGCCTCGCGTGCGGCGCCTGCCACGACTCCGTGGACTTCGCCCTCGGCACGAACCACGACGGTGGAGCCCAGTCGAGCGACGCCTACTGCTCGATGTGCCACAGCGCGACCGCGATCGACGGCTACCACGAAGACTCGCGGCAGGACCCGTCGGTCTGGTCGGCGCTCGGCCATGCGTCCGGGAAGCAGGGCGTCAACGTCGAGATGATCTCGGCGGTGAGCGGCTCCGGCGGCACGAGCTTCCAGCCTGGCGACACCATGACGATCAAGTTCTCGGTGAAGTACGATGACGGGACCCCCATCCCCTCCTCGTTCTTCAAGTACAGCTCGAGCTCGTCGACCTGCCCGACGGTCTCCGGCTCCGGAACGGCGGTCATCGTGGGCCCCAGCGACTACATGCAGCGGATCATCTACTCGCCCTCGGCGAGCAGCTCCGTCACCATCGGCTCGGTCGGCAACGGCGGCGCCACGGTGGACTCCACCACCGGCATCTGGACCTACACGTTCTCGGACAGCGCGGGCACGGCTCAGACCCTCCCCACCACGTTCCCGTACCAGTACAACGACAGTGCGACGTACTACACCGACACCAACGGTGACCTGTACGGGCAGGACCTCCTCTCCGGCACCTACCGGGTCGAGGTCATGATGTACACCACGGTGTGGGCGGATCCGACCTGCGCTGTCAGCACGCGCAAGCGGGTTGCGGATGGCGGCGAGCTCGACGTGCTCGTGGGTGATGCCACGACGCTCGAGCCGCACGACGTGGTCACGGATGACTCGTGCAACGCCTGCCACAACGAGATCACCTTCCACGGTGGTTCCCGCAAGGGCGTGGACTACTGCGAGACCTGCCACACCCGTGGCGCCACCGACTCGCGGTCCAGCCCGCCCACCAGCGTGTACTTCGCGGAGATGATCCACAGCATCCACGGCTCGGGTACCATCCTCACCAACACGTACAGCATCAACGGTACGAGCTGGGATGTCACGTTCCCCCGCCAGGACGGCGGTGTAGCGGCCTGCGAGGCCTGCCACGGTGACAACACCGCATGGCAGAGCCCCTCGGAGCACGCCTGCATCACCTGCCACAACAGCGAGCCGGATCAGGCGCACGCCGCCATCAACACCGATGCGACGTACGGCGAGAGCTGCGACGTCTGCCACGGCTCCGGCGCCGAGTTCGCCGTCTCCTCGGTGCACGAGTTCGTGAAGTAGTCCGGGTTGGGGGGTGACCCCCAGAATGTCGTGCCGCCCTCGGGAAACCGGGGGCGGCCTTCGTTTTCTATCTGGGGGTGAACCCCCAGACCCCCGCGCCTTCGGCAAAAGACGCGGGAGCGGAGTACCGCACCCGCGCCTTTTGCCTGCGGATCGGCCTTGGCCGGAGTACCGGCCTGCGGCGCAATCCGCCGGCGGGATCTGTGTGGGGGGTGAACCCCCCACGCCCCCCGCGCCTTTTGCCTGCGGATTGGCCTTGGCCGGGAGTACCCGGCCAAGGCCAATCCGCCGGCCCGACAACTGCGCCTCAAGCGTGATTTTCTGGTACTGGCCAGCGGAGTTGCCTGACATCCACCAGACGGCGCATCCCGTAGTCTTGCCTACACAGACGGGGCGACCTCGACCGCGAAGCAGCCGTTAACCCGGTTTCAGGCGTGCACCTTCCCGTGTGGCCCCACCCCCACCCGGCGAGGCACACATTGTCCTACTCTTCACACACCACGTCTGTCCTGGGCCGCACCGCCAACATCGTCGTCGCCCTGGCACTCCTGATCACCACGCCGGCCGCGCAGGCGGCGCCAGGATCGGTGTCGACCGACAGACGCGTCGAGCTCCTCGCCCCAGGCACCGTGCCCGGCGACGCCGACCCCGCCGCCATCGCACGCGCCGCCTTCGTCGAGCAGGCCGCGGCCAGGGGGCTCGGACGCGACGTCACCCGACTGTTCCGGGTCACCGCCGTGCGCGTGATCCCGGCGGGCGGGACGCGGGTCTCGCTCCACGCCGAAGCCGACGGTGTCGAGGTGATCGGCACCGACGTGGAGGTGCTGCTCGGGCCGACGCTCGCCCCCGTGGCGGTCTCCTTCGGGCCCAACATCGCGCGGATGAGCTCCCGACGTGGCGCCGCGCCGCTGCTCACGGCAGCCGACGCGACCGTCACCGTGCTCAGGGGGATGACCGGCCGGTCGTTCGCACCCACCGCGCTGCGCGAGCATACCGGACGGCTGGGCTGGCTGGAGCTCCACCCCGTGCGGGGAGCGGAGCTGGGGCAGATACCCCCTCGCGCGCGGCGCGTACTGGTCCCCTCCGCCGACGGCACGCTCGCGGAGGCCTGGCAGCTTGAGGTGTTCGTCGACGACGCGACGGCGCCGCAGGCCCAACGCGCGCTGGTCGACGCGCGCACCGGCATCGTCCTTCAGAGCAGCAGCTTGCGCTCGGACGCCACCTACCAGGCGTGGGCCGAGCCCGATCTCACCCCACAGGACGGCCCCTACGCCGATCTCAGCCCGCACCCGACCGGCACCCCCGACGGCCACACCCTCGACGTGGACGCTCCAAGCGTGCTCACGGTCGATGGCCTGAACCAGAACCCCGACGGCGGCTCGGACCCGTGGATCCCGGACGGCACGACGACCCTGCGCGGCAACTCCGCGTGGGCCTACGTGGATCGCGCTTCCCCCGCAGGCTTCGGGGCCGGCGACTCGGAGATCGACGCATCCTCGGCCGAAGTCTACGCCTGGGACTACGACTTCACCGCAGACGCCGGAGCCAGCGCGGAGCAGGCGGATGCCTCCGGGACGCACGCGTTCTACGTCGTCAACTGGCTGGCAGACGCCTACTACGACGCCGGCTTCGACGAGCAGGCCGGGAACGCCCAGGTGTCCAACTACGGCCGGGGAGGGGCGGAGGGCGACCCCGTCGAGCTCCGCATCCAGTCCCAGTACGACGCCCGCGTGCGAAACCAGGCCTACACCATCACGCCGTCCGACGGCTTCTCCCCGATGATCCACTTCTTCCCCTGGACCCCGATGGGCCAGGTGATCTCGCCCGACGACACCTACGTCGCCGCGTCCGCAGTGTTCGGCCCCTCGGACACGACCGTCACGGCCCCGCTGGCATGGGCCCAGGGGAACGGCGACCACCTCGCGTGCGACACCCTCGACACCGACCTCGCCGGCGCCATCGCGCTCGTGGACGACGGCGGCTGCGATGACGACGTGAAGGCGAAGAACGTGGAGGACGCCGGCGCGGTGGGGATGATCGAGATCGACGCCTCGGGGATGACCGATCCCCGCGCGCTCACCGGCGCGACCTGGGTCACGCAGATCACCATCCCCGCAATGGCGGTGCTCCAGGACGACGGGGATGCCCTCGCCGCCGCGCTGGAGCTGGGATCTCCCGACGTCACGCTGGTGCGCCCTCCCGATTCGGACGGCGCGCTGGACACGTCGCTCATCGCCCACGAGTGGTCCCACTACGTGTTCGGTCGCCTCGTTTCGTGCACCAGCGCGGTCTGCGGCGGCATCAACGAGGGCTGGAGCGACGCGACCGGTCTCCACGTCATGCTGCGCGAAGGCGATGATCTCTCGGGCGCCTACGCTGTGGGCGCGTGGTCGGCAGCCGCCATCACGAACGATCCGGCCTACTTCGGCGTCCGTCGCCAGCCGTACTCGACAGACCCGGCGATCGACGGACTGAGCTACCGGCACGTCCTCGCGGACGAGCCGCTCCCGGACACGCCGTACTGCAGCTCCCTGCACCCGGACGGGAACACCGAGGTGCACAACACCGGCGAGGTGTGGGCGAGCGCTGAGTTCGGCGCGTACGTCGCCCTCCAGGCCCACGCGACCGAGAGCTTCGACACGGTCCACCGCCGATGGATCGACATCCTGGTCGGCGCCCTCGGCCTGATGCCCGACGACCCCTCCTTCCTCGACGCGCGGGACGCCCTCATCGCCACCGCAGCGGTCTCCTCCCCCGACGAGGCCGCCTGGATCGCCCAGGCGTTCGCCGACCGGGGCATGGGCACGTGCGCGGTCGCACCGGACTCCACCGGCGCTGGGCTGGTGGAGAGCTTCGTCGTCGTGCCCCTGCCGAGCATCGGGACCCCCACGCTCGACGACACGACGGACTCCTGCGACGACGATGGCGTCCTCGACGGCGGCGAGACGGGACGGCTCACCGTGCCCGTCTACAACCTCGGGGTCGGGACCCTGGACGGCGCCGTCCTCACCGTTGTCTCCGACGATCCGAGCCTCACCTTTCCGGAGGGCGACTCGATCCCCGTGCCGACGCTCGGTCCGCTTGCGTCCGGTGAGGTGTCCATCCCCGTCGCGCTCGACGGCCAGGTGTCCGACCTGCTCACCCCCACCGTCACGTTCACGCTGGCGGACGACGCGCTCTGCACAGGGGATCTGGTGGCCACCGGCCTCGTGCTCGCCAACGCCGACATCACAGACACGGGCTCTCCGATCGACACCTTCCTCGCCCCAGGATCCGTCTGGACCGCCGACGAGACGGGCGCCCCGGGGACCTGGGCCGTCGACACCGTCGACTGGGGTGACGCTGCCTGGGTGGCCGTGACGCCCGACTACGTATCGGACACGCGGCTGGTCTCCCCCCCGATGACCGTGGCGGAGGGCGGGGACCTGCGGATCTCCCTCACCCACGTCTTCCACTTCGAGACCCTGGTGGGCCAGTACCGCGACGGCGGCACCATCGAGCTCAGGGTCGACGGAGGCGAGTGGCAGGACGTCTCCACCTGGGTCGACCCCGGCTATCCGGGGCTGATCGACGCGGAGGGCAATCCGCTGGACGGACTGCCCGGCTTCGGCGCGGACAACTCCTCGTATCCGAACCCCGACATCGTGCTCCTGGACCTTGGCTCCTCCCTCGGTGGCCACGTGGTGGAGCTCGCGTTCCGGGTCGCCACCAACGGGAGCGTGGGCGGAGGTTTCTGGGCGATCGACGAGGTCTCCGTCGAGGGGCTGGCCTCGGGCCCGTTCCCCGGCGTGGGCCCCGACCCTGACGCCTGCGCCGATACCGACACCGGCACCGACACCGGCACGCCGGACTCCGACACGCCAGTCGCCCAAGAGAAGGGCTGCGGCTGCGCCACCGGCCCCAGCCCCTCGCTCCCCCCGCCTTCCTCGCGGTGCTCATCGCGCTGGCAGCCCGCCGCCGGCGGTGACCCGTCCTCATCTCTGCCTCTTCATTCCACCAACCCGGAGATCCTCCATGTACCGCCTGCTCCCGCTCCTTCCGCTCCTGTCGCTCCTCCCGCTCACCACCGCCTGTTCGGGGACCGGTGGCGACAGCGCCGCCGACACCGACACCGACGCCGACACCGACACCGACACCGACACCGACACCGACACCGACACCGACACCGACACCGACACGACGCTGCTCGAAGCGGGTTCCTACCCGGGCGAGATCGTCTCGGTGGAGGACAGCACCTGCGGGAGCCTGTTCGAGTGGAGCGTCGGCTCCCTCGAGGTGACCTGGACCGGGGCCACCACCTTCGAGGTCAGCGACGGCACGAACGTCGAGGTGTGCGAAGTCGCGGCCGACGACTCCGTCTCGTGCGCCGGCTACGTCCTGGACCTGGGCGGCGACACCAACTACGACTACGTCCTCACGTCCGTCATCGGCGCCTTCGAGGTGGTGGACTCCACCTCGTTCAACCAGGTCGAGAATCTCTCCGTCAGCTGCGACGGTACCGACTGTCCGACCATGGAGTCCGTGTTCGGCATCACGTTCCCCTGCACCGCGAACGTGTACGAGACCTACGCGTTGTAGTCCCCGCTGGGGCGGCTGGACCCGGTCGCGGGTCCAGCCCACGGCCGGCGGAGCACATGGAACCTGCCCGGCCCCGGTTACGCTGGCTCCATGGACTCCGCCCCGATCCGAAGCGCCGTCCTGACCGGCGCCGAGCCGCTCGCCCGCAACACGAACCTCTACCGCTTCGATCTCGACGTCCCGCTGCAGTTCGAAGCCGGCCAGTTCGCCAACCTCACGATCCCCGGCGCCACGCCCCGCGGCGAGCGCAGCTACTCGATGTGGGCGCCCCCGGACCCCGCAGGCAACGCCTCCGTGGAGTTCGCGATCCAGCTGTTCGCAGGCGGGCAGGCCAGCGACTACCTCCGGAGCGCGCCTGTGGGCACGCCGTTCGAGCTGCGCGGCCCGTACGGCCACTTCACCCTTCGCGGCGACGACCCCGACCACCCGACGACAGCGCACTGGTTCCTCGCGACGTCGACCGGCCTCGCCCCGTTCCACGCGATGCTCGCAGCCGCAGCGCGAGCCGGAGACCCCCGGCGCTTCCGGCTGCTGTTCGGCTGCCGGGAGGAGCAGGACATGTTCGGCCTGGCCGCGCTGGACGCGCTGCGGGATCGGCTGGACTTCGCCTACTCCGTGTGCCTGTCGCGGCCCCAGGGGGCGACCCGACACAACGTGGGCAGGATCACGGCGCACATGCCCGCGGCCGATCCGGCGGCGAGGTACTACCTGTGCGGCAACGGCGCGATGATCACCGAAGCGCGGGAGCTGCTGAAGGCGAGAGGCATCGATCGCAAGCGCATCCACCATGAAAAGTACTGGTAGTCGAAGCTGATGGCGTTCCCCCGGGAAGTTGTGGAGGAGGTCCGTGCCCGCACGGACATCGCGACGCTGATCGGCCAGAGCGTGGCGCTCAAGCGCGCCGGGCGCGGCATGGTGGGGCTCTGCCCGTTCCACAACGAGAAGTCGCCGAGCTTCAACGTGGTTCCGCACAAGCAGATCTTCCATTGCTTCGGCTGCGGAGCCTCGGGCGACGCCATCGCGTTCGTGATGAAGGCGCGTGGGCTCACCTTCGTCGAGGCGGTCAAGGACCTCGCGCAGGCCGCAGGCGTGGCCCTGCCGGAGCGGGATCTCACGCCCGAGGAGCGCGCGCGGCTCTCGGCGCGGCAGGATCTGTTCACCGCGTGTGAGACAGCAGCATCGCTGTTCGCCCGTACGCTGCTCGCCCTGCCCGAAGGGGGGCCGGGTCGGGCCTACCTCGCAAAGCGCGGCATCACGCTCGAGACCGCCACGAAGTACCGGCTGGGGTTCGCCCCCGAGGGCTGGGACCGGCTCGCGCGCCACCTGCAGTCGCAGCGGGTGCCACCGCAGCTCGGGGCCCAGGCGGGGCTCCTGAAGCGCCGCGAGAACCGCGACGGCGTCTACGACGTGTTCCGCAACCGGCTCATCTTCCCGATCCTCGACGATCGCGACCGCCCGATCGCCTTCGGGGGCCGCCTCCTGCCCAACTCCGATCCGACCGCGAAGGACGAGGGGCCGAAGTACCTCAACAGCCCCGAGTCCCCGATCTACAAGAAGAACGAGGTGCTGTACGGGCTCTCCTGGGCGCGGGCGGCTGCGCAGCGAAAGGACCGGCTCATCCTCGTCGAGGGGTACTTCGACGCCGTGAGCCTCTGGCAGGCGGGCTTCGGCGAGGCCGTCGCAACGTGTGGCACCGCCCTCACCGAGCGCCACGTGGAGCGGATCTCGAGCCACACCCGAAAGGTCTACGCGCTCTTCGACGGTGACTCCGCGGGGCTGCGCGCCGCCCAGAAGTCGCTCCCCATCCTGCAGGCGGCTCAGGTCTCCGCGTTCCGGTTGAACCTCGGCGCGGCGAAGGACCCGGACGAGTTCGTCCAGAAGCAGGGGGCGCTCGCTTTCGAGACGCTGCTGAGCTCGGGCGAGGACCTGATCCACATGGTCGTCCGCCGGATCGTGGAGGAGGAGGGGCGCGACGGCATGGCGAAGGATCGCGTCATGCAGCGGGTCACGGGCTTCCTGCGGGATCTCCCGAGCGACGTCACCCGCGAGACCGCGACGCTCTACGTGGCCGGCCTCTTGAACCTCCGAGCCGACGAGATCCGCGCGCGCGCGTTCTCGCAGGCCGACGCGCGTCCCCTGCCCCGCGTGCCGACCCCGTCGAACTGGATCCCGAGCCGGGAGCTGGTCCACCTGCTCTGGTGCCTGTTTCGAAAACCCGCCGAGGTCGCCCCGATCATCGGTCGAGTGGACCCGGACTGGGTGACCGACCGCGGCGACGTGCTCACCGCCATGGTGAGCATCGGCAATGGCATGCCGTTCACCCAGGTGCTCCAGGATCTCGAAGGCAGCTCACCCGACGTGGCGCGCACCTTTCGCGCCATCGTCGCACGCGACGACTTATACAAGGAAGAAGATACCGTTTCTGCCGCCCAGGACGTGGTGCTGCGCCTGGAGGCCCGCGCGGTCGATGCAGAGATCATCGCCATCAACGCTCAGATCGAGGCAATGTTGAAATCTGCAGACAAGTCAAGTTACAGGGGCATGCTGGAAGCGCTTTCTGGTCTCAACAAGCGTCGCCAGCAGATAAACGCTGCCATCTCCCGCACCCGCGCACCCGCATGACCCTAGTCTATCCCGCCGAACCTGCACCACAAAGGCACCCTGAATGCTGAAGGACAAGGAGTTGAAGGACTTCGAGGCGATGATGGACCTCGGGAAGCCCCGCGGCGGCGGCAGTGGCGAAGAGGAACACGGTGCCCTCCCTACGCACCTGATCTCTGCAGAGAACCTCGAAGACGTCCAGATCATGTTCTCCGACTCCGACATCGAGGTGGTGCACCAGGCCCGCCGCGCCGAGGAGGCCGAGCGCCGGGGGCAGCCGCTCGAGGACAAGAAGGTGAACGACGCGATCCCGAGTGGTCGCAGCAACGATCCCGTCCGGATGTACCTGCGCAAGATGGGGACGGTCTCCCTGCTCTCCCGGGAGGGCGAGATCGAGATCGCCAAGCGGATCGAAGAGGGTGAGGCCGGCATCAAGCGTTCAACCCTCGGGTCACCCCTCGGTCTGCACCTCGTTCATGATGTCCGGGTGGAGGACGACCAGCGGATGGCGCTCGCCCTGCGCGCCGGGAAGAAGCCGCGCCGCATGCGCACCAAGGCCGGGGTGGGGATCGACGATCTGGAGACAGGCCTGCTCGCGCTCCACGTGGAGCGCAAGGCGTGCATCGCCGCGTTCCTCGAGGCGCGGGACGCCGGCGTGGGCGAGGAGGAGGCCCGCCGCATCCTCGCGAACGTGGAGGACCGCATCGTCGCCGAGGTCGAGACGCTCGAGATCGAGCGCAAGCAGATCACCGACATCGGGCAGCGCCTGCAGGACTCCTGGACGCACGTGGCCATGGCGGAGCGCGAGGTCGAGCGCGTCGCCGCGGAGGCTGGAGTACCGGTTCGCGAGCTTCGCCGCAGCATTCGTCGCGTCCGACGCACGCCGGAGCGCGGGGGTTCCGAGCTCATGGAGACGTCGGGGATCGAGGAGACCCGCTGGGCGGAGTTCGACAGCCGGGTCCGGCGCGAGATCCGCAAGGTGCGCAAGGTCGAGGAGGAGCTCGGCATCGAGCGGGACGAGCTTCGCCTGCTCGCGCGGGACCTCAAGCGCAGCGAGGCCATGGCCGACCGCGCCAAGTCCGAGCTGATCGAGGCGAACCTGCGGCTCGTGGTGAGCATCGCCAAGAAATACACCAACCGCGGCCTGCAGTTCCTCGATCTCATCCAGGAAGGCAACATCGGGCTCATGAAGGCCGTCGAGAAGTTCGAATACCGGCGCGGGTACAAGTTCTCCACGTACGCGACCTGGTGGATCCGCCAGGCGATCACGCGCGCGATCGCCGATCAGGCCCGCACCATCCGCATCCCCGTCCACATGATCGAGACGATCAACAAGCTCATCCGCACCCAGCGCTACCTCGTGCAGGAGCTCGGCCGCGAGCCGCTCCCCGAGGAGATGGCCGAGAAGATGGAGCTGCCGGTCGACAAGGTCATGAAGATCCTCAAGATCGCCAAGGAGCCGATCTCGCTCGAGACGCCGATCGGCGAGGAGGAGGACAGCCACCTCGGCGACTTCATCGAGGATCGCAATGCGATCTCCCCCGGCGAAGGCGTGATGACCCACGCGCTCGTCGAGCACGTGCGCAAGTCGCTCGCCACGCTCACACCGCGCGAAGAGCGCGTGCTGCGCATGCGGTTCGGCATCGGCGAGCGCAGTGATCACACGCTCGAGGAGGTCGGGCAGGACTTCGACGTGACCCGCGAGCGCATCCGGCAGATCGAGGCCAAGGCCCTGCGCAAGCTCCGCCACAACAGCCGCGCGAAGCGGCTGCGAGCGTTCATGGAGGGGTGACCCCAGCTTGCGCACGCTCGGCATCACCGTTGAACGCCGCTGGATCTTCTGGCTGCTCGTCGCCCTCGTCGTCCTGCCCACGCTCGGGCTCGTGGCCTACGGGCTCTCGGGGCTCAAGAACCAGCACGACGCCCTGCAGGCGCGGCTGCGGGACCGGTTCGTGCTCCAGGCCGCCGCCGTGGAGCAGGAGATCCTGCTGCGCCTCGGCGAGGAGGACGCCGCGCTGCGCACCGCGCTCTCCTCGGTGCCGGACGCCGACCTGCCCGAGGCGCTGGCACGCGCGGCGACCCCAGGCGGCGTGATCAACCATGCATGGACCCTGGACGACCCGGCGCTCGCCCCCAGCCTGCCGGAGGGCACCGACCGCACGATCGCGGCGCTCACGGCCCAGGAGCCGCTCACGTTCATCAACGCCCCTGACTTCGGCACCATCGCGCTCTCCCGCGTGAGCCGCAGCCGGGTCATCGCGTACCGGGTGAACCTCGCGGCGCTCGACGCCGTCGTCATCCCCGAGATCGTGAGCCGCCAGTTCTCGACCGAGCAGGCCGTCTACCACCTGGCCCCGGCCCTGCAGGAGGCGTCAGCGACCCCGGTGAGCATCGAGACGCTGCGGCAGGACCTCTCGCGCCGCTCCGACAGCGAGGCAGAGGTCGATCGACCCATGGCCCCGCCGTTCGACCACTGGCGCATCACCGTCGCCGCGAAGCCCGACGCCGTGGGACAGTCCAACACGGGCACGATCGCCGTGGTGCTCGTGCTGGCCGCGCTGGTCGTCACCGGCATCACGCTGATGGGGCGCGCGGTGGCCGAGCAGATCCGGCTCGCGCGACTGCAGACGGAGTTCGTGGCCAACGTTTCGCATGAGCTGCGAACCCCGCTCACCTCGATCCGCATGTTCGTCGAGACGCTGCAGAGCGGGCGCGTGACGGAGCCGGAACGCGTGCAGGAGTGCCTCGGGATCGTGGCAGACGAGAGCGAGCGGCTCACCCGGAAGATCGAGCGCGTGCTCTCGTGGGCGCGGTTGGAGGCGGGGCGCCGCCTGTACGACATGGAGCCCCTCACCCCCCGGCAGGTCGTGAACGATGCGCTGAGCGCGTTCCAGACGGTGCAGTTGGACAGCCCCGCCGAGCTCACCACCGATCTCCCACCGGGCCTGCCGGCCATCCGGGGGGACTCCGACGCGCTCGTGGAGGTGTTCCTGAACCTGCTCTCCAACGCGCGGAAGTACGGGGGGACGCAGATCCGCATCGATGCCCGGCTGGACCGGGGCGGCGTGGTGATCTCCGTCAGCGACAACGGCCCCGGCATCCCCCGCGAGGAGCGCAAGCGCATCTTCGAGAAGTTCTACCGTCCGGATCTGCTGCAGACGCGCCGCGCAGAAGGCAGTGGGCTGGGCCTTGCGATCGTAAAAGCGATCGTCGTGGCGCACAAGGGCCGCGTGTACGTGGAGAGCGAGGCTGGGAAGGGCGCGAAGTTCAGCGTGTGGCTGCCGCGCGCGTAGATCACGCGCCGCTCACCGCACCGTCTGCGCGATGCGGAAGCCCATGGAGTCGAGGCGTGCGCCGGGGTTGAACGCCTCCCGGTAGGCGATGCGCACCCGCTCCGGGGGGGTGACCCACGAACCGCCCCGCTTGACCCGATCCATGCCGGAGCCGACGGGATCCACCGCCTCCTCGGGATAGGGCCCGTACGGGTCTCCTGTCCACTCCCACACGTTCCCCGCCATGTCCGAGAGGCCGATCGGGTTGGGCGCGAGGGTCGCGACCTCGTGCGTGACGTGGTGCCCGTTGGAGCAGTACCAGGCCTGCTCGCGCAGGTGCGTCCAGTTGTCGAGCAGGAGCTGCGGCCCGCAGGGGTAGAGGTCGATGCTGATGAGGTTCCCGCCGTTGGGGAAGGCATCGGAGACCGTTCCCGCAGAGCGCGCGGCGTACTCCCACTCGGCCTCGGTGGGCAGGCGCCAGCCCTCGCACGCGTAGGGGTCGGACGGCGCCGTGCAGAGCACATCGGGCAGGTCGCCGGAGCAGGCGTAGCATTCCTGCAGGCCGTCCTGGGCGGACCGCGCGTTGGCGTAGGCCGCGGCCTCGTCCCAGGTGACGCTCTCGACCGGGCAATCGGCGCAGACGTCCGAAGTGGCGGGGTTGTACCCGAGCAGCTGCTCGAACCCGGCCTGGCTGACCTCCGTGCGCCCGAGGCGGAACGGGTGGCTCAGGGTCACCAGGTGCTGGGTCTCGTCCTCCCCGCGTCCCACCTCGTCGGAAGGGCTACCCATGACGAAGGAGCCGGCGGGGAGCTCGATCGCATCGTCCGTGTCGACGCCCGAATCCTGGGAGTCGATCGGCGAATCGTCCGGGGAATCGCCCGGAACCTGCGAGTCGTCCGGCCCATGCCCGCGGACGCAGGCCGCTCCCCACAGCAGCGGGATCAGGGCGCGGAACGGGCGGGAGGACAGCACCTGTCCACGTGTATCGCAGTGACCTCTTGACAAGGCAAGACTCAGGATAGAGAATGGATGGACAGGAGAACCTCCATGGACATCGAAGAGCTCCCCGCCGACGCACTCCACGAGCTTTACACCTGCGTGAGCGCACCCGCACAGGTTGGCCGCACCCGGGAGGCGCTCCGCGCCTCCAACGCAGGGCTGCACACGGAGGTCCC
This sequence comes from uncultured Pseudomonadota bacterium, assembly GCA_903875225.1. GTDB lineage: Bacteria > Myxococcota_A > UBA796 > UBA796 > SXON01 > CAIUMM01. The sequence goes on from CAIQVJ010000006.1 coordinate 165,586, forward strand.
ATCGCGGCGCAGGCCCGATGCCACGCACCAGATCCTCGCGATGGACGACGCCCCCTCCCGCCCTGCCGGCCGGGTGATCACGCTGTCGTTCGGGTACTGAGCGCGCGCGGCGTCAGCCCCAGAGCCGCAACCCGCCGAGCAGGCCCGCCACGTTGTCGACGATCACGACGTTCTCGGGCAGCTTCGCCGGGTCGAGCAGACGGCTGTTGCCGCCGCCGAGGTAGAGCTTGCGGTAGTTGATGATGGGCGCAAGCTGCTCCACCACCTTCATCACGCGCCCGGCCCAACGCTGCTCCCCGATCCGCAGCAGCGCCGCGTTCCCCACGCGCTCCTCGTAGGTCTTGCGGTTGCGGAACGGGTGGTGCGCCAGCTCGATGTTGGGGACGTAGCGCCCGTCCACGTAGAGCCCGAACCCCATGCCGGTGCCGAGCGTGATCACGGCTTCGACCCCCTTTCCCTCGATCACGCCGAGTCCCTGCACCCCAGCGTCGTTGGCCGCGCGGACGGGCTTGCCGAGCCGCTTCCCGACCTCGGCCGCGAGCTCGAACCCCGCCCACTCCTCGTGCAGGTTCGGCGCGCTACGGGTCACGCCGTCCACGACGACGCCCGGAAACCCGATCGACACTCGGCCGAACTTGCCCTGGGCGCTGGCGAGCTGCTCGATCACCGCAAGACACGCCGCCGGTGTCGCCGGATGCGGCGTCTCGATGCGCACGCGGTCGTGAACCACCTGGCCCCTGGCGTCGAGGGTGATCGCCTTGATGCCAGACCCACCGATGTCGATGCAGAGTGTGTTCACGAGACCTCCGTGTTGACCGCAACACAGGTAACGCGCCGCGAAGCGCGCCCCCTACGCGTCCTGCTGCACCCACGCCGGCGCACCACCCCCAACGCCGAGGCGCATCACGCGCCCGTCGTTGGTGAGGGCGATGAACTCGGTGGGGCTGATCCAGCAGGTGTCCTCGACCGCGTCGACGATGGCGCGGGGCCAGACGAAGAGCGGGTCACCGTTCGCCTTGATGTGCCACAGCTGACCGGAGCCGTCCTGGCAGAGGATGGTCTGGTTGTCGTCGGAGATGCGCGGCATCTCGCCGAAGTGCGTGCTGCTGTGCTCGGCCTGCCCGAGGTAGCGTACGCCCTTGAGCCCGGGGACCGTGATCGTGCGCTCCTTCTTCAGGTCGGCCGCGCGGACCAGGTGGAACTCCTCGCCTGCTCGAACCACCAGGATGGTCCCATCCTGCGAGAGGAAGAGGTCACCGGGGCTGTTGAGCTGGAGCTGCCCGTGGTCACCGTGCGGGACCTCGGACCAGCGCACCACGTTGCTGTTGGGGTAGGAGATGAAGTACCGCTTGTCGGTGGAGCGCGCGATGCCCCCGATGTACTGGTCCCCGCCAAAACCGACGCCGATCGGGAAGAAGGTCGGCTGGAGCATCGAGGTTCCGGAGCCGGAGTCGATGACCAGGGCATCCCCCTGCAGCCAGGCCATGTCCCCGGGCCAGCCGCTCAGCTGGGAGGGCCCGCGAACCATGACGCCGTCTGCCGCGTTGAAGATCGCGATCTCCTTCTGCTGGTTTGAGGCCAGGATCTGGGTTCCGTCGGGGGAGAGGGCGAAGCTGCGACCCCAGCCCGGCAGGCGCCACCGCTGCACGCCGTCGAAGCCGCGGCAGGAGAGCTCGTCCTTCCAGGTCACCACGAAGCCGTCCGGCAGGCGCAGGATGCGGAAGTCGCTCTTGACGCTGGAGTTCCGGTAGGACCCTTCCTGCTCCAGCACGTGGTAGCGGCCAAGATCCTCCCCGATCCAGGCGTCTGCCTCGGACGTGAGCGTGATGGGCTGCTCGGCGTCGGCATCGAGCCCCGGCACGTCGGCCGTCCCTGAGATCTTGTACTTGAGACCGGGGCCGGTCGGCGGCGTCCCCGCGGGGACCTGCGTGCGCATGTGGAACGTGATCACCTGCCCGGGGGCGATGATGCGCCCGCCCTGCGGACACTCCACCTTGCCGTAGCGGTTGAAGATGTGGTTCTTCACGCCCTCGGCGTTGGTCTTCTCTTCGGTGCCCACGATCTCGAGCGTGAAGGCGTTGAGCGCGAGGGGGCGACTCCCGCCGGTGAGCGTCAGCACGGCGTCGATGACGGCGCCGGGTCCCGCCGTGGTCCGCGAGGTGGTGATCGCCAACTTGGGCTGGCCGATCCCGAACATGCCGAGGATGGTATCGAAGAATCCCATGGTTCTGACTCCGGTGTGAGGAGTGCCGCGGGTAACGCGGGCGAATGCTCCAACGAGGTGCGGGGTCCGGAAAACATCGAAGAATGGGCTGAGTAGCGTAGGCGGTGGGATCCCCCTGGGCAACGGCTCCGCGTTCCGGCGACGCTCCCGCCGGAGAGGGTGAGCACAGGGTTAGGATGGAGCGATGGCCGAGAATCTGCTCACCCTGACGCTCACCGCGCTAGCCGACGCCGGTGTCGAGTTCGTCGTGTGCGGAGGCGTGGCCTGCATCCTCCAGGGCGTGACACGGGCCACGCACGACCTCGATCTGCGCGTCGTCCTCGACGACGCGAACCTCACGAAGCTGATCGGCGTCGCCAGGTCCCTCGGCCTCGCACCGCGCATCCCCGAACCGATCGAGCGCCTCGCGGACGCGGCGCGTCGCCGTGTCTGGTTGGAGGAGAAACACGCCCTCGTCTACACGCTGCTGTCCGCCAGCGGTGCGTTCGCCGTAGACGTCTTCCTCAGCTACCCGATCCCATACGAGGACCTGGCCGCGCGGGCGGACGTGTTCATGGTGGGTGGACGGGCGATCAAGGCATCGTCGCGACTCGATCTCATCGCCGCCAAGCGGGCTGTTCAGCCGCCGCGGGTGAAGGACCTCCGCGACATCGAGGATCTGTTGGAGTTGATCCATGCGGGATGAGCCGGCCCCTGAACCGCCACAGGCGATCGCCGATGACTTCGACGGACATCTGGAGCGCCCGCTCTCGACCTTGAGCCCGGACGAGCGACTGGACTGGATCTGGACGTGCATGGAGCTACTGTGGGCGGGCGAGGACGCACGGGCGAAAGCACGGACAGACCTCGGAGGTAGGTGAGCGATCATGCGCCGGGCGGGGTTTGACGGACGATCCGTGTCGAGGGGGTTGGCGAGGTCGGCACCGGCTCTCGACGGCGGTGGCCGATCCCCGTGGGCAACCGCTCCGCGTTGCGGCGACGCTCCCGCCGGCGGGCGCAGGGTATTCGGCCCCCTCCGTCGGCCCCATGCTATCGTGCAAGCGCCATGGTCCCCTCGCTCGCCCTGCTCCTCCTGCCCGCCTGCGGGCACTTCGGCCTGGCCCCGAGCACCCCCGACGACAGCGTGAGCCCGGACTCCGCCGACAGCGCGGACACAGACGCAGACTCCGATGCAGACTCCGACAGCGACGCAGACTCCGACAGCGACGCGGACTCCGACACCGACGCAGACTCGGACTCCGACGCAGACTCGGACTCCGACGCGGACTCCGACACCGACGCGGACTCCGACTCGGACCCCGGACCGAGCGACGTCTCCACGCTCGTCCCGGGCGACCTGGTGATCACCGAGGTGATGCAGAACCCTGCCGCCGTCACCGACGCCAACGGGGAGTGGTTCGAGATCCTCAACGCCACGGGCCGGACCCTCGACCTCGACGGGCTGCAGATCGCCGACAGGGACAGCGACGCGTTCACCGTGAGCGGAACGTTGAACGTGGGTCCTGCGGGGTTCGTGGTCTTCGCGCGCAACGCGGATGCCGGCTCCAACGGCGGACTACTCGTGGACTACGCGTACACCGGGATGGACCTCGCCAACTCGGCGGACGAGCTTCAACTCTGGAACGGGACGACGATGGTGGACGAGGTGGCCTGGGACGGGGGACCGGCCTTTCCGAGCACGGCGGGCGCCGCGATGGGCCTCGACCCGCGGCGCTCGACGGCGAGCGCGAACGACGCGGGCGGGGCGTGGTGTGCCGCCCGCACCCGGTACGGCGACGGCGACCTGGGGACGCCGGGTGTGACGAACGATCCGTGTTGAGGGGTTGGGCCGGAGGGAGGTAGTACAGGCGGGAGCCTGCTTGAACACCGCCCCACCGCCCAACGAAGCGGGAGCGACCGATCCACGCAGAAACGGGACGCCCGGGGCCCCGAAGACCCCCGAACGTCGCCCCGACGCGGGAGTACCCGTGCCGGGGGCCCCGACAATTTCGACGCCCAGCGGCGGCAAGCGCCCAAGCTGGCTGCGCTGACTCGCCAGCCGGCGCTCGCTGCTCATTGGCCAGCCGGCGCAGGTCTCAGCTCTCCTCGAGGGCTTCCTTGCGGGAGAGGCGGATCTTGCCCATCTTGTCGATGTCGATCACGCGCACGAGCACCTCGTCACCTTCATTCACGACGTCGGTGACCTTGTTGACGCGCTCCTTGGCCAGGTGGCTGATGTGCACGAGGCCGTCGGTGCCCGGGAAGATCTCGACGAACGCGCCAAAGTCGGTGATGCGCTTGACGACGCCGACGTAGAGCTTGCCGATCTCGGCTTCTGCCGTGATCTCGCGGATCATCGCGATGCACTTGGCCGCTGCGACCTTGTCGGACGAGGCGACGTCCACCTTGCCGCTGTCGTCGACAGTGACGCGGCAGCCGGTCTTGTCCTGCAGGCCACGGATGACCTTGCCCCCGGGGCCGATGAGCTCGCGGATCTTGTCGGGCTTGATGTGCAGGCTGGTGATGCGGGGCGCGTACTCCGACATGGTGTCGCGCACGGCGGGGATGGTCTTGAGCATCTCCGACAGGATGTGCAGCCGGCCTTCACGGGCCTGGTTGAGCGCCTTGGACATGATCTCGCGGGGAACGCCCGAGATCTTCGTGTCCATCTGGAAGGCGGTGATGCCGTTCGCAGTGCCGGTGACCTTGAAGTCCATGTCGCCGAGGTGGTCCTCGTCGCCGAGGATGTCGGAGAGGACCGCGAACTCGTCGCCTTCCTTGATCAGGCCCATCGCGATGCCCGCGACCGGCGCCTTGATCGGCACGCCGGCGTCCATGAGCGCGAGCGTGGAGCCGCACACCGTGGCCATCGAGGAGGAGCCGTTGGACTCGAGCACGTCCGAGGTGCAGCGGACGACGTAGGGGAACGCCTCCTGGCTCGGCATCACGTACTGGATGGCGCGGTGCGCGAGCGCGCCGTGGCCGATCTCGCGGCGCTTGGGGCCGCGCAGGGGGCTCGCCTCGCCGGTGCAGAACGGCGGGAAGTTGTAGGTGAGCAGCCAGCGGCGGAAGAGGCCGGTGGTGCCCGCGTAGTCGAGGCGCTGGGCGTCGTCTTCCACGCCGAGGGTCGCGGCCACGAAGGCCTGCGTCTCGCCGCGGGTGAACACGGCCGAGCCGTGCGTGCGGGGGGAGACGCCGACCTCGGTCCAGATCGGGCGGATCTCGTCGGTGGCGCGACCATCGAGGCGGGTGCCTTCCTGGATGACCATCGTGCGCATCTCGTGCTTCATCAGCTTCTCGAAGATCGCGTCGGCCTGCATCGCGGTGTTCGCCGCGATGACCTTGTCCTCGATCCCGGAGGTGACGGAGGCGATGGCAGCGACCTTCGCGGCCTTCATGGCGTCCTTGCGCTCGAACTTGCCGGGGGTGCGCAGCGCGACGTTCACGGCGGCGTGGGCCGAGCCCTTGATCGACGCGACAAGCTCGTCAGCGGGAGCGGGCTGGTCATCGACCGGGCGCTTGGCGACCGAGCCGGTGAGGCGCCGAAGCTCCTCGATGGCCGCGCAGATCTTCTTGATCTCGCTGTGCCCGAGGTCCATGGCGTCCATCATCGTGGACTCGGAGACCTCCTTGCCGCCGCCCTCGACCATGCAGACGGAGTCTGCGGTGCCAGCGACGACGATGAGCAGCTCCGCGCCTTCCATCTGCGCCATCGTGGGGTTCACGACGAACTTGCCTTCGATCGAGGCGACGCGGACGCCGGCGATCGGGGTCTTGTAGGGGATGTCGGAGATGTGCAGGGCGGCCGAGAGCCCGGAGACCGAGAGCACGTCGGTGTCGCAGGCGGGGTCGAACGACATGACGGTGGCGATGCACTGGGTCTCGAAGCGCCAGGTCTTGGGGAGCTGCGGGCGGATCGGGCGATCGATGACGCGGCTCGCGAGGATCTCGCGCTCGTTCTGGCGGCCTTCGCGCTTGAAGAACCCGCCGGGGATCTTGCCGTAGGCCGCAGTGCGGTCCATGTACTCGACGGTGAGCGGGACAAAATCGAACCGGCTCGGGAACGTGCCGGCGACGGCGGTGCAGAGCACCTGGCTGTCGGCCATGGAGACGACCACTGCGCCGGACGCCTGCTTGGCGTACTTGCCCGTGGAGAGGGTCATGGTGCGGCCGCCGATTTCGACGGACACGGAGATGGGGGTGAGAGGCTGCATGTGAAAAATACCTTTGTTCGAGATGTGCAGGAGCCGATCCGCCGACGAGACTGTCAGCGAACCGGGTGAGCCCCACAAACCGTCAAAGGCGGTGCAACCAGAATCCCCGTAGACCTACTCGGAGTGAGCCCGGATCCGACCCCGCTCTCCGGAAACCGGTAGCGAGGGGGACGCGCTCAGCCCGCGTAGACCTGCGAAGCAGACGTCTTTTTGGGTGGGAGGCGGTGATTGGCCCGAGGGCCGTTGGGAAAGAACGAGGGGAATCTAAGCCCCAAAGCGCGAACGGCAGCCCGAAGGCTGCCGTTCCGGGCGGTCAGCGGCGCAGACCCAGCTTCAGGACCACCGCATCGTACCGAGCAGGCTCGGTGTTGCGGAGGTACTTGAGCAGGCGGCGACGATGCCCGACGAGCTTCAGGAGACCACGACGGCTGTGGTGGTCCTTCGAATGCGTCTTGAAGTGCTCGGTGAGGTACGTGATGCGCTCGGTGAAGATCGCGATCTGCACCTCGGGCGAGCCCGAGTCGGTGTCGTGGGTGCGGTGGGTCGAAATTACTTCGGCCTTGCGAGTGTCGGTCATGGCCATGGGAGCTCCTTGGGTTGATGCGACCGCTCCGAAGTGGGCATGGCCTCCCGCAAGGGGGCAGTACGCAGGTCGGCCCGGTTAGCTCGGGGGGAGGAGCCTGTCAAGTTGCCGGCCTTGCTCGTCCCCCGCGCACAAGCGGCGGGCGCTGCGCGGCCCGCGGTCTCCCTGCGAATCCGACAGCGTATGTGCTTGACCGCACGCGGCGGATAGATCAGCGCGATGGTCCACCTTTCGCTCCTCCTCCTGATCGCCTGTAAGGGCCAGAAGCCCCCGACGTCCGACAGCGTGCCGCTCGACAGCGCTCCGCTCGCCACGATCCACACGCCGGGGTCGGAGTCCGAGACGATCGAGGGTGCCGTCGTCACCTTCCGCGGCACCGTGAGCGACGCGGACGACGACATCCCGGAGCTCGTGGCCACCTGGTACGCAGGCGAGACGATGCTCTGCAGCCCGGCTCAGCCCGCCGCGGACGGCGCGACAAGCTGCGAGTGGACCGCGGACCTCTCGGGTGACTCGATCCGCCTGGAGGTGCTGGACCCGAGCGGTGCCGTGGGGGTGGACTTCCGGTCGATCTCCGTCGGCCCCAACGACCCGCCAACCGCCGAGATCCTGCTGCCCACCGGGGCCGACCTCTACGATGCAGCCTCGCTCATCGAGCTGGACGGCCTGGCCACCGACGCCGAGTGCGGCGTGGAGCTCACGGCCACCTGGAGCTCCTCCGTGGACGGCGACCTCGACGTGGACCCGGCGGTGGACGCGGACGGACACACACGGGGCGCCGTGACGCTCTCCGAGGGCGAGCACACCCTCACCCTGACGGTCACCGACTGCTTCGGCAAGACGGCGGTGGACTCCGTCATCGTGGATGTAGGGCCGGCGAGCCGGGATACGTTCGGAGGATGACCCTCCTCTTCCTGGCCTGCATCGCCAGATCCCCGGACAGCGGGCGCGACACCGACGCCGACTCGGACACCGATGCCGATTCGGACACCGACGCCGACTCGGACACCGACGCCGACTCGGACACAGACGCCGACTCGGACACAGACGCCGACTCGGACACCGACACGGGTTCGGCCTGCGTGGCACCGGGGCTCTACGGCGACCCGAACTGGAGCCTGGACGTCGCGCCGGACTGCTCGGCCTTCCTGAAGGGCTTTTGCGGCGAAGGCGCGATCACCGATCTCCGTGAGGGCACGGACGGTGCGTTCTCGACGAACCTGACCTGGACCTGGCAGGGCGCAGGCCCCTCCGGCGGCTCGGACCCTGCTGCGTTCGCCGGCACGGTGGTCGGCACCGTGATCGACGGGACGCTGTCGTGGGGGACGACGTCCACTGCGGTGCACGCCGTCCTCGGCGTCACACCGGGAACCGGGCTCGGCGTGGGGAGCTGTCCGCTGGATTGAGGCTGGGGTCCCTCTGGCCCAGCGTCACGAGCCAAACCACTCCGCCAGCTCCGGCGCCACGTCCAGATCCCGCCAGGACAGCAGGGTCCCGCGCTCGGTCCGGACCGTCTTGTCACCGGCGTGGATCACGAGGCGGTGCACGGTCCCGGGCAGCTTCCCGGCGAACCGGTGCAGCCGCAGCAGCGCCCCGGGGTCCGGAGTCTCGCTGGACTTCACCTCGACGAGGCATGTGGCCTGCGGCCCGGCGAGCACCAGATCGACCTCCACGCCCTGCGCGTCCCGGAAGTGGTGAAGGTCACTCGGACGTCCAGCGTTCATCTGCCGCTTGGTGAGCTCCGAGGCCACCCAGCTCTCGAAGATCGCGCCGCGAAGCGGGTGGGTCACGAGCTGTGACGCCTCGCGGATGCCGAGCAGGTTGCAGGCCAGCCCCGTGTCCAGGAAGTGCAGCTTCGGCGCCTTGACCGCCTGGGACGTGACGTTGACCGCCCAGCGCGGGAGGCGCTGGACCAGCCACATCGACTCCAGGGTAGAGAGCCAGGAGCGCGCCGTGGGTTGAGTGATGCCGGTGTCGGACCCCAGGGAGGCGAGGTTCAACTCCTGGGCCGTCCGCCCCGCTGCGAGCTGAAGGAACGTGCCGTAGGTGGCCGTGTTGCCAACCTTCACGATGTCGCGGGCATCGCGGGTGACGTATGTGGCGACATAGTCCGCGAGCCAGACCGGAGCCGGGATCCGGCGGTCGAAGATCCGGGGGTAGCCCCCCGTGAACACGCGCTCCCAGATGTCCTTCGCCGGCGGCCGGAACGCGTCGCGCTCCACCGTCGTGAGCGGCAGAAGGTGGACGTGGCCACTCCGCCCGGCGAGCGACTGGGCCACGGAGGACCGCACTGCGAGGTTCTCCGAGCCCGTGAGCAACCACCTGCCCGGGGCTGGATTCGCATCGACCTCCACCTGCAGCGCGCTCGCCAGATCGGGCAACCGCTGAAACTCGTCCAGGATGGCACCGGCGGGGTGGGCCCGGATCATCCCCAGCGGGTCTGACTCCCAAAGCGCCCGCTCGGCCGGGGACTCCAGGTTCACGTACGGCAGATCGGGCCGGACCAGGCGGCAGAGCGTGGACTTTCCGCTCTGCCTCGGCCCGGTGATCACGACGATCGGGTACCAGCCAGCGACCCGGCGAACAGTAGCCTCAGCGGTTCGGGCGACACTCATGTCGTCAGGTAACATGACATGGATCGAAACTACAACTTTCGATCCATGTGCACCGTGACGACGCTCTCCGGCCTTGCCCCGGGACACGGCCGTTCCACGGCCCCGGCCGGCGCCCGATCCCGGCGAGAATCTGCGCCATCGCGACCTCCGTTCAGCGGTGGGGTGGGCGGCGCCGCACGAGCGTGAGCGCGAGAGCGATTGCGGCGAGGTGTGCGCCGAGGAACGGACCCGGCAGCGTGGCACAGCCTTGCTTCCCTCCAGCGCAGCCGCCGGAAGGCGTGCCGCTGTCGGAGGCAGAGTCGGCCTGACTGTCGGTATCGGTGTCGGTGTCGGTGTCAGCGTCCGCGTCCGAATCGCTGTCGGAGTCCGTGTCCGAATCGCCGCCGGAATCCCCGCTCGTGTCTGGAATCGCACCCGGAAGGTGAAGACTTGCAGCGAGGTAGGCATAGCCACCGGCGACGAGATCGTCGTACCCATCCCGGTCGATGTCCCCCGCCCCAGAGACCCAGGCACCACCCAGAGGAAGCGTGACTACCGGATCCGCCACCAGGCCAACCCCCGAGCCGAGGAAGATGTCCGGCCTGTTGTAGCTCCCGGTGATCACGTCCCCGTACCCGTCCCCGTTCACGTCCCCAGCGCTCGCCACCGAGTATCCATACATCTCGTGATCGCTGCCGGTTCCCCCAACCTTGGTCCAGGCTGCGGCGGGCGTGACGCCCTCGCGGCCGCCCAGGAACAACTGCGCCCTACCCTTCCCGTGCACAGCTTGGGGGTCGTCGGACCAGCCCTCCTCGCCGACAATCACGTCGTCACAGCCGTCGCCGTTCACGTCACCCGCGGCGTTCACGGCGTAACCCGTCACCTCCGTCACCAGCGTCGTCTTGGCCGCGTCTGAAACCCCTGCCGCTGAACCATAGTACACCGCCGTGTAGGGCGAGTTCGCGCCCACGATGATGTCATCGTACCCATCCCCGTTCACGTCACCGGCACCGCCCACGGAGAATCCGAACAGATCGGGGCTCGCTGGATCGCTGTCGGCATGCAGCTCGACCGTGCTCCCGTCGTCCAGGACTCCGGTTGGGGAGCCCAGGTGGACAACCACACGACCCGGCCCGGTGGCGCTGGGCAGCCCGATCACCACGTCGTCGTACCCATCGCCGTTCACGTCTCCGGCACCGGCTACGGACGCGGAGGCC
>CAIQVJ010000007.1 GCA_903875225.1 uncultured Pseudomonadota bacterium
ACGGATGGCACCCGAAGACAGGGCACGGTGACCGAGCGGACCTCGTCGGGCGGGGCCCCAGCCCCCGCCGGTCACCGGGATCGCGATCCGGTGGGGGACTACTTCTGGTGAGCGCTGGGGGACTACTTCGGGTGAGCGTCCCAGCTCTCGACGACGAAGGCCAGCAGGAAGATCGCCACGCCCGCCCCTGCGAGCGCCCATCCGGTGCGCCACGTCGAGGCCCACTCCGCACGCCATTCGTCCAGCTGCGACGGGCGCTTCACGGTCGGCCAGGAGGAACGGTCACCGCGACGCCACTCCGAGAGCCGCGCGTCGAGCCTTCGGAGGGTGGCGGCTTCGGGCTCCGACCGTTGGAACTCCGCGAGGTGCCCGCGCTCGTAGTAGTCGGCGGTGAAGCCAGCTCCCTCCTCCGAGAACTCCTCGTCGGTAAGCTTCCCGGCACACGAATCCAGCAGCTCGGCGTCCGACAGCCCGGGGCGCGCCTCGGATAGGAGCCCGCGGTCGCTGGCCCATCGAACGTACCGGGCGAGGTGGGTGGCGTCGTCATGCCACTTGGCGTTGTCGAACATGGGCGCTCATGGGGATGGGGATGGGGTTGGTGTGCCCTGCTGTAAGGCGATGGATGAGGCCCGGGAGGGGGCTGCGCGAGAGGCTCGGTCAACCTTACCGGGAACACACAGCCTCGAACGCCAACACCCGCTCGCTCGACCACCCCTTTGGGTCCAGCCACCAGGTTCGATAACCATTCGGCCATCCCGACACCTGTTTCGAGGCCCGTAGCAATCGCGAGATCCTACGGGTCTTCCTCGTTTTTGTGGGTTCGATCAGGCGGCTTGACCCTGCCGCCCCAATAGCCAGGACGCCTGCTTGAATGGGCGATAGCCATGACGACGACGCGCTCCGGCTCCACGTCGAAGAACACGGCGTACGGGAAACGGCTGGCGAGCGCGCGCCGTACAGGGTCCTCGGGTGTCCACTGCGGGAAGGCGAGCGGGCGCTCCGCGATGGACGCCACCACCCGCTCGATCTCCGCAGCGAACTCGAAGCCGAGGCCCGGGCGCCGAGCTTCGTACCAGGCAGCACAAGCTCGTCCAACGCGTCTGCGTGGACATCGACCGGCAGGCTCACGACGCGGAGAGACGGCGGAGGACGCGGGCGCGCGCCTCGGACCACGGGACCGCGTCGGCCGTGCCGCGCTGGCGACGGGTCTTGAGAGCCGTCGCTCACCCTGCAGGAGCGTCCAGCACGTTCGCCAGCCTCGGTCGCACGAAGTCGATGAACGCGCGCGTGCGGGGCGTGACGTAGCGGCCTCCCAGGTGCACGAGGTTCAACGGGGTCGCCGGCGGTGAGAACTCATGCAGCACCGACACGAGGTCACCGCGACGCAGTTCGTCCCTCATCAGCACGTCCGGCACGCGGGCGATGCCCAGACCACGCACGGCCGCCTGGAGCAGCACCTGCCAATCGTCCGCGACCAGTCGTCCCGACACTGCCACCTCCCGGACCTGCTTGCCGTGGCCGAGCGTCCAGACCCGGCGCGGCTGGCCACCCGCGCTCGCGAACACGAGGCAGTCGTGGCCTGCGAGGTCCGTGGGGTCTCGCGGTGTGCCACGGGCCGCCAGGTAGCTCGGGCTCGCGACGAGGCTCACGCCCCCCGCGGTCACCCGGTGCGCGACGAGGGAGGAGTCGGGCAACGGCCCGGCGCGCAACGCGACATCGAAGCGCTCAGCGAGCAGGTCCACGTGCCGGTCGGTGAGGTGCAGCGAGACCTGGACCGCCGGGTAGGCCTCCAGGAAATCGACCACCAGCGGAGCGAGGAACAGCTGACCCATCTGCGGCGTTGCGGTCACCCGCAGCCGCCCCCGGGGCTCGCGCTGCAGCTCCGACACGGCCAGCTGCGCGGCCTCCAGCATCGCGATGGCGCTCTCGGCCCGTTCGACGAAGGCGGCGCCGGCGTCGGTGAGCGCGAGCTTCCGGGTGGTCCGCTGGAGAAGCTGCGTGCCGAGGCTCGCCTCCAGCTCGGAGACCCTCCGGCTCACGGTCGACTTGGGCATGCCGAGCCGCGCGGCGGCGCCCCGGAAGCTGCCCGCCTCCACCACCCGCACCAGCACCATCACCGCGTTCAGATCCAGTTGTCCCGTCATTGGGACAGTCTATCCAGATCATCGGTCCTTGTCCCGTCCTCTGGCAAGCATACCCTTGGACCACGCAACGCCCATCGCGATGCGCACCGACGGCCGGTACCCGGCAGGAGCTGACCATGGACAAGGAATCTACGACACCCCCCGGCCTCGCAGCGAAGATCGGCGCGGGCCTCATCGTGCTTTGGAGCGTCCTGCACATCTGGGTGGGAGGCGACGGTCTCGCCAAATTCTTCGCCGGCGACGTAAAGGCCCAGTGGCAGGGGTTCCTCGGCGGCAGCAAGGCATCGATGGAAGCCTTCGTGCACACCACCGACGCGGTGACTGCGAACGTGCATGCACACATGATCGTCAACTTCTGCGTCGACGTCGGCGGCTACGGCGTGCTCGGCCTGGTCGCCGCGTGGCTGATCTGGAGGCAGGCGTCCTGGCTCGGCTACTTCATGTTCGTCGTCCTCGTCGGCATCTGCGACCTGGCCTTCACCTTCTCCCTCGTCACGTCCGGCATCATCACTTTGAACGCGGGCACTGTCGGCGGCCCGGTGCTGTGGGTGCTCGCCTGCGTGATCACGCCGTTCGGCCTCGCCCGACCCGGGGTGTCCCGGTGACCGCGAAGAAGGTGTGCGTCGTGGTCGGCGTCGGCCCGGGGAACGGGGCGGCGTTGGCCAGGCGGTTCGCGAGCGAAGGCTACGCGGTCGCGCTCCTCGCACGGACAACCTCGACGAGCGAGGCGCTCGCCGCCGCCCTCGGGGACGCCAGGGCGTACGCCTGCGACGTGACGGACGCCGCGTCGGTCGCGCGCACGTTCGACGCGATCACCCTCGACCTCGGGCCGGTCCACACGATCGTCTACAACGCGGGCTCCGGCACGTGGGGTACGGTGGAGGACATCACCCCGGACATGCTCGAGGGCGCGTTCCGGGTGAACACCCTCGGGCTGCTGCTCTGCACGCAGCGGGCCATCCCCGCCATGAAGGCGCAGGGCAGTGGCAGCATCGTCGTCGTCGGCTCGACGGCGTCGCGCCGCGGCGTCGCCCGTACTGCGGCCTTCGCGCCTGCAAAGGCCGCGCAGCGCAGCCTCGCCGAGTCGATGGCGCGCCACCTGTGGGCGCAGGGCATCCACGTGGCGCTGATCATCGTCGACGGCGTCGTCGACTCGCCGCGCGCCCGCGCCGGGATGGTCGGGAAGCCCGCAGACTCTTTTCTCTCACCGGACGCCGTGGCGGACACCGCCTTTCACCTGGCCACGCAGCACGCCTCGGCGTGGTCCTTCGAGGTAGAGGCCCGCCCGTTCAACGAACCCTGGTAGGAGAGCAGGATGCCCACCCAACGCACAATCGACCTCCGCACACGCGGGACCCAGCATGGCTTCATCCGTCGCATGGTCAGCCCCGGCGACATCGGTGAGCGGATCAAGCCGTTCATCTTCCTCGACTACGTGGGCGGTCGGGTCGCTCCCGGCACCGGCTTCGGGTTTCACCCCCACTCCGGCATCGCCACGTTGACGTACCAGGTGAACGCGGACGTCGCCTACGAGGACACCGCGGGGCAGAAAGGCGTCGTCAAGGCGACCGGGCTCGAGTGGATGCGCGCGGGTGGCGGCACCTGGCACCAGGGGACCCTTCACCCCCGGGCCGAGACCGTCATGGGGTTCCAGCTCTGGCTCTCGTTGCCTCCGTCGCTCGAGGATGGGCCGCCGGAGGGCATCTACGTCGCGCCAGAGCAGGTGCCGCAGGTCGGGAACGTCCGTGTGCTGCTCGGATCCTACGGCGGGGTGACCAACCCGATCCCCGCGCCCTCGCCGGCCGTGTACCTCGACGTCGTCCTGGACGCGGGAGAGACATGGACCTTCCAGCCACCGGCCGGGCACACGGTCGGCTGGGCCATGGTGTACGCCGGTCGCTCCCGGATCTGCGGCCAGGCGATCGAGGGTGAGCTCGTGGTGCTGGACGAGTCGGACGGCGGATTCACGGTGGAGGCGGTGCAGTCGTGCCGCGTGCTCGTCGGCTGCGCGCAGAAGCACCCCCACCCGCTGGTGCTGGGGAGGTACTCGGTGCACTCCAACCCCGAGTCCCTCGCGAAGGGCGAGGCCAACATCCGGGTGATCGGACAGCAGCTTCGGCAGCAGGGACGGATGTAGCCGGAGGCCGGACCCGCGAGTCATCCCCACGTTCGAAAAGCACAACCGCGATATCTTCTCGCATGCCCGCGCAAAGTCGATCCCGACCGTCCCTGCCGGCCGCCGCGCCGCCGGAGGCCCAGATGTCGCCCGCTGCCCCCGCGGGCAGCCGCGGCAACCAGTTCTACCAGGACCTCCTGCGCGAGGTGCCCCCACCGGCTCCGGGCGGGGGCGGTGCCTGGTCGGCTGTCATCGACCGGATCTGGGAGGGTGCGGAGGCCGAGTCCACGCTGGCCGGAAGGCCGCCGTCCGAGGGCGTCGAGCAACAGACCCCATCGGCCGACGGCGCGTCGGCGCCCATCGAGGTCTCGCCCTCGGGCCGGGCCGCCATGGACGGCCTGGCGGCCGTCGCGTCGACGCGCAAAGCGCAGCCGCCGAGGGGGAAATGCTACAACTACGTCATGGGCGCTGGGAGCAACGCCTACGTGAACCGCGCGGCGGGGGAGAAGGGAACACGACGCTGGCAACAGCTCGCCGATCGCATCCCCACCGACCACGCAACGTGGGCCGTGAGCTTCGCTCACTGGCTCCAGGAGACGCCGTCAGGCCGGAAGGCCGCCACGGAGCTCGGCTTCGTCATCTACGAGTCCGATGGAAAGACCCGGCTGGGCGACCACCTCGCCGCGCACCCGGAGTTGAAGGGCAGCGTGGTGGTGATCCCCTACGGGCAGCAAGGGACCGCGTCGCGGGAGTGGAACGCCGCCGCCCATTACGGGGACAGGAAGTGGGGGGCGGGGGTGGGTGACATCTCGGTTGTGACCGAGATCGGCGCCAAGGGCGCGACCTACGTCGCCGACGGCGGCGTCCGCCATGACGCGGCGACGATGTGGTGGGTGGTCTACCCGAAGTGAGTCCGGGGAGCCGGGCGACACCTCCGGCACCCCGCACCCACGCCCCGCACCCACGCAACTGCACACCGAAAGTACCTCCGTCGAGGCGCAGGACGGTGAGGTGCAGGTCCTCGTTCGGGGCGACCTCCGGATCGCCATGCGCCTTGAGCTTCCGTGTCAGCGTGGCCTCGTCATCGCGGCAGAGATCCTGCCGATCGAGCTCGCCGACCAGGCGCCCGCGCAGCCCCCACCCGGTCTGGTTGCCCCAGAGCCCAACCTCGACCGGGTCGTCGATGCGCTTGTAGGTCCACAACGGGAGCACCAACCCCGGCACGCCGGTCGCCTTCAGGTGCGGCGCTACGGCGCGTGGCAGGTGTCTTCGCGCTCCCACTCCGTGTAGCGTCCGGTTGCACAGAGGTACTGACGCGTGCTGGTGTAGGAGCCGACCCAACCCGGTGGGTAGCCAACCTCCTCGCACGTGTTGACCACGACCTCGGGGGCGGGATTCTCGCAAGTCGTGAACGTGTCGAGGTAGGCGGTCCATGCGGCGGGGTCGCCGGTGAGCGTGCCGTCGCAGAGTGGCTCGTAGTAGAGGTTGTCGATCTGGATCCAGCCGACGTCGGGCGCGAGGTACAGGAGCTGCCAGAAGGAGCTGTAGCCCGGGATGTGGGGGGTGGCGGCGGGTTGGTTGTCACAGAGCGGCTCGACGAGCCCCGGATAGGTGGCACCGTGCCCGAAGACGACGACCACCACGTCGTTCCAGGTGGGGGCTGCGTCGGCCCCGAACCCGTCGCCGCCGTTCCCGTAGGCCGGCGTGTAGCTGTGCAGCGTCTCGACGACCTGCACGGAGCTCCACGCCCGGAAAGCCGGATCGAACGTGGGCTCGGTGACACCGTCGGACGCGACCCACATCTGGATGTTGTCCTGGGTGTATGGGTCCTCGCCCACCGTGTGACCTCCGGGCCGGCCGTGGCCGATCACCTGATCGTCGTACACTGCCACCCGACCGAGGCAGGGGATGGTGCATACCGCCGGACTGCCGTCGTCGCCGGTCAGCGCGAAGCTGTCCGCCACCTCGGAGACCGCACCGTCCGGGTCGTTCCGGAGATGCCAGGTGTCTGCGTAGTACAATGCGTCCTCGGCATCGTCACTCCCCGCCGTCACGACGCCGTCGAGGTCGCGGACGGCGGCAAGGTAGTCATGGAGCACGTAGTGCGTGGCTCCAGGCGTGTCGGGCGCGAGCGACAGGCGCTCGTCCCAGGTCTCGAGCACCTGCTTCAGGTAGACTCGTCCGCTCGGCACCCGGTAGAGCCGAGCCCCGTCGACCACCGGGAAGTAGTCGGACATGTCCACCCAGGCGACCACCCCGGTCTCGCCCGTATCGTCCGGGTCACCGGTCCCGGTTTCGCCCACGTCGGTGGGCGTCGAGTCGCGCGCACCGGCCGATGGCGAATGCGAGCAGGCGAGCACGATCAGGAGGAGCACGTGCCGTATTGGTCCCGAAGCGATGCGTGTGCGAGCCGGCAAGGCTCCCCTTCGGGCGAGCCCGTGTGACTCCCTGCGGCCCAGATGCCGCTCCGTGGTGAAGGAGATCCACCACGTCGTCGAGCGCTCCCCGGACGAGGCGGGCGGCGGCGGCGTGCAGATGACCGTCACCGACAATCTGACCGTGATCCAGGTCGCCGTGTTGGGAGGCATCGTGGTGGGTTGCTCGTCCTGTCGATGGGCCCTGCCGCTTCGGGAGGAAGAGGAAGAGGTCGTGGCGGACCCGCCCCCCTGGTCAGGTGAAAAGTCTCCGCGCCCCATCCACCACCGCAGTGACCGCCGGATGCCGGATCCGACGCTCTGCGCTGATTGCCCAGAAGCGCTCCCGGACGTCCTGCGTCGTGCCGAAGGGGACAACCTCATACTGCCGCGCAACCTCCGCAGCGACCGCTGACGGCGCCGCGAAGACGCCCAAGCCCGCCTGCCCGAAGGCCTTCATCAGGCCACTGTCTGCGATCTCCGCCACGATTTCCGGCACCAGGTGGAGCCGGTCCAGCCACTCGTCGAGCGCTCGCCGCAAGGCGGACCCCTGCACAGGCAAGAGCATGCGGGTGCGGTCGAGGCTGCGGGGGAACTCCCCTTCGAGGGCGGCCGCGACCTCCGGTCTCGCGAAGAAGGTGACCCCACAGTCCCCGATCGCGTGGCTGTAGGCGCGAATCCCGCTGCCCGACGGAACCGGCGCATCCGACAGGACCAGGTCGAGCCGGTGCGCAGCAAGCTCGGTGAGGAGTGAGGGGATGTCGCCGTCCCGGACGTCCAGGCGGGCGCCTCCTTCGAGGTCCAGCACCGGCGCCAACAGCCGACAGACGACGAGCTTCGGCAGCGTGTCGGCCACTCCCACCGCGAAGCGCTGGGGCCGGCCCGCGGGCCGGCCGCGCACCGCCTGGAGGAGCTCCTGACCAAGCCCGAAGATCTCATCCGCGTAGTGGTACACCGTACGTCCAGCGTCGGTGAGCTCGAGCCGTCGTCCGCGGCGTTCGAACAACGGTTCCCCCAGCATGTCCTCGAGCTGCTTGATCTGCCCGGACAGCGTGGGCTGGGCGAGCCGCAGCTTCTTCGCCGCCGCGGTCATGCTGCCCTCGCGGGCTGTCGCGTGGAAGTACAACAGATGGTGGTAGTTCAACCAGACCGGGATGGACATGGGCCTGATCTATCCATGGATCGATTCAATGGGTCATGTGCGTGCGGAACGGCGAGTCGTATATTCCACGTCATGACCCCGGAAAACCGGATGATAGGTTTATACGATAGAATTGCAGTGATTTATCTATATTGTCGAACTACGGGGGGAGAATAAGCTCCGTCCATCAACTGGACGGCCCGCTATGGATGTCTCTCTCTTTCCCTTCAACGAGTACTGGTGGTTGTACACAGGGTTCCTGGTCTTCGTCCTCGCGATGCTGGGGCTGGACCTGGGGGTGTTCCACCGCAAGGCACATGCAGTCAGCTTCAAGGAGTCGGCGGTGTGGACGGTGGTCTGGATCGGCCTCGCGCTGTTGTTCAACGTCGGGCTGTATGCCTACGCCCAGACCACCTTCGCCTCGAACCCCCGCCTCCTCGCCATCCCCGGCTTCGACCCCGCCGCGGCCGCGGATCGCGTCGGGTTCGAGTTCCTGACCGGCTTCGTCATCGAGAAGGCGCTGGCCGTGGACAACATCTTCGTGTTCGCGGTGGTCTTCTCGTATTTCGCCATCCCCGCCGCATACCAGCACCGCGTGCTCTTCTACGGCATCCTCGGCGCGTTGGCGTTCCGCGCCGGCTTCATCGCGCTGGGGGCCGTGCTGATGCAGTACCACTGGGTCGTCGTGCTCGCCGGCGTGTTCCTCGTCCTGACCGGGCTCAAGCTGATGTTCGGCCCCGAGAAGCCGATGAAGCCGGACAGCAACCCCCTCGTCAAGTTCATCCGACGCTTCCTGCCGATCACGAAAGGCCACGAGGGCGAGCGCTTCTTCGTTCGCAAGGCGGGCGTCCTCCACGGCACCCCGCTCCTCATCGCGCTCATCGTGGTGGAGTTCTCGGACATCATCTTCGCGATCGACTCCGTGCCGGCCATCTTTGCCGTGACGAAGGAGCCGCTCCTGGTGTTCACCTCCAACATCTTCGCCATCCTGGGGCTGCGCTCCCTCTATTTCATGCTGGCGAGCGTGATAGACAGGTTCCACCTGCTCAAGTACGGCCTCGCGCTGGTGCTCGTGTTCGTCGGGCTCAAGATGGCGTGGCTCAACGAGGGCTTCGGCGGGAAGTTCCCGATCGGCCTGTCGCTCGGCATCATCGGCGCGATCCTCGGCGTGTCGATCGTCGCCTCGTGGGTCCTTCCGGCGCGCCGCGCACCGGCCGGCATGGGGTAGCCATGGGGCCGGCTCGGGCGACGTCGGTGCCGGTCAACGCATCGTCGTCATCCAGCCCCCCGTGGGCCCAGTGCGTCGTGTTCCCGAGGCCGCCGGCCGTCGGGGGCCCGGTGGTGCTCGTCGCCCTCTTCCACCTCGTCGGTGCGATGATCGCCTGGGCTCGGTCGTGGTGATGGCCCCAGGCTTCTTCGCCATCGACCATCTCGGCGGCGCCGGAGGTCCGGGCACCGGCTGGATCCACGCCCCTGCGGAGCCGGCGGTGGCGCGATACGCCCGCAGGCCCCTGGAGCCGCCTTGCTCGCGCCGCTGCACCTCGCAATCCCGAAAGGCAGGATGTACGACTCCGTCGTGCGCCTGCTCGCCGACGCAGGGGTGCCCCTCAAGGTGGGCGCCCGCGCGTACCGGCCGGCCCTGGGCCTTGCCGGCTTCGAGACCAAGATCCTCAAGCCCCAGACCATCGTGGAGATGCTCCACCACGGAACGCGGGACGTCGGGTTCGCGGGGGCCGACTGGGTCGCCGAGAAGGGCGCCGACCTCATCGAGGTGCTCGACCTCGGGCTGGATCCGGTGCGCCTGGTCGCCGCCGCGCCGCGGGAGCTGCTGGTGGAGGGGCGCCTTCCGGCCAACCGCAATTGGGTGGTCGCGAGCGAGTACGAGGCGCTGACTCGCGCGTGGATCGCGCAAAAGGGGCTCACGTCGGAGGTCGTGCGCAGCTACGGGGCCACCGAGGTCTTCCCGCCGGAAGACGCCGACTTCATCGTGGACAACACCGCCACCGGGTCCACGCTGGTCGCGAACGGTCTCGAGATCTTCGACACCTTGCTGCACAGCAGCACCCGCCTGTGGGCGCACCCCGCGTCGTGGGCCGACCCGGCCCGGCGCGAGCGCATCGAGCACCTCGCCATGCTCCTGCGCTCCGTCGTCGATGCCCGCTCCCGTGTCATCCTCGAGCTCAACGTCGGCGCCGCCGACCTCGACCGCCTCGTGGCCATCCTGCCGTGCATGAAGGTTCCGACCGTGTCGCCGCTGCACGGCGGCAAGGGCTTCGCCGTGAAGGTGGCGGTGCAGCGGAAGATCCTGCCCGAGTTGATCCCGGTGATCCAGCGCAACGGCGGCTCCGACATCCTCGTCACCGAGCCCAGCCAGATCATCCCCTGAAATGCCCCCGGTCAGCCAGCTCCCCGCCACCGCACCGGCGATCGCCGGCATGGTGGCGTACCACGTGCCCCGGCACCCCGCGCCGCTCGACCTCCTGCTCGACGGTATCGGCGGGCTGCCCGCACCCCCGGACCTGTTCGACCGGCTGCTCGGGGCGGACCCGGACGCGCTGGTCCGCGGCTACCCCGACGCGCGCTCGCTCCAGGCGGCGCTCGCCGCCCGGCACGCGCTCCCCACCGACCGCGTGCTGGTGACCGCTGGCGGGGACGACGCGCTCGACCGTGCCTGCCGCGCCTACCTGGCGCCCGGTCGGTCCATCGTGCTGCCGTCCCCCACGTTCGAGATGATCGGACGGTACGCCCGCTGGGCGGGTGCGACCATCCACGACGTGGCCTGGCCCGGCGGCGACTGGCCGATCGAGGCGGTGCTGGCCGCCGTGACAGCGGACACGACCCTCGTCGCCGTCGTGAGCCCCAACAACCCCACGGGGCAGGTGGTCCGGGGCGACGTGCTCCGGCGCCTGTCCGCCGCGCTCCCCGGCGTGCTCCTCCTGGTGGACCTCGCCTATGTCGAGTTCGCAGACGAGGACCTCACCGCCGTCGTGGCGGCCCTGCCCAACGCCGTCGCGTTCCGGACGCTGTCGAAGGCATGGGGTCTGGCCGGGCTCCGCGTCGGGTACGCCGTCGGGCCCGCGGAGGTGATCGCGGCGTTGAAGGTCGCGGGCAATCCCTACACCGTGTCGGGCCCGAGCCTGTTCCTCGCCGAGGCGCGGATCACCCGGGACGTCGCCGCGTCCGTGGCGTACGTCGAACAGGTGCGCGCGGGGCGAGACGAGCTGGCAGGCAGCCTGCGGGACCTCGGCCTCGACGCCCAACGGTCGCAAGCGAACTTCGTGTTCGCTCGCTCGCCGCGGGCCGCGTGGGTCCAGGACGGGATGGCGGGCCTGGGCATCGCCGTCCGCGGTTGGCCCGGCCACGAGACCCTCGCCGATGCCATCCGGGTGAACGTCCCCGGCACCGCCTCCGAACGCGATCGGGTCCGCGCCGCGTTTCGTTCGGTGATGGCTCCGGAGGCCATCCTGTTCGACGCGGACGGCGTCCTGGTCGATGTCTGCGGGAGCTACCGAGAGGCGATCCGAGCCACCGCAGCGAGCTTCGGCGTGGAGGTCAGCGCGGCCGAGATCTCCGCAGCCAAGGCTCTCGGGCACGCGAACAACGACTGGATCCTCACCCGTGCGCTCCTGGCGGCGCATGGCGTGGACGCCAGCCTGGACGCGGTCACCGAGGCGTTCGAGCGGATCTACCAGGGGCACGGCGCGACACCGGGGCTCAAGCTCGCCGAGCGCGCCCGGGTGGACAGGGCGATGCTGGAGCGGCTCCGGGGCAGGTACCGGATCGCGCTGGTCACGGGCCGTCCGCGGCGCGACGCGGTGGAGCTGCTGGAGCGCGAGGGATGGCTCGACCTGTTCGAGGTCATGGTGGTGATGGGGGAGGCGCCATCCAAGCCTGACCCCGCGCCGGTGCGGCTCGCGCTCGAACGCCTGGGCGTCCAGCACGCCTGGATGCTCGGGGACACCGTGGACGACGTGCGCGCCGCGCGCGCGGCCGGGGTCGTCCCCATCGGCATCTACGCGCCGCCTGCAGAGGGCGACTCGACCGAGGCTCTCGCGGACGCCACGACCCTCCTGCTTCGCGCCGGCGCCGCCCGGGTCCTGCCATCCCCCACGATGTTGGAGTCGTTGCTGCCATGAACCCCCGCACCACCACCACCCGTCGGGTCACCGCCGAGACCAACGTGACCCTCACGCTCGCGCTGGATGGAACCGGCCAGTCCACCATCCAGACGGGGCTCCCGTTCTACGACCACATGCTCACGGCGCTGGCCCGGCACGCGCGCTTCGACCTCGACATCGCCTGCGTCGGCGACCTGCACGTCGACGACCACCACACGGTCGAGGACGTCGCTTTGACCCTCGGGGAGGCGCTGGCCACCGTCCTGGGCGACCGGCGCGGGGTTCGCCGCTTCGGCTCGGCGTACGCCCCCCTGGACGAGGCGCTCGCCCGCGCGGTCGTCGACCTCTCCGGCCGCCCCTGGGCCGAGGTCGACCTGGGGCTCCGGCGGGAGCAGCTCGGCACGGTCTCGTGTGAGAACCTGGGCCACGCGCTGCGGTCGCTCGCGATGGCGGCCCGGATGACGCTGCACGTGGACGTGCTCAAGGGGGAGAACGACCACCACCGGGCAGAAGCCGCGTTCAAGGCGTTCGCGCTGGCGCTGCGCCAGGCCGTCGCCCTCGACGGGCACGCAGACGTGCCGAGCACCAAGGGCGTTCTGGCGTGACCATCCACGTCGTCCGAACGGGCGTTGCGAACCTCGCCTCGGTGCTGGCGGCGCTGGAGCGGGCGGGCGCGGTGCCCGTGCTGGCGGCAGACGCTGACGCGATCCGCGCCGCGGACCGGCTCGTGCTGCCCGGCGTAGGGGCGTTCGGGGCGGCGATGGGGGAGCTCCGGCGGCTCGACATCGTGCAGGCACTCCAGGAGCGCATCCGGGCGGGGCGCCCCACGCTCACCGTGTGCCTCGGGCTCCAGCTCCTCGCCGCTTCTAGCGAGGAGAGCCCGGGGGAGGCCGGACTGGGCCTCGTGAGCGCCGCCGTGACGCGCTTCCAGGGCGATGTCCGGGTGCCCCAGATGGGGTGGAACGCGGTAGAGCCCGAGCCCGGCGCCCAGTGGGTCCGTCCTGGGCACGCCTGGTTTGCGAACACGTTCAAGCTCGACCGCATCCCCGCCGGGTGGACTGGCGCGACCGCGGACCACGGGGGACCGTTCGTCGCAGCGATCGAGCGCGGTGACGTGCTCGCGTGCCAGTTCCACCCCGAGCTCTCCGGCGCGTGGGGTGCCGAGCTCCTCGGGCGCTGGGTCGAGGGCCGATGCTGACCGTCCGCATGGTGCCGTGCCTCGACGTCCGGGACGGGCGTGTCGTGAAGGGCGTACAGTTCCAGGGGCTGCGCGACGCGGGGGACCCGGTGGAGCGCGCCGCAGCCTACGAGGCGGGCGGAGGCGACGAGCTCGTGATCCTCGATGTCTCGGCCACCCCCGAGGGGCGCGGGAACGCCGTGGAGACGACCCGGGCCGTGCGGCGTGCGTTGGGGATCCCGCTCACGGTCGGTGGCGGGGTGCGCTCCGCGGCAGACGCGGGGCGCCTCCTGGACGCCGGCGCGGACAAGGTCGGCGTCAACACCGCTGCGGTCCAGGACCCGCCGTTGTTGACCGCCATCGCCACCCGCTACGGCGCGCAGTGCACGGTGCTGGCGCTCGACGCCGCCCGCCGGCTCGATGGATCGGGCTGGGAGGTGGTGGTGCGCTCGGGCAAGGACCGCACCGGGACGGACGCCGTCCGCTGGGCGGCCGAGGCCGCGAGCCGAGGCGCGGGCGAGATCCTGCTCACCAGTTGGGACCGCGACGGGACACGGGCGGGCTACGACCTGGAGCTGATCGCCGCGGTGCGCGCCGCCGTGTCCGTCCCGATCATCGCGTCGGGTGGTGCGGCCCACGCCGAACACATGGTGGACGCCGTGCGGGCCGGCGCGGACGCGCTCCTCGCCGCCAGCATCTTCCACGACGGCGAGACAACCCCCCTCACCCTGAAGCAGGCCCTCGGCAGGGCCGGGATACCGGTGCGAACGTGATCGTCCCTTCCATCGACCTCCAGGGCGGGCAGACCGTCCAGCTCGTCGGCGGCGAGACCCTGGCCATCGAAGCCGGGGACCCTCGCCCGATCGCCGCTCGCTTTGGCCGAGTCGGCGAGATCGCGGTCATCGACCTCGACGCCGCGCTGGGCCGCGGGAGCAACGCGCCGTTGATCACCGACCTCTGCAGTCGTCACGACTGCCGGGTCGGCGGCGGCATCCGGGACGAGGCGACGGCGCGCCGCTGGCTCGACGCGGGGGCGGCGCGCATCATCCTCGGCACCGCCGCCACCCCCGACCTCCTCGGCCGGCTGCCCCGGGAGCGGGTCGTCGCCGCGCTCGACGCCCGTGACGGCGAGGTGGTCACCCACGGCTGGACGACCCGGACCGGCGCCCGCATCGAGGACCGGATCCGCGAGCTCTCCCCGTTCGTCGGCGCGTTCTTGATCACCTTCGTCGAGAAGGAAGGCCGCCTCGGCGGCACGGCGATGGACCGCGTGCAGCCGTTGATCGACGCTGCAGGCAGCTCGCGGATCACGTTCGCCGGCGGCGTGACGACGGCCGCAGAGGTGGCCGAACTCGACCGGCTCGGCGCCGACGCCCAGGTCGGGATGGCGCTCTACACGGGGCGCCTCGCGCTGGTGGATGCGTTCGCGGCCCCGTTGACCTCGGACCGCCCGGACGGGCTCTGGGCGACCGTCGTGGTCGACGAGCGCGGCACCGCGCTGGGCTTGTGCTGGTCCAACCGGGAGAGCCTCGCGCGCGCTTTGGAGACCGGCCGCGGCGTGTACTGGTCGCGTCGGCGCGGCTTGTGGGAGAAGGGGCTCGAGAGCGGCCACACCCAGGAGCTCCTGCGGGTCGACGCCGACTGCGACCGTGACGCGCTGCGGTTCACCGTGCGCCAGCACGGGCCTGGGTTCTGCCACCTCGGCTGCGCGACCTGCTGGGGCCCCGCGCGTGGGCTCGACGCGCTGGTGCAGACCCTCGCGGAGCGCACAAGGACTGCGCCCGACGGAAGCTACTCGCGCCGCCTGCTCGACGACCCCGGGCTCCTGCGCGCGAAGCTCCTCGAGGAGGCCGGCGAGCTCGCCGACGCGACCGATCCCGACCACGTCGTCGCCGAGGCTGCCGACGCGCTCTACTTCTCACTCGTCGCGCTCACCCGGTCCGGCCGGACGCTCGCAGACGTCGAAGCCCTGCTCGATCACCGGGCCCGCAAGCTGACGCGGCGCCCGGGCGACGCCAAGCCCACCCCCTGAGGTCCCCCATGCTCCGCCGGGTCTCGCCCGCGGCCGTCGAGGCCGCCAACCTCTCCCCCGTCGATGCTCCGACGCTGGTCGCCGCCCGCGCGATCGTGGAGGACGTGCGGTTCGGCGGCGAGAGCGCACTACGGGCCCAGGCCTCGCGGCTCGGCGACCTGGCGCCGGGGGCGCCGCTGGTGATCGGGCGGGCCGAGCTCGGGGCCGCGGCCCGCTCCTTGCCGTCGGCAGATCTCGAGCTCCTCAAGCGCGCCGCCCAGCGCATCCGCGCGTTCGCGGACGCACAGCGAGCCGCGTTCGCCGACATCGACATCGCCGTGCCGGGCGGCCGGGCCGGCCACACGTTGTCGCCGGTGGACAGGGCCGGCTGCTACGCGCCGGGGGGCCGCTACCCGTTGCCGTCGAGCGTGCTGATGACCGCAGTCACCGCCCGCGCCGCGGGCGTGCGCGAGACCTGGGTCGCCAGCCCCCGTCCGGCGGTCGTGACGCTTGCTGCGGCCTGGGTGGCAGACGCCGACGCCGTGCTCGCCGTCGGGGGCGCCCACGCCGTCGCCGCGCTGGCGTACGGCGCGGGCGACGTCCCGCGCATGGACGTCATCGTCGGCCCCGGCAATCGCTGGGTCACCGCCGCGAAGCAGCTGGGTGCGGGGCAGGTCGGCATCGACATGCTGGCCGGACCGAGCGAGCTGGTGGTGCTCGCCGACGCGAGCGCAGACCCCGCCCGGATCGCCGCGGACCTGCTCGGGCAAGCCGAACATGATCCCGACGCACGACCGATCCTCGTGACCTGGGACCCATCGCTCCCGGATCGGGTGGACCGGGCGCTCTCGGACCAGCTCGCCACCCTGTCCACGCGTGACATCGCCCAGGAGGCGGTCGCAAACGGGTTCGTCGTCGTCTGCGCAGACGGCGCGGAGGCCCTCGCCGTGTGCGACCGGCTCGCGCCCGAGCACCTCGAGGTGCTGACGGTGAACGCCGACGAGCACGCGCGCGCGCTCCGGCACTACGGAGGGCTGTTCATCGGGGCGGCCTCGGCCGAGGTGTTCGGGGACTACGGGGTCGGGCCGAACCACGTGCTGCCCACAGGCACTGCCGCCCGGTTCACCGGAGGGCTGAACGTGCTGCACTTCCTGCGGGTGCGAACGTGGCTTCGGATGGAGCCCGGAGCCGGGCTGGGGGCGGTGGTCGAGGATGCCGCCCGCCTCGCGCGGCTCGAGGGGTTGGAAGCCCACGCCCGCAGCGCCGAGGACCGGCTGCGCGGGCCTGCAGGCCGCTGAGCTCCCGTCGCCCGGCTGTGCGGTCGGGGCGGTTTCACTTCAACCAGGGCCTTGGAGTCTCCTCCGCCCAGATCCAGAGCGCGGCCCGCTGCGTTTCGTGGCCCTTCAGCTCGCGGGGCGGATCACCAGGTTGGCCAGCTGCACCAGGGCGCGCATGGGCTGGGGCTCCTGGGGACCGGGCACACGGTCGGCTGGGCCATGGTGTACGCCGGTCGCGCAGCCCGGCAACGACCCGCGCAGGCCCGCGGACCTCTCCGATCGGCGGCCCGGTCCCGCGGACGACGGACCACACTGTTAGGCCACCAGATGGTCCCCCTCCTGCTCGCCCTGCTCGTTCGAGCCCACGCGGACGAGCCCGGGACCTGCCCGGACGACGCGAGCGCGGACACCGGCGTCATCACCGCGAACCTCGCGTGCGCCACCGCCTGTGACGGGTGCTGCGCCGAAGACGGCACGTGCCTCGATGGCACGGCGGACGACGCCTGCGGCATCGCCGAGACCTGCCAGGACTGCACCTCCTCGGGTGACTCCTGCCAGTCCGGCACGTGCCAGAGCGTGGCGTGGACGTCGTTCAGCTACCACGACGACGACGAGCTCGACGTCCGCTCGATCGAGGGGGCGGCGCGCGCCCGCTCCGATGCGCTGCGCTTCATCTATGGCACGCCGGCGCTCCCGACCGAGGAGCCCACCACCGTGGAGACGAACGTCGAGAGCCCGCTCCCGGATCTCGCCGCGCTCGATCGCGTCGATCGGCTCACGATGGACCTCTCGGATGGGTTCACGTCCGTGGCGTACGTGTTTCACCCCGCAGCGAGCAACGGGAAGCTGATGATCTTCCACCAGGGCCACTCGACGACCTACGCCGCTGATGGCGGGGTCGAGACCATCGGCTTCTTCCTGGAGCGGGGCTGGGACGTCGCGGCGATGTGCATGCCGCTCTACGGCGAGTGCACGGGGCCCTACACGAGCCATGGGGAGATGTACAGCGCCCGCTTCGACGGCTACTCGTACCTCAAGTTCTTCCTCCAGCCCGTCGCGGAGGTCGTGAACTACGGGCAGGACGTCCTCGGGGCCTCGGAGGTCGACATGATCGGGATCTCGGGCGGGGGATGGACGACGACGATGGCTGCCGCGCTCGATCCGCGCATCCGCGTGAGCATCCCCGTGGCGGGCTCGCTGCCGATCTACCTGCGCACCGACCCGCGCGATCTCGGCGACGCCGAGCAGTACGGCTACGAGTTCTACCAGATCGTCGGCTACCCCGATCTCTACGTGCTCGGCGCGATCGGCCCCGACCGGCGCCAGCTCCAGGTGCTCAACCGCTACGACACGTGCTGCTTCGCGGGCACGCTCTACCAGGACTATGAGGCAGACGTCGCCGCGGGGGTCGAGACCGTGGCGCCGGGCGGGTTCTCCGTGTTCCTCGACCAGAGCCACGTCTCCCACGAGATCTCCCTGTTCGCCCTGCGCGCCGCGATCGTGCACGTCGTCGACGGCGACGGCGTCACCCTCGTGGACGACCTCGGCCCCGCCTACGGGGCGTTCGGGCTGCGCGGCACCTGGCAGAACGGGTCGGACGACGGGAGCTTCGGAGGCCACCACCAGGAGTCGTCGGTCGAGGGCGCCACCGCCACGTGGACGTACACGGGCGAGCCCGGTGAGTACCGGGTCTCCACCACGTGGGCCCCAGACCCGAACCTCGGGAGCGCGGTGCCCTACTCGGTCACGGGTGACAGCCGCGTCGACGTCACGGTCGATCAGACGGCAGCACCGGTGGGCTGGGCGGACGCGACGGCCCACTGGCAGGACCTCGCGGTCGCCGCGGCCACGTCTTGGGGCGTCCTCACCGTCTCGGTCGTGGTCCCCGAGGCCGCGTCGGTCCGCGCGGATGCCGTGCGCTTCGAGCGCATCTGCACGGCCTGCACCTGGTACGCCGACGCGGACGGCGACGGCTTCGGGGACCCCGGGGCCACGCGCGTGGCCTGCGCCGCCGAGGACGGATGGGTGGACGCAGCCGGCGACTGCGACGACGGCCGATCCGACGTCCACCCCGGCGCGGTCGACACGCCCGACGACGGCCTGGACCAGGACTGCGACGGGAGCGATGCGACCGGCCCGCACGACTCGGGACAGGAGACGGCCGGGGACTCCGCGAAGGACGAGCGACCGGGACCAGAGGACCCGGACAGGGGCTGTGGGTGCGCGAGCACTTCCAGCGTCGGCGGGATGGCGGGCGTCCTCGGGGCGCTGGCGCTCGCCGCCTCGCGGCGTGGAAAGCGCGCCTGGACCGCGTCGAGAGGGGCACCCGGGCCAGGATGACCCGCATCGTCCCCGCACCAGCTTGACAGCCCCGGCCCCCGATGGCAGGAGCGGGGAGATGGCCTCCTCCAAGCAGCACCCCGCAGACAGCCACGACCGGATCCGCGTCCAGGGCGCCCGGCACAACAACCTGAAGGACATCTGCGTCGACATCCCCAAGCGACGACTGACCGTGTTCACCGGCGTCTCGGGGTCGGGCAAGTCGTCGCTCGTGTTCGGCACCATCGCTGCCGGGTCGCAGCGGTTGATCAACGAGACCTACAGCGCTTTCCTGCAGGGGTTCATGCCGGCGCTGGCCCGGCCCGAGGTCGACGTGCTGGACGGGTTGACGACCGCCATCCTCGTCGACCAGGAGCGGATGGGCGCCAACTCCCGCTCGACGGTGGGTACGGCGACCGACGCCAACGCGATGCTGCGGGTGCTGTTCAGCCGGCTCGGCAAGCCGCACGTCGGCTCGTCCAACGCCTTCTCGTTCAACGTCCCGTCGGTACATGGGGTCGGGCAACTCTCGACCGACAGGGGCGGCGGAAAGACCGAGAAGCGCACGTTCACGGTCGCGGGCGGCATGTGCCCCCGCTGCGAGGGCATGGGCTCGGTCACCGACATCGACCGTTCCCAACTCTACGACGAGAGCAGGTCGCTCAACGAGGGCGCGCTCACCATCCCCGGCTACACCGCCGATGGCTGGAACGTGCGGATCTTCGGCGCCTCGGGCTTCCTCGACCCGGACAAGCGCATCCGCGACTACTCGCCGCAGGAGCTGCAGGACTTCCTGCACAAGGAGCCTGTGAAGGTGAAGATCGGGAACGTGAACCTCACCTACGAGGGGCTCATCCCGAAGATCCAGAAGTCGTTCCTCTCGAAGGACGTCGACGCGATGCAGCCGCACATCCGGGCGTTCGTGGAGCGCGCTGTCACGTTCACCACCTGTCCTGCATGCAGCGGCACCCGGCTCAACGAGGCCGCCCGGTCCGCCAGGATCAACGGTATCAACATCGCCGACGCCTGCGCGATGCAGATCACCGACCTGACTGCGTGGGTGCGAGGGCTGGACGAGCCGTCCGTCGCGCCCCTGCTGGCCTCGCTGCAGCACACGCTCGACGCGTTCGTGGAGATCGGGCTCGGCTACCTGGGCCTCGATCGGCCGACCGGTACGCTGTCGGGCGGTGAGGCGCAGCGCACCCGGATGATCCGCCACCTCGGGTCTTCGCTCACGGACGTGACCTACATCTTCGACGAGCCGACGATCGGGCTGCACCCCCACGACATCCGGAGGATGAACGACCTCCTGCTGCGGCTGCGCGACAAGGGCAACACGATCCTCGTGGTGGAGCACAAGCCGGAGGTGATCGGGATCGCCGACCACGTCGTCGATCTCGGCCCCGGTGCCGGCGCCGCGGGCGGACGGGTGGTCTACGAGGGCTCCGTCGAGGGGCTCCGGACCAGCGGCACGCTCACGGGGCGTCACCTGAACGACCGGGCCTCCCTGAAACCCTCGGTGCGTCGGGCGTCGGGCGTAATGCGGGTGCGTGGCGCCTCCACGCACAACCTCAAGGGCGTCGACGTCGACATCCCGCTCGGCGTGCTGGTGGTGGTGACCGGGGTGGCCGGCTCGGGCAAGAGCTCCTTGATCCATGGATCGGTGAGTGGCCGCGAGGGGGTGGTTTCGGTCGATCAGGCGCCGATCCGCGGCTCGCGGCGGAGCAACCCGGCGACGTACACGGACCTGCTGGAGCCCATCCGCAAGGCGTTCGCGAAGGCGAACGGGGTGAACCCGGCCCTGTTCAGCGCCAACTCCGAGGGCGCCTGCCCGACCTGCAACGGAGCCGGGGTGATCGAAACCGACCTCGGGATGATGGCCACCGTCACCACGGTGTGCGAGGCGTGCGAGGGTCGGCGGTTCCATGCGTCGGTGCTGGAATACCGGCTCGGCGGGCTCGACATCGCGGAGGTGCTCGATCTTTCGGTGGAGGAGGCAGTCCGCTACTTCGGCGCCGGCGCGGCGCGAACGCCCGCCGCGCTCTTGATCCTGCAGCGCATGGCTGACGTGGGCCTCGGCTACCTGCGGCTCGGCCAACCGCTCCCCACGCTGTCGGGCGGCGAGCGGCAGCGGCTCAAGCTGGCGACGCACATGGGCGCCGAAGGCGGGATCTATGTGCTCGACGAGCCGACCAGCGGGCTGCATCTGGCCGACCTCCAGCAACTGCTCGGACTCCTGGACCGACTTGTCGACGCCGGCAAGTCGGTCATCGTGATCGAGCACCACCAGGCGGTGATGGTGCACGCCGACTGGATCATCGACCTCGGGCCCGGCGCGGGCCACGACGGTGGGCGGGTCGTGTTCGAAGGCACCCCTGCGGATCTGGTGGCTGCGAGGTCGACGCTGACCGGGGAGCACCTGGCTGCATTCGTCGCGAGCAGTGCAAAGGCCGGCCCGCGTCGCTGAGCGGGGTGTGCAGACCGCCGGGGTCCGCCCGGATTATGCCCTGTTGGAGCAGGAAGGCGAATCCCCGTGCACAGCCGCAACGCCACCCCCGCACTGTCAGCGCCCCCCTGGTTGGGGCTCCGGACGGCGACCGCCGTGATCACCATCGGGACGCTGGGCGCCGGCTGCTCCCATGACCCGAAGGGCCACACGGTCCCCGACGACACCCTCGACACCCACGACACCCCCATCGACACCGGCATCGAGACCGTGCCGCCACGCGCCGCCCCCTGGGAGCGCGAGGAGATCGCCGCGCCGGGCTCGATCACGTTCAACGAGCTGCTGTACCACTCGGCCACCGACGCGGATGTCGAGTGGATCGAGCTCCACAACCCCATGGCCCTGGACATGGATCTCTCGGGATGGTCGATCGCTGGCGGCGTGGCCTACACCTTCGCCGATGGCACCATCCTGCCCGCCGGCGGATACCTCGTGGTCGCCGCGGATCCGGCCCGGATCGCGGGTGCACTCGGGCCCTACGTCGGCACGCTCTCGAACTCCGGCGACCGGATCGATCTTCGGAACAACGGCGGCCGGCTGATCGACACCATCGCGTACGGCACCGACGATCCCTGGCCCGTCCAGGCCGACGGCTCGGGGCTCACCCTGGCCAAGATCGACCCGGACGCCGCCAGCGACCACGCCGAGAACTGGACGGCCAGCAGCGATCTCGGCGGGACCCCTGGCCAGCCGAACGTGCTCGACCCCCTCGCGCCGCCCACCACCCTGGACCTCGTGGCGCTCGACGCCCCGTGGACCTACGACGTCTCCGGCGGGTATCCCGCCGCCGACTGGGCGCAGCCCGACTACGACGACAGCGCCTGGGACAGCGGCGCGGCCACCTTCTTCGCGGGGGCGGCCCAGGAAGATGCGCCCGCGACCGTCCGGGTGACAGCCGACAACTACTACGGCGTGTACCTGGGCCAGGCCGACGGCACCGATCTCCGCCTCGTCGGGCAGAGCGACGGCGGGGACTGGACCACCGTGGAGAGCTTCGACACGACGGTCACCCCCCAGGACCACCTCTACGTCGCCGCCTGGGAGGCGCCGACGGACTCGGGTGGCCCGCAGATGACCATCGCCGAGGTGGAGATGCCCTCCGGCGTCGTGGGCACGGACGCCTCCTCCTTCGAGTGGGTGCTCGGCCCCACGGACGGCTGCCCCGGTACCACACCGCCCGATCCGCCGCCGGCCGTCGAGGAACTCGGACCCTGGATCGAGGATGCGGACGCCGCCGCGTCCTGGGCCCTCCCGGGGGTCGAGGCCGACCGCACCTCCGACCCCTGGGGCTGGGCCAACAGCGGCTCCTTCACCGACGCGAAGTTCGTCTGGGCCGACACCTTCGACGATCCCTCGATCACCAACACCGAGAACACGTACGCGCTCTTCCGCTCGAAGGACGCGCTGCTGGGGTCGCGCGGGACGACCGAGCTCTACGCGGTCCCCACCACGAGCACCTTCCGCACCACCTTCTCCTTCGACGCCGACCCCGGCTCGGCCGAGCTCTCCCTCGAGTACCTCGTCGACGACGGCGCCGTCTTCTACCTCAACGGCGTCGAGGTGCTCCGCGAGAACATGCCGACGGGCCCTGTGGACGCCAGCACCCTGGCCTCCGCACCGGTCGGGGATCCTTCGGAGCTGTACGCCGACATCCCCGCCGATGCGTTGGTACGCGGTCTCAACGTGCTGACGGTCGAGGTCCACCAGGCCGAGCCCGACGACCTGGACCTGACCTTCGCGTGTGCGCTGACCGCGCGGATCGCTCCCCAGGCCGCCGGCCCCACGATCCTCCTGAACGAGATCGCGCCGGCCGCCGAGTCGCCGTTCTGGGCGGAGCTGCTCGACGTGAGCACGAGCACCCAGGACACCACCGGCCTCGTCCTGACCTCGTCGACGGGCGGCGAGCTGGTGCTCCCGGCTGGGACGCTCGCGTCCGGCAGGCTCCTGGCTGTGGACGACCTGGGCTTTCCCGTCGAGGCCGGCGACATGCTGTACCTGTACTCCGCCGATCGGCGCGATCTGCTCGATGCGGTGCGGGTTCAGGACGGGCTTCGGGGTCGGGCGAGCGCCGACGAGGCGGGCGTCGGTGGCCCCTGGCGCGTTCCGAGCGAGGCGACGCCAGGCGCGCAGAACGTCGTCGAGAGCACCGACGATGTCGTGATCAACGAGATCCAGTACCACCACGAGCCGCATTCGCAGGAGGGCGAGCCGGTGACGGACGTGGCCGAGGAGTGGATCGAGCTCTACAACCGGGGCGCCGAGGCCGTGGACCTCGGCGGCTGGCAGCTCGTCGACGCCGTAGGCTTCGCGTTCCCCTCGGGCACGGTCCTCGCGCCAGATTCCTACCTGGTGGTCGCGGGCGACGCCGCGGCCCTGCGGGAGGAGCACCCCGACATCGCGGTGGTGGGGAGCTACTCGGGCGGCCTCGGCAACGGGGGCGACCGGGTCCTGCTGCTCGACGCCCGCGGCAACCCCGCGGACGAGGTGCGGTACTTCGACGGGGGGCGCTGGCCTGCCGCGCCCGATGGGGGCGGGGCGACGCTCGAGTTGCGCGACCCGCGCGCCGACAACGAAGCCCCCGAGGCCTGGGCTGCGAGCGACGAGAGCGCGCGTTCGGCCTGGACCTCCTACAGCTACCGCGGCGCGGCCCAGCCGAGCGCGGTGGGCCCCGACGGCGCCTGGCAGGAGTTCGTGCTCGGGTTGCTCGACAGCGGCGAGGTCCTGATCGACGACCTGAGCGTGGTCCAGGATCCGGATGGGACGCCCGTCGAGCTGGTCCAGAACGGCACCTTCGACGCCGGCAGCGATCACTGGCGGCTCCTGGGGAACCACCGTCACAGCGAGGTGGTCCCGGACCCCGACGACCCCGCGAACTCCGTCCTACGCGTCGTGGCCACCGGCGCGACCGAACACATGCACAACCACGCCGAGACGACGCTGCTCCGGCCGATCGGCACGCGGCCCTACGAGGTGTCCTACCGGGCCCGGTGGGTTTCGGGCAGCAACCAGCTCAACACGCGGCTCTACTTCAACCGCCTGCCGCACACCACGCTGGTACAACAGCCCGACCTGTCGGGCACGCCCGGCGCGCCCAACTCGACGCGAGTGGACGACCTGGGCCCGACCTTCGCCGACCTTCGCCAGGACGTGGCGGTGCCGGCGGCCCACCAGCCGGTGGCGGTCACGGTGTCCGCGGACGACCCCGACGGTGTGGTGTCGGTCACGCTGTGGTCGTCGGTCTCGGGAGCACCGTTCCAGGACCAGGCGATGACCGAGGTGCAGCCCGGCCACTGGGAGGCCGAGCTCAGCGGGGAGGCGGCCGGGACGATCGTGCAGATGTACGTCGAGGCGCAGGACGGCCTCGGTGCCCGCTCCACGTTCCCCGCTGCAGGACCGGACTCCCGCGCCCTCGTGAAATTCGACGACGGCCTGGCGGCCACCAACGGGCTGCACAACTTCCGGATCCTCATGACCCAGGCCGACTCGGACTGGCTGCTCGACGACGTGAACGTGATGAGCGACGATCCGATCGGCGCCACGGTGGTGTACGACGAGTCGAAGGTGTACTACGACGTGGGGGTGCGGACGAAGGGCAGTGAGCGGGGCAGGCCTGAAGTGGCGCGCCTGGGCTACGGCGTCACGTTCCACAGCGAGCAGCCGTTCCGGGGCAGCCACTCGAGCGCGCTCGTCGATCGGTCCGAGGGAGTGGGCACCGGCCAGCGCGAGGTGCTGATGAACCTCGTGATGACCCACGCGGGCTCGGTTTCCGGGGAGTACAACGATCTCATCCAGGCGCTGACGCCACGGCGGGAGCACACGGGGCCGGCAGAGCTGCAGCTCGATCGGTTCAGCGATCTCGTGCTCTCCTCGCAGTTCGCCGAAGGGGACAGCGGGACGCTGTTCAAGTACGAGCTCATCTACTACCCGCTGACCACCGACGACGGGACGCCCGAAGGGCTCAAGCTGCCCCAGCCGGACTCAGTGATCGGCACGCCCCTCACGGATCTCGGCGACGATCCGGAGGCCTATCGCTGGAATTTCCTCATCCAGAACAACGAGCGGGAGGATGACTACGACCGTCTGATCGACATGGACAAGACCTTCGCGCTCCCGAATTCCGACTTCCTGGCGCAGGTGGGCGCGGTGATCGACGTGGACGAGTGGCTGCGTGCCTTCGCCTTCGCGACGCTCTCGGGCGCGGTCGACAACTACGGGGGGGATGGGAGCCAGCACAACGCGCAACTGTACGTCCGGCCCGAGGACCAGCGGGTGCTGTACTTCCCGCACGACCTCGACTACTACGGCGGCTCCTCGGGCTCGGTGGTGGCCAACGGCGACCTCCAGCGGCTGCTGCAGGACCCCGCCAACCGGAGGTCGTACTACGGGCACCTGCAGGACATCATCGCGCGGGCCTACAACGTGGGGTACCTCGGGCGGTGGTGTGACCAGATGGGTGTGCTGCTGCCGGACCAGGACTTCGCCGGCCACTGCCGGTTCATCGACGACCGGGCGAACTGGGTGATGAACGGCTCGCCGGACGCCGTGATGACCCAGTATCCGTCCCTGGACTTCCGCATCACGACCGGCGGGGGCACCGACTTCACCGTCGCGTCGAAGGAGGTCGTGCTCGAGGGGGAGGCCTGGATCGACGTGCGCCAGATCACGCTCGACGGCGCCGCTGCGCCCCTGGCGCTCACGTGGGTCGACGATCGGACCTGGCGGGTGACCGTGCCACTCCTGGCCGGCGCCAACGACGTGACCCTCGTCGCCACCGACCTCGAGGGCGCAGTGGTCGGCACGGACTCGATCGTCGTGACCTCCACCGCAGCTCCGTGAGACCATGAGCTCGCACCTGCCGGGCGGCGCAGCACCGCCGACGCCCCTCGCGCTCGGCCGACTGGTGTTCCTCGCGCCCGGCCTCCTGGCCCTGGTGTTCGGCCTGTGGGCCGGCCTCGGCCGCCTGGGCTGGACGGGAACGGCGAGCCCAGGCCTCGTCGCGGCGCACGGCCCGCTGATGGTGGTAGGCTTCCTGTACACCGTCATCAGCGTGGAGCGTGCCGTCGCGCTCGGTCGCTGGTGGGCCTGGGTCGGCCCCGCGCTGTGCGTGGTCGGCGCGGGCCTCGTCGCCGGGGGCATCGCCGCGGGGGCAGCGCTCGCGGCGATGGGCTCGATCGCGCTGGTCGGGGTCTTCACCGCGCTCACCCGTCAGGAGCCCACCCTGCACATGGGGATCATGTGCGCAGGTGCCGGCTGCGGGGCCATCGGAACGACAATCTGGGCCGCCGGCGCCACGGTGCCGATGGCGGTGCCCTGGTGGGAGGCCTTCATCGTGCTGACCATCGTGGGCGAACGGCTGGAGCTGGGACGCGTGCAGCGGCTCCCAGGGGCCGCCCGCTACGCGCTGGTCGCGCTCGTCGGCATCGCGCTCCTCGCGCTACCGGCGACGCACCGCGTCGATGACGCCGCCGTTCGCGGGCTCGGTTGTGTGTGGATCGGGATCGCCGTGTGGCTTGGGCGCCACGACATCGCTCGTCGTACCATCCGCACGCCGGGCCTCCCGCGCTTCGTCGCGACCGCCCTCCTGCTCGGCTACTGCTGGCTCGCCGTGGGGGGTGCCGCGATGCTCGCCTGGGGTCGCCAGAACGCCGGCCTCCCCTACGACGCCGAGATCCACGCCGTCTTCGTGGGCTTCACGCTCTCCATGGTGCTCGGGCACGCACCGATCATCTTTCCCGCCGTCCTCCGCGCCCAGGTCCCGTTTCGCACCCTGGCGTGGGTGCCGCTCGCGCTGCTGCACGCGTCGCTCCTGCTGCGGATCTTCGGCGACGTCGCGGGGCAGGGCGGCGCGCGATCGGCGGGCGGCGTGGCCGGCGTGGTTGCCTTGCTGCTGTTCCTGGCGACGACGGCGTGGGCCTTCGCTCGCCGTGGCGCACCGGGCGGGCGGTAGCCGCAGCGGGCCCCGGGCCGCCAGGCCCGAACTACAGCGCCTCGCAGCCCGCGGAGACCTCGGAGAGCTGCGAGGCGAACTCGGGGAGCTGCAGCACGTCCGCGTCGAACATGGTGCCGATCACGAGCACGTCCTCGGGGGGCAGGTCGCAGAACCCGCTGTCCACGTAGCAGCCGGCGTGGGTGGCGAAGCCCTCCTGCCACACCTCGTCGCAGGTGGCGTCCGCCGTCACCACGTCCGCGAGGCGCTGCTGCAGGCAGGGGGAGACAGCGAGGAAGAAGGCCTGCCCGGCAGGGCTCAACTCGTACCAGACCTCCTCGAAGGAACGGTCCGCGTACTTGGCGCCGAACCCGATCGGGTACCCCTCCGCACCACAGCCGGCACCGCCGCGGAGCGTGCTGTCGAGGCACCGGTAGTAGTCCCCCTCGCGGTCCCGGATGTCGTCGGGGGTGGCCGGCGCGCACTCGGCGGGGTCAGGAGACTCCCCGCCCGAGCGGAGCGAGCAGCCGAGGAGGAGCAGGACCATCGGGCGCGGCTATCATGACCGCGGGCGGGTCATCCGCAGCCGGGGGAGTGCAGACAATCCCGCTCAGGGCACATCCGATCCCGGCGGGGGTGGGTGGCGCTCGGGCCCCCCGACCATCCCTTCCGGCACCGTCGCAGCCGGATCGATCGCCACCGCCTTGCGGAACTCCTCCCTGGCCTCGGCCGGCCGATCGAGGGTGACCAGGGCGTTTCCCCAGGCGAGGTACAGGTCCGCCCCGGCGTAGCCGTGCTCCTCAGCCAGGCCGAAAGCGACGATCGCCGCTGCAGCGTCGCCGCTCTCGACGAGCAGCGTGCCTCGTGTCATGAGCAGGCGGCCGCTCTCGGGCCGCAGGACGAGGGCCCGCGCCACCACCTCGAGCGCCACAGGCGTCTGGGCCTGCTGGACGAGCGCCGTCGCCACGCGCACCACCACGTCCTCGTCCACGCGCAGGCCCATCGCCGCGACGGTCGCGGCGGCGGCCTCGGGCATGCGGTGGGCGTACAGGGCGTAGTTCACGAGCTGGTACGCCGAGTCGGCATCGTGGGGGTTGAGCTCCCGCGCCATCACGGCCCCGGCGAAGGCCACCTCGGGATCTCCGTAGGCGCCGGCCGTCCGGCTCAGGATCGCGTGCAGGCGCCAATCAGCGATGCCCCCGGTGGTCATGCTGTGCCAGACCGCAGCGCAGAAGCCCCAGCGGATGTCCACCCGGACGGCGGGGTCGGAGCAGACCCCGTCGAGCAGGTTCGCGTAGGTGTCATCGCCGACGACAGGGGCCGCCCTCGCAGCCTTCACCTGCTTCTTCCAGTCGCGGCCTTCGTGCAGTGCGACGAGCCACTGGATCGCGTCCATGGCGTCCACCGTGAGCGCAAACACGTTGTTCTCCGAGTCGGCGCGTGCCACGATCTCCGGGGCGAGAGGGGCGAGGGGGCCGGAGAGGTGGGTCAGCGCCAGCTGGAACGCGGCGGCCTCTTCCGCCTCGTCCGCGGGGTCTGCGGCGCGGGCCGACGAGAGGAACAACGCAAGGGCAACGAGGGAGGTCGTCATGAGCGCACCGTGTGGGCTGCCGGCCGGGACGGCGCGGACGGTGGGCCACGACGCGCGAGTATAGTCCCTCGGACGTCGGGCACCGGGCGGATCTTCGTCGGTTCTGGTGGCGCCTTGCGCGAAATCGTGGGATCCTGCAGGCCACATGAGCGCCCCGATGCATCTCCTCCGCTTTGCGCTTCCGTCCCTCCTCCTCGGTTGCTCTGCCGCCACCATCCGGTTCGGCACGGACAGTGGTCGGCCGGATCTCAACTCCGATGCAGACACCGACGCGGATGCCGACGCCGACTCGGACTCGGACTCGGACGCCGACACCGACACGGACGCCGACTCGGACTCCGACGCCGACACGGACACCGACACCGACACCGACTCGGACACCGACACCGACTCGGACACCGACACGGGCCCCGTGCTCGACCCCACCAGCTGCGCCGACGTGCTCGCTGCCCACCCGTCCTCGGCCTCCGGCGTGTACGCGATCGATCCCGACGGCACGGGCCCGAACCCGCCCTTCAACGTGCTGTGCGACATGGACACGGACGGCGGTGGCTGGACGCTCTGGTGGTGGTTCAACGCCGATGGGACCGTCGACTGGCGCTCGGTCCACGACGTGCTCGGCTCCAACCTCGCGGACTGCGATCCCGCTGCGGATTCCTGCTTCGCCCACATCCCCGATCCCTCGGCATCGGAGCTGCGCGCCACCGACGGCACGGACTGGGCCACCTGGCAATTCGACGCGAGCAACACCACGAGCGCCCGTGCCTACGCCGCGTTCGTGAACCGGACGACCTCGGTCTACCAGCTCGATCTGCACCTCGACGCCTGGAACCCGGTCCGCCAGAGCTCGGTCAGCCCGCGGTTCACCGATCCCTTTGCCTGTGACTCCGATCGGGACATCGCCTCGGACGGCGACTGTCGCAACTTCTGGTACGCGGATGCACGCGGGCCGTACGGCACCGTCCGCTCGTTCAACCTCGACGACGATGGCGGCTACGGACAGACGGCGTTCGCGGGCGGCACCGACAACGCAGGTGCGGACGTCGGATGCGACTTCTTCGAGCAGTCGTTGTCCTACACGGACGGCACCTGCACCGGCGCCTTGTACTACCGCTAGGACCGCGCCCCGCCGGTTATGGGTGTCAGATGGCCACCTTTCCGCCCGAGACCCTCGCCTTCCTCTCCGACCTCGCCGCTCACAACGACAAGGCCTGGTTCGATGCCAACCGGGATCGGTACGAGCGCTGGTACCTCGGCGTCGGTCGCGAATTCATGGCCACGCTCGCCGGGCACCTCGGCATGCCGGGCAAGATGATGCGCATCTTTCGCGACGTGCGCTTCTCGAAGGAGAAGACGCCCTACAAGCCCCACCTCGACGTGTGGTTCACCGAATCGGAGGGGTGGGGACCGGGCCTGTTCGCGCGGCTCGAGCCCACGAGCTTCCTCGTCGGCATGGGCTGTCACGACTTCGACAAGGACGCCCTCGCAAAGTATCGAAAGGCGGTGGTGGAGGACGGCGACGCCCTGAGGACTGCGCTCACCGGCCTCCATCCGGGCGGCCAGACGCTCAAGCGGGTGCCCAGGGGCCTCCCCGACGATCCACTGCTCCTGCACACGAGCCTTCACGTCCAGGAGCGCGGGCCCGTTCCCGACGATGCAGTCGCCGCCACGCTCGCGGCAGTGAAGCGGTTCTCGCCCGTCTACGCCTGGCTCAAGACCCACGTCGGGTGATATGACCGGCCGGTTCAGCGCCAGATGGTGTTCCCGTTCTGGAAGGTGTCCACCCAGACGATCTCGCAGGCTCCACCGCCGGTGTCCTCCCGGCTCGTGCTCGAGTGGGCCAGGGGTTGCCAGGCCGAGTCGAGGATGGTGACCAGGTAGCCCTCGATCGCCACGAGATCCCCCTTTCTGGCCCAGCGCACGGCCCTGTCGATCGCGGAGTGCCCCTCCGCCGGGATGATGTGTTGGTTGCCGACGTGGGTGGTCACGTCCAGGCGATCGGCCTCGGACACCGGGCTGTCACTGCGCCAGAAGAGCCAACGATGATCCTGATCGAAGGTGTACTTTTCCTTCAAGCTGGGCACGTGGTCGCCCCACGCCAGGCCGATGTCCACGTCGAAGAACTCGTTCGTGAAGGCCAGGGAGTAGGTGGAGGCGGACAGGACCTCCCCGACCACCCGGTAGTGGTGGGTCTTCTGGATGTGGAACGTCTTGCCGTCCCGCTCGATGGTCACGGCCTCGGGCTTCTCGAGCTCCTCCTGGACCGGCTCGGCGCCGAGCGCCACGGGAGCGACCTTCACCCCGCCCGTCGGGCAGCCGCGAAAGCCGCGAAACGTGTACAGCACACCGATGACGACGAGCACGAGCGGGAGGTAGCGGCGCACGGCCACAGCGTATCGCGGAGGGGGGCGTGGACCCGGGGCCCGCTCCGGTGGGCTGCCGGATACACTCGCGTGGAGGTGCCCATGCCCGGTCAGGTCCACCACGCGGCCGAGGTCGATTTCGCCATGGTCTGGCGTGACGGTTCGTTGTTCGGGCGCGATGGGCTCACACCCCTGCTGACCAAGCGAGCGAACGGCTGGGCGCTGGGCAACCAGGCCTCCGTGACCTGGCGGATGCAGGGCAACACGCTCTTCCGGGCGCCATCCTCCGCGCCGTTCTGCCGGATCGTCCAGGGCCAGATCCTCCGGGGCAGCAGCTACGACGTGCTCTACCGGCACGTGGGCGACGGGCTCACCCGGGGGGCGAGCCGCGGCGTGGTGGTTCGGGGCGAGGGGTTGACAGCAGAAGAGCTGCTCCTCGCGGCGGTTGTGCTCGACAAGGTCTGACACGGGGGCGCCCGTCGTGGACCGCCCCCTGTCGGTGCTTACGATCTGGCCATGTCTCCCGGGCTCCCCCTACTCGCGCTGATGTGGCTCTGCGGCGCCCTGTCGACGCCCGCTCGTGCCTACGAGACAGACCAGATCACCGATCGACTCGTGGAGCTGCAGGACTCCGGGATCGTCGCGGACGATGAGGTGGACCGCATCCTCGCGGCTGCTCTGGAGCAGACGAACCGGCAGACCGGCTGCCACTCCAGCGTGAAGGAGACCCGCCGACTGCTCGCCGAGAGCATCTACGACATCGCCTCCTTTCCCACCTACGTGCACGGGCGGGGCGAGCTCGCAGGCCTGGGCTACGGGGCCTACGCGGCCTGGCTCGAGACCGACGCGCGCGTCGACCGCCGCCCGTTCGTGAAATTCGGCGACATCTACGACCTGCTGCGCCCCACCGACTCGCTGGTCCTGGGAACGGTCGGGGTGTGCAGCACCATCCACCTCGCCGGGATCCTGATGGGTACCGACAAGCCCGACCACTTCTGGTCCCAGGGGTACGAGTACTTCCTGGCCTCCCGGCGAGGGCGCGCGGACGAGCGGGCGATGCGTTGGGGAACGCTTAGTGAGCGGGGCCAGTACGGGCTCGCGACCTCGGGGGTGTTCAGCTATGCCGACCTCGCCGCGAACTGGGAGGGCTACCAGTTCTACAAGGCGCTGCTCACCGAGGACAGCCCGCTCGAGCTCGGGGAGGACGGTTGCGTGGTGCAGACCCGACCGTTCCGTTGGGTCGATTGGATCACCGACGCGGTGGACGAAGCGGTGAATCCACCCAACTACGGGAAGGTGGTGCGGGCCGCAGTG
The DNA here is from genome assembly GCA_903875225.1 of uncultured Pseudomonadota bacterium. Taxonomy (GTDB): domain Bacteria; phylum Myxococcota_A; class UBA796; order UBA796; family SXON01; genus CAIUMM01. The sequence continues at coordinate 32,418 of CAIQVJ010000007.1, forward strand.
CAGGAGCGACTCCTGTCGGAGCGGGACAACGTCTGCCAGGCCTACACCACGTGGGGCCCCGAGGTGATGCGCCGCAGGGCGCAGGTTGTGGCAGAGCAGGCGTCGCAACTTGTCCCCACCACCCCGCCCCGGCTGGACGAGTGGCAGTTGGACAGCCTGTGCAAGGGCTACGAAAGCACGAACACCGTGAGCAGGACGAGGTAGCTCCGCGTCGGGTTCGGCCAGCGGCTACATTGCCGGGATGCTGACCCTCCTCGGTCGTGTCCCATGACCCGCCGATCCTGGGCCGCCTGCATCGTCGCAATCGCGATCCTGGCCATCTCGGCATGGCCATCGCTCCCCTCCATGGTCGACGACGCGTACGTCTCCCTCCGCTACGCCCGCAACCTCGGGCTTGGGAACGGCCTCGTCTACAACGCCGGGCAGCCGCCGGTGGAGGGGTACACCAACTTCCTGTGGGTCGTGTGGATGGCGCCGGGGACCCTGTTGCCGATCCACCCGTCCACCTGGGCGACCGGGTGGGGGCTGATCTTCGGTGCGGTCGGGCTGGTCGCGGCGACCGGGCTGGGCGTGGTGCTGTGCGGGCGCGGATCACGGTGGTCGCTGCTCCCTGCCGCGGTGCTCGCAGCGCTGCCGGTGTACGGGATCGCGGTGACCAACGGGCTGGAGACCGGCATGTACGTGGCGATGGTGCTGGGTGCCGCCTGGGCTGTGCTCGACCGCCGGACGCCGTGGCTCGGAGGCGTCCTGGCGGGGCTGCTCTACCTCGTGCGTCCGGAAGGGCTGGTCGCAGGCGTCGCGCTGGTGTTCGTGCCGATCTTCAGCCGCCCCCGAGCCCACCGTCCCGCAGATCTTCGGCCGCTGGCGGCGCTGCTGGCCGTGGTGGTGCCCTACTTCGTCGCGCACACGCTGTACTTCGGCACCTTCATCCCCAACACCTTCGCGGCACAAGCACGCGAGCCGTTCTTCGACATGATGAAGATGAACGCCGGGTACTTCAAGCGCTCGCAGGAGTTGTATGCCGGCGCCGTGTGCGCCTGGCTCCTCGCGGCCGTGCTCGGGCCCCGTACGGCCCCGAAGTACACGCTGCTCGGCATCGCGGCGGTGCTCACCATCGTCTCCCTGCGCGTGTACAACTGGATGCCCGGCGCCCGGCTCTTCCTGGCGCCCATCGCGCTCACCCTCGCGGCGCTCGCCCCCTCGCTGCAGGCGCTCCGTCGCCGCCCCCGCCGCGTGCTCGCGGGCGCCCTGGCGCTCGGTACGGCGTACCTCACGCTGGGTCCGTCCCGGGCGGTGGAGACCCGCTACGATGCATACAACACCGTGCTCCCCGGCAACCCAGCCGAGCTGATGGCGCGGCGGATCGCGGCGGGGGTAGTTGTCCCCGGTTCGTGGTTGCTCGCGAGGGATGCTGGCGTGGTGCCGTACTTCGCAGGGCCCGACGTGAACGTGATCGACATCCACCCCTTCTCGCTCACCGACCCCGTCCTCACGGGAAAGCGGTTCGACGTGAACCATGTTTTGGCGGTCCATCCCACCTGGATCGTCACGACCGCAGACAGCGAGGACGAGCTCCCGACCCGGTACCTCGAGGAGCGCATCCTCCTGAGCGACCCACGGGTCCGCGACCACTTCGTCCGCGGTCCGGATGCCCGGCAGCACCACCGGCGGTGGTACGCGCTGTGGACCCGCACGGGAGCCGCACCGTAGCCCGCGCGGCTTCCCGTACCCCACCTCACACCAGCGCGGTCGAAACCCGTTGACGGTCCCGACGGACCATACTAAGACTCTTACGTAAGCGTGAGAGTCTGTTGAATCCTGACCCCCCCACCGCCGCGACCCAGCCGATGAAGATCGGCGAGCTCGCGGAGCGTTCGGGAAAGACCATCCGGACGCTGCACTTCTACGAAGAGCTCAACCTCCTCGTCCCGGTCTCTCGCACCAAGGGCGGGTTCCGGCTCTACGACGCCCAGGCGCTCGTGCGCATCGAGTGGATCGGCCGGTTGCAGGAGCTCGGATTCTCGCTGCCGGACATCCAGACGTTCCTGGCGGACCTGCATTCGCAGCCCTCCGGGCCTGCGATGATGACCGAGCTGCGCCAGTTCTACGCCCAGAAGCTCGAGTCCACTCGCCAGCAGGTGTTTCGCCTGCGGGCTCTCGAGCTCCAGCTCCAGAACTCGATCATGTACCTCTCGACCTGCAAGGCCTGCGCGCCCGCGACCGAGAAGACCCGCTGCCACAGTTGTGATGATGATGAACACCAGGGCAAGGAGCCGCCGATGATGGTCGCCGCGGTCTCCCCCCACCCCACGCATTCGGAATCGGCATGAAACTACCTATCTACCTTGACAATCATGCGACAACCCGTTGTGACCCTGCGGTGGTGGAGGCCATGCTCCCGTACCTCACCGAGGTGTATGGCAACGCCGGCTCCCGCAACCACGCCTTCGGCTGGGCGGCCCAGGCCGGCGTCGACACGGCGCGTGAGCAGCTCGCCGACCTGATCGGCGCGGATCCGAAGGAGATCGTCTACACCTCCGGCGCGACAGAGTCCGACAACCTCGCGGTCCTGGGGGTCGCCCGGTTCTACAAGGACAAGGGGCGGCACATCATCACGAGCAACATCGAGCACAAGGCGGTGCTCGACTCCTGCCACGCGCTCGAGAAGGAGGGCTTCGAGGTCACGTACCTGCCCGTCGACTCACTCGGGATCATCACGCCCGCGCAGGTGGCCGAGGCCATCCGTCCGGGCACGATCCTCGTGAGCATCATGCACTCCAACAACGAGATCGGCGTGGTGCAGGACATCGCCGCGATCGGCGCCGTGTGCCGCGAGAAGGGCGTCATCTTCCACTCCGACGCGGTGCAGTCGCTCGGCAAGGTCCCGTTCGACGTCACGACGATGAACGTCGACCTCGTGAGCATCTCCGCCCACAAGATGTACGGTCCGAAGGGCGTCGGCGCGCTCTATGTGCGCCGCGGACGGCCGCGCATCCGGCTGGAGCCGATGATGTTCGGCGGCGGCCAGGAGCGGGGGATCCGCTCCGGCACCCATGCGGTGCACCAGATCGTGGGGCTGGGGAAGGCCGCGGAGCTCGCGAAGGCGGCGTTCACCAATGGTGAGGTGGACCGCGTGCGCGGCCTCCGTGACCGGCTCTGGAGTCGGCTCCAGGCCATCGACGAGGTGTACCTGAACGGCCCCGTGCCGGGTCCCTCCCGGTTGCCGAACAACCTGAACGCGAGCCTGGCCTATTGCGAGGGCGAGGCGATGATGATGGCGATCAAGGACCTCGCCGTCTCCTCCGGCTCGGCGTGCACCAGCGCCAGCCTCGAGCCCAGCTACGTCCTGCGGGCGCTGGGCGTGGAGGTCGAGCTGGCCCACACCTCGATCCGCTTCGGCATCGGCCGGTTCAACACCGTCGAGGAGATCGACTACGCCGCGGAGCTCGTGGCCTCGAAGGTCACCTGGCTGCGCGACATGAGCCCGCTCTACGACCTGGTCAAGGAAGGGGTCGACCTGAAGTCGATCTCGTGGACCGCACACTAGCCCCATCCGCAACTCAATTTCAGGAGAACAAGACCATGGCGTACTCGAACAAGGTCATCGACCACTACGAAAACCCCCGCAACGTCGGCGTGCTCGACAAGAACGCAGACGACGTGGGCACCGGCCTCGTCGGCGCGCCCGCCTGTGGGGACGTGATGAAGCTGCAGCTGAAGATCTCGGACGAGGGCATCATCGAAGACGCCAAGTTCAAGACGTTCGGGTGCGGATCGGCCATCGCGTCGAGCTCGCTCGTCACGGAGATGGTGAAGGGCAAGAGCATCGACTACGCCGCAAGCATCAGCAACAGCACGATCGCCGAGGAGCTCAACCTGCCCCCCGTGAAGATCCACTGTTCGGTGCTCGCCGAAGACGCCATCAAGGCCGCCATCGCCGACTACCAGAAGAAGCGTGCAGCGCGCGCCGCAGTCTCCGAAGCCTCGTCGAAAACCTGAGGTCCACCCATGGCAATCCAACTCACCGACCGTGCAGTCAGCCGCATCAACGAGCTGAAGCTCAAGCGGCAGACCCCTGACCACTACTTCCGCATCGGTGTGCGGGGCGGTGGCTGCTCGGGCCTCTCGTACTTCGTGGACTTTGCCGAGCAGGCCGATCCCAAGGACAAGCAGTTCCAATTCGGCGAGGATCAGAAGGTCACCGTCCTGATCGACCGCAAGTCCTACCTCTTCCTGAACGGCACCGAGGTGGACTGGAAGTCGGAGCTGATGAAGACCGGGTTCGAATTCAAGAACCCGATCGCTGGAAAAAGCTGTTCCTGCGGGGAGAGCTTCTCGGTGTGAGCACCTGCCGCGTGTGCCACGAGCCTGCGCTCATCGCGTGCGTGGGGTGTGGTGCGTTCCAGACCCCGCCGACGCATGTGGACCCGTTCCTGGTGCTCGGGTTGCCTCGCGCGTGGCACATCGACAAGGCGAAGCTCGAGGCCAACTATCGGGAGCTTGCACGCAAGATCCATCCGGACCGGCAGGGTGCGAAGTCCCAGGCCGACCGGAGGCTCGCGCTGCAGTGGACGGCAAACGTGAATTTTGCACGCCGCGCGCTGCTGGACGACACCAAGCGCGCCTGGTTCCTCGCCACCGGCTCGGTCGAGCCCCCCGAGCGCGGGCTCCGGCTCTCCCCGGCCTTCCTCGCCGAGATGTTCGAGTGGAGAGAGGAGGAGGAGACCGCTCCGGGCACTTTCGCCGAGCGGGCGAGCGAGCGGGCCGCACAGATCCGTGCGGAGCTCGAGGAGATGTTCACCGCCTGGGAGGCGGGCGCTGGCGGCCTCGGGGGCGTCGAGGAGGCGCTCTCCCGGTTGAGGTATGTGAGCTGACGGAATACGGGGCGGAATGCCCACTTTGGCAGCTCGTCTCGCCCGAGGTCTGGCCCGCGTGTGGAACACGCTGGAGCACGTGGTGGGGCGCACGCGGCTCCGGCTTCGGCGGCAGCAGCGAAAGATCGAGGCCGGGGCACGACAGTTGGGGCTCCAACTCCTCGACGTGATCGACGATCTCCCGTTCGTCCCCACGCTGGTCCCCATCCGCCCGGTGCACAACCAGTACTATGGCCACGGCGCCTTCATGGGCGCGGCGCCGGCCCTGCTCGCCGACGATACCTGGAGGCGGATCCTCGCCTTCCTGATGCCCGACGTGTACCTGCAGGTGGACGCCGCCCTCAAGGGGGGTGCGAGCAATGCGGCCCTGATCCCGATGTTCGAGAACAACCCGGTGATGTGCGCATTCGGCTGCTGGCAGGGGCTGCGCCGACGAAAGGGCCAGGCGCCACGGCCACTTGGCGACCTCTCGGGCATGGAGTGGGACGTGTTCGTGGACAGCGCGCAGGTGGAGGCCTGGGAGTCCGTCCCCGGCGAACCGGATGCCCCAGCCCGCGAAGCGCTCGTGGACCGGATCGTGGACCGGATGGTCATCGCGCACGCCTCCACCGCCGACACGGTGCAGGAGAGCGTGGGGGTGTGCCAGTATCCGGACGTCCGGCGCACGCCCAAGACGGCCATGGGCGGGGTCCCGGCCCCCGCTTGGATGGATCTGTACACGCGTGCCCTCCGCCTCGCGCAGGCCGCCGATCTGCGCAAGGCCATCGACGCCATGGCAGCCGACGCGCGGACCGAGTCGGCAGAGGAATGCGAGCGCAACACGTTCCGGACCCCGATCCCCATGGCCGTGGGGGCGGCGGAATACCGGGAGATCGCCGGCCAGCGCTTCAGCGTGGTGCTGGAGATGAAGACGCTCCGGAGCACGGCCCTGTTGCTGGCGGCCATGGTGCGCGCGCTCAACCGGCGAGGCGTACACGTGGCGGCGGTCTGCTCGTTCCAGATCGCCGAAGTGCGCGGGGTCAGCCAGCAGTCCCAGATGGACGGGCTGCCGGGACCGAGGGAGATCCTGTTCTTTCACTACGCCGGGGATCTTCAGCACGCGTGCGACCAGGGCGATCTGGCCCCGGGCCAGGGCGTGCTCTTCAACGGCGCCACGCTCCTGCGCTACGCGGAGGGAGCCGCGCGGCCCTACGAGATCGAGGACGACGTGATCGTCGAGCTTGGCGAGTACCGCGATCGGTTCGGGATCGACATCGGCATCTACGTGCAGGAGGGCGACTGCGATGCGCTGGCGGCCGGCGCCCTCTCCGAGATGGTCGCGGCGAATGCGCAGACCTTCACGCTGGGGTTCGCCTGGGGTGGGCTCCTGGACGAGGCGCACGTGCAGCCCGACGGCACGGATCGGCGGGGGCTCGGCAGTCAGGCGATGCTCGGCGTGATCGGGCGCGCGCGCGACTGGCGGCGGCCGGCCGGGCACCCCGGAGCCTGATCCGCTCGGGGCGAGCACTTGACCGTCGGCTCGCCCGTGTGAAAAGCGCGCAGGACGGAGAGCCACGTGAAGATCGAGATCTGGTCGGACATCATCTGCCCCTGGTGCGGCATCGGCCAGCACCGCCTGGACACCGCGCTCGCGGCGTTCGAGCACCGCGCGGAGGTGCAGGTCGTGCACCGGTCGTTCCAGCTGGATCCCTCGTTTCCGATGGGCACGACGCAGCCGGTGTCCGAGCTCCTGCGCTCGAAGTACGGCATGACCGAGGCTCAACTGGCCGCCTCCACGCACCGGATCACGGCGTTGGCCGCCGCAGAGGGGATGGTCCCCTACAAGGTGGGCGAGAACTCGGTCGGCAACACCCGCATGGCGCATGAGCTGCTCGCCTTCGCCGCGGAGCAGGGGCTCGAGGACGCTGCATGGAAGCGGCTCTACCGCGCCTACTTCGGCGAAGGACGGTCGGTCTTCGACCTTGACGCGCTCGTCGCCCTCGCGGCGGAGATCGGGCTCGACCCGGGTGCCACCCGCGAGGCGCTCACGTCGGGGCGGTACATCGCGAAGGTGGAGGCCGACGGGCGCGGGGCCCGGGCCCTGGGGGCCACCGGGGTGCCGTTCGTCGTGGTGGACGGTCGGTACGGCATCGCGGGCGCCCAGCCGGTCGCGGTATTCAAGGACGCGCTGCAGCAGGCCTGGCGCGACCGCTGACCCGATCGGGGCCCGCCGCCTTCACCATCCCCTGACTGCAAGTTCCGGCGGCCGGCTCGGTCTCCGAGGTACGGTTGCCCATGTTCTGGCTCTTCGCCTGCACCGCCTCCGTCCCGCTCGTCACCGACACCGCGCCTCCCGCGGCGGACCTGGAGCTCACCGTCGACCCTGACGTGGTCACGGTCCTGCACGCAGCCTGGACCGAGTCGGGCTCCACGGACGTCCGGGTGGAGTACCGCTGGGAGGGGGCCGACTGGCAGGTGGCCCCGGCCGTGAGCCCGGGCGACGCCGTCCTTCTCGGGATCCCCGCCGATACCGACGTGGAGGCACGCCTCGCCGCCGACGTGGACGGTTCGGCCTGGTCCAGCGACTCCACGACGATCATCACGGGAACGTTGCCCGCCGAGCTCCTGCTGCCCAGCATCGACGTGTGGGACGAGGCCCTGGCCTCCCCGGCCTCGTACGCGATGATCTCCGTGGACCACGGCGACTACACCTACCAGCCGCCCTTCTGGATCGAGATCTTCGATCGCACCGGCCGCATCGTCTGGTACAAGAAGGTCGGCGACGACATGATGACGTTCTACCCGACCGTCGCGAGGGACGGCACCCACATCTGGTTCGAGGGGGGCGACGTGTTCGGCATGGGGGACATCAGGCCCTACATCCAGCGCCAGACGTTGGATGGGCGCTGGTCGCAGTCGGTGGAGGTCCGTGAGATGGGCCAGGCGGCGGGCGAGGGGCCCGACAGGTCGTTCTTCTACGAACAGCGGACCGGCGCCAACCACGGGCTCGGCCGCGTAGACGCCGACGGCACCACCACGATCGTGTGGGACTGCGGCGCGTGGATGAGGGACCACTCGGAGTTTCCCTCGTCGTGCGACATGAACACGACCAACTGGAGCGAGTCCCACGACAGCGTCCTCGCCTCCATGTTCGAGTCCAACACGGTGTTCGAGATCGACCTCGCCACCGGCCAGCCCGTTCGGCAGATGGGACAGCTCACCAGCGGCGACCCGTACATCTTCTCGCCCACCGACTCGATGTTCGACTATCAGCACGACGTGTACTGGACCGACGCCGGCACGCTGCTCGCGAGCACCCACATCGTCGGGGAGTCGGGCGTGCAGGTGGCCGCCGAGTACGAGGTGGATGACGCTTCGAAGACCCTGACGCGCGTCTGGTCCTACGTCTCGACCGACATGTGGGCCGAGCAGATCGGCGAGGCCATCCGGCTGCCCAACGGCAACACGACCCAGGGCTATGGCCAGGACGGTGCGGTGCGCGAGATCACGCCCGATGGAACGGTCGTCTGGCAGGCGAGCTGGCAGAAGGATCGTCAGGGGGACCGGGTGGTCGGACACCTCTCCCTCATCGACGATCTGTACGCGTTGAACGCTGGTCCTGTCGAGTAGGCCCGCCGTGTTCGGGCCGAGACGGCGATCGCCGCCCTACGGCCGCGGCAGGAGCAGCGCGAATTTCGTCGCGGCGCGCTCGATCTCTGCCAACTGGTCCCGGGCCCAGGCGTCCAGCGCGGCGTGGGCGGCCAGGGCAGGGATCGCCACGAGCAGGCCGAAGGCGGTGGACGCCATCGCCGTGGAGCTCCCCTCCGAGAGGTGTGCGGCGCGCTCGGCCGCTGCCAGATCCCCCATCGAGCCGAAGGCGAGGATCAGCCCGTACACCGTGCCGAACAGGCCGATCATCGTCGCCAGGCTCGCCACGGTGGAAAGGTACGGGATCCGACGCCGGATCACCTGCTCGGCGCGGATCGATTCGGCGGTCATCGCGTCCCAGGCCCGCTCGTAGTCGGGTTGCCCCGCGCCGGCGGCGATCACCGCCTCGAGCGGCGTGCTGCCCAGCGGCAGGCGCTCGGCCACCCGCTTGAGCACTGCATCTCCGTCCACCCGGAACCGGGCGACCTGCAGGAGCCTGTCGACAGTCACGCCGATGGCGAAGGCCGCGACCGCGAGCAACAGGTACATGAAGAGCCCCGCCGGCCCGCTGAAGGCGTGGAGCAGGTACGCCGCCACTACAGGATCCGTCCGCCCCGGTTCATCCGCTCGAGCGCCTCCAGCGCCTTTGGCGCATCCGGGTGGTCGGCGATCGCAGCGACCTTCTCGAAGGCGGCGATCGCCTCGTCTCGGCGCCCGGTCACACGAAAGAGTACTCCGAGTCGGTACAGCGCCGCGCCGTCGTCGGGCTTCATGGCCAGGGCCTCCCGGTACTTCGCCTCGGCGGCGTCGACTTCTCCCGCCGCAAACAGGTCTTCCCCCTCGCGCACCCGCTCGCTGGCCTCGTGTACGAGCTCCACCTCGATGAACGCCTTCACCCCGAGGTTCACCACCAGCACCTGCAGCGGTCCCAGCAGCGCGAGCGAAAGCCCCTCGGCCGCGAGCACCGCGCCGAGCGGCAGATCGGGCAGCAGTTGCCGCCCCTTGTAGCGAAACCGCACCTTGGTGTACCGGCCCTGGTCCACCGCTCCGCGAATTCGCTCACGCAAAGCACGGATGGAGGCCTCGACAGCCTTGGGGTCCACTTCCCAGCGAAACGCGTCTGAAGCCATGCGAACTGCTAACCCATGCTTGCGTGCGCGCGCCGGTAGCTCTACGCTGTGCGCATGCCCCGCCATTTGTCCGTCTCCGTCGCACTTCGGGTCGCCGTGCTCGCTCCGTTCCTCGGGGCATGCGGCCCGGCGCTGGTGAAGTTCGACACCGCGGCTGTGGACACCGGGCCCGGGCCGGACGACACGGCGGTCGACATCCCGCGGCTCTCGCTGTCGGCCACCGATCTCGATCTCGGGTACGCCGGCGCGAACGAGACGTTGTCTGCGGTGGTTATCGCCTCGAACACCAACGATGGCGTGTCGCCGCTGGAGATCTCCGCCGAGGTCGGCGATGGCAACACGCACTTCTCGGTCGACGTCCTGCAGGCGAGCATCGATCCCGGGGAGGCCACCACGCTCACCGTGAGTTTCGCGGCCGGCGAGACCGGCACCTACGGCGGCAGCCTCGACCTCACCAGCAACGACCCGGATCAGCCCTCCGTCACGCTACCGCTCACCGCGACCGTGGCGGTGGACGAGGACGGCGACGGCTACGTGGAGGGCGAAGACTGCAACGACGCGAACCCCGACGTGAACCCGGGCGAGACCGACACGCCGTACGATGGCGTGGACTCCGACTGCTCGGGCACCTCCGACTACGATGCCGACGGAGACGGTCACGACTCCAGTGCCTACGGTGGCGACGACTGTGACGACGCCGATGCTGCGATCTCGCCCGATGCGGAGGAGGCCTGGTACGACGGGGTCGACCAGAACTGTGACAACCGGTCCGACTTCGACCAGGATGAAGACGGCCACGACTCCGACGCCTACGGCGGAGATGACTGTGACGACGAGAACCCCAACGCGTACGTGGGCAACCTCGAGGACCCCGGCAACGGCGTGGACGACGACTGCGATGGTTTCGTGGACGAGACTCCGTCCACCACGGACGACGATGGAGACGGCTTCTCCGAAGCGACGGGGGATTGCAACGACACCGATGCGGCGATCTCCCCCGCGGCGGACGAGACCTGGTACGACGGCATCGACTCCGACTGCGCGGGAGACGACGACTACGACGCCGACGCCGATGGCTACGACGTGGACACCTACGGCGGCGACGACTGCGACGACACGGCCGCCTCCATCCACCCCGGAACGACCGACGTTCCCTACGACGGGCTGGACACCGACTGCTCGGGCGGATCGGACTTCGATGCCGACGGCGACGGCTACGATGCCTCGACGTACGGCGGGACGGACTGCAACGACGCCGACGCGACGATCAACCCGGGCGCGACGGAGATCTGGTACGACGGGGTGAACCAGGACTGCCTCGGCACCTCGGACTACGACCAGGACGGCGACGGCAAGGACAGCGCCGACTACTCCGGCACCGACTGCAACGATCTGGACCCCACGGTCTTTCCGGGTGCCACCGAGACCTGGTACGACGGCGTGGATTCAGACTGCAACGGCCGCTCGGACTACGACGCCGACTCCGACGGCTACGACTCCGACGCCTACGGTGGCACCGACTGCGACGACACGGTCGCCACCGTTCACCCCGCGGCACGCGAGACCTGGTACGACGGCGTCGACTCGGACTGCTCGGGCGGGTCGGACTACGACCGGGACGGCGACGGCTACGACTCCAGCGCATACGGCGGCACCGACTGCTCGGACAACAACGCCGCGATCCATCCGGGCGCGACCGAGGTCTGGTACGACGGTGTGGACTCGGACTGTTCGGGAGGCTCGGACTACGACCAGGACGGCGACGGCGCGACGGTGGGTACGGCCGACTGCAACGACACCGACCCCTCCATCTACCGCGCAGCGACCGAGTCCTGCGACGGGAAGGACAACGACTGCAACGGCGTCGTCGACGACACGGGGGCGACCTGGTACCGGGACGCCGACAGGGACACCTACGGCAACCCGGCGGTCACCACGGTCTCCTGCACGGCGCCCTCGGGGTTCGTGGCGAACGACGGCGACTGCGACGACACCACGCCGAGCACGCACCCCGGCGCGCCCGAGCTCGCATACGACGGCGCCGACAACGACTGCAACGGCAGGGTCGACGACATGACCGCCCTGGCCCAGAGCGACTGGGCGGTGGTCGGCACCTCGGCGAGCCATGCGGTCGGGGCCACGGTCGGCGCGATCTTCGATGACGAGGATGGGGACGGCAACCCGGAGCTCGTGCTCGCGGCCCCGGCCGACGACGTGGGCGGGAGCAACGCTGGCGCGCTCGCCTGGCACGACCTGGGCCTTCGCGGCACGAGCGTGTCGTTCACCTCCGGGTACCTGCACATCTACGGCGAGAGCGCAGACGACGGGTTCGGCACCGGCGTCGCCACACTCGGCGACGTGGATGGGTACGACAGCGGGGAGACCGAGTTCATCGCGGGGGCGGCCGGCGACGACGACGGCGGCACGAACGCTGGAGCCGTCTACATCTTCGACCTGTACAACTACGGGTGGAAGACCGGGAACCAGAAGGTGAGCGGCCTCTCCCAGGCAAAGCTCATCGGCCGGGCTGCCAGCGAGGCGTTCGGCTCCGTCGTCGCCACAGGGGATCTCGACGCAGACGGGTGGCCCGACATCCTGGTGGGTGGGTACGGACGCACGTCGAGCCAGGGCGAGGCGTACCTGTACACCGCGGCAGACGGCTACTACTCGGGCTCGCTCTACTACGACAGCGACTACACCTTCGGGCTGCGGGGCACGGCGGCCGGGGACGAATTCGGCAAGGCGCTCACCACCGGCGACGTCGACGGTGACGGGCAGGATGACGTCGTGGCCTGCGCGCCGGCCTTCGACGTCTCCGCGGCCACGACCTCCGCAGGTGGGTGCTGGCTCCTCAACGCAGGCTCGATCCCGGCGTACGCCACCACGATGGTGAGCACGATCGACGACGCCCGGATCGTCGGCGTCGCCTCGTCCGACGGAGTCGGCTCCGCGCCGGGATCGATCGACATGGCCGACGTGGACGGCGACGGGCTCGCCGACCTCGCGATCGGCGTACCGGGCTACGACGGCACCACCACCAACGGCGGCGCCGTGGCGCTGTTCCTCTCGGCCAGCCTGACCGGTGAGCACACGGTCGCCGTCGCCGACGCGATGGTGGAGGGCGATGGCGCGCTCGGCACCTCGGTGCAGCTTGGGGACATCGATCGCAGCGGGACCATCGGGCTCCTCGCCGGCGCCCCCTCGGCGGGATCCGCGGGCATGGTGTATGCCCTCTCCACCACATCGCTGCGCGCCGGCGGGACCATCGACATCCGCACCGCGGCCTCCGGTAGCTGGGTGGGGGAGGCGGCCAGCGACGCTTTCGGCACCACGCTCTCCAACGTCTACGACGTGGACAACGACGGGAGGGACGAGTTCGTGAGCGGGGCCAGCGGGTGGGACAGCGGCGCCACCACTTCTGCAGGCAAGGACTACGTCCTGCCGCTCTGGTAGAGAGCGAGGTGCTTCCGCGCACGTTCTTCCGGGCTCACGGGCTCGGCAACGACTACCTCGTGTGGGAGGGGGAGCCCGGGGTGGTCACCCCTGGCTGGGTGCGCCGCGTGTGCGACCGCCACACCGGCGTGGGCTCGGACGGCGTGCTCGTCCCAGGCGACGCTCGCGACGGCGCACAGACGGCGGTCCGGATCTTCAACCCCGATGGCAGCGAGGCCGAAAAATCGGGGAACGGCGTACGCATCTACGCGCTCTGGTGGGCCCGGCGGACCGGTGCCCGCGATTTTGCAGTGAGCACGATCGGCGGGACCGTCACCGTGCAGGTGTACGATGGCGACCGGGTCCGGGCCGCGATGGGCGTGGCCAGGCTCGGCTCGGCAGTCGAGCTCTGCGGGTACCCCGCCTGGCCGGTGGACATCGGGAACCCGCACCGGGTCATCCTCGCCATCCCCGACGACTGGTGTGCGATCGGCGCGCGGATCGAGCTTGCGGTGCCGGGCCGGACGAACGTGCAATTCGTCCACGTCCTTGACCGGACGCGGGTCGTGGCCCGGATCTGGGAGCGTGGCGCCGGCCGTACGCTCGCGAGTGGGTCGAGCGCCTCTGCGATCGCTCGCGTGGTGACGGCGCTGGGCCTGTGCGACAGCCCGATCGAGGTCGGGATGGAGGGCGGCACGCTCACCGTTGAGGTGGATGCCTCAGGGCGCTGCACGATCGACGGGCCCATCGTCGCGATCGCGCGGGTGGAGCTGGACCGCGGGTGGTGAGCCGGGGGTGACCCCGCGAGGTGGGCGCCCCGGCCGCGCAGCTCGCCAGCCTAGTCCTGTGCCTTCTTGGTCTCGGCGAGCGCGGCGCTGTCGAACCAGTCGGGCGCAGCCGCTGGAGCAGCCTCGGACGCAGCAGGGCGGGCCATGCGAACGGGAGCGTACTCGGCCTTGAGGCTCGCCGCTTCGGCCTGGACCGGCGCTCCGCCTGCGAATCCGCCGTCGTCGTAGGGGTTCGTCGGCGCGGGCCCGGGCGAGTCCATCTGCTCCACGGGGTAGCCGCCGGCCGATCGGGAGAGCTCGTCGCGCGCCTGCACGCCGGCGACCGGAGACCAGCTCTCGATCCGCAGCGACACGAACTGGTCGAGGGGCACCGAGACCTCGGTCGGGCCCATCGGGAGCGCCACCGTCACCTTGTCGTCCTGCAGCTTGCCGAGCAGCACCGTACCGGTCTGGAGCTGCACACGCCACAGGCCCTGGGGGTCGTTCACCGGCGCGACGTACTGGCACTCGGAGAGCAGCGGGGAGAAGGTGCCGAGATCGTTCACGATCACGAGGTGGGTGAGCGCGGGGTCGACCAGGAAGTCGTCGCCGAAGCGGGTCTTCATGCGGTAGATCGGGCCGCCCGGCCACCGGGCTTCTCCCTGGAGCTGGAACCGGGAGAGGTCGTTCATCGGGAGATCGACCGGCACCTCGGCGCCGCCGACCGAGATGCTCATCGCGAGCTTCGGGTCGGCCCAGGTGCCGCGAAGCTCGGAGCCGTTGCGCAACCAGACGTCCACACGGCCATCGGCATCGCCCAGCTGACCGCCTGTCGAGGGGACCACCTCGCCCACGTCCGCGAGCGGGATCTCGAGGTCACCGGAGCCACTCTTGAGCAGGAGGGTTTTTGTGTGGATCTCGCCCATCAGGATCTGGCCATCGCCGAGCGTCGCACGCACGGGGGTCTCAGCGTCCCGGTGCTTGAACAGGGATGCATAGGCGGGCTCGATCAGGAGGGCGGGGAGAGCGAAGATCAGGAAGTAGCGGGAGTTCACGTTGGCCTCGGGGTTCGCGGGGACAACGCCGGGGCCTGGGCGGGCCTTACACGTCTCCGACCCCGAGGAGGCGATTTGGGCACGTTCCCGTGCAAGCGTCGTGCAACGCGTGTTCCTCGCGCAGGCCGCCCGAGTCCTGCGGCTACTGCAGGAGCATGAACCGCATCCTCCCCTTCACCCTCGTCGCTGCAGCCACCCTCCTGCTCGCAGCCCAACCTGTACCGCCGAGCGCGCCAGCCCCGCCCGTCCCCCTGCCCGGGGATGAGCTCGCCGACGGCCTCGCGCTGGGCGTGGGCGACTGGCTGGACCGGACGGTCCAGGCGGACCAGTTCCGCACCTCCTCCCCGCTCTTCGACGAGGAGTGGATGTTCGGAACGTGGATGATGGCCGCTGTCGGCTTCGGTCAGCACGCCCGGGCCCACCCCGATGCCCGCGCAGCAGACCTCGTGCGCATGGATGCCTGCCTGGACGTGCTGCTCGGCCCCGACGGCGTGCGGTTCGACGAGCGCAAGTGGAACGCTTCCCCGCTCACCGATCTCGAGGAGGTCCGGCACGGCCACGCCGCGTGGCTGGGCTACGTGAACCTCGCGCTCGGGCTGCGGCACGGGCTCGCGGAGGGCGCGCCGGACCGGTACTCGGACATCCACGATCGCGTGTCCGACGCGCTGATCGCGCGGCTGGACGCGCCCATCATCGAGACCTACCCCGGGGAGGCCTACCCCGTGGACAACGCTGCGGGGCTCGGCTCGCTGGGGATGTCCGCCGCGAGCCCCGCGGATCCCGAGCGCACCGCACGCACGGCGGCTGCCCTGGGAGCGGCCCTGGGGCGCCTGCAATCCCGCTGGCGGGAGCCGCAGACCGGGCTGCTGTACCAGTGGCTGTCGCCCGCGGGGACAGCGCACGGCCCGCCACGGGGCTCGGGCACGTTCCTCGCCTCGTGGTTCCTGAGCTTCGGCGCACCCGAACCGGCGCACTCCCTGTACCGCGCAGGTCGCACCTACCTCTACGAGCCGCTCGGCCCGCTCGGGGCGATGCGTGAATACCGCTTCGACGATGCGACCGCGGGCGGTGACATCGACTCCGGGCCGCTCGTGCTCGGCCGCGGCGTCTCGGCCACCGCCTTTGCCATCGGCGCCGCACGCGCCGCAGGCGACGCCGACACGGCCGCCGCGCTGATCCGCACGGCGACGCTGTTCGGGGCCCCCGCAGCAGACGCCGACGGCGCCTTGCACTTCCGCACTGCGGGCGCCGCGATGTGCGGTGCGGAGAGTTGCGGCGCCCTCGGCGATGCGATCCTGTTCGCGATGGTCACGACCCCGGCGCAGTAGCCCCCCTGGGGCCACGGGTTCGGCCTGCCGCGCTCCCCCGTGCGTTACAGAGCGTGCCTCACTCGGAACCCCGTTCTTGGACCTCGTCCACCTGCACGACCAACGCAAGCCCTTCGAGGACCTCGAGACAGCGCTGGTCCGCCTCGCGCTGAAGCGACCCGGCGACCTGCACGACGACGCCGTGGACGTGCTCCGCTACGTCATCCGATTCGCGAAGCTCCACCTGGTGCGCAACGAGCACGGCGTGGACGTGGACGTGACCGACCGCCTCCGTCACCTGGCGCGGCGCGTGAAGGAGCTCCTGATTCCTGCGATCATCGAGCAGGAAGACCTCTGGATGGCGATGCGCAGCGCGCCCGAGCTTTTGCGGGAGGTGCGGCAGCAGGAGCGCCGGCTGGCGCAGAACTCGGCGCTGGACCGTGCGAGTCTCCTCGCGGAGGTGTGCACGCGGCAGCTTGTGGTCGCGTGCAGCGGCGGCGGGGGCAGCGGTTACGGGTACGCTGGCGCCTGGACCCTGCTGCACCGGCGCGGCCTGCAGCCCGAGATGATCGCCGGCACGAGCATCGGCGCGCTGATGAGCCTTTTCCGGGCGAGGCGGCGCGTGTACGACGGCGTGCCGCTGCTCGAGGCCTCCAAGCGCCTCTCGTGGGACAACGTGTTCCGGGTATTCGACATGGAGAGCCGGTACGGCATCCCGGCCACCCTCAGGCTCTATCTGCGGTCGGCGATCGGCAGCCTGTTCGAGACGCCGGACGGCCGCCCGCTGACGTTCGCAGACCTCGAGATCCCCTTGCTGATCGTGACGACGGGCATCGGCGTCGAAGCGTTCAAATACGACATGAAGTACTACGAGCACTTCATGGACGACGCCGTCTCCCCGGGCGCCCAGCCCGGCGTGAGCCGCGTCCGGCAGATGGCGCAGGTCGCCACGATCTTCCGGGACTTCATGTCCACGCCCGACGCCCTGCGCGAGGTCGTGTTCGGCTCGGATCCGGCCACCTACCAGGCGGACATCCTGGACGCCGCAGGCTTCTCGGCCTCGATCCCCGGCCTCATCCACTACGACGTGCTGCGGGACGACCGCCGGATGAAAGCGCTGCTGGACGACCTGTACTCGAGGTACGGGATCACGCGGCTCTCGGAGGGCGGCCTGGTGAACAACCTGCCCATCCGGCCGCTCTGGAACGAGGTGCAGGGCGGCCGGATCGTTCGACGCAACGCGTTCGTGCTCGCGCTGGACTGCTTCTCGCCCCGGCTGCGCTACCCGCTGTTCTACACGATCCAGCAGGGTGTGCGCCCGAATGTGAACCGCAACATCCCGTATGCGAACCTGTACTTTCCGATGCAGCGGGTGCTGAGTCCGCTCAACCTCGTCCCGGCGCTCCCCGACGTGACGGACGCCATGCGCTGGACGATGGAGGAGCTGGGCCCCGAGATGCCGTTCATCGAGCGGATGTGCAACCCGATCCGCGAGCTTCCACCCGGGTAGCTGGCGCGGTGCAGGCGGCGTCTCGCTCGCGTGCCGGGGCCAGTGGCCGCCTCCGTGGACGCCGTCCTCCCCCCGGACTATGCGCGTGCCGCGGCGGTTTCCCAGCCGCAGGAGGTCCGAATGCTCATTGCCCTTTACGCCGCCCTCGCCCTCGCCACCGATCCCATCGCCGCCACCACCGCCAGCACGTTCTCGTGGACGGCGCTGTCGGCTGCGAAGGCCCCCATCGCCGTTGCGACCTTCACCCAGGGGAAGGTGACCTACGACCTCAAGTGCGATCCGACCTCGTGCACCATCGACCACGGCACGACCCACCTCTCCGCGCACGTCACGATCACCGTCGTCAAGGGCACGCAGCCCACGGTGAACGTGGTGATCGACGGCACGGACGCCGGCTACCTGTTCTCGAAGGTCGCGGTCCGCTGGATCGCGCCGGCGCCCGCCAAGGGCACCGTGGTGCGGTTGGGCGGCTACGAGGTCCAATAGGCGCTTGAGGATTCCCCACCTGACGCTGCTCCCGGTGCTCGCCGGGTGTGGCCACGCGTCTCACGAACGGGCGCATCCCAACGTGGTGCTCATCCTCGTCGACACGCTGCGGGCCGACGCTGTCGGCGCCTACGGCAGTCGGCACGCCACCACGCCCAACCTGGACGCGGTGGCGGCGAGCGGGATGGTGTGGGAGCAGGCGACGAGCCAGGCCGCGTGGACCGTCCCCAGCGTGGCCAGCCTGTTCACGGGTGTGGACCCGCAGGCCCACCATTGCCTGCGGTTCGACGTTCACGGCGCCATCTCGCTGGACACGCTCTCTCCCGCTCACGACACGCTCGCCGAGCAGTTCCACGCCTCCGGGTACGCCACGGCTGCGTTCATCAAGTCCACGGTGCTCGACGCCTCGCTCGGCTACGACCAGGGCTTCGGCACCTACCAGATCATCGACGGCGACGACCGCGCGTGGGGGCACTCCGCCAGAGACCTGAACGACGCAGCCATCCCCTGGCTCACCGCGGCGGAAGCAGGCCACGAGCCCTTCTTCGCCTACCTGCACTACATGGACGCCCACTCGCCCTACCATCCGCCTCCGCCGTACGACACGCGGTACGACGCCGCGTACGATGGGCCCTACGATGGCGCCCACATGCCCGTCGTCGAGGCCGTGGCACGTGGCGCACCCCCCGGGCCTCGGGACTGGGAGCACCTCCGCGGGCTCTACGACGGCGAGATCGCCTACTGGGACAGCGAGTTCGGACGCTTGTACCAGGCGCTTGACGCCGTGGGCGCCTGGCGGGACACCGTGCTCGTGGTGGTGGGAGACCATGGCGAGGCGTTCTTCGAGCATCACGACGTGTTCCACGAGGACGTCTACCAGGAGAACGTGCATGTGCCGCTGGTGATGGTGGGGCCTGGGGTGCCGGTGGGTCGGATGTCCGGGTACACGCAGCTGATCGACCTGCCGCCCACGCTCGTGGCGCTGACCGGCGTCCGACCGGGCTCGCGGTGGACGGGTCGGAGCCAGCTTGCGGGCATGGCCGCGGGCGTGGCCCCGGGGGAGGAGGTCTACAGCGAATACGAGGACAAGCGCTCGCTGATCGAGCCCGGCGGCCTGAAGCTGCTCGTCGGTGAGGGACAGGAACAGCTCTACGATCTCGCCGTCGATCCGGGGGAGACGAGGGACCTCGCGGCCTCCCGGCCGGTGGACGTCAGCCGACTGCGGGGAGAGCTGGATGCCCGCGTGGCTGCGGCGCAGCGGCTCGGCCGTGCGTTCGTCGCCGCGCCCCGGCACGCGCTGAATGACAAGCTCGTCGAGGAGCTGCAGAACCTCGGCTACCTCGAGTGAGCGGTATCACTCCAGGTCGGACCTGGGGATCTGCCAACTCGCCTGCACGACGCCGCTCACGTCGAAGATGGAGACGTCGAGCGTCGGATCGGCCAGCGTTGTGTCCACCTCCACGCCGATGAACGAGTCCGCCGCGTAGCACGAGAGGATCTCGCTATCGCCGGGGCAGCTCCCGGGGCTGTTGCGGGCGAGCGGGGACGACGTGAGCTCGGGCACGTCGTACCCGACACCGGGAACCAGCCGGAGCTCCGAGTGGTGCACGTCCCCGGAGAGAAAGACGACGCCCGGAACCCCGGCCACGGCGTCCATCAGCCGCTGCTGCGCGGTGGGCCACTCCGCCCACGAGTCTGTGGTGCCCTGGGTCGTGAACTGGCTCCCGCTCACGAGGAACTTGAAGGTCGCGTCGCTCGCAGCGAGGGCGTCGTAGAGCCAGGCCTCCTGCGCATCTCCGAGCACCGAGTCGTCGAGGCCCCGGTAGTAGCGATCATCGAGGAGGAAGAACTCGATCGGCCCGTACCGTTGGGTGGTGAAGATCCCCGGGATGTCCGTGGTTCCGTAGCCCGGGTTCGCGGTGTACTCTTCAAACACCCGCAGCGCGTCCTCCTTGCCGGGGGCGTTGCCGTCCTCGTTGTCGCCTGCGTAGTCGTGGTCGTCCCACACGGACAGGATCGAGGCGAGGTGGGTCACGTCGCGTCGGAGGGGCAGCCCGTAGGCGTGGCGGTAGAACTGGCGCTGGGCATCGCGATCCGGGGTGTCACCGTAGAAGTTGTCGCCCACGAACAGGAACACGTCGGGGTCCCAGGCGGCGACGGCCCCGAAGATCGGCTCGTCGTCGTTCAACGCGCAGGAGCCGAAGCCGAATCGCAGGCGCGAGGGCGCGTCGTTCGCAGGAGCCGTCGTGAACGACCACGGGCCCTTCCGCTCCCCGTCGATCTCCAGATCGTACCACCAGGTGGACTCGGGCGAGAGGCCCTGTACGTGCACCACTTCGGTGAAATCGTCCTCCACAGACGGATATCCGTAGTGCACCACCGGCGCGGACTCCAGGGCGGACGCTGTCGACGCGACGCGCAGCAGTACGGGCCGGGTGACGTCGGTGCGGTACCAGATGCGCACGCCGTCGGAGTCGACGGCCCCGAGCACCGGGCCCACCGTCAGCGGCGCATCCCACACGGTGTCACAGTCGAGGGAGAGCCCCTGTGACCACGAGGTCACCTCGCCCGACTCGTTGCCGATCTTCACGGTCAGGCCGTCGGCGCAGGCCACCTGCTCCCCATCGAGCGTGAGGGAGAACGCGACCGGACTCCACTGGTCGGACCCTGTGAGCGTCCGCACCTCCAGCCGGTCGAGGTCCGCGCGGGCAAGATCGAGCCCCTCCACGGTGAAGACGTCGATTGCGCCGTTCTGGAACTCGTCCCAGTCCGTGATCGCCGCCGGCCAGCACGCGGTGGCCGACAGGCAGAACTCGGCGGGGGAGTCGGTCGCGGCGTACACCGACGTGCCGGTGCGGCTCACGAGTTGAACAGTGTGCACCCTGTCCGCAGATGCCGGCGACCCGGGATCCTGGCAACCGGCGCCGTCGTTCGGCACGCCATCGTCCGGGCTCCCGTCACAGTTCTGGTCGCGCCCGTCACAGATCTCCGGAGCCCCTGGGAACACCGTGGGATCGGTGTCGTCACAATCCTCGTCGACGGCCGCTCCATCCCCGTCGGCGTCGACCGGCGGCGGGGTGGCGCTGTCCCCGCCGGCGCTGTCGTCCGGGGTCGTGCCGCCCGCGCCGGCGACGTGCCGGGCGAACGGGGTGGAGCAGGAGGTCAACAGCGTGAGGAGGAGCACGGGGTGGGCCATGGAGGGGGAACGTAGCACCCCGTCCGTGACAACCGTCGCCCCCGGTACGCCCGCGCACCCAATCGCCGACACCCGGGGGACCGCTCCCCGATAGACCGTCGACGGAGGTCGGATGCAGATCGTTTCGGTTGGCCGGGCCTTCCCGCCGCACTACGCCGACCAGGAGTCGCTCATCGCCGCCTTTCGGGCGGTGTGGGGCGCGCGGCACCACAACGCGGCGCGGGTCGAGCAGCTCCACCGCAGCGTGCTCGTCGGCGGGAGACACCTGGCCCTGCCTCTCCACGAGTACCCGGCCCTGCGCGACTTCGGGGACGCGAACGACGCGTTCATCCGGGTGGGGACGGACGTGGGCGCTGCAGCCCTGCTGCAGGGACTGGACGCTGCCGGGCTCGCCCCCGCCGATGTGGACGCCATCTGGTTCACCAGCGTGACGGGCATCGCGGCGCCATCGATCGATGCGCGCATCGTGAACCGCGTCGGGCTCCGGTCCGACATCAAGCGCACCCCGATCTTCGGCCTCGGGTGCGTGGCGGGCGCGGCGGGGGTCGCCCGCGTGGCCGACTACCTTCGGGGCAACCCCGACGACGTCGCCGTGCTCGTGTCCGTGGAGCTGTGTTCGCTCACGCTGCAACGGGACGATCTCTCGATCCCGAACCTGATCGCGAGCGGGCTCTTCGGCGATGGGGCGGCATGCGTCGTGATGGTCGGCGAACGGCGCGCAGCGCGCCTCGGCCTCGCCGGGCCGCGCGTCGTCGCCTCGCGGAGCTCGTTCTACCCGGGCACCGAGGAGGTGATGGGCTGGCGGATCGGGGCCTCCGGGTTTCGCATCGTGCTCTCGGCCGAGGTGCCCGAGATGGTGCGCCGCCACCTCGTCGGCGACGTGGCGACGTTCCTCGCCGACCAGCACGTCGCACCCACAGACGTAGCGGCCTGGATCGCCCACCCCGGGGGGCCGCGCGTGCTGGAGGTCATGGAGGAGGTCCTTCCGCTGCCGCCCGGCGCGCTCGCGTTCACATGGGACGGGCTCAAGCGCCTGGGCAACCTGTCCAGCGCGTCCGTGCTCCTGGTGCTGGCGGACACCCTGGCGGCGCCGCCTCCCCCCGGGGGCCTCGGCTTGATGCTCGCCATGGGCCCCGGCTTCTGCTCGGAGCTGGTGCTCCTCCGATGGTGAGCCTGCCCTGGGCCTGGCTCGCGCTCCTTGGCGTGGTCGCCGCGGAGCGTGTCGCCGAGCTGGTGGTCGCGCGGCGCAACGCAGCTTGGAGCTTCGCGCGGGGCGGGGTGGAGTACGGCGCCGGGCACTACCCGGTGATGGTGGCGCTGCACGCGGGCTTCCTCCTCGGGATGCTGCTCGAGGTGTGGCTCCTCCAACGTTCGTTCCTGCCGGCGCTGGGGCTCCCCTGCCTCGGGCTGGTGGTCCTGGCGCAAGCCCTGCGCTGGTGGGTGATCCGCACGCTCGGACCGCGCTGGAACACCCGGGTGATCGTGATCCCGGGGCTCCCGCCGGTCGAGGCAGGGCCATTCCGTTGGCTGCGCCACCCGAACTACGTGGCCGTGGGGGTGGAGGGCATCGCGCTGCCCCTCGTGCACACGGCGTGGGTGAGCGCGCTCGTGTTCACGCTGGCCAACGCACTGCTGCTCTTCGTGCGGATCGGCGTCGAGGACCGCGCGCTCGGGAGGACGGGGGCATGAACGACGACGAGATCCGGGAGGGCATTGCGCAGGTCGCCCGGGCGCACCTGGGCTGGGAGGGCGGCCTGCCGGGGGACACTCCGCTGGTCGAGGCGCTCCGGTTGGACTCGCTCCGGCTCCTCACGCTGGTGGTGGAGCTCGAGGACCACTTCCGGGTGGTGATCGAGGACGACGACGCAGCCGGGCTCGAGCGTGTGGACGATCTCGTCGCCATGCTGCGGCGGCGGCTGGCGTGAGCGACACGCTCGCCAGCGCCCTCGTACGCGCGGCGCGGGTCCGCGGGCGCGGCCTGCGCTTCTGGGACCGCAGCGAGCAGGAGACGCGGCTGGACTGGGCGGACGTGCTCGACCGGGCCGCGCGGGTGGCCGGAGGGCTGCGCGAGCGTGGCATCCGCCCCGGGGACACGGTCGCGCTGGTCTTTCCCACCGGACCGGCCTTCTTCGACGGGTTCTTCGGCGCCGTGCTCGCCGGCGCGGTGCCCGTTCCCCTCTACCCGCCGGTGCGCCTCGGCCGGCTCGACGAGTACCACGCCCGCACCGCCGCCATGCTCGGCGCCGTGCAGGCGCGGATGGTGCTGTGCGAGGCGCGCACCTGGCGGGTCCTCGGCGTCAGCGTGGCGGCCGCGCGCCCCCCGCTCGGCGCCGTGGACATCGCTGACGTGCGGGGTCCTGCCCACGTGGCCGAGGGCTCACCCGAGGACCTCGCATTCGTCCAGTTCTCCTCCGGCACCACAGTGGACCCCAAGCCGGTCGCGCTGAGCCACGGGGCCGTCATCGCCAACGTCCGCGCGATCCTCTCGCTGATCATCCGCTCGGACGCCGACCAGGACGGGGTGAGCTGGCTCCCGCTGTACCACGACATGGGCCTCGTGGGTTGCGTGTTCACCGCACTGCTCCGGGGCGGCAACCTCACGCTCCTCGCCCCCGAGCAGTTCCTGGCCCGGCCCGCCAGCTGGCTGCGGGCGATCAGCCGCACCCGCTCCCTCATCAGCCCCGCCCCGAACTTCGCGTACGCGCTCTGCGTGGATCGCATCGCGGACGCCGATCTGGACGGCGTCGACCTCTCCAGCTGGCGCTACGCGCTGAACGGCGCCGAGCCTGTGTCGCCGGCGACGCTCCGCCGCTTCGTCGATCGCTTTGCCCGCTGGGGGCTGCGGCGTGAGGCGCTCACCCCGGTGTACGGGCTCGCCGAGGCCTCGCTCGCGGTGACCTTCTCGGCCGTGGACGAGCCCTTCTCCTCCCGTCGCTTCGATCGGACGGCGCTGTCTGAAGGGCGCGTGCTGGAGGCCGTGGACGGCGTGGAGCTGGTGAGCGTGGGACGTCCCCTTCCCGAGACCCGGGTCGAGGCCCCGGTGGACCGCATCGGCCCGGTGCGCGTGTCGGGCCCCGGGTTGATGACGGGCTACCTGCACCAGCCGGAGCGTACGGCCGCCGTGTACGCCGGTGGTTGCCTCGACACCGGCGACCTCGGCTTCCTCCACGAGGGGGAGCTCTTCCTCACCGGGCGCGCCCGGGACCTGATCATCCTCCGCGGTCGCAACCACTCCCCGCACGAGATCGAGCAGGCCGTGGACGCCGTGCCCGGGGTGCGCACCGGCTGCGCGGCCGCGGTGTCGTGGCGGCCCGAGGCCGCGGAGCATGAGCAGCTGGTCGTGTTCGTCGAGGTGCGGAGCGACGGGTCCGGCGGCCTCCCGGAGGCGGCGCCCGATTCCGGGATCGCAGAGATGTGCGCGAAGGCGATCCTCGCGGCCACCGGGCTGGACCCGACGCTCGTGGTGCCCCTCGCCCCGGGCAGCCTGCCGCGCACCTCCTCGGGGAAGATCCGGCGCGGCGAGGCGCTCCGGCGGTGGGTAGCCGGAGAGCTCTCCCCACCGGACGCCGTGAACGCGTGGACCCTCGCGGGCGCGCTGGCAAAAGGCACGCTCGCGCACTGGAGATCCAGCTTCGGGCGCTGACGGCGCCAGGTCAGCCCGGTGGCTCCCCGGTGCCCCCACTCATGCAGCGTACCCGAGCTCGGCCACTGGTCCGAGGAGATCCTCCACGACCGAGCATGCGAGGGGCGCGAGGCCGGGCGCGTGCACCCACGCTGGGTGCTGGCGCACAGTGTCCGCGAGTTTTTCCACACGTTCCACCACGGCTGCGAGCGCGCCGCTCTCCTCGAATCGCCGGCTCGCCATCGCGAGGTGCGCCTCGCCGGTGCCCTCCCGGGGGCGATCGAGGATCGCCAGCAGCCAGTCCCGATCGTGCGGCCGGCACTCGAGGTGCGCCACGACGAGCGCGGTGACCCGCCCCTCCCGCAGGTCGTTGCCGCCGCCCTCGATCCCCGTGCCGTACAGGTCGAGGACATCGTCCCGGAGCTGGTACAGGGTGCCGAGGATGCGGAAAGGGATCGCGAGTTCGGCAGCCCTTTCGTGGCGGCAGAGGGCGAGCGCCCCCTGCACGGGCAGGGCGAAAAGCGCCCCGGCCTTGCCGTCCACGGCGCGCAGGTAGGCATCCCAGCCCAGCAGCCTTCGCGGCCGGAGGTCCAGCTCCAGCGACTGCCCGCGCGCGGCGTCGGCGGTGGCCTGGGCGAGCAGGCGGGCCAGGGCCCAGCGGAGGTCACCCCCCACGGGGATCTCTCCGACGGCGAGTGTCGACAGCGCGAGCAGGAGGTCTCCCGCCGCGATCGCCTGCGGCATGCCCTGGGCCGCCCAGAGGGCGGGGAGCCCGCGACGCATGGGGGCCGCATCCTGCACATCATCATGGACCAGGCTGGCGTTGTGGAGGAGTTCGACGGCGGCGGCCCACGGCTGGATCTGCCGGACAGGAACGCCAAGGGCCCGGCCTGCCTCCAGCGCGAGGAGGGCCCGGATCCGCTTGCCACCGGTGTCGAGGTGCGCCGCGCACGCGCGCACGCACGGATCGAGCGGGTCCTCACCGACGAGCGCTCCCATGGTCCGAACGATCTCTCGCATGGCTTGTGTGTGCATCATCCGTACGGCTCCAGCGTGGCGGACAAGGTGCAAACCTCGTGCCAGATACCCGTCGATGTCAAACACCCTTCCACCTCCGGCAGCCGTCGGGCCACGCGGGGCCGACCCCTGCCCGGAGCGGTTACCCCCACGGCAAAAGGTGCGCAGCTGAAGACCTCGTTCCAATCCCGCTGGGTGATCACCCTTGCCGGCCTCCTGCCCAGCACGTTCGCATACGCGCACTACCCTCACGACACCGCCTACTGGGTGGCCGTCTCCCCCGACCCGGCCGAGCCGCGGCTGGCGACCAGCCTCGAGCGTATCGACCTCGACGTCCTCGGTCGCTCCGAGAACGGCCTCGACTGGGCGGCCCGCCTGGTGCAGGCGACAGACGACGGGGAGGTGCACTCCGGCGCCTTCCTCACGCCGATGCGCCTCGTCCTGGCCACGAACGAGCGAGGCCTCCAGGTGAGCGAGGACGCAGGCGACACGCTGGTCCGCGCCCCTACGGTCACCGACTCTGTGATCACCCGGGTGGTGGCCTCTCCCGCGGTCATGGAGGATGGGCTGGCCTTCGCGACAGGCGAGACAGCGGTCTGGCGGACGCAGGATTCGGGCGTCGGCTGGGAGGCGGTCTGGCAGGCCACGGGAGACGGGTTCATCGACGTCGACCTCTCGCCGGACTTCGGCGCGGATGGCCGGGTGTGTGCGGCGGAGGGCGAGGCGCTCTCGTGCAGCCCGGATCGCGGGGTGACATGGACCCGCACCTCGATCCCCGCCGGGACCTTTCGCATCTCGGTGGGTGCGGGGCATCGGGTGTGGGCGGCCGCGCGCGGCGAGGGGCTGTACGAGTCGTCGGACGATGGCGCGTCCTGGGTCCTGGCCGGGTTCGCCGGCGAAGACGTCACTGCGATCGCCGAGCTCTCCGGGGGGCTGGTCCTGCTGGCGAGTGCGATGCAGGCGGAGTGGCGGTCCGATGACGCGGGTGCCACCTGGGGCCTCGTGGACGTGGCCCAGATCACGGTGAACCAGCAGCGCGACGGCGTGAATTTCTTCGATTTCGTCGAGGGACCGGAGGGGGCGGTGTACCTCACCTCCTGGAACGGGCTCGCGAGGTCGGACGATCGCGGGTTGACCTACGCGCTCTACGCGACCGAGCGGATCGAGAACACCCACTCCGTGGTGCTGACGGAGGGTTCAGGCGGCGGGATGTCGGCGTGGATCGGCACCTACGGGGGGGGACCCATCCTGACCGACATCCACAGCCTCGAGGCGGTGGCGTTCCCCGGCCTCCCGAGGCGGTTCACGCGCAACTCCCCGACCACGACGAGCTGGGAGCGTGACGGCACCGCGATCTTCGACGAGGGCTACACCACCTGGCGCACCACGGACCACGGGGCGACGTTCGACCTCATCGCCGAAGACCCCATGGCGAACGGCGAGATGCAGCTCGAGAACGACGTGAAGGGAGTCGCCCTCGCTCCGAACCCCAGCGAGGATCCCTTCCTGCTCACCATCGTGGGCCAGCGGGCGATGTCCTTCGTGGTTTCGGACGACCTCGGAGACACGTGGACGACCGGCACGCAGGATCCCGCGTGCGCCATGGACGGCTTCGCCGTTGCGCTCTCCCCACGGTGGCCGGACGAGTCCCGCGCCTGGGCGGCGTGCGGCGGAGCGATCTACGAGTCCCTCGACCGCGGCGAGAGCTGGTCGGTGCTCGGCGACACGGGGGCCTCGTTCGTGTTCCGCATCGCCGAGCAGGTGGATGGCGCCCTCCTCGTCGCGACCAGCGACGGCTTGTGGCGGATCGACTCCGGAACCACCACGCAGATCGGCTTTCCCGGAGTGCTGGTCGACGCGGTGGCCGCGGCCACGGAAGAGGGCGACGACACGGTTTTTGCGCTCGTGCCCACCGAGGGGTGGATGCGGAGCGAGGACGGCGGGAACACGTGGGCGGAGCTGCCCGCCCCGACCGGTGACGTCCCGAGGATGGTCGCGATGTCTCCCTCCTTTGCAGAGGACGGATCGGTGGCTGTCGCCGGGTACGGAGGCGCGTGGGCGAGCACCGATCGCGGCGATTCCTGGTTCTCGATCTACGCGCTGGAGCTGTACGAGAGCGACGAGGACGCCTGGCGGAGCACCGGCACCTGGACCTCGACCCAGCTGGAGACTGCCTCGGGGCGGAGCGTCGCGCTCACGGATCAGGTCGGCGCCACCCGCACGCTCGACTTTCGTGGGATCGGCATCGCCGTCGAGGCGCCGGCCGACGCCGAGGCCGGCGTGATGGCCATCTCGCTCGACGACGGCCCGCCGGAGGAGGTCACGCTGCCAACCGGAAACCGCAGGGTGTGGGAGGTCCACGGGCTCGCGGACGGCTGGCACACGCTGCGCATCGAGGCGCTGCTGGGAACGGTCACGCTGGACGACGTGCGGGTGAACCGCCTCGAGGTCACGGACACGAACACCGACACCGGCGCCGACACGGGCCCCGACTCGGGTCCGGGCGCGGGTGACCACCTGGATCACCAGGACCTGGCCGGCGGCTGCTCCTGCCGCGGCTCGGGCGGCGACGCCCTCCTGCTGCTGCCGCTCCTGCTCGTGCGCCGGCGCCGCCACGTGCGGGTCGACGCCGCCTGACCCGGCACGCTGACATCCCCGCATCCGGCGCCGCCTGGAGGCAGCATCTCACCTGGCGGCCCCCGACAGCACGCCGGCGACCGCCGCGACCTGGGCGTCGAAGAACGCCCGGCTCACGGGAGCCTTTGGCATCACGGCGTCGAAGCCGTGAAAGGCCCCGTCGACGACCTCCAGCGAGGCCGGGACGCCCGCCTCGACGAGCCGCCGAGCGTAGGCAAGGTCCTCGTCGTGGAAGAGGTCGAGCGTGCCCACGCCGATCCACGCCGGAGGCAGGCCGCGGAGGTCCTCGCGCCGTGCGGGCGCCATGTGGTCCGTCACGCCATCCCCGCCCGGAGCGCGTGCGAGGTACGACGACCAGCCGAGCACGTTGCTCTCCTGGTCCCACACCCGGAGGGTGAGCCCCTCGACGGTCCGCGCGGCCGTCCGGTCGTCGAGCATCGGGTACACCAGGAGCTGGAAGATCGGGGCCGGTCGGCCGCTGTCGTGCAGGCGCAGCACGAGCGCCGCCGCGAGGCCACCGCCCGCGCTCTGGCCGGCGACGATCACGCGTCGTGGGTCGAGGCCGAGGGCTGCGGCCTCGCGCTGAACGAAGTCGTAGGCGGCGACGCAGTCGTCCAGGGGCGCGGGCCACGGATGCTCGGGAGCCAGCCGGTAGTCGACGGAGACGACGGTGACGCCGAGCCGTTGCGCATACCGGGCGCAGAGCGCGTCGTCCTGCACTGCGCTCCCGATGATGTAGCCGCCGCCGTGCATCCACAGCAACACGGGTCGCCCGCGCTCGTCGTCCACGGGTCCCACGATGCGAACGGTCGCCGTCGTTCCCGGCAACGCCATCTCGCGCACCACCAGCCCGCGGGGCATCGCACCTGCGGGGGGCTTGAGCCATCTCAGGACCGGCAGGAGCCACTTCCTCGCCACGCCGCTCGGCAGGAACCGGGCGACGAACCGCAGGTCGGGATGGACGACGTTTGGGCTCATGGCTCCGCATGATTCCGCGTCGTCCTGAACCTGGCAAGCGGCCGACCGCGATGCCCGCCGCAGCGCAGGCGTTCGACCTCTCGACCGTGCCTGATCCCTGCTGCCGTCGCCCAGCGTGGGCCGAGCCCCTCGGTGGCGCGCGACCCCGGTTGGGGCCCGACGTGGAGCCGCGACAGGGTACTCTGTCCCCATGGTCGCGCTCCTCGCCTTGATCGCCTGCAGCGCCGGAACCGGCAAGCCGGGCCCGGACGCGCGTGACTCCGGCTGCGCCTCGACGCTGTACGCCGATCTCGACGGCGATGGCTACGGGGATCCCGACGCCGCTCGCCCGGGCTGCGAGGACTCCGTCGTGGCGAACGCCGATGACTGCGACGACGCGAACGCGGGCATCCACCCCGGTGCCGACGAGCTCTGCGACGGTCTCGACGACAACTGTGACGGCCTCGTGGACGACAACGACCCCGCGGTCGTCGGCCAGACGTCCTGGTACCCCGACGCCGACGGCGACACCTGGGGCGACTCCGACGCCGCCCCGCGGATCTCCTGCTTCAACGCCGGCACGGACGTCGCCGACAGCTCCGACTGCAACGATGCGGATGCAAGCGTGAACGCGGACGCCGACGAGGTCTGCGACGGCCAGGACGACGACTGTGACGACCTCGTCGACGACGCCGACCCGGACCTCGTCGGTGACGTCCGCTGGTACCCCGACGGCGACGGCGATGGCTACGGAGACGGAGACGCCGTCGCGGTGATCTCCTGCCTGCCCGTCGACGGATCCGTCGTCGACGACACGGATTGCGACGACCTGGACCCCGACGTGAACCCGGGCGAGGCAGAGGTCTGCAACAACGGCGTCGACGACGACTGCGACGGGGGCTGCGCAAGCTGCCTCGGGTCAGGCTCGCTTTCCGGTGCGGCCGCCGAGTACACGGGGATCGGTTCCGGCGACTACGCGGGTCAGGCTGTCGCGGGTGCCGGCGACGTGAACGGAGACGGCTACGACGACATGCTGATCGGCGCGATGAACGCCAACGGAGGCACGGGCCACGCAGCGGGAGCCGCCTACATCGTCCTCGGCGGCGCTGCGCCAACCTCCGGCTCCCTCTCGGGCGCCGGGGCAACCTACGATGGCGAGGGCACGGAGCAGGCCGGCTACTCGGTTGCCGGGGTCGGGGACGTCGATGGGGATGGCTACGACGACGTGCTCATCGGCGCGAACTACTACGGGGAGGACTCGTCCTACGCCAGCGGCGCCAGCTACCTCGTGCTCGGCGGGCCCCACCCCACGTCGTCCGTACTCTCCGCGGCAGGCGTGGCCTACATCGGTCAAGAGAGGGATGCCTCCGCCGACGCCGTGGCCGGCGCGGGAGACGTGAACGGCGACGGCTTCGCCGACCTGCTGATCGGCGCGCCCGGAAACACCGACGGAGGGCAAGCCTCGGGCGCGGCCTACCTCGTGCTGGGCGGCCCATCCCCGGCGGGCGGCTCACTCTCCGCCGCGGATGCCGAGTACACGGGACAGGCGTGGCCCGTCCAGGATGAGGTGGGCGCCGCGGTGGCGGGAGCGGGAGACGTCAACGGAGACGGGCTGGATGACATGCTCATCGGGGCCGCCACGAACAGCGAGGGCGGCGACTTTTCCGGGGCGGCGTACCTGGTCCTTGGGACAAGGACCCCAAAGGGGACCTCGCTCACCGGCGTCGATGCCGAGTATGTCGGCGAGGCTGCGAGAGACGAAGCTGGGAGCTCCGTCGCGGGGTCCGGGGACGTCAACGCAGACGGCTACGCGGACTTCCTCATCGGCGCTCCTGGCAACAGCGACGGCTCGCTGGAGGGGGGCGCTGTCTACCTGCTCCTCGGCGGGCCCGCGCCGGCGTCGGCGTCGCTCTCCTCCGCGGACGCCGAGTACACGGGCAGGGCCGGTGACGATGCGGGCGCGGGCACGTCGGTCTCGGGCGCCGGGGACGTCGATGGAGACGGTCACGACGACGTCCTCATCGGTGCCTGTGAGGACAACGAGGCCGGGTTCGACGCTGGGGCTGCCTACCTCGTGCTCGGCAGCACCACCCCCGCTGGGGAGTCGCTCTCGGTCGCGGATGCCACGTACCTGGGAGCGGCCCCCGCCGACCATGCGGGTTGGTCGGTCTCGGGCGCGGGGGACGTCGACGCGGACGGGCACGACGACATGCTCATCGGCGCCTACCCCAGCAGCGACGGGGGCAGCCCGGGGTCCGGCGCGGTGTTCCTGATCCTGGGGGCCGGTCCCTGAGGTGAACGGGCACCGCGGCCACTTCGGGAGCAGGCGGTGGTCTACGGGTCGAACGGCAGCGGGTCGGGCTCGCCACGGTCCGTACAAAGCTCGCCGCACACCTGGTGGTCCGTCTCCGAACTCAGGGCGTGGTCGGCGACTCGAATTGGAGCATGTACCGGGCCCAGCTGGACGTCTCGGTGGACCCCTGCCATCCCACGCTGCCGGTGACGAGCGTGCCGCCATCCACGATGTCAGCCTGCGCGAACGCCTCCTCGATCCCACGCTCCTCCACGGTCGGCAAGCCGCTCGCGTCTGCGGGGGCGACAGACGAGTCCAGGGACACGAAGTCGAGGAGACTTCCATCGTTCGCGGACACCGTGCCCGCCTCGGAGTAGTCGATGGCCCCGTCGTCGCTGCTCACGGACAGGGTGATCGGCACGCTCAGGGTGTTGCGGCAGATGATCGCCATGTCGTACGACGTCTCGCCCCACAGCATGCCGTTGGGGACCCGGGTCGTGACGATCTCCGTCTCGGTGAAGGTGGCCTCCCCGTCGCCGCGCACGCCGTCCAGCGTTGCGGTCACCGCGGTGCCATCCTCGAGGGTGCCCGGGACCGTGCGCAGACCCGCCCCGACGGAGAGCAGGTCCGCCGCAGAGAACCCGAGCGCGGAGACCTCGTCGTCGCCGAGGTTCGTGGTGGAGGTCGTCTGGCAGTCCTTGGAGAGGGTGACGCCGCAACCGGGGAGCAGGAGGAGCACCAGGGGCGGGAGGACGAGGGCGGGAGCGCGCATGGTGGCTTGATCCTTCTGAGAACCTTAGCACAGAGCGTTCCAGGGCCCCGCGTGGCTCTTCGTGACCCGCGGCGCCAGCAGACGAGCGGGCGCCCGGCTCAGTCGCCAGTCCCCGCCACCTCCGCCATCGCCCCGTCCACCAGCCGGAAGAACGCCCGGAGCGCCTCCTCGAGGTGCGGCTCGGGCGTGTCCTCCTCCTTGCAGTGCGAGAGCCCGCGCGCCGAGGACGCGAACATCATCACCGTGGGGACGATGCGCGCCATCTCCGATGCGTCGTGCAGGGGACCGGAGGGAAGGGTGGGCGCGTGGCCGGTCTCCGCCAGCACGGCCGCCTCGCAGAGCGCGAGCAGCCGGGGGTCGAAGGGGCGCGGGTCGATGCGCAACAGCGGGGTCCACTCGACGGTGACGTCGTTCCTACGGGCAGCAGATGCAACGGCCTCCCTCGCCTCCTGGTGGATCCTCGCGAGCACGCCCGCGTCCAGCGCGCGCTGGTCGAGCGAGATCTCGCAGACCCCGGGCACGGCGGTGACGATCCGCGGCTCGACCTCGACCACGCCGACCGTGCAGACGACCCCGCCACCCGGCCGGGAGTGCGCCACAGCGATGTCGCGGAACCGCAGGGCGGCCTCGGCCGCCGCGAGGAAGGCGTCGCGGCGCATCGGGATCGGCGTCGACCCGGAGTGTGCCGCCTGCCCGCAGAAGCGGATCCGGTGACGCTCGACGCCGACCGTCCCGAGCACCACCGCTGTGGATCGACCGAGCGACTCCAGGACGGGTCCCTGTTCGATGTGGAGCTCGAGGTAGGCCCGGGGCGCGAGGGCAACGAGCCGCGCGTGCGCGTCGAGCACCCGCTCCAGCTCCACGCCGTTCTCGCGCAGCGCATCCACGAGCGCCGTTCCCTGCCGATCACGCAGCGTCCGAACGTCGGCGAGATCGAGCGTCCCGCACGCCGCCGCCGAGCCGAAGAGGCTGCGACCGAAGCGCGCACCCTCCTCGTCCGCCCAGTCCACGGCCACCAGGGTCGCCGCCGGGCGCGAAGCCGCATGGTCCCGGAGCAGCTCCAGCGCCGTCACGACGCCGAGGCAGCCGTCGAGCCAGCCGCCGTTCGGGACCGAGTCGATGTGGCTCCCCACGACCACCACGCGGTCCGAGGCCCCCGGGAGCGTCACCCAGCGGTTGCCGGCGGCGTCGGTCTCCACGTCGAGCCCGAGCTTCCCGACCTCTTCGGCGAACCACGCCCGCGCTGCGCGCCAGGTGGGACCCCACGCGACGCGCTGTGCGCCGTCCCTGGTGGAGGTCCGCTGTGCCAGCTCCCGAAGATCCGCGATCACCCGCCTTGCGTCAGCCACAACTCACCTCGCCGATGGAGGGGCTCCTAACGCCCGGCCGGCGCGACGGGTGACCAGCCGCGATAAGCGCCCCACCTCCCCGAGCCGCCGCCATGCCCACCCCGCTCATCGAGTGCGTCCCGAACATCAGCGAGGGGCGCGACCCCGCCATCATCAAGCAGATCGTCGACCAGATCGGCACCGTCGACGGCGTCTGGCTGCTCGACGTGGACGCCGGCAAGGCGACCAACCGCACCGTGATCACCTTCGTCGGGCCGCCCGAGGCCGTGATCGAGGCCGCCGTGCGGCTCGCGAGGAAGGCTGCCGAGCTCATCGACATGCGCCGCCACACGGGTGAGCACCCGCGCTTCGGCGCGCTGGACGTCTGCCCGCTCGTCCCGGTCTCCGACATCACGATGGAAGAGACCGTCGAGTGGGCGCGAAAGCTCGGAGCGCGGCTCGCGGACGAGGCTGGCCTCACCGTCTACTGCTACGAGCGCGCGGCGCTCACCGAGGCCCGTCGCAACCTCGCCGACGTCCGCGAGGGCGAGTACGAGGGCCTCGCAGCCCGGCTGGCGCGCCCCGAACGGCAGCCCGACTTCGGCCCAGCGACGTTCAACCCAAGGAGCGGGGCGACGGCCGTGGGCGCCCGCGACTTCCTCGTCGCCTACAACGTGAACCTCAACACGACCTCCACGCGCCGGGCGAACGCGGTCGCCTTCGACATCCGGGAGAAAGGCCGGGAGCTGCGCGACCCGGTCACCTACAAGATCCTCCCCGGCCCGGACGGCCAGCCCGTCTGGGTTCCCGGCTCGCTCAAGGCGGTCAAGGCCATCGGTTGGTTCATCGAGGAGTTCGGCGTCGCCCAGGTGTCCATCAACCTCACGGACATCTCGGTAACCCCGTTGCACGCAGTGTTTGACGAGTGTGTCGAAAAGGCGGGAGCGCGCGGCGTGCGGGTGACCGGCTCCGAGCTGGTGGGGCTCGTCCCGCTGCGCTCCATGCTGGACGCAGGCCGATACTTCCTGCGGAAGCAGCAGCGCTCCACGGGCGTCGCGGACTCCGAGCTCATCAAGATCGCCGTGAAGTCCCTCGGGCTCAACGATCTCTACCCCTTCAAGCCCGAGGAGAAGATCGTCGAGTATGCCCTGGCGGCCCGCCGAGGGAAGGCGAAGCGGCTCGTGGACCTGTCTCTCGAGCGGTTCGTGGAGGAGACGGCGTCCGAGTCACCCGCGCCCGGCGGGGGGTCGATCGCCGCCGCGATGGGCGCCATGGGGGCGAGCCTCGCGACGATGGTCGCGAACCTGTCGTCGCACAAGCGGGGATGGGACGCGCGGTGGGAGGAGTTCTCCAGTTGGGCCGAGCGGGGCAAGGCGCACCAGGAGCGCCTGCTCGCGCTCGTGGACGAGGACACCGCCGCCTTCAACGCGATCCTGGCCGCCCGGGGACTGCCTCGCTCGACCGAAGCCGAGAAGGCGATCCGCAAGGAGGCGAGCCGCGCGGCCACCCGCTACGCCATCGAGATCCCGCTGCGGGTGATGGAGGAGTCACTCGCGGCGATGGACGTGGTTCGGGCGATGGCCGAGCAGGGCAACCCCAACTCGGTCTCGGATGCCGGCGTGGGAGCGCTCGCCACCCGCGCGGGCGTCGCCGGTGCGTACCTGAACGTGCGCATCAACTGCGCGGGCTTCGACGACACGGCCTTCGTCGCGCAGGTGCGAGCACGTGCGGCGGAGCTGGACGCCCGGGCTGCAGTGTTGGAGCAGGAGATCCTCCGGGTGGTGGAGGGGAAGATCGGGTAGGGGCGGCCAGGCGCGTTGCAGGACCGCGATCCGGTCATACTCGCCGCCCCGGGGCGCAGGTCCGCTCCCCGCCGACCCGCTGGCGGACGCGTGCGCGTCGTGCGCTACACCCCCCGGACCTCGACCCTACGCCGCTGCGGGCGGCCCGATCGTCCGCAAAAGTCGACCCACCACCGGCGTTGGTTCCTGTTTGCCGATGAAGCTGGGCTCGATCGCTATCAGGGCTGTGGCAGTGACGAATGGGGAGGTGGGTTCGGAGTCTACACTTCCGACCACCTCGGGCCAGCTACCCTCATCCTGCGCAACTCCACCATCGGCCCCCAGGGCTACGCGGCAGTCTGGATCGATGGACCAGGAGTCTTCGACATCGAGGGGAACACGCTCTCTGCCAGCGCGGGCGTTCTGCAGGGGAGCGCGATCCTCCACGGCAACGCCGTCTTTGCCGAGAACGGCGTGACCGCGTGGGACGGAGCGACCGGGCTCGTCCTTGCCGACGACTCCTTCGCCGGAAGCGCCCAGATCGCCGTACTGCTCGACGCATCGTCGGCGACGCTCGACGGCAACGGCTGGTCCGGAGACGGCTGCGACGTCTGGCAGCAACGGTGCGCCGCTGTCCTGCCGTTGGGAGAGCAGGAGCCCGACTGGGATGAGCGCTGGGAGATCTGCCCAGTCGGCAACGTACTGACCGCCTACGATCTTGCGTTCAGCACCCTGTACCTTCCGACCTCGGAAACGGCGGAGTGAGGCGCCCCGTCCGTGGCCGGTGGTGGAGACGCGGGCGTATGGGGCGGCTCGGGGCACCGGGCACACCCCCGCAGCTCCGCCTGCAACGCCCGCAGCCGCTCGCCGACCTCCGCGCTCATCCGCCGATCTGCACGGCCTTGCCCACCCAGGCGTCCGAATCTGCGGCGGTGACCAGGAAATCCGCCACGTCCGCCCGGGAGATCGAGCCGGGGACGGGGGAGATCTCCGCCCGCTTGACGTAGCGGCCGCGCGCCGGCCCATTCGTGAGGCGACCGGGGCGCGCGATGACCCACTCCAGGTCGGATGCCCGCGTCAGGGCCTCCTGCCGCTCGTGATCCTGGGACGGCAGCTTCAGGAGGCCGTCGATCATCACGGTCCGGATGAACCAGCCCTGCAGCACGCGGCTTTCCCCTGTCCCGAGCGAGCTGAGCACGACCAGCCGCGGCACCCCGTGGCGCTTCATCGCCTCGACCACGAGCGCGGTGCCCGCCGAGAAGTACGTCGGGTTCTCCTTGAACCCCGCGAGCGACGAGGGCGCCGCGGTGATGATCACGGCGTCGTGCCCCACCACCGCGGCATCCACGGCGGCGGCATCGTGAAAGCTCCCCGCTCGCCTCGTGAGCGACGCATGCTCGATCGTGAGCTTCTGGGGGCTGCGCGAGAACGCGGTGACCTGGTGGCCGCGCGCCAGCGCGGCCGAGACCGTGAGCGCACCGGTGCCCTGGGAGGCACCGACCACGAGCAGGCGGAGGGAGGGCATGTGTCGTCCGGGGGAGGCGCTGGTAACTCACCTTCCCCCCGATCGACAGACCACTTGGTAGGTAGACCACCAGGGAGAGTCCCATGTCACGAATGCGGAAGACGTACCCGTTCACGCCCAGGCTCGACGCCACGCGCGCCACGCCCATCCCGTCCTCTGGTACCAGCCGGACGGCCTCGGCGTTGAACTCCGATCCGTGCGCTGGTGGGGGACTGGGCCCGCAGGGCCGACGAGGCGGCGCTGGCGGGGACGCCCGCGGCGACGACGGTCGCCTCGATGGCCGACGAACTCGCGCGCCTGCGCAGGGAGAACGCTGTCCTTCGCGCCCTGAGGGGATTCGAACCAAGAAACGCAGCCAGAACCTCGCCCCGACCGGCCGCCTGACGTCGCGCCTGTCGCCATCGAACCCCGAAAACCAGGAAAACCCGCCGAATCTCACGATTCTGACGGGCCTTCGTGTCACTGGTCGGGGTGGCGGGATTCGAACCCACGACCTCTTGCTCCCGAAGCAAGCGCTCTAGCCAGGCTGAGCTACACCCCGAACGCGCCGCCATTAGCCCCTCTTCTCCCGATCGTCAAGCCGGGATGCGCAGCCGACCGTGACCGCAGTGAGCCGACATCGCGTGGACGCTTGCGGCCGGCGATCTTCAAGTGTATATCGGAGAAGTTGATTGCGCCGCGAGAGCGGCATGGAGACTACATGCGTTCATCCTCGATAATTTTCACCCTCCTCCTGGCAGCCTGCGGATACGGCGGCAAGACCACCGATCCCAGCAGCGGCGACTGGGACGGGGACGGCTACACCGGCGAGCAGGGCGACTGCGCGAACGAGGACGCGAGCTTCAACCCTGGCGCCGCGGACACCGTGGGCGACGGCATCGATCAGAACTGCGATCTGGCCGACGGCGTCGATGCCGACGGCGACGGGCACGCGAACCTCGAGTCCGGTGGAGACGACTGCGACGACACCACGCGCGACGTGCAGCCCGGCGCGTTCGACGCCTGGTACGACGGTGTGGACGCCGACTGCGCAGGCAACGACGACTTCGACCAGGACTACGACGGGGTCGAGTCCTCGGACTACGGCGGCGAGGACTGCGACGACCTCGACGCGGACATCCCCCGCCCCGAGACCTGGGACGGAATTGACGACGACTGTGACGGCTGTATCGACGAGATCGGCGCCGACTTCGCGTACGGTGTCGACGAGCTGGGCGGCTCGATCATGGTGGTCACCCTGCACAACGCAGACCCGCACGCGATGTGGATGGGACTCGCGGAGACGAGCCTCGGAGGCGCCGGCTGGTACGGAGAGGACTGCAAGGACGGCGCGAGCGGCATCTGCCACCCGCTCGACTCCGCCGGGGGCACCTTCTCGGTGGTGGACGACACCACCTCGATCAACATGGCAGCGGAGACCTACTTCGGAGAGCCCCGCCTCTCCGGAAGCGCGGCGATCTTCTGGGACACGAACGGCCGATGCACCGTGATGGGGGAGGGCAGCGACTACTACGCGGCCGATGGCTGCTGCATGCAGGAAGGCTGGTAGCCTCTCTGGCGGCCTCACCCCCCGGGCCACCTGCTCGCCCGGGGCCGTCGAACGGCCGTGGACCCCCGCGACTGAGACCCGATCCGGACGGATCGCGCCTCCTCTGATCTGTTAAGCCGCGGAATGCCATTCCAATTCACCGTCAACGGCCGAGTCGCCTCGGTAGACGTTCCCCCGATGACCCGCCTGCTCGACGTGCTGCGGGAAGAACTCCGCCACACCGGCCCCAAGGAGGGCTGCGGAGAGGGCGAATGCGGAGCCTGCACCGTCCTGATCGACGGCCTGCCCGTGAACAGCTGCCTCGTGCCCGTCATCCAGGTGGATGGTGCGACCATCGTGACGGTGGAGGGGCTCGCGGTCGAGGGGCGACTCTCGGCGGTGCAGGAGGCCTTCGTGCAGCACGGGGCGGCCCAGTGCGGCATCTGCACGCCCGGCTTTCTGGTGACAGCGCATGCGCTGCTGGAGCGGAACCCCCACCCCACCCGCACCGAGGCCCGAGAGGCGCTCGCAGGGAACCTGTGCCGGTGTACGGGGTACCAGAAGATCATCGACGCCGTCACGGACGCGCTCAGCTCGGGCGGTGACAAATGCTGAGCTGCACAGCCCCCGTCCACCAACCTCGCACCCTCGAC
Organism: uncultured Pseudomonadota bacterium; assembly: GCA_903875225.1. Taxonomy (GTDB): domain Bacteria; phylum Myxococcota_A; class UBA796; order UBA796; family SXON01; genus CAIUMM01. Next base: position 71,915 of record CAIQVJ010000007.1, read on the forward strand.
GAGGCCGTCGCGCAGCGGGCGATGCACCCGTTCGCCACGGTGCTGGCCGGCGGCACGGACGTGATGGTCTACCTGGAGGGGGGAACCCTGAACCCGCCGGCGTTCATCGACCTGTGGAAGGTGAACGAGCTGCGCGGCATCACCGAGACCGCGGGCACCACGCGGATCGGCGCCCTGTCCACCTGGACGGACGTCGCGAACCACGCCCTGCTGCCAGGGGCGCTGAAGGACTGCGCCCGGACGATCGGCGCCGCCCAGATCCAGAACCGGGGGACCGTAGGCGGCAACATCGTGAATGCCTCGCCAGCGGGGGATTCGCTGCCGATGTGGCTCGTGCTCGACGCCTTGTTCGAGGTCCGCTCGTGGCGTGGCACACGCATGGTCTCGGCCGCCAGCTTCTGGCAGGGCTACAAGCGCACCGCTCTGCAGGCAGACGAGCTGCTGATCGCCGTACACCTGCCGCCGACCTCGGGGGATGTGCGCTACCGGAAGGTCGGGACCCGCCTGGCCCAGGCGATCTCCAAGGTCGTGCTCGCGCTCCGGGTGACGACCGAGCACGGCCGGGTTGGGGACGCCCGGGTCGCGTTCGGCTCCGTGGGCCCCGTCCCCGCGCGAGCGCCCGAGGTGGAGGCCCTCCTGACGGGCAGACCGCTCACCGAGTCCAACATCGATGAGGCCATCGGCGCGCTGGCAATCACCCCGATCGACGACGTGCGCTCCACCGCCGAATACCGGAACGACGTCGCCCGGCGGATCCTGCGCGCCGAGCTGCTCGCGCTCTGATCATGAGCTTCTCCGAACCCGTGGTCGGCGAGGAGCCGGAGCCCACTGCCGTGCACCGTCCCGCATGGCCGGTCAACCGGGTGCTCACCGGGGATTGCCTCGAATTGCTGGCACAGGTGCCCGACGCGAGCGTGCACCTTGTGTTGTGTGATCTACCGTATGGCACGACCAACAACACGTGGGACAGCGTGATCCCGCTGGACGCCCTCTGGGGCCACTACAAGCGTGTGCTGGTGCCCGACGGCATGGTGGTGCTCACCGGACAGGGCCCGTTCAGCGCCCGGTTGATGTTGTCCAACGAGGCCTGGTTCAAATACAAGCTGTGTTGGATAAAGTCGAAGGCCACCAACTTCCTGAACGCCAAGCGGCAGCCGCTGCGACGGCACGAGGACGTCTGCGTGTTCTCGCGCGGAGCCGGCCGCTACGTTGCCCAGATGCAACCGGGGAGCGCCTACGACAAGGGGGTGCGCAAGCACCAACAGACGGGAAGCTACAATGACATGGCGCCCGCACGAGTCAAGACAGACGGCGGGCGGTATCCCACAGACGTGGTGTACTTCAAGACCGCCGAGAGCGAAGGCCCTGTCTGGCATCCCACGCAGAAGCCGGTGGGCCTCGGCAGGTACCTCGTGCGCACGTTCAGTCGACCGGGCGAGGTTGTATTGGACAATGCATGCGGCTCGGGCAGCTTCCTCGTGGCGGCGCTGCTCGAGGGTCGGAACTACCTGGGGATGGAACTGAACGTCGACACCCGCCAGTTCAAGGCCGAACCCGTGGATCTCGTCGCAGTGGCCAACGAGAGGCTCGCGGCAGCATGGTCAGGGTTGGCGGAGCGTCAGCGCGCGTGGCTCACCGAAGGTGGACCACGGTGAGGGCATCGCCCCCTTCTTCGGCGTTTGCCGGTCGGAAGTTGCGCACGTAGTGGGAGGTCGGCAACCAGTGCCGTAGGCCCTGCTTGAGCGCTCCGGTCCCATGGCCGTGCAGCAGGAACACGACGCCGGTCCGGTTGGTATGCGTATCAAAGAAGGCTTCGATCGCTGGGAAGGCATCCTCGACCCGATAGCCGCGGAGGTCGAGCGTGTTCGGACCCACGGCCACGTGCACGCCCGCGAGGCCATCCGCGGCGCCGCCGCCCCGGTCCCGCGCGCCATGGCTCGTCGCCGCCGCCTTCCTGGCCTCCACCCGTTTTTCCTGCCCGACCAGCGCCGAAAGGTCCGCCGCCGCGACCCAGCTGACCATCCCCTTCAGCGACACTCTTGCCTTCTCCCCGCCCGAAGGCACCTCCACCACGTCCACAACCCCCAGCCGCTTGTGGCGAGCCCGCTGCCCCGCCACGAGCGCCGGGAGCACTGCGGGGGGCGCAGCCTCCTCCACTCGATCCTCCGCCCGTGCCAGCCCCAGCCCGGCCTCGCGGGTCTGGCGCAGCGCCTCGTTTGCGGAGCGCATCTCGGGGTTCGCCTGCAGCGCGGCGACCAGGGAGCGCACCTCCTCCTCCTTCACCCTCAGGCGCGCCCTCGCCTTGTCCACCTCCTCGGCCACCGCCCTATCGATCCGGCGGGCAAGCGCCTCTTCGCGCGCGGACAGCGCCAGCATGCGCTCCTGCATCTCCGCGCGCTCCGCAAGCAGCCGCTCGGTCACCTGGCGCGCCTTCCCGCGCTCTTCGTCCAGCGCCTCCAACTGCCTCGCGAGCGCCCGCGCCGCCTCGTCCATCACCTCGGAGGCACGGTCCAGCACGGCCTCGGACATGCCGACCCTTCGCGCGATCGAGAGCGCATGCGATGCGCCCGGGGAGCCCGTCTCCAGGCGGAACGTGGGCTTGCCGTCGACGAACTGCGCTGCGGCGACGGCAAACCGCCTGTCCTCGCCGGCAAGCGCCTTCATCTCCGGAAAGTGCGTCGTGACCGCCACGCGGGCGCCAGAGTCGACGAGCCGCTCGACGACGGCCCGGGCGAGCGCTGCCCCCTGGGAGGGGTCCGTACCGGCCGTGATCTCGTCGATCAGCACGAGCGCGCCCGGCCGGGCGACCGCGATCGCGTGCGTGAGCGACTGGACGTGCGCGGAGAAGGTCGAGAGCCCCTCTGCAACCGACTGGCCATCGCCGATATCGGCGAAGATCGGGTCGAAGAGGTCGACGCGGGCGCCCGGCGAGGCGGGCACCGGCACGCCAGCCCGAACGAGCAGCGCGAACAGGCCGAGCGTCTTGAGCGCGACCGTCTTGCCGCCCGCGTTCGGCCCGGTGAGCACGAGGCCGGGCACCCGGTCGGTGAGCGAGAGGTCGTTGGCGATCACCCGCCTGGGGACGGCGCTCTCGACGGTCGCCAGCGCGGCGAGCGCGAGCAGCGGGTGGCGGGCTTCCTGGACGACGAGCACGCCCTCGGTCTGAACGTTGGGCACGGTGCCCCCGAGACGCGCGCCGAACGTCACCCGCGCGCACACGAGGTCCAGGCGCGTGGCCGCCTCGAGGCTGCGCTGGATCGGCACCTTGCCGCGCCCCACGCGGTGGGAGAGCTCGCCGAGGATCCGTCGCTCCTCGCGGTAGAGCGAGGACTCGGCCTCCGTGAGATCGTTGTGCAGCTCCACCACGGCAGCAGGCTCCACGTACACGGTCTCGCCGGACTGCGAGGTGCCGTGCACGATGCCGAGCCCCTTCCGGAAGCTCGCCTTCACCGGCAGCACGAAGCGCCCGTTGCGCTCGGTGACGTAGCGCTCCTGCAGCATCGAGCCGAGCCCCTCGTCCCGCAGGAGCTCGTCCAGCGTGCCCTGCAGCCGCGTCCGCAGGCTCTCCTTGCGGCGCCGCAGCTCATCCAGCACGGGGTACTCGGTGCCCGAGAGCTGCCCGAGCGCATCGAAGCTGCGGCGCAGCGTGTCGGTGAGGTCCGGGTCCACCTCGATGGGGTGGGCGATCATGAACACGCTCGGCGCCTCTTCGGCCACGGATGCCGCCCAGCCCCGCACCTGGTTCAGCCCGTCGAGCCCGCTGCCGATGCTCCGAAGGTCCTCGCACTCGAGCGTCAGGCCCCGGCCCGCCCGCTCCACCGCACCGCCGATGTCGTTCACGGCACCCACCGGGCACCGCAATCCCCCCCGCTCGAGCGCCCCCAACTCCCGGACGGACTGGTACACCGCGCGCACGGCAGAGGCGTCGTCGAGCAGCGGGAGCGTCGGGACCGCACGGGCCCCAGCGAGCGTACGGCAGCCCGCGCCGAGGTGCACGAGGACCTCCGGCCACCCGAGCACGCCCAGCGAGCGGTCCGCGAGCATCAGGCCGCCGCTCCTTGCACCGGTACGGTCAGCCGACGCCCCGAATGCGCCCGTCCGCACCTGCACCGACCCGGCGGGCAGCGAACGTCGCGGCCAGCACGAACCTACGGTCCGATGGCCCGGGGGGCAGACGACGAGCGCTCATGCGGACCTCCGGGCGCTCCTAACGCGCCCGGAACCGCAGGGCACCGCTACCAGCGCTCGTTGTGATGGTTCTGGTCGTGGCAGCTTCCGTTGCACGTGCCCGAGCTCCAGGTCATGCCGGAGGGCAAGGCGACGTCGATGTTCCCGTCCACGTGCTTGTCCGGGTTCGAGATCGTGGTGTTGCTGCCGGCGACCGTGGAGTGGCACTCGTTGCAGGTCACCCGCTCCTCGAAGTGGTCGCCGTGCCTGCCGGAGAGCCCGTGCGAGTTGCTGGCGTCGCCGTGGCACATGTGGCAGGACTCGCTGGCCCCGCTCGACACCGAGCCGGTGCTCCCCCGCTGGCCGCTGCCGTGGCAGTACACGGTGCAGCTGGACCCATACGTGCCGCCGGAGGAGAGGCCACCGCTGAAGGTCACCTCGGCCACGCCGGCCGTGGCGTCACCGACGAACAGGTGGCCCGAGCTCAACACGTCGGTGGGCTTGACGTGGCACTGCACGCAGTCCCACTCGGGGTGGATGGTGCGGTCCAGGTGGTTGGTGTGCTCGGGGAACGAGAGCGAGGTGGTCAGGTTGTCGATGTCCACTGGCGGGGCGCCTGTCGTGTTGTCCGTGCCCCCGTGGCAGAAAACACAGTCCGTGCGCCAGTTGGTTTCGTGACAGCTGTCGCAGCTCACGCCCGCGCTCCCACCGGTGAGGTCCGAGCCGTGGCAGTCGATGCACACCAGCGCCTGGTACTTCGCGTCCATCCCGTGCAAACCCGCGTCCGCGTATCCGGAGACGTGGAATGTGTTCGCGCCCGTGTCCGGCGCGCTGCAGTCGCTGGTTGCCCCGTTGTCGATCCACGTCCGGATCGTCTCTGCGTCCGCCGCACCGAGCGTGGCGCCGGGAGGCATGGAGTCGCCCGACGCACCCTGGGTACCGGTGACCTTCTGGTAGAGGAAGGAGCTCGCGGAGTCGCCCGCCACCACCAGGACGGTTCCGTAGGTTGGGCTGGCAACGCCGACAAGCGCCGCCTGCGGATCCGTCACGAGGTCGAGATCGCCCTGGAGGTTCGACGGGGAGTGACACGAGACGCACTGGGCATCGAACACGTCGCGCACGGCGCAGAACCCGTTCGACGTCGTGTGGGACGTGTCGCCCGAACTGTCCCCCGGGTTCTTCCCGGTATTGCAGGCGACTGTGAGCAGGGGCAGCAGGAAAAGGAGACGGTAGGGTAGTTGCATGGTTGGGTCCTTGTAGCCGCGCCTACAGTCGACCCGCAGGTGGCGACGCCGATCTGTGTACACGGAGCAGGTACGCCGAGCATGGCCCCGCGCATATTCTAACCCTATCCTCATGTTCGATAGGGTACGTGCGGAACACACCCTCCCCGAGGTCAACCGATGCTCTCCCTTCTGCTCCTGCTCGCCTGCGCCCCGAAGTCCACCGGGGACGACACCAGCACCACCTGCAACGAGACCAACGAGTCCTGCACCTCCGGCACCTGCGACGGCGAAGGGGGGGAGATGCTCCCCGGCGCGAACTGCCTCGCGTGCCACGGCGCTGCCGGGGCCGGAAAGGAGGAGGGGGAGGACGGCGGAACCTTCACCGCGGCCGGTACCGCCTTCGCCGACCTCGACGGCACCGCGCCGCTCGTCGACGCCACGGTCCGCATCACCGACGCCGGAGGCGCGGTCGTCACGTTGACCACGAACTCGGTCGGGAACTTCTACACGAGCCAACCGCTCACGTTCCCCATCGACGCCGAGGTCGAGGTGAACGGCACCGTCCAGGCCATGGGCTCCAGCGTGAGCGACGGCGGGTGCAACTCCTGTCACGCCTGTGCCGGGTCCGCCGGCGGCAAGCTCACCGGGCCGTGATCCGGCCCGCCCGCTGAAGGAACCCGATAGGTCGGGGGATGCGCTCGTTCCGCCTGCTCGTCGCCCTCCTGCTCGGAGGCTGCTCCCAGGCTGCTCCCGTGCCGGCGCCCCCTGTTGCTCCGGGGCCCGCTGCGGCCTCCCCTGCGGTCTCCACGAGCGCGTCCGACCCCCGGGACCAGGCCGAGGCGATGGACACGCGTACGCCGGTCCCCCTCACCCCGATGATGGCCACGCACCAGAAGGAGCAGATGCGCGACCACCTCGTGGCGGTCGACGAGATCGTGACCGCCCTGGCCACGGATGACTGGCCCACGATGCAGAGCGCCGCAGCCCGGCTCGGCTCCTCGCCCGAGAACACGATGATGTGCGAGCACATGGGGGCTGCCACCCCCGGCTTCACAGGCCGCGGACTCGAGTTCCACCACACCGCCGACGCCCTGTCGACCGCTGCGCAGGCCCAGGACCACGCGGGCGTCGTCAAGGCCCTCGCCGCCACACTGTCCGCCTGCACGAAGTGCCACGCGGACTTCCGGCAGGACATCGTCACCGGCCCGGAGTTCGCGGTCGCGACGGGCACTCCGCCGCCAACCCACCCGGCGGCGCCAGCCACGCCATGAACCTGCGCGCCGCCTGTAGCGGACTGGCCGGGCGCCACCGAGCCGGGTAGGCCCCGACCGTGGCGCCTTCACTGGAACAACTGCTCAAGACACGCCTGGGGTTTGGGACGTTCCGCCCGGGCCAGGCGGAGATCGTCGAGCACATCGTGGAGACAGGCGATGCGTTGGTGGTCATGCCCACGGGGGCCGGCAAGTCGCTCTGCTACCAGCTCCCGGCGATCGCGCTCGGGGCGCGGGCCCAGGGCGGGGTCGCCGTCGTCGTCTCCCCGCTGATCGCGCTGATGAAGGACCAGGTGGAGGGCCTTCAGAAGAAGGGCGTGAAGGCTACGTTGATCAACTCCACGCTCACGGTCGAGGAGCGGCGGACTCGCCTCCGGGAGGTCCAGGAGGGGCAGTGGGAGCTCGTCTTCGTCGCACCGGAGCGGTTCACGCCCGCGTTCGTCGAGCGCCTGCGCAGCGCAAAGGTGTGCCTCCTCGCCCTCGACGAGGCCCACTGCCTCTCCCAGTGGGGGCACGACTTCCGGCCGGACTACCTCCGGCTCGGCCAGGTGCGGGAAGACCTCGGGTGCCCCCGTACCGTGGCGCTCACAGCCACGGCCACGCCCGAGGTGCAGGAGGACATCCTGCGCGCCCTCCGGATCCCGGGAGCCCGCCGCTTCGTGACGGGGTTCGACAGGCCGAACCTTCGGCTCGAGGTCGTGGCGGTGAGCGGGCCGCGTGAGAAGGACAGCGTGCTGGCCTCGCTCGTGGGGTCTGGGTCCACCCTCGTGTACGCTGCGACGCGAAAGAACGTCGAACGGGCGACGGAGGCGCTCCAGACGACCCTCGGCCCGAAGCGGGTGGCGATGTACCACGCTGGCCTGGAGATGGAGGAGCGCAACCGCGTGCAGGACGAGTTCATGTCTGGCGATTCGCAGGTGGTCGTCGCGACGAACGCGTTCGGCATGGGCGTGGACAAGTCGAACGTCCGCACGATCATCCACTACGATCTGCCCGGCACGATCGAGGCCTACTACCAGGAGATCGGGCGCGCCGGACGCGATGGCGAGCGCTCTCGGGTCGTACTGCTCTACCGCGAGGAGGACAGGCGCACGCAGGAGTTCTTCGTGAACCTCGCGCACCCCCCGGCCGACTGGGTGCAACGGATCTGGGCGCGGCTGAACGCCGACGGCCAGAACGCCGTGTTCATCACGCTGGAGGAGCTTGCGTCTGTCCTGCCTGACGACGCTGGGGGAGAGCGGGCGGCGGGAAGCTGCGTGTACGTGCTCCAGCGCGAGGGGTACGTGCGGCGCATCGCCCCCACCGATCGCGCAGGTCATGTGCGGCTCAGCGGCAAGACGGCGACGCTGCGCGGCACGGACGACAGCCACCGCAAGCAGGTGTACGAGTGGCTTCGGACCCGGAGCACGTCTGCGGAGGTCCTGGGCGTATGGCCGGACCGGGTCGCGGAGGAGCTCGATCTGACGCGGGAACAGGTCACGCTCGCGCTGCGCGGGCTCGAGCAGCGCGGCCTCCTGACCTACACCGCGCCCGAGCGTGCTGGCGGCGTGGAGCTCCTGCGCCCAGGCGAGGAGCTGGCCCTCGACGAGAAGAAGATGAAGGCGCGCCGGGCGCGGGAGCTCACCAAGCTCCAGAAGATGGTCGACTATGGCCACGCCGGCTGCCGTCGCCGGTACCTGCTCGAGTATTTCGGCGACAAGCCGCCCTGGGAGCGCTGTGGCGACTGCGACGGGTGCCGCGAGGGACGCAGGATGTCCACCGGACCCCAGCCGCTGGCGCCTGACGAGGAGACGATCGTGCGAAAGGTGCTGGCGTGCGTCGCGCGGATGGCCGCGAAGCCGGGGCACGCCGACGGCTTCAAGCCCGACATGGTCGCAAAGGTGCTGATCGGCAGCCAGGACCCGGCGATCACGGCGTTCGGGTTCACGCGCCTCTCCACGTTCGGGATCCTGAGCCAGTTCACGCAACGCGAGGTCGAGGGCGTCCTCTCCGAGCTCGAGCGCGCGGGCGCCACCGAGCGCAGCCTGATCACGCGCCCGGTCAAGGGCATCGAGCGCAGCTTCGCGGTGGTCCGGCTCACGCCGCTCGGCGCCGAGGTCATGGCTCAAAAGGCAAAGGACTTCCGAATGAACTTTCCGCTGGGCCAGAAGGCGGTCCGCACCCGGCCCGACGTCCGCGCCCCTGTCGGGGTCCGCCGCGACCTGCTCGCGCACCTGAAGGAGGTGCGAAGCGAGCTTGCACGCGCTGCGGATGTGCCCGCCTACGTGGTCGCGGCGGACCGCACGCTCGTCGACATGGTGGAGAAGCGCCCTGTCACGCGCGCGTCCATGATGGCGGTACACGGGATGGGCGACAAGCAGTTTGCCAAGTACGGCATGAGCTTTCTGGACGCTCTCCGCTCCTGGGCGGACTAGTCCCGTGTCACCCGGGAGCGGGTCCGCCACTTCGGATACGCACTTTCGAGCCATTGTATTGACACGTCAATAGTTCGCAAAGAACGAGCGATTCCGCGCCACCCGGTCAGAAAAAAATGACAATTTCCTGTTGCGGACCGACGAGAGATCGGCTTCATCGAAACACGCCTGCAAGGCAGGTTCTCGGAGGGCCCTGTCCGCCGCGCTGCGAAATCGTCCGGCAGGGGTGCGTAAAAAAGGTTCCACCCGGGTTTCCAAGGGCGGCAGGGATTGGTATGGTCGCTTGCGTTCTGACCGATCCGTCCCGTCCCCCCGGTGAAATCGTTGTTTCTACTGATGCTCTCGCTCCTCGCCTCCGCAGCGGAGTTCGGTCCGTCGCTTGAGGGCGAGATGATGCCGACGGAAGCGGACGGCGTGGATGTGGCAGGCGAGCCCTCGGACACGGGCTCGGTCGGCTGCTCCGACCAGTACCTGGAGAACGGCGTGCAGCTACCCGACCTGCCGTTGTTCTTCACACGCCAGAACCCCGAGTCCGAGTACGGCACCACCGAGATGATCGACGCGATCGTCGCGGCCACCCGCCACATGCGCTGGCTCATGCCCGAGGCCTCCCCGGTCACCATCGGGGACATCTCCCACGAGCGCGGGGGCTTCCAGTCCGGCCACATCAGTCACCGCGGCGGAGTGGACGCCGACGTCGGCATCTACTCCACGGGCGCAAAGCAGAATCTGCGCGGCTTCGACGTGCTGGGAGCGAACTTCGACGTCGTCGCGAACTGGGCGCTGATCTCCGCCTTCCTCGACACCGGCAACATCGACTTCATCCTGCTCGACCACGCCCACATCGCGCGCCTCCGTGCGTACACGACCAAGGCGGGGCTGCTCACCGAGGCCGAGGCCGAGGAGATCTTCCCGACCGAGGCGCACCCCTGGGACCGCACGGGCATCGTCCGCCACGCGCCGAACCACGACAACCACATGCACGTGCGCGTGTTGTGCTCCGATGGGTCGCACGCCGGCCGCTGACCAGGGCCGGTAGTCCGCAGGATCAGACCCCGGCGATGATCCTCGTCCCCCGGCGGGGAACGAGGCGCAGCGAAGCTACTTCTTGGCTTTCTTCTGGCTCATGTCGCACACCCAGCGCGTCACGCCGGGGAGCATCCGAGCGGCCGTGACGGTGAGCTGCCCTTCGAGCCCGGGGACGATCTCGTACTTGCCCCCCGCCATGCCAGCGAGGATGGAGGCCGCGACGTCGTCGGCGCTCATCGTCTTGACGTTCCCGGCGATGGCCTTGGTCTCGGCGGGCTTGAACTCGTTCTCGAACGCGAGCTGGGGCGTGTCCGTGTCCGGAGGCAAGCACACCGACACCTGGATCTTGTGGGGCCACATCTCCCCGCGGAGCGCCTCGGAAAACCCACAGATCGCGAACTTGCTGGCTGCATAGGCGGTGTAGCCGTAGATGCCGATCGTGCCGGCCATCGAGGAGACGTTGAGCACGTGCCCACCGCCACGCTGGATGAGGTGCGGGATCACGGCGCGGCACATGTGCACCGTGCCAAAGTAGTTGATGTCCATCATCTCGCGGAAGTGCCTCGACTCCAGCTCGACGAACCTGCCGGGCATGACCACACCAGCATTGTTGATGAGCATGTCACACGGGTACGCGGCGATGTGCGGGCGGACGATCTCGCTCACGGCCTGATCGCTGGAGACGTCCACGGCGAGTACGTGCGTGCGGTCAGGAGCTCCGAGCGAGGCCCTCGCGGTGTCCAACACGGCCTGGCGGCGCGCGAGGATCGTGACGGTTGCGCCGCTTGCGAGAAGCTGCTTCGCGACAGAGAGGCCGATGCCCGAGCTGCCGCCCGTGACGAGCACGTGTTTGCCTTGAAAGTACGCAGATGCCATGGAGAACCTCGAAGAGACGCGACGCTAACGCCGATTCCAGAACGGTGCGACCGGCGTCACGAACGGCGAGCGGGGGCAGCCCGAGTAGTCTCGCCCACCAGAACATCGAGCTCCCGAATGAGCCTTGCACGAGCGTGATACTCATACATATGTTCAGGCCCCAGTCGAACCCACCCTCCCGGTTCGAGGAGCTGCACGTGGAGTGGGACGACGAGGCGCCGCCCGCCCGGCTGCGCGTATACGAGGATGCCAGCCGGTCCATCCTGTCGAAGAACGACTCCCCCGACCTGCCGTTCACGTGGTCGCTCAACCCCTATCGGGGGTGCTCGCACGCCTGCATCTACTGCTACGCGAGGCCTACACACGAACACCTGGGCTTCGGAGCCGGAACGGACTTCGACACCCGCATCCTCGTGAAGCCGGACGCCCCACGGCTGCTCGCCGAGGCCTTCGAGTCCCGATCCTGGGCCGGCGACCGCATCCTCTTTTCCGGGAACACCGACTGCTACCAGCCGCTCGAGCACCGCCTGGGGATCACGCGCGCCTGCGTGGAGGTGTGCCTGCGCTACCGGAACCCGATCACGGTGGTCACCAAGTCGAACCTCATCGAACGCGATGTCGAGTTGCTCGCCGAGCTCAACCGCGTCTCCAGCGTGCACGCCGTGCTCTCCATCCCCTACCTCGACCCGGTGCTGGCCCGAGCGATCGAGCCCGGGGCGCCCACCCCGGCGCGGCGCCTCCGGGCCCTGCGCGCCCTCGCCGACACCGGGATCGTCACGGGGGTGAACGTGGCGCCGGTGATCCCGGGTCTGAACGACCGCGAGATCCCCAACGTGCTCCGGGCCGCACGCGAGGCTGGAGCCACGTTCGCGAGCATGATCATGGTCCGACTCCCCGGTCCAGTCGCTCCGTGGTTCGAGGAGCAGCTTCGGGGCGCGCTGCCCACCCGAGCCGAAGGGGTGCTCGCCCGCATCCGACGCGGCCGGGGCGGCAGGCTGAACGACTCGCGATTCGGCTCACGCTTCTGCGGCTCGGGGGAGGAGTGGGGAGCGACGGAGCAGCTGTTCGACGTCTGGAAGAGCAGACTCGGGTACGCGCCCCAGCCCCAGACCTCTCGAGCCTCCGCATTCGAACGCCCGGTAGGGCAACTCCGGCTGTTCTGACCCGGCTCCAGCCGGTGTGCGGCCATGCCCGGACGGTGGGCACAACACCCCAGCCCGCGCAGAGGCGCGGGCCCTGGGAGGCGACCACGGGCACACGTTCGGCGGCACGGCTCTTGCTCCCTCCCGGGGTGATCCCGAACCCGTGGAGCGTCCCATGCCAGATTCCGAAAAACCGTTCACCGAGCAACTCGACCAGATCCGGCGCACTCGCGATGAGCTGCGCCTCAAGATCCACCTCGCGGCCGACGAGGCCCGGGAGGAGTGGGAGCGAGCAGAAGTGATCTGGTCGCGCCTCCAGGGCGAGCTGCAGCGCCTCGCGAGCGTGTCGGAGCGCCCCACGAAGCAGCTCCGCGCAGGGGCAGACGGGCTCCTGCGTGAGGTGGCGATCGCCTACGGGCGCATCCGGGCGGCGCTCCAGCGTCCGATCGACCCCTGACCGGGCAGCAGGGGATGTCGACGTCGAAACCCCGCGCCCGCAAAGCGACCGCGTTCTTTGCGGATCGCCTGTTCGCGCTGGACGCCGCCCTGGCTGCAGCCATGCAACGGGTGGTGGCAGACGCCGACCCGGAGGCGGTCCACGATCTCCGTGTGAACCTTCGCAAGTTGCGCGTGGTCGGGCGCGCCGCACGCCCGCTGTACGGGCGGGCCGCGGTCGAGCCCTTGCGGGAGGCCTGCAAGCGCGCTCTGGATGCCACGGGCGCCCAGCGCGAGGCCCAGGTGTTGGCCCAGACCCTGTCCCGCAACCCCGTGCACGCGGCACACTCTCCCGCCGACACCGAGCGTCTCGCGTCCATCAACGGGATCCGCCTCCAGCTCCGCGCCCTCGCCACGAGTCCCGCCGAGAACGACCGTTCCATCCGGCGCCTCGCGCGCCGGAGCGTAGACCGCGCCCTGCGCAAGGTGCAGCAGCGGGCGGGCGAGGCGGGCGACGACGTCGAGTCCCTGCACGCCCTGCGGGCAGCGGCGAAGCAGCTCCGCTACACCGTCGAGCTGTTCCAGGACCAATGCCCGGACCTGACGGAGGTGGCGTTCGCCGCGGAGGCGATCCAGGGTCGGCTGGGCCGGGTTCACGACCTCGACGACGCGATCGCCGCGATCGGCCGCGCCCAACACCTCTCGGAGGCGCGCCGGAGAGCCACCCTCGCGGCGCTCCGCGCCCGGAGGCGTCGCGAGTTGTCCTGTTGGAAGAAGGACAAGCTCTCGCCCCGACTCGCCCCGTTGCACCTGCCCGGCTCGTGACCTGCAGGTGCGGAGCGGCCGCCCGGATCCTGTCAGGCCGGGTGGGCGGGCGCAGCTCCGATGGTCAGCATGTCCCGCACCGTCGAGACCCCCGGGCTGCGCCCGACTGCACCCATCACCGCGTCATGCTCCGCCGCGCTGTCCACGCGCCCACGCACGCTGGCACCGGCGTCATCGACCTCCACCGTCACCTGCCTCGCGAGGAGCGCCGCTCGCTCCGCCAGCGCAGCGGCCACAGCCCGCCGCAGCAACCGCGCGACCTCATCCGGCGGTGCCGAAGCGCTCGCGGGTTTGCGCCGCTCGGGCGGACAGACCAGGATCTCGTTGATGACGTCGAAGACGCCACCGACACGAAATGCAGCCTCTCGCGCAGCGATCTTCCTGGCCCACGAGTCCACGGTACCGGTGAGCGTGGCGATGCCACTGCATACATCGACCATGATCGCCTGCGGTTGGTCACCCGCCTCGCGCTGCAGCTCTTCGATGACCTGCTGGCAGACCTCCAGGTCCGTCTTCTTGGGATGTGTCGTCATGAGATGCCCTTGGTGTCTCCTCACGCAAAGCAAGAGGCGGGCCATGGGCGACCTGCCTGTAGGAGCCGTGCGGGCGACAGCAGAGCGACCGTTGCGCCTCGCGTTGCTGTGCGCTGGCACCCTTCGACCATGCAAAAACGCCCACCCCGGCCTACTGGACGACCATCACGAGCGCGTCGTCGTGCTGCCTGCGACCGTGATCGAAAATGCGCTGCGCCAGCGCCCAACCCGCCATGGTGGGCGCCTCCGCACAGAACCCGAGCGGATCACGCAGCCCATCCGTGGCGAACACCCAGGTCGCGCTCGACGGGACCGGAACCCGAAAGGGCCGCACCGGGCGCCCGGCCCCGGGAGATCCGACGAATCCCGGACCACCCGCGAAGCGCACCATGCCGCCCGGCCCTCGAACGCCCATCTGGATGTTGCCCACGCTCGCCGCGTGCACCGCCGCACCTGCCTCGTCGAAGCGAGCGACCGCGATCACCGCACCCCGGGTCCGTCGAAGCTCACTCGCACACCGCGCCAGGATGAGCTCGGGCGAGGCGCCTGGGTCTTCCCCCGCGATGAGGAGCGCCCGATCGGCGGCGTCCCGGGCGAGCACGCCGTGCCCCAGCCCATCGCACATCATCACCGTGAGGGAATCAGGCCCGCGCCAGAACCGGGCGTTGTCCCCGCTCACGGGCTCGGAGGCGAGCGCACTCCCGTAGACCGCGACCGTGGGGCGGCGCCGGACGCTCCGGCCGAAGATCCGCGCCACGATGCGCGTGCCCTCCCCGAGGCGGATGTCCACGTCGAGCTCGGCAGCGAGGCGCTGCACCCCGGCGAGCCCGATCCCCAGCGTGCCCGGTCTGCCCGCTGCACCATCGAACGCAGCAGCCGGATCCTCGATGCCGGGCCCGCGGTCGTCGGCCTCGACCTCGAGGCCAGGAACACCGTCCCGGTCGAGGAGTCGCACGTTCAGGCGCCCGCCTCGGGCATACCGCAGCTGGTTGGTCGAGAGCTCGCTCGCGACGATCGCCGCGGCCTCGATGCAATCGCGCGACAAGGCCGACCCCTCCGCCGCCCGGCGCACGAGCCCACGAGCCTCGGACACGCTGGCGTCGTCGAAGACCTCGACCCCGGTGGTCACGTGCGCGCGCCGAACCGGGCCCACTTCGCGACCACGATGTGCGTGCCCACACCGCACTGGGACTCGATCTCGAAGTCGTCCACGAGTCGCCGCGTACCGGAGAGCCCGAGCCCGAGCGAGCGACGGGTGCTGAACCCTCCCTTCAGCACACGGGGGAGGTCCGCGATGCCGGGCCCGGCGTCGTGGAACTGCAGCCTCACCCCATGACGTCCGCCCTCCTCGACCTCCTCCACCGTCGCGGTCCCACCGTGGCCGTGGACCCACGCGTTTCGCGTGAGCTCCGAGGCCGCAGTCGAGATGGCCGCCACCGCGAATGCGTCGAAGCCGAGGCGCTGGGCGAGGTCGCGCACCCGCGTCCGAACGCGCACGACGTCGTCCTCGGAGTCGATCGGCAGGGCGCATGTCTCGAGTACGATCACCGCCTACCGCCTCGGCAGGGCGAGCAGCGCCAGACCGTCGTCCACGTTCAACGCCGTGTCGATCCCCGTGAGGACCTGCCCCATGGTGATGAGCGTCGCGGCCACCTCGGGCCTCATCCCGACGAGGACCGTGTGCGCCCCCATCAACCTGGCCATCTGCGCCGTCTCCACGAGCACCCGGGCGACGTAGGTGTCGACGATGTCGAGCGCCGAGATGTCCAGGAGCACCCCGGAGGCCCCTGTCCGCTCGAGGCGGCTGAGCAGGTCTCCCTGGAAGGCCTCGGCCACGCGATCGGAGAGATCGCCCTGGATCGCGCTCAGGAGCGTGTCGCGGATGCGGATGACGGGGATGGACGAGACCATCAGCTCGCTGCCGCGGTGATCTTCCGGCCGAGCAGCGAGAGCGCGAGCTCGATGCCGTCTGCAAGCCGGCTGCGGGTGTGCATCGCCGAGATGTCCACTCCCAGCTCGACGACGGTGCGCGCCACCTGCGGGCTGATGCCCGTGAGGATGGTGCTCGCGCCGAGCAGCCGGACCGCGGCGGTGGCGCGAAGAAGGTGGTCGGCGACCTGGGTATCGACCACCGCGACCCCGGCGATGTCGATGATCATGACCTTGGCCTCCTGATCGCTCACGCGCTTGAGCACCGTCTCCATGATCCCCTGCGCTCGTGCGCTGTCGATGGTGCCCACCAGGGGCAGGAGGAGCACGCGGTCGAACACCCGGATCACAGGAGTGGAGAGCTCGTCGACCGCTGCCCGGTGGCGGGCGACGGTCTCGATCTGGGCCGCGACGTACGTGTCTACCGCCAGCGCGAGGTCGAAGAACACCAATCGCTGCAGGCTCGCCTCGGCGAGCTGCGCCTCGGCGAGAGGAAGCTCCTTGCGGAGGGCGGCGGCGCTGAGCTGGAGGTAGCGATTGTAGGCTCCGAGGTACCACTTGAGCGGCAGCCCGACGCGTTCGTGCACGTGTCCCACCCGGAGCCGATCCTCGACATACGCAAGATCGCACCGCCCATCGAACAACCCCAGAAAGTAGCTCTGCTGTGCGCGCTGGAGCCGGTTGACGAGCTGCGGGTCCCCCAGGAATTCCCGGGTTCGCGGGTGTTCGAGCAGGAGGTCGTAGAACCCCGCGATGATGCTGGTCATGTGGCGCTCCGCCACGGGCCGGAGCGCGCCGAGCCGCTCGAGGTCTTCCTGCGTGATGCCGAAAAACCGCCGGCGATTGGCCAGTTCATCCGCGTCGAGCTTGAGCCGACGCATGTAGTCAGGCTGGGATTCTGAACGCATCCGTAGGCTCTCCAGAGGCGCACCGGTAAGGTGGTTGACTCGGTCCAGCAACGTCACGCCGGGAGGCGAATTCTAAACACTGCGCCGCCACCCTCCGGATTCAGCAAATCCAGAGCGCCGTTGTGGCGCTCGACCACCCCGCGCGCGATTGCCAATCCAAGCCCGGTTCCCCCGCCGCGTGTGGTGAAGAACGGCTCGAAGATCCGCGCCCGCAGCTCCTCTGGAACGCCCGGACCGTTGTCACACACGGCGAGCTCCGCCCAGCCCGGCGTTCGTCCCACGGCCAGGGTGATCTCCCCGCGCCCCTTCAGCGCCTGTGAAGCGTTCAGCACGAGGTTGAGCACCACCCCCCAGAGCTGGTCCCGGTCCGCCCGGCACGAGACCGCGCTGCCGATCACGGTGAGGGAGATGCCCGCGCTCGCCGGATCCGAGGCTGCGCTCTCCACGGCCTCCCGGGCGAACTTGACCAGCTCCACCGGTCCGAGGTTCGGCTCCTTGGGGCGCGCGTAGGTGAGGAGCTCCGTGATCATGGCGTTCAACCCCGCGAGGCGGTCGAGCACCATCCGGACGATCTTCTGCTCGGAGGGCGCCGACGCGAGCCGACCCTCCAGGATCTGCAGGGCGCCGCCCATGGCGGCCAGCGGGTTCCTCACTTCATGCGTGACGACCGCGGCCATCTCGCCCAGGATCCGCAGCCGTTCGGAGCGAAGCAACGCCTCGCGGGATTGGCGCAGATCGTCGAGGGTGCGGCGGAGCTCGGCCTCGTGGAACGCCTTGTCGAGGGCGACGGCCGCGAGGTTGGTCATCGCTTCCGCGAGCTCCTCGGTGGCCCGGTTGGGCTCGACCGCACGTTGATCAAGCAGCACCAGCGCGCCGTACAGCCCACCTCCGCTCACCAGCGGGTAGGTTCGCGCGTCGGAGCAACTGCCGGCGCTGGCGTCGATCAGCAGCTGGATGAAGTCGCCATCGAGGTCCACGCCCGCGCTCGTGAGGCCGAGCAGCGAATCTGGAAGCCCCCGGACATGGAGCACCCGCGGGCCCTCCCCGCCGCCCATCCCGATGACGACAGAAGCAGAAACCTGCAGGCCAAAGGCCGCGGTCGCCAGGTGGGCCAGGATTTCGGCCGGGTCCACGGCCGAAGCCAGCAGCCGGCTGAACCCGACGAGCAGCTCGATCGCGCTCGGTGCCTCGTGTGTGCTGGACGTAGCCACGTGGCGCTACTAATCCAAAACGGTCCGGGCGGATGGTCCCAGTCGGTACAGGGTCACTGCCCGGTGTGCACGGTCACCTCCACCGACTGTCCAGGCCGAAGCTGGATGTCGGCGGGCAGGTCGGCCCACGCGATACGCACGGGCACGCGCTGCACCACCTTCACGAAGTTTCCCGACGCGTTGTCGGGCGCGAGCATCGAGAACCGCGATCCCGTACCCGGCGCGACGCTGTCGACGACCCCATGAAAAGCACGCCCGGGAAAGCCGTCCACCACCACGTCGACCGGGGCGCCGGCCCGCATGTCCGCGATCTGCGTCTCCTTGAAGTTCGCGACCACGTAGGTGACCTGCGGCACCACGGTGGCCACCTGCTGCCCCGCCACGACGAGTTGCCCGGGATGGACGGAGACGCGGGACACGATGCCGTCGGCGGGGGCGAGCACCGTGGCGTAGCCATGTGCGATCTTCGCCAG
The DNA here is from genome assembly GCA_903875225.1 of uncultured Pseudomonadota bacterium. Taxonomy (GTDB): domain Bacteria; phylum Myxococcota_A; class UBA796; order UBA796; family SXON01; genus CAIUMM01. Next base: position 90,354 of record CAIQVJ010000007.1, read on the forward strand.
GTCGAGCGCGGCCCTCGCTGCGTCGAGGTTCGCGTGCGCGAGGGCGGAGTTGGCCCGGGCGACCGCGATCTTCGCGTCCACCGGGGTGTTTGCGTCCACCGCTCCCCCCGCCTCGGCCATCCGGCTCCGGGCGGCGACACTCGCATCCTGGGCCGCGAGCAACTGCGCCGTGGCACCCTGCAGACCGGCAGTCGCCCCGGCATCGGCGGAGACTGCAGCGTCCAGCGCCTGCTGCGTCGCCGCGCCCGCCGCGAAGAGCGAACGCAGCCGGGTGAGGTCCGTCGCCGCGCGCGTGGCCTCGGACGTCCTCCTCGTGAGCTCGGCCTTCGCCGCGTCGATCTGGGCGTCGGCGCTCCCGAGCTGCGCGCGCGTCGTCGTCACCTGGGCCTCTGCCGTCGAGAGGCCGCCGCGCGCCGAAGCCTCCGCGATGCCCACCTGCGCATCCGCAACCCCGGCCTGAGCCTCTGCCGCCGCCTCGGCCGCCTGCGCCTGCCGCTCACGCGCCGAGAGCTCGGCATCGTCGATCACCAGCACCACGTCGCCCTTGTGTACCGGGCTGTTCTCCGCCACCTGCACGGCAGCCACCTGCCCCGCGGTGCGGACGGAGACGGCCACGACGTCGGCGTCCACGAGGGCATTGTCCGTGGACTGTTCGTCGGCGGTGACGAGGCGGTAGATCCCCAGGGTGGCGAGGGCGACGATCAGGCCCACTCCGAGGAGGACTACGCCTTTGCGGCCCTTCTTCTCGCGGACGGCCTCGGCGACGGGGGTCTCGGGCGCCGAAGCGTCGGGCTCGGCGGTGACAGGGACGGGAGCGGCGTTTGACATGGACATTACTCGATTTCGACGTGAATTTTCTGAACGGGCGCGTCGGCAGGGCGACGGAGCAGCAGGACCAACGGCGCACAGCCCACGAACAGGAGCGCCCCGACCGCGAAGGTCTTCTCGAAGCCGAGGACCATCCCCTGGCGTGCGACGGTCCCCGCGAGACCGCCGAGCCCGAGGCCCTGGGCCGTGGCGAGGTCGAGCCCGTGGGCCACCCCGTCCGCGACGGTCTGGCCGATGCGGCCCACGACCTCCTGGCGATCCGGTGAGAGCTGCCACTTCAGCGACTCATGGGCCTCCACGATGTACCGGGAGAGCAGCGTGGACAGCGTCGCCAGGCCCATCGAGGCGCCGATCTGACGAATCAGGGACGAGAGCCCCGTGGCATCCGCCAGCCGCGCACGCGGGATCCGGGAGAGTGCGAGCGTGCTCAACGGTACCAGCAGCAGGGAGAGCCCGAAGCCCTGGAGCAGGATGCTCGCCAGGATCTCGGCCCGGCCCGACTGCAGTGTGAGCCCCGCGAGCCCCCACTGCCCCCAGGCGCAGAGCGCGAGGCCGAGCCCCGCGAACAGCATCGGGGGAAAGCGGTTGTAGAACTTCCCCACGAGCGGCATCACGACGACCATGGCGAGCGTGCGCGGCATGAGCGCCATCCCCGACTGCGTCGCCGTGTAGCCGAGGAGCTCCTGCATGAACATCGGGAGCAGGAACATGCCGGACATCATCACGGACATGGTCGCGGCGGAGACGAGCGTGCCAGTGGCGAAGGTGCGGTCCTGGAACAGGCGCAGGTTCACCGCCGGAACCACCGTCGTCAGCTCGCGCAGGATGAACGCAGCGCCGCCGAACACCGCGACCAGGGAGAGCACCACGATCAGGTTCGAGTCGAACCAGTCGGCCGACTGCCCCTCCTCCAGCACGTACTGGACCGCGAGCAGGGTGGTCCACAGGAGCGCGATGCCGAGCCAGTCCATGTGCTTGCGCTGCCGGGCGGCGAGCGCCCGCATCTCGGCCTTCAGGTCCTCCGGCTCGACCACGAAGCGCGAGACCATGAAGAGGCCGACCACCCCGATCGGGAGGTTGATGAAGAAGATCCAGGACCAGTGGAAGTTGTCGACGATCAGGCCACCCAGCGTGGGACCGAAAGCCGGGCCGACCATGATGGCCACCGTGAACAGCGCCATGGCCGTGCCCTGCTCCTCGGGCGGGAAGGTCTGGCGCAGGATCGCCTGCTCGGTCGGCTGGAGCGCGCCGGCGCCGAACCCCTGCACGATGCGGAAGACGATGAGCGAGCCGAGGCTCCACGACAGGCCACACAGCGCCGAGCCGACGACGAAGAGCCCGAGGCAGAACAGGTACACCCGCTTCTGGCCGAACAAGCGACCGAAAAACCCGGTGAGCGGCATGACGAGCACCGTCGCCATCGAGTACCCGGTGGAGATCCAGGTGATCTCCTGCATCGTCGCACCGACCGAGGCGCGGATCTGGGAGAGCCCCACGTTCACGATCGAGGCGTCGATCGCCCCCATGAGCGTGCCGAACGTCACCGCGAGGGCGACGATCCACTTCCGTTCGATGCCCCACAACCGCGGGGCGGCGGGTGCTGCGGCGCTCATCGAGCGGCTGCGCCGTAGAGGAACTGCCGGGTCACGAGACGCGCGACCTCCTCGGACGTCTGCGCCGCCGCGCGCGGCGAGAGCACGAGCGTGGAGTGTAGCAGGCCGAGCAGCAGCACGGGCTGCAGCAGGTCCGGGTCGGCGCCCAGCAGCCCCTCGGCACGGCCGCGCTGGAGCACGACATCCAGGCGCTCGACGACGGCCGCACGCAGCGCCACCCGTCGCGGGTGACACGGGGGCAGCTCGGCCTGGAGGGTGACCCTGCGGAACGCCGCGTGCAGCTTGGTGACCTCGGTGATGACGTGCAGGACGGAGCCGAGCTGCTCCTCGAAGCACACGTGGGCGGTCGCCTCCCGAGCCCTGTCGATCGCGGTCAGCAGCTCCTGGAAGCGTGCATCCAGCAGCGCCTGAACCAGCCCGTCGCGGTCGCTGAAGTGTTTGTACAGCGTGCCGACCGCCACACCCGCCCGACTCGCGATGGCGTCCATCCCCGCCTGCAGCCCCTGCTCGGCGAACACCTCTTCTGCGGCCTCCAGGATCGCCTGGGAGGCGAACGCGCGAAGGCGCGTTCGCATCGGCGTAGGACCGGTGTCGAGTCGTGAATCATCGTTCATGATTTGAAGACCATAGTGCACGACTGCGTCACCCGCAACACCAATGTGCCCGGCGGGTGGATCGGAGACTGCACCCCGACAGACCCGGCGCCCCCGCGACGGCGATCCGTCAGTCCACCCGGCACAACACCTCGCCGCACTCGAGGAGCTCCCCGGTCTCCACGTCGGCGACTGCGCCCCAGCAATGGTAGCCATCCCCGGGGAGCGGGGCGGTCCCCCGCACCGTCAGCTTCTTCGGCTCCGCGAGCCAAGGTTGCACGTCGGACGGGGGGCTGGCCCCATGGCACGTCGCCAACGCCGCCACGACGGCCTCGCGGGAGACGACGCCGCGAAAGGCCCGCAGCTCACCGACGTGGAAGCCACTCGTGGCGCGCTGATCAGCGAAGGACTGAAGGACGGAGGCGTCGCTCTCGAACGTGGCGCCGGGCCCGCTTCGCACACGGACGCCCTCCTCGATCGGGAGGGAGACCCAGTCCATCGTCACCACCCACCGGATCGTGAACGTCGCCCAGTCGGGCCGGTCGTCCATCCAGATGGACTCGACGGACACGTGCTGGGCGACCCAATCGGCGGGGAGCGCGAGCTGCTCGCCGAGGTGGCGGCGCCAGAGATCGACCCAGTGGCAGCCGCTCGGCTCGTTCCCCGGGCACGAGTCCCGGGGGTCCTCAGCCGCCATGCGCCGTGCGTCGGTGACGGAGCCGGGCTCCTCCGCGCTCGCGGGCGAAACGTCCGGCGGCGTGGCCGGCCGGTCCTGCGGGGGCGCGCCGACCGGGCCGGGCGGAACGGGCTGCTGCTGGGCGCCGACCGGGAGCGGTTGTGGGGCGACGGCAGACGGGGTGACCGCGATCGGCATCCGAGCGGGTGCGGGCACGCAGCCCGCCAGCATGAGGAGGATGGGGCTCATCCGCCCCTCCTACGCCGCAGGGTCACCCCCCGCACCCGAGTCGGAGCTCGCCTTCCTTCGCGCCCTCGGCCGTGACCGACCGGGGCGTGGCCTTCCCCCAGCGGTCGATCACCCACGCGTAGTCGGCACAGGCAGCCTCCTTGTGGCCCAGCGCCTCATGGGCGAGCCCGCGCTCGAGGTGCGCCTGCACCACCGCTGCGGGGGCGAACAGGACCCAGCAGGCGCCCGCGGCGTTGTCGAGCACGGAGAGCGCGCCCTCCGGAGAGCCGGCGAGACGGCTGATCCGGCCCTTCCAGCGCTGGCTACGGGGGTCGAGATCGGGCACCTGGAGGTAGTCCGTCGTGAGGCCGTGCTCCGGAAGCGCGGCGATGGCGGCCTTCGCATCGGCCTCGGAACGCACCGTCGCCTCCCAGGCGCCGAGCCAGATCTCCCGCGGGTTCCGGGTGCCCGACTCCGCGCGGCGCGCCGACACCCAGGCACTACGCGCCGCCGCGAGGCCGGCATCATCGAGCTGTCCGGCGTCCCGGCGAGCCGCCTGCAGCGCCATCTCCCGGTCCATCCCCGGGTAGACCAGGAACGGCTCCGGAACCCAGGCGGCACGACGCTGCAGGGTGTCCGCGGCGGCTGCGCCGGCGCCCGCGACGTCACCCGTCTCCGCGAGCACCTCCACGAGCTCCCAGGCGGCGTCCAGGTGCGGGGTGAGCCGCAGCTCCCCGGTCAGCGCGTCGACCCGAGCGCGGGCGATAGCGGCAGCCGTGACGAAGTCGCCGTCCCAGATGGCGAGCAGCGCGCGGTCCTCGTCCGGCGTCTCCCTCCCACCGAACGAGTGGGCCAACCGGAGCGTCTCCTCCACTGCAACGACCGGGGCGCCAGCCTGCAGCAGCGCCTGCGCACGCCCACGCAGGGCCCGGGGCTCCTGGGGCGAGCCGGACAGCCAGGCGTCCACGTCTGCGCGTACCGCGCCGCAGTCGCCGTGGTACGCCGCCCAGATCTGCTTCACGCGGTGGCAGGCGGGCGAGCGGGGGTGGTGGAGGAGGCACTGGGTGAGCACCTGGCCCTGCTCCACGGGGTCGGCGGAGACACTGTCCGCGAACTCCATCGCCGCCCAGGCAAAGGCAGGGTCCAGTCGGAGCGCTTCGCGTGCGTGCTCGAAGCCGGGGCCCGCCTGCGGGGAGGCGAGGAAGCGGAGGTAGTGGAATTCGGCGTCGTCCGGGAAGCTGGCGAGGGCGGCATCTGCGAGCCGGACCTTCTCGTCGGTCGGCGCCTGGTCGACCCCGGCCTTCACGATGTCGAGCAGCAGCTGATCGCGCCGGGAGAGCACCGCGCGCCCCTCCTCGGCCTTCACGACTGCCTCGCGCTGGGCGGGTGGGTTCCGCTCGCCGAGGCTGACCGAGAGCGTGGACAGGAGCCAGGCTCTCCGCAGCCAGGCGTCCGGCGAGTCGGGAGCGGATCGGACGAGCTGCTCGCTCAGGGAGGCCATGCCCTGCTCGTCGCCTGACCGGTAGGCGTCCATCATGCCGACCCACAGGGCCGTCGCGGCATCGGGGAGCTGCGGGACGGGGAGCTCGGTCACGTCCGTGCCCGGCGAGTCGTCCGGCGGCCGGGCCCACCACGACGCCGCCCCAGCCGCACCGATCGCCGCGAACCCGAGGGTCGCGAGCATCACCGGCCGGCGAGCACGAGCCGGGGTCGGCACCGGAGGGGGCGACACCACGCCCGGTGCGGCCACGGCCGGAGCCTGGACGGCGACACGCTCGGGCGCGTCGATGAGCGAGGGAGAGATCGTGGCGCCCGCCGGCGTGGAGAGGGGCCTCGGCGCGCTGCGCGGCACCCCGTCCAGCAGGGTCATGAGCGCCTGCGTGCTCGGCACCCGGTCCTCGCGATGGAACGCGAGGCAGGCCGCCACGGCAGCGTCGATCCGGGCCGGCAGTCCCGGCACCCGCTGCGAGGGTGGCTCCCAGGCGCCCCGGGCGATGTCGTCGTGGTAGGCGACCAGATCCGAGCTCTGGAACGGCGAGCCCCCCGTCACGAGCTCGTAGAGCAGGCACCCGAGGGAGAACACGTCGGCGCGCTCGTCCACGCTGCTCGCATCCCGCACCTGCTCCGGCGCCATGTAGCGGATGGTGCCCATGGTCGCGCCGGTGCGCGTGCCCGATCCGCCGCCCTCGTCGAACACGCGCGCGAGCCCGAAATCTGCGACCTTCGCGATCAGTTGCCCGCTCAGGGTGGCGAGCAGCACATTCGCCGGCTTGAGGTCGCGGTGCACGATCCCGCGGCTGTGCGCCTGCTCGACCGCCCGGACGACGTCGGTGAACAACGCGAGGGCCACGGGGAGGTCGGGCCTGTTCGTCTCCAGCCAGCGGTCCAGCGAGGGGCCGTCCACGTACTCGAGCACAAGGCCGCAGGCGTCGTCCACCACCACGATGTCCATCACCGTCACGATGTTCGGGTGGCGCAGCGAGGCCTGCACCCGGCCCTCCTGCACGAGCCTTCGCTCCATCGCGGCGCTGGGCAGGCGCAGGACCTTCAGCGCAGCGAGGGAGCCGAGCTGCACGTGACGAACGAGCCAGACCTCGGCCTGCCCTCCGACACCGATCGGCGCCTCGACCCGGTAGCTGCCGAACAACTGGCCCGGTTGGATCCTCAATCGAGCTCCGGGAGGCGCATGTCCGCAAGGTATCACGCCTTTGGGTGCCGACGATCGCCGGGCCGCACCCCTGTCGTCCGCGAGTCTATGGGAGTCCTGACCGGCGTCCAATCCTGCTCCAATGGTCAGGGGGCACATTGGACATGGAACCAGGAGGTCCAGATGAACCGTCAGCTAGCAATCGCATGGGGCGTAGCGGGACTCGCAATCGCTCTCGCCGTCACACTCGTCACCCTGAGCGCCACGAGCCGCTCTCCGACCGCCACCGCGGCGCAGGAGAAACAGGGAGCCGAAGTCGTCTACGTGGACGCTCCAGCCAGTCCGGGGCTGTGGGGCGGCGAAGAGGCAGAGGAGGGTGAGGACGAGGAGCATGAGCGCGGGGAGCGCGAAGAGCGCGGGGAGCGCGGGGAGCGTGAGGAGCGCGGGGAGCGTGAGGAGCGCCGCGGCGTCGGAGAGCGTGCGGAGATCGGCGAGCGCGGCGAAGGGCGGGAGGAGTAGCGGTGCAGCCCCTCCGCGTTGTACCGCGGCTCCCCCCGCCGGAGCCCGACCGGGCACCGAACCCGGCAGCCGCGCGCAGGGCCACGGTGCGGGCGGCGGTGATCGCCGCCTCTGCGCTGGTGTTCTGCGCGGCGTGGGCGGGCATCGCCGCCGAGGGACCACCGCCTGCGCAGGCAAGCACGGTGGAAGCCTCGGCCACCGCTGCGGCACACCTCGTACCCGTGCCGTCCCCTCGCCGCCGCGTGGTCGTCCGCCGATCGAGGGCGTCGTGACAACAGGCGTGCACACGTTCTCCGCGATGGGCACTACGTTCTGGCTTCAGGCCGAGGGCGTCGACGACGAGGCCCTGAGGAGCTCGGAGCGACTCGTGCGGGAGGCGGAGGCCCGGCTCTCGCGATTCCTCCCGGGTTCGTCGCTCTCGCAGCTCAACAGCCGTCGGGAGGCATCCGATCCCATGCTCGCCTTGGTGGCGCGCGAGGCCCTGCGGGCCCGGGAGCTGACGCGGGGGGCCTTCGATCCCACAGTCGGCGATTCGCTCATCGCAGCGGGCTACGACCGGAGCTTCGAGCACCTCTCGACCACCACGGGCCCGTCTCGCGCGGAGGGAGGGCGCCCGGACGTCACGATCGAGGGGGACACTGTGCGCCTGACCGGCCGCGGTGCGCTGGATCTGGGCGGGATCGCAAAGGGTTGGACGGTGGACCGCGTGGCCGAGCAGCTCGCGATGGCGGGCGCCACGGGCTGGCTGGTGGACGGCGGGGGTGACATCCGGGTGGGCGGGCAAGCGCCCGCGGGCGAGTGGCACCTGGGGATCGGCGACGACCACGCGATCGGCCTGACCGAGGGCGCCGTGGCCACCTCCTCCAGCCTGCAGCGCCGGTGGCGCACGGCCGAGGGGGAGGCCCACCACATCATCGACCCACGCACCGGCCAGCCCGCGCTCGGGCTGGTCGACACCGCCGTGGTCATCGCACGGGATGCCGGAACGGCAGACGTCCTGGCGACAGCGCTCATCGCCGACTTCGACGCAACCTGGCCGGCCCTCGCGCGGTGCGATGCAGCGGCGCTCGTACACAGCGCCGTGAACGGCTGGCGCATGACCTCGAACCTCAAGGAGCTCCTCAGATGAGCATTTTCGAAGATATTCCCGTCGGCGTGCGCGTTGTCGCTTCACTGGCAGCCGGGGCGCTCGCACTGCAGGCGCTGGGCTCGCTGCTCGACAGCGTCACCGCGATCCCGTTCGCCTGGTGGCTCGCCCGGGCGCTCGGTTTCGTCGGCTACGCAGCATTGTGGGCCTCGATCCTGTCCGGACTGGCCATGTCTGCCAGGGGGGGCGGCATGTTCGACATGAAGTGGGTGCTCGACATCCACCAGGAGACGACGCTGATGTCGGTGATGGCATCGCTGCTGCACGCAACCGTGATGGTGGTCGACTCCGCCTCTGGTGTCTCGCCGCTCGCGGTGATCGTGCCCTTCGCCTCCATGCGCCTGACCGGCCCGGTCACGCTGGGCACCCTCGGGCTCCTCGGGCTCGGAGGAATCGCGCTGACCAGCTGGATGCGCTCCCGCCTGGGGCCCGCAGTCTGGCGGGCGGTCCACGCCGGCGCGTTCGGGGTCTGGCTCCTCGGACTCCTGCACGGCGTGTTCGCCGGCAGCACGAACGGACCCGTGGTGAACGCGATCTACGTGGCCAGCGCGGGCCTGGTCGCCGGCGCCATGGTGTGGAGGGTGGGCATCACGACTGCACAGGCGGCGTCGGCCTCGTAGGCACCGGGCCCCCCGTCAACCTCCGCACCAGCTTCAACGCCTCGACCACGCTCACGGGCAGGAGCCCGAGCCCTGCCGCCAGGAGAAGGTGCTCGGAGCTGATGGGGGCGAGGCCAAAGAGGCGCTGAGCGAGCGGGACGTAGTGCAGGCCGACCTGCGCGAACGCCGAGAGCACGACCACCGCGACGAGGCGCGGATTGGTGAACGCGCCGACCTCCCAGAACGTTCGCGTGCGACTGCGCGCGGCCAGCGCCCGGAAGAGCTCCCCGAACACGAGCGTGGTGAACGCGAGGTTGCGCGCAAGCGCCACCCCCTCCGCCGGCACGGCCCAGGCAAAGACCCCGAGGGTGACTGCGCCCTGGAGGAGCCCGGTGCTGAGGATCGCCGACCACTCGGCCCTGCCGAGCATCGGCTGTCCCTGCGGCCGGGGCGCCCGGGCGAGAACGTCCTCCTCCACGGGATCCATGACCAGCGCGAGCGCCGGGAGTCCATCTGTGACAAGGTTGATCCACAACAATTGGATCGGGAGCAGCGGGAGTGGCAGGCCCCCGATCGCGGCCCCCAACATCACCAGCAGCTCCCCGAAGTTGCCCGCCATCAGGTACACGACAGTCTTCTGGATGTTGTCGAAGATCCCGCGCCCCTCGCGCACTGCCGCGACGATGCTCGCGAAGTTGTCGTCCGAGAGCACCATGTCTGCGGCCTCGCGGGTCACCTCGGTGCCCCCCCGCCCCATTGCGATCCCGATGTGGGCCTCCCGCAGCGCCGGTGCATCGTTCACGCCGTCACCCGTCATCGCGACGATCGCGCCCTTCTCCTTCCAGAACCGCACGATCCGCAGCTTGTCCTCTGGGGTCGCCCGCGCGTGGACACGGCTCTCGAGCAGTTCGCCGGGCTGCAGGATGCCCATCTCGCGGGCGATCGCCTCGGCGGTGACGGGGTGATCCCCGGTGATCATGACCGTCACGATGCCCGCCGCCCGTGCCTGCGCAACAGCGACGACAGCCTCCTGCCGGGGTGGGTCCGCGATGCCGACCAGCCCGAGGAGGGTGAGCCCCGCTTCCTCCTCGCCCGGCCCCGTCGCGATCGCCAGCACGCGGAGCCCCCGCGCGGCCATGTCGCGGTTGGCCTCGCGGGCGGCATCGCCGGCGTCTGGACAACGCTGGATCACGACCTCCGGGGCCCCCTTCACGTAGAGCACGCCGTCGGCCCGACGAATCGACATGAGCCTGCGGGCGGCGTCGAACGGATGGACGGACGCCCGCGGGTTCTCCCGCTCGATCCCGTCCCGCTCGATGCCCAGCTCCCTCCCGGCCATCAGCAGCGCGAGCTCGGTCGGGTCTCCCGTCGAGCTCTCGAGGTCGGCCTCGCAGTTGGAGACAGCGGCCCGCAGGATCGCCTGCTTGTCGCCCCCCCAGATCTCGCGGAGGGTCATCCCCCCCGTGGTGAGCGTGCCGGTCTTGTCGGTACAGATGACCGTGGCCGCCCCCAGGGTCTCGACCGACGGCAGCCTTCTCACGAGCACGTTCCGCGAGGCCATGCGCTGGATTCCGACGGCGAGCGCGATGGTGACGATGGCCGGGAGGCCCTCAGGCACGGCGGCGACCGCCAACGACACGGACGAGAGCAGCACGTCGAGCCACCCGAGCCCCTGGACGAAGCCCAGCACCCCGACCACCGCGACGATCAGGAGGCAGAGCTTGATGAGGGTGCGGGAGACCCCTTCGAGCTGCACCTGGAGCGGCGTCGGCTCCTGCTCGGCGGTGGCGAGCAGGTGCGCGATGTGACCCAACTGGGTGCCCATCCCCGTGGCGAACACGACGGCCGAGCCCGTACCGGACCCGACGGCAGTGCCCGCGTGCACGCGATCGCGGCGCTCGGCCAGCGGCACGCTGTCAGCGAGCGGGGAAGGATCCTTCTCCACGGGCAGGCTCTCCCCCGTGAGCGCCGCCTCGTTCACGGTCAGCGCGTGGACATCCGCCAGCGCGGCATCCGCAGCGACGAGATCTCCCGCCTCGAGCAGCAGGAGATCGCCTGGAACGACCTCCCGCGCGGGGATCACCACCGGGTGCCCGTCGCGAAGCACCGTCGCGCGCGGGGCGGTCATCGCCCTCAGCGCCAGGACCGCGTTCTGGGCGCGGAACTCCTGGAAGAACCCGATGACCCCGTTGAGCGCCACGATGGTGAGGATCGCGATGCCGTCGAGCACCTCGCCCAGCCCCAACGCGACGAGGCTGGATACCACGAGCAGGCCGATCACCGGGCTGGCGAACTGGCGGAGCAGGATGCGCCATGCCGGCGTCGCCGCCTCCCTCCGGATCTCGTTCGGGCCCACCTGGGCGAGGCGTTCGGCGGCCACCGCGGCGGTGAGGCCTTTCGGCAGGGAGGAGGCGGGGGGCATCTGGGCGTCCGGCGAGTGCGTGAAGGATAGTCACGACGCGGTCGCCGGCCATGTGAGGACGCTATTGCCCCGCCGCCGGGGCCTGGCGATTCTCCCGTCTCGGCGCCATCGGGGCCATCGCCGGCATGGAGAACCCGAGCGACGTCTCGTGCATCCCCATGATCGAGAGATCCGGCCCGCCCGGCTGCACGTTCGCCGGCCACGCGAACACGGGGAAGGTCACCTCGGTCTTCCCGTTCCACGTGCTCATGTCCCAGGCCCGCGTGCGCTTGCCCGTCGCGACGGGCAGGCCGAACAGGGACTCGAAGATCGAGCCGTAGCTCGAGACCAGCGGGCTGAACGCCACCGGGAAGTACTCCCGGTTCAGCACCATCACGCGCACGTCCTGATCGAGCAGGGCCTGCAGGTCGGCCGCCCGGAAGGTGAACGGCCCCTCGACCTTCCCCCTCTCCAGGGCCTGCATCTCGGTGAGGAAGCTGTTGCCGGCCACGAAGGTGTCCCACGCGTCGGGGCGCACCCGGTCCACCCACTCGGCATGGCCGTTCACCAGCTGTTTGTGGTGGTACAACTGATAGATGAGCGGCGTCTCGCTGCTCGCCACCTCGGGGGCCAGCGGAGGCTCGATCATCCTCCTTCCCGGCAGCCTTTGGACCTTCACGTAGAACGGCTCCGGGGCGATCACGTGGGAGAACTGGGCGTGCCAGGGAGCGCCCTGGAGCTGGAGCTGTGCCGGGATCGAGAGCGCGACCCCGACGCCGAGCACCTTCCCCCCCCGCCGGCCCGAAAACAACCTGTCCGCGCCCAACGCAGCCAGCGTGGTGAGCGCATAGTTCAAGCCCGCGACGTGCCGGTAGGGCCACCAGAAGCGTCGTAGCGGCCGGGCGAGGCCGTACACCCAACTGTACGGGCCGTGCGGGATCAGCGCGCCCGCCATCAGCCCCCCGAACAGCAGCGCCACACCGAAGAGCCCCCACGCGGTCCGCCGCCGGGGATGCGCCAGCCCGAACAGCGCCAGGAGCACGGTGGTGAACGGCAATGCACGGCCTGAGTGCCGCCCGCCTGTCACCAGGAAGGGGATCCCCGGCCAGGTGCTGTCACCGAGCGCCTGCGGGTGTGGAAACTGCTCCTCTCCCGTGCCCGGTATGTTCGCCCAGTACCGCAGGTACACCCACAGGAGCGGGAGCACCAGCACGAGGTAGGTGGCCGAGAAGACCAGCAGCGACCGCCACTGCAGCCGGATCGAGGCCCCCCGGGCCGCCAACAGCACACCCCCCGCGAGCACGCCAAAAAGACCGTAGTACCAGTAAAACAGCGACGTCAGCGCGAGCATGAGGGCCGACGTCAGCGCTCGGAGCGTGGACGGTTGATCCAGCACCCGAAGCCAGCTGGCAAGAAAGAACCCGAGCCAGCAGATGCTGACCTGCGAAAACCGCCCGGCCCCCAGCTCCTGCATGGCGTACAGCGAGAGCGTGGTCGTCGGGCACGCCGCCAGCGCAGCGGTCTGGCTCGCGCCCGCAGCCCTCGCCAGCGCCCAGCCGGCCAGCCCGTTGAGGACAAGCACGCCCACGAGGTAGACGTTCGACCCGAGCGGCCAGCCCAGGGCGGCGTAGATCGGCAGGAACGCAAACCCCTCGCTCCCGTTGCCCGCGAGCCAGGGGGCATCGCCGACCGGCCAGTAGTAGGTGTCGTTGTGAAGGATGCTCTGGCCGTGCAGGAGCTGGTCGGCCACCCAGACCATGAGCCAGTGGTTCCCGAGGCAATCGGGGTGGATGTAGTTGCAGAGGATGGTGTCACGGGGCGACGTGGCCGCAACCCAGGTCGCGGCGAGCGCACACACGAGCGCCAGGACGAACGCAGGACCGATCCCAGCAGCGAGCCGGGCGGCCGTGCTCGGCGATGGCGGCGTGTCAGTCTGCACGTGTCGTCGTAGCACCTCTGGGTGCGGGCTGCGGGCCCCGTGCACCGATCCCGGGATCCGTGAGTATCTTGCACCCGGAGCTCTCGACCGCCATGCACCGCGCCCCACCCGGACGGACCTTGACCCCGAGGGCGCCGCGTTGGAGAAGCTGACCCCCCCTGGCCCCGCTCGACCGCCGGAAACCGGGGATGCCATCCTCGCGAGTAGCTGGGGCGCCGATCCAGCGGCGCTCTTCGCAGCGCTGGGGAGCACCCCCGCCGGCCTCTCGGAGAGCGCGGTCCAGGGCGCCCGGCGCGTACACGGCCTCAACCGGCTCACCCGCCTGGGGGGCCACTCCGACCTGCACCTGCTGTGGGGGCAGGTGGCGAGCCCGATGGTGCTGCTGTTGCTCGCTGCGGGGGTGCTCTCCCTGGCGGTCGGATCGGCCGTGGACGCCTGGATCATCTTCGGGATCGTGGGCCTGAGCGTGCTGATCGGCTTCTGGCAGGAGCGCGCGGCCGTGCACGCAGTCGAGGCCCTGCTCGCCCGGGTGGCCGTGAACACGACCGTGCTCCGCGGCGGGGTCGAGACCGAGATCCCCGTCTCCGAGGTCGTCCCCGGCGACGTCATCCGGCTGCGAGCGGGCAACCTCATCCCGGCCGACGCCGTGCTGGTCGAAGCGAAGGCGCTGCACGTGGACGAAGCGGCGCTCACGGGCGAATCGCTCCCGACCGAGAAGCGCCCCGGGTCGGTGCCCGTGGAGACCCCCCTGGCCGGTCGACTGGGCTCGCTCTGGTTTGGCACCCACGTAGTGAGCGGAACCGCCACGGCGCTGGTCGTCCGCACCGGGGCGGACACCGCGTTCGGGGAGATCGCCGGGCGCTTGAACACCCAGCCGCCCCCCTCCGACTTCCAGCGCGGCGTCGCAGCGTTCGGCGGGCTGCTCGTTCGTGTCACCTCGGTGCTCGTCTTCGGAATCTTTGCAGCGAACCTGTACTTTCAGAGACCCTTCCTGGAGTCGCTGCTGTTCGCGGTGGCGCTGGCGGTGGGGCTCGTGCCCGAGATGCTCCCCGCGATCGTGAGCCTGACGCTCTCCGCCGGCGCGCGACGCATGGCCAAGCGCGGCGTCATCGTCAAACGGCTGGCGGCGATCGAGAACTTCGGGAGCATGAACGTGCTCTGCTCCGACAAGACCGGCACGCTCACCGAGGGCCGGGTGCAGCTGGAGGGCGCGCTCGACGTCGAGGGCGGGACGTCACCCCGGGTGCTGCGGTACGCCGCCGCGAACGCCACGTTCGAGACGGGTTTCCTCAACCCGGTGGACGCCTCGCTGCGCGCTGCTGCGCCGGACCTCACGGGGCTCACCCGCCTCGACGAGGTGCCCTACGACTTTCTCCGAAAGCGCCTCTCGGTGCTGATGGACGAGGCGGGTACCCCCGTGCTGGTGACGAAGGGGGCCCTCTCCAACATCCTCGAGGTCTGCACCGAAGCGCTGCTACCCGACGGTCGACACGTCGCGCTCGGAGAGGTCCGGGCTTCGATCGAGGCCCGTTTCCAGGCGCTCTCCGAGCAGGGGCAGCGGGTGCTGGGACTGGCAACGCGCACGTTGCCGGGGATGACCGGGACCAGCGCAGGGGACGAGCTCGGCATGACGTTCGAGGGCTTCCTGGCGTTCGCAGACCCTCCCCGGGCGGACGCCGGGCAGGTCGTACTGGCGTTGCGGGAGCTCGGCATCCGCCTGCAGATCATCACGGGCGACAACCGGGCCGTGGCAGCGCGGGTGGCCCGCGCCGTGGGGATCGAAGCCCCCGTCGTGGTGAGCGGCGCGGAGCTGCACACCCTCTCGGATGCCGCGCTCTTCGCCCGCGTGGGCTCCGTCGACGTGTTCGCAGAGGTGGAGCCGAACCAGAAGGAACGCATCATCCTCGCGCAGAAGAAGGCGGGAAACGTCGTCGGGTTCCTCGGCGACGGCATCAACGACGCGACCGCCCTGCACGCCGCAGACGTGGGGATCTCGGTCGACAGCGCCGCAGACGTCGCCAAGGAGGCGGCGGAGATCGTGCTCCTGGAGCATGACCTGGCGGTCGTGCTCGACGGCGTGCGGGAGGGGCGCGCGACGTTCGCGAACACGCTGAAGTACATCTACATCACCACCAGCGCCAACTTCGGGAACATGCTGTCGATGGCCGGCGCGACACTGTTCCTGCCGTTCCTCCCCCTGTTGCCACGCCAGATCCTGCTCAACAACTTCCTCTCCGACTTTCCGGCCATGACAATCGCGACGGACCATGTGGACGCCGCCCAGGTCGCGCGGCCCCAACGCTGGGACGTGAAGCGCATCCGGAATTTCATGTTCGTCTTCGGCGGGATCAGCAGCGTGTTCGACTTCATGACGTTTGGGTTCCTGCTCTGGCTCGGGGAGACGCAGGACATCTTTCGCGCGGGCTGGTTTCTCGTCTCGTTGCTCACCGAGTTGGTCATCCTGTTGGTCATGCGTACCCACCAGCCCTTCCACAAGAGCAAGCCGAGCACGGCGCTCCTCGTGTCGACGATCGCCACTGCTGGGGTCACCCTCCTCCTCGTCATCCTGCCTGTCGGCGGGCCCTTCGGGCTCGTGCCGCTGCCGCCGCTCGTGCTGCTCGGCTGCCTCGGCATCACCGCCGCCTACGCCACGGCCAGCGAATTGGCAAAGCAATGGTTTTTCAAGCGCTTTTCATGATCGCATCCAATATCCGGCGGCGCGCCGGATGAGCGTGCTCGCGCTCCTCGTGCTCGGCCCGCCGGCGTTGGGTGCCGCGCCCGCCGCTGCGGTCGAGCCGCCGGCGAGCGAGGAGCCAACCAATCCACGCCCGGAAGTGCGTCGCTCGCCCGTGGAGCTGCGCGTGCGCAGCCTGCCCACCCCGACGGCTCCGTTGCGGGGGAGGATCCCGCCAAACGAACCCTTCACCGTGCTCATGAGGGTGGGCGGCGAGAGGTGCGCAGGGGACGGATGGGGCATGCTGCAGGGTGGGTACACGTGTCTCGCCAAAACGCAGGTGGTGGACGAAACCCCCGTCGCCCTCCCCCGCCTGGTGCCCTTCGACCCTCCCACCCCCGAGGAGTACCGCGCCTACGTGCGCGACGGGACCTGGCCGCGGGACCCGGACACCACCGAAGCCCTGCTGCCCTTCGTGTACGGCAAGGCGTGGCGCCACTGGGCAGGCACCAACTACGCGAGCCTGGAGGCGTGGGAGCGCGGCGATCCCCCCGTGGCCACCCTCGACGCCGACCACAAGTACCACTTCGTCGCCGCCGTCGAGGCAGCGCGCGGGACAGCCCTCGTGCGCGACGATGGCCGGGTCGTCCCCCTCGCAGATGCGTTCATCTACCCCGTTTCCCGCTTTCACGGAGCGGAGTTGACCGGTGCAGACGCGCTCGCACCGGGAGAGATGCAGGCCTGGGTGTTGCCCTACGGCGGCGCGAACCTACGCGAGGCCCCCAACGGCGCCGTCGGGCTGGTGCTCCCCCACCAGACCCCCCTGCGCGTGGTGCCCACGGCGAACCCACGCTGGGTCGAGGCGCCCGACGCCCTGGGGCCGGACGTCCCAGGCTACGTCGCCGTCTCCGTCCTACGCTTCGCGAGGCCCCGCGCCCGCCCCGTAGGGCTCGCGCCGGACGCGGTGTGGGTCGACATCGACGTGAGCGAGCAGGTGCTGATGCTGATGCTGGGAGACACGCCGATCTTCGCCACGCTGGTCTCCACCGGCCTCGTCGAACGCGACACCCCGCCGGGGGTCTACCAGATGCTCGACAAGACCATCCACGGCGACATGGCGAGCCTCCCCGACGCCGAGGAGCCGTACCACGTCGAGAGCGTCCCCTGGGTGATGCACTTTCGACCGCGCTACGCCCTGCACGGCGTGTTCTGGCACTGGGGGTTCGGCAGCCGGGCCAGCCATGGCTGCGTGAACCTCGCGCCGCTCGATGCCCGGCGGATCTTCGACGCCATCCAGCCGCGGCTGCCGGACGGCTGGTCGAGCGTGATCGCCGGCCCGGACGAGCCGGGGACCACCGTGCGCATACGCTGACCCCGCCCTTGAAAGCAGGAGAACGGCGCATAGCTGAAATTCCGGTGCAACCCAAACGTCCGGAGACGCTCCAATGGAGAACAACCCCCCTCCCCCACCGCTCCCAGCATGGTGGCGGCACGATCACAGCGTCGGATGGGACCGTGTGCGGGCGGCCGTCCGGCGGGAGTGGTCCCGGCGCATGCTCCCCCCGCCCGGCCATCCGGCGGCGCCCGCTGCCAGGGGTGTGGCGGCCCCTCCCTCGGTCGAGCCCGGCGAGGCCCCGCTCCGATTCGGATACGGCGCTGCGGCCTACTATGGGCAGCCGTGGGGCGAGGAGACGGAGCTCCAGCTCAAGGGCGACTGGGCGCTCCTCCACCCGGACCAGCCCTGGGACGACGTCCGCGACGCGGTCCGACACGGTTGGGACCACGGGCTGCTCTGACCGCGGGGCGCCCGCCCCTACATTCCCCGCTCGTAGGATGAGAGCAGGCGCCCACCGCCCTCGTCCACCAGCCCGACGCCCCCGGCGAACCCGAGGCTGGCTCCGGGCGTATAGGTGATCCGGAAGCCGTCGAAGCTCCCGGCGGGGGTGTCGATCGACCCCGCCGCGGCGGATCCGGCGATCGACCATTCGATCGTGGAGTCCTGCAGGACCGCGCCGTCGGACCGGGTCACTGTGAGATGCACGCTCCCGACGGTGCTGAACTGGGGCGTTGCCGCCGGATCGGCTGGAACGAACAACATCGGCGGGTCGTACACGAGCACGTCGGTAGCCGTGGGATCGGAGCTGTCGGCGTGCTCCGTGCCGAGCAGCGACACGCCGCTCACGTCGTCCATGTAGTAGACCGTCGAGGAGTCCGAGATCCCGCCCGTGGCGTTCGAATTCCACTCCGAGACCCCCCAACAGTCCACGCCCTCGAAGGTCGTCGCCCCCATCGTGACCCGGTGCTCGGCGCCGCCGTCTGCCGTGTCGTAGGACCATGACCATCCCGTCCCGAGCGGGTAGTAGTCGTCGCCCTCCCCGACGAGCCCGGTGTCTCCGCGGCGGGAGTCGCGCGAGGACGAGTCGTGAAAGCCGGTCTCGCCGGGGGGCCGGACGTGGTGACAGCCGAGGAGCACGAGCGCGAGCAGGACCACGCCGCGCGAGGTCAAGACCCGCCGCTCGTCTCGTCGTAGCCGAGCGCCCGGGCCTTCACGAGCTCGCGATCCGCGCGCTGGAGCACGTCCTCGAAGCCCTCGGAGCTGTCCGCCACCCCGGCACAGAGCGTGAGGGACGCCAGGGCGGGACGCACGGAGAGCCGCTCCTTGAACCGGGCGCGGACGGCTGCGAGCCGCACGCGACCGTCCCGCGCCGTGCATCCGGGCAGGAGACCCGCGAAGCCCGAGGGGCCGACATGGCCGACGGAGTCGGTCTCCCGCAGCCCGTCCCGCATCGCGAGCGCCAGGCACCGCTCGGCGAACACGGCCGTGCCGTCGCCCCGTTGACGGCGGACCTCGCCGATCCGGTCGACCTCGGAGCGGAGCACGCAAAGCGGCGCGCGAAACCGGCGCGCCGCCGCGATCTCCCTGTCAGCAGCGCGGAGCAGGGATGCGCGGGAGAGCGCGCCGGTCTCGTGCTCCACGTCGCGCAGCGCTCGCTCGCGACGCGCCCGCTCGAGCAACGCATTCACACGCGCGCGGATCGGGGCCGGACCCAGGTCGAGGCGCAGGACGGCCTCGGCGTCCGTGAGCAGCCCCTTCGACTCGGCCCGCGCGTCGTCGACGACCAGCACCCGAGGCACGTCGCCATGCCGGTGGTGCGCCCGCAGCACGCTCACGAGGTCCATCGCCTGCAACCGCCGCAGGTCCGAACAGATCGCGATCATGTCCGGCAGCGACTCGTCGAGCGCCGCCAGCAGGTCCATCTCCTCACCGATCGCCACGACGCGCGCGGGATCCCCAATCAGCAGGGCCCCGACGGTGCTCGCGGTCTCCCGCGTCTGCGCGATCACCGCGACCCGATACCCGCCCTGGGCGCTGGCCGTGAGCCGCGCGCGAATGCTCGGCAGCGCCTCTCGCAGGTCGAGCGGGAGCGGAAGGTACCCGGCGGCCCCGAGGCGTGCCGCGAGCAGCCGGTCTGCGAGATCCCTCGTCTCGCCGTACACGTAGAGCGGCACCCCGCGCACCTCGGCGGCCTCGAGCGCCAGGGAGTCGAGCGACGCGCACGGGATGAGCATGGCGGCTGGCGAATCGACCCGGGCCAGCGCCACCGCCTCGTCCGGACTGTGGACGATGCGCACGACGACCGCGAGGCCTTCGGACTGGTGGCGCAGGCGCGACTCGGTCGGCCCTCCGGCGACGACCACGATCAGCGGGCGCAGCACGGGTGCGACTCCGTCGAGGCTACGGCACTGCTCGAGCAGCGTGTCGAGTGCTCCCGCGCCGTGCCCCCCTTCGGCGGCCGCGATTGCCTCCGCGCTGGCCTGCTCCACCTCGATGAGACCCAGGGAGTGCGCCGTCAGCCGGATCCGCGTGAGGGTCTCCACCAGCGCTTCGAGCAGGTCGGGGTCCTTTCGAGCGTCGCGCCACAACTCCCGAGCCTCCAGCGTCTGCCGGTGGAGCACCGTGGCGAAGCTGCCCCGCAGGCGCTCGTTTTCAGCAAGTACGCTCACGACTACCTCGGGAGCTACGGTAACCGGGATAGCGGCCGGTTGTGCGATGCAGTTGCTGACCATGCGAAAGCCACGCAAGCTGCGGCTCGACGAAGCGCTCGTGGAGCACGGACTCGCCCCCACCGTGGAGCGGGCGCGCGCCGAGATCCTCGCGGGAAACGTGCTCGTGGACGAGGAGCCCCGCAACTGCGCCTCCGACCGCGTCACAGGCCAGCAGGCGCTCCGGCTGCGTTCTGCACCCCAGCCGTTCGTGAGCCGAGCGGGCGGCAAGCTCGACGCCGCGCTGCAGGACTTCGGCGTCGACGTGCGGGATCGCGTCGTCGCTGATCTGGGCGCGAGCACCGGGGGGTTCACCGACTGCCTGCTCCAACGAGGCGCGCGCCGCGTCTACGCCATCGACGTCGGGTACAACCAGCTCGCCTGGAAGCTGCGGCAGGACGTGCGGGTCGTCGTGATGGAGCGGACGAACGCCCGAACCCTGGAGTCCCTGCCGGAGCCGGTCAGCCTGGTGGTCGGCGACCTCTCGTTCATCTCCTTGAGCCAGATCCTCCCCACGGTCGCGCGGCTGCTGGCCGGCGCCGGGGACGCCGTCCTCCTGATCAAGCCGCAGTTCGAGGCGGCGCGGGGCGCGCTCGGCCCGGGCGGCAACCTGCCGGAGGGACACGCCCGGGATCTGGCGATCGAGTCCGTGCTGGCTGACGCGCGCGCAGAAGGGTTCACGGTGGTGGCCGTGGCGCAGAGCACGGTCCCCGGTGCGCGGGCGAAAAACGTGGAGGCACTGGTGCACCTCCGGCCGTGACGCCGCCGTGACATCGGCCGCTTAGCCGGATCCGCCCGGAGTCCGCGTGCGCATCCTTGGCAGTCTCCTACGATTCTCCGTGGGCCTGGTCTACATGGCCATCGCAGTGGCGGTGTTCATGGTGGTCTGCCTGCTGGTGGCCCCCTGGCGGGGCCTGCGGATCCGCGCGTGCAACATCTACGGGCACATCAGCGGACGGGTGTGCCTGTGGCTCGCCTCCGCGACGGTCACGAACCCCGCCGAGGTGAAGGCGCGCGCCGAGAAGTTCTACCCCGCGATCTACGTCTCCAACCACACAAGCGCGCTCGACATCTTCATAGGCATCTGGCTCGCGCCGATCGGCGTGGTCGGAATCGCCAAGAAGGAGGTGGTCTGGTACCCCTTCTTCGGTCAGCTCTACGCGATCTCCGGCCACCTCCTCATCGACCGCAGCAACCGGGCCAACGCCGTGGAAGCGCTGTCCGGGCTGGCAAAGGCCATCCAGCGCTACAACCTCTCGGTGTGGATGTGGCCGGAAGGCACGCGCTCCCGGGACGGGCGGCTCCGGCCGTTCAAGAAGGGGTTCGCCCACCTCGCGCTGGCCACGAAGCTGCCCATCGTTCCGGTCGTGGTGAGCGGTGCCCACAGGAGCTGGCGAAAGGGCTCCTTGATCCTGGAGCCGACGACGATCGGGCTCCAGGTGCTGGACCCGATCCCCACCACCGACTGGACGCTCGAGAACCTCGACCAGAAGATCGAGCTCGTTCATCAGCGCTTCCTGGACGCCCTCCCCGCCGACCAGAGGCCCACGTGAGCTTCTCCAAGGACTACTTCACGGCCCGGGACCGGTTCCGAGCTGCCACCGCCGGCCTGCCTGGAGCAAAGGGCGCCATCGAGGTCGTGGACGGGCTCACCATCGACTGGGCCTGGGCCGGCCCGCCGGTCGTGGACCGCGCCCTGGTGTTCACCAGCGGGGTGCACGGCATCGAGGGCTTCGCCGGCTCTGCCGTCCAGTTGGACCTGCTCGCCCGCGGAGTCACCCTGCCGACGCTGATGGTGCACGTGGTGAACCCCTGGGGCATGGCGAACTGGCGCCGGTTCAACGAGAGCAACGTCGATCTGAACCGCAACTTCCTGCCCCCGGGGGCTGTGTACAAGACCGACGACCCGACCTACGCCCGCGTGGACGGCCTGCTCAACCCCCAGAGCCCCCCGGGGGGCTTCGAGTTCTTCTGGCCCAACATCGCCTGGGTGGTCGCACGATACGGCTGGCAGACGCTCAAGAACGCCGTGGTGGGCGGCCAGCACCAGAACCCCAGGGGCCTGTTCTTCGGCGGCGAGCGGTTGGAGAAGGGGCCCGCGGGGCTCCTCCCCGTGCTCGACGAGCAGCTCGGCGGACTGCAACGGGTCGTGCACATCGACCTGCACTCCGGCCTCGGGAAGTTCGGCGGGCGCACCCTCCTGCTGGAGGGCAAGTCCACGCCCGAACAGATGGCCCGCGCCCGCGCGGCGTTCGGCACCGAGATCAAGGGCTGGGACGCGAGCAACACGCACGCCTACGAGATCCGCGGGGGGCTCCTCGGCGAGGTGATGCGCAGGTTGGTGGGCGTGCGGTATGACGGGTTCACCTGCGAGTTCGGGTCACTCGCGAACCTCGCGGTGTTGGTGCGCCTGCGGAACGAGAACCGCCTGCACCACTGGGGCAACCTGCCGGCCGGCAGCATCGATCACTGGGCCAAGGCGGGCGTGCGCGAAGCGTTCGCACCGATGGATCCGGCGTGGGAGAGCGCAGTGCTGGCGCACGGACCCGAGCTGTACAAGGCCGCAGTGGCGATGTTGGGGAGCTAGGTTGGCGTGACGGGGATGGCGATGGGAGACGCGATGAGAGACCTTGTCGGCAAATGGGCGATGGTGACCGGAGCCTCCAGCGGGCTCGGGGTCGACTTCGCGAGGCTGCTCGCGGAGCGGGGCGCGAACCTCGTGCTGGTGGCGCGCCGCGCGCCTGAGCTGGAGTCGCTCGCCGCGGAGCTGAAGCAGGCGTACGGCACCCAGAGCCAGGTCCTGCCGATGGATCTGGCGCAACCCGGAGTCGGGGCCAGGCTCCGGGCGAGGCTGGACGAGGCCGGGGTCGCCGTGGATGTGCTGGTGAACAACGCAGGCTACGGCCTGCATGGCGAGCTCCTCCAGCAGCCCCTCGAGCGGACGCTCGACATGCTCCAGCTCGACGTGATGAGCCTCACGGAGCTCACCCACGTGTTCGCCAGCGACATGGTCCGCAGGGGCGGCGGCCAGATCCTGCTGATCGCCTCGATCGGCGCGTTCCAGGCTACCCCAACGTACGCGGCGTACTCCGCCGGCAAGGCCTATGTGCTGATGCTCGGCGAGGCGCTGCACGAGGAGCTCAAGCCGCACCACGTCACCGTCACGACCCTCTCCCCGGGGGTGACGAGGACCGGGTTCTTCGAGGTCGCGGGGCAGAAGACGAACGCGCTCCAGCGGATGGCCATGATGGAGAGCCGCGCCGTGGCGCAGATCGGGCTGGCGGCCCTGAAGGCGGGGCGTCCCTCGGTGGTGGCGGGGTTCATGAACGCGCTCACCGTGTTCCTGGTCCGCTTCACCCCGCGCTGGTTGCAGCCCCGGCTCGCACGGGCCGCGATGAAGAGCGACTGAGCCGCGCCGACCGGGGAGGAAAGCAGGCCGCCGCCCCGCTCACCCACGTCTCAGCCACACGCCATCGGCCTTCACCTCGTGGGGGGTGTAGTTTGCCTTGTAGTTCAGGTGGCTGCAGTCCCGCACATAGTAGCCGAGGTAGTACCACTCGAACCCGGAGAGCTTGCACCACGCGAGCTCCCACAGCACCGAGTACACCCCCAGCGAGCGCCGGGACTCCTCGGGGTCGAAGTAGTGGTACACGCTCGACGCCGCGCGCGCCCCGAGATCGAGCACGGACACCGCGACCAGCCGGTGATCCACCCGGAACTGCACCTCCACGGTCTCTGCACAGCTGTCCACGAGCCAGCGCTGGTAGCTCTCCTCGGTGAGGGCCTCCCCCGACCGGGACAGCCCCCGGGAGAGCTTGTGCCGGTTGTAGAGGTCCAGGTGCTCTGGCGTGCACTGTGGCTGCACCACCTGGACGACCACATCCGGGTTGCGCTTGAGGCTACGCCGCTGGGAGGTGTTGGGCACGAATTCGGCCGTTGGAATCCGGATCGGCAGGCACTCGGCGCAGGTGCCGCAGGTCGCCCGGTACAGGAACCGCCCCGACCGGCGATCCCCCTCCTCCAACAGGCGATCGAACTCCGCCGGCAGGAGCTTGCGACCGGGCATGCGCAGCGGCAGCCGTGCCATGCGGTCCGGCAGGTAGGGACAGGGCTCCGGCTGATCCCAGATGACGCGCATCAGCACTCCGGCAGGAGCAGGAAGATCACAGGGGCTCGCAGACGAATGGCAGGGACGAGCTTTCGCCGTAGTCGTTCCAATAGTCCACGGCCCCGAAGTTGGTGGCGGCGCGGTCCTCCCCCCCGGAGTCGTTGGGCTCGCCGCTGTACCAACTGGAGTACACGAGCGGGGAGCCGTCCACCCAGGTGAACGTGCCCTCGGAGTCCTCGTCGGTGAGCCCGATCCACGAGGCGTCCGCGAAGTAGCTGTAGTAGGCGGTGTCGCTCACCTCCTTGTTCTTCTCGGCCGAATCGAGGATCACCAACTGTTCCCCGAACGCGTCACACAGATCACGCGCCGTGGTCCAGCTCACGTAGTCGTAGCAGTAGTCGTAGGTGCCTGTCGTCGACGTGACGGTGGCGCAGCTCCAGCACTCCTTGAGCTCGTCGGCGGTTCCGTTGCAGTTGTTGTCGAGGCCATCGCAGCTCTCGACCCCGGCGGGGCTCTGGGAGGGGTCGGCATCGTTGCAGTCGCCGTCGCAGTAGGTGTACCCGTCGGCGTCGGCGTCCACATCCTCGCTGGTGAGCGGGTTGCAGTCGTTGTCCACACCGTCGCCACAGAGCTCCACGTTGCCGAAGTACCGGTTCGGGTCCGTGTCGTCGCAATCCCCCCGGCAGGTGGACTGGCCGTCGCCGTCGACATCGAAGCCCTCGTCGATCTGGCCGTCGCAGTCGTTGTCCTGCTCGTCGCACTCCTCGGGGTGGTTGGGCGCCCGATCCGGATCGGCGTCGTCGCAGTCGCCGTCACAGCTCGCCACGCCATCCCCGTCCGCGTCGAAGTCCTCGTCGATGCCGCCGTCGCAGTCGTTGTCCACGCCGTCGCAGGGGTCCGGGGCGCCGGGGTACACGGTGTCGTCGCCGTCGTCACAGTCCACGCAGGTGTCGAACCCGTCGCCGTCGTCGTCGCCCGCGTCGTCGAGAGCCCCCGAGCAGTCGTTGTCGACCTGATCCCCGCAGATCTCGACGGCATCGGGGTGGACCGCAGGGTCGTGATCGTCGCAGTCGCTGCCCGGCCCGGGACAGGCCGTGTAGCCGTCGTGGTCGAGGTCCCAGTCCTCGTCGACCGCTCCGTCGCAGTCGTCATCGGCGAGGTTGCACGCCTCCGCGGCGCCGGGGTGTACCTCCGGGTCGGCATCGTCGCAGTCCTGTCGTGCGTTCCAGCCGTCCCCGTCGGCGTCGGGAACGCCCGGATCCGTGTCGGGTTGGCGGCAGGCGAAGGCCCAGGCGAGGATCAGCATGACCGGGAGCGTATCGCGTGGGCGGGGTCGGGCCTCGAGGCCACGCCCCGTCCCTTTTCCCTCCCCGAAGGCCGGCCCCGCTCCGATCCCCCCGGCTCTCTGGTACCATCCCACCATGCGCCACCCATTCTCCATCGTCCTCCCCTCGCTGCTCACCGTCCTCGCGATCTCGGGGCTCACGGAGGGGTGCCGGCGGCCCACCAAGCCGGTGGACACGGGCGACACGATCATCGGCTACGACTCGATGGAGGGCAGTGATCTCGATGGCGACGGCTACGTCAGCACCGACGCCGGAGGGGACGACTGTGACGACGCCAACGCGGCGGTCAACCCGGGCACGGCCGAGGTGCCCTACGATGGACTGGACAACGACTGCAACGCCGAGACGCCGGACGACGATCTCGACGGCGACGGCTTTCCCATCGCCACGGACTGCGCGGACGAGGATCCGACCGTCAACCCGTCGGCGCTCGAGGTGTGCGACGGCATCGACAACGACTGTGATGGCCACGTGGACAACGCTGCAGACGCCGCCTGGTGGTACCGTGACGACGACGCCGATGGCTACGGCCAGGACCTGGACGCGCTGGCGGCCTGCGAGCAGCCCGACGGCTACGCCCCCGTCAAGGGAGACTGTGACGACACGGATCCAGCGTTCAACCCCGGCGCGGACGAGTCCGACTGCAGCGACCCGAACGACTACAACTGCGACGGCTCCGTGGGCTACGACGATGCCGACGCCGACGGCTTCCCCGCCTGTGAGGACTGCGACGACTCCCTCGCGACCGTGAACCCGGACGGCACGGAGGTGTGCAACAACCTGGACGACGACTGCGACGGCGCTGTGGACGACTACGCCACGGACGCAACCACGTGGTACCAGGACGACGATGCCGACAACTACGGCGTCGACACCAGCACCCTCGACCAGTGCGACCAACCCGCCGGCTACGCCGCGGTGCCCGGCGACTGCAACGACGCCGATCCGGCCTACAACCCGGGCGCCAGCGAGGTCTGCTCCGACCCCAACGACTACAACTGCGACGGCTCGGTGGGCTACGCCGACCTGGACGGTGACGGGTTCGCAGCCTGCAACGAGTGCAACGACGAAGACGCCGCCGTGAACCCCGACGCCGTCGAGATCTGCAACGGCATCGACGACAACTGCGATGGCGTGATCGACGGCGCGGACGCCTCAGGCGCCATCACCTGGTACCTCGATCTCGACGGGGACGGCTTCGGCGACGACGGCGTGGCGGTGACCGCCTGCGAGGCGCCGACCTACTACGTCGCCACCAGCGGCGACTGCGACGACCACGACAACAAGATCAAGCCCGGCGCCACCGAGGTGTGCGACGGCTACGACAACGACTGCAACGGGCTCGTCGACGAAGCGGGCGGCACCACGCTCTACTACACCGACGCCGACAGCGACGGCTATGGCGACGCCGCAACCGCCCTCGCGGCCTGCGCGATGCCCACGGGCAGCGTGGCGACGGGGACCGACTGCGACGACACGGACGCCGCCTACCACCCGGGCGCCGCGGAGTCCTGCACCGACACCGTGGACTACAACTGCGACGGCTCCATCGGCCTCGTCGACAACGACGGCGACGGCTACGCCGCCTGCGAGGAGTGCGACGACTCCCGGGCCGACGTGAACCCCGGGGCCTCCGAGGTCTGCAACGGCCTGGACGACGACTGCAACGGCACCATCGACGACGGCGCCGCCGACATGGCGACCTGGTACCAGGACTCCGACCTCGACGGCTACGGCTCCACCACGTCTGTCACCCAGTGCGACGCGCCCGCCGGCTACATCGCCGACGGCGGCGACTGCGACGACACCAACCGCCGCGTGAACCCCTCGGCGAGCGAGGTGTGCGACGGCGTCGACAACGACTGCGACGGCCTGACCGACGACGCGAGCTCGGCCGGCGCGCAGACCTGGTACGTCGACGACGACGGCGACGGCTACGGCGACTCCTCGATCGCGGTCACGCAGTGCGACGCCCCGCTCGGCTACGCCTCCAACGACACCGACTGCAACGACAGCGACAGCACGGTGTACCCCACGGCGCCCGAGAGCTGCACCGACACCACCGACAAGAACTGCGACGGCTACGCGGGCCGCGTCGACTCGGACGGCGACGGCTACGCCGCCTGCGAGGAGTGCAACGACGGGAGCGCGACCAGCTACCCTGGCGCGCCCGAGTACTGCGACGGGCTCGACAACGACTGCAACGGCCTCGTGGACGACAGCGCCGCCGACGCGAGCACCTGGTACCAGGACAGCGACGTCGACGGCTACGGCTCCTCCGTGTCCATCGCCGCCTGCGCCCAACCGAGCGGCTACACCTCCGACGCGGGCGACTGCAACGACGCCAACCGCCGGGTGAACCCGAGCGCGGTGGAGATCTGCGACTCGATCGACAACGACTGCGATGGCCTGACCGACGACGCGAGCGCGGTCGGATCGCTGGTCTGGTACGCAGACGCGGACGGCGACGGCTACGGCGACGCCTCGGTCTCCGTGAGTCAGTGCGGCGCGCCCAGCGGCTACGTCTCGAACGACACCGACTGCGACGACGGCGACCCCACGGTCTACCCGGCGGCACCCGAGAGCTGCACCGATCTGACCGACAAGAACTGTGACGGATCTGCGGGCTACGTCGACCGCGACGGGGACGGCTATGCAGCCTGCGAAGAGTGCGACGATGCCCGGGCCGACGTGAACCCGGCCGCGACCGAGGTGTGCGACGGCATCGACAACGACTGCGACGGCACGGTGGACGCCGGCGCCGCCGACGCCACGGCCTGGTACCGGGACACCGACGCGGACGGGTATGGAACCACGCTCACCAGCACCTCGTGCACGCAGCCCAGCGGCTACACGGCCGAGACCGGGGACTGCGACGACACCAACCGGCGTGTGAACCCCAGCGCCGTGGAGATCTGCGACGCGATCGACAACGACTGCGACGGCCTCACGGACGACGCCAGCGCCGTCGGTTCCCAGGCCTGGTACGCCGACGCCGACGGCGATGGCTACGGCGACGCCTCGATCTCGGTCACCCAGTGCGGCGCGCCCACCGGCTATGTCTCGAACAACACCGACTGCAACGACGCCGACCCCACCGTGTACCCGGCGGCACCCGAGAGCTGCACGGACCTCGGCGACAAGAACTGCGACGGCTCGGCCGGCTACGTCGACCGCGACGGTGACGGCTACGCGGCCTGCCAGGAGTGCGACGACACCCGGGCCGACGTGAACCCGGCCGCGACCGAGATCTGCGACGGCATCGACAATGACTGCGACGGCACCGTCGACGCCAGCGCGGTCGACGCCTCCACCTGGTACCGGGATGCGGACGCCGACGGGTATGGAACCACGGTCACCAGCACCTCGTGCAGCCAACCGAGCGGGTACACCGCGGAGACAGGCGACTGCGACGACGGCAACCGGCGCGTGAACCCCAGCGCCGCCGAGATCTGCGACTCGATCGACAACAACTGTGACGGCCTCACCGACGGCGCCGACGCCAGCGGTGCAGGGTCGTGGTACGACGACGCCGACAGCGACGGCTACGGGGACCCCGCGGTGGGCGCCACCTCCTGCTCCGCCCCCTCGGGCTACGTCGGGAACGCCACCGACTGCGACGACGCCAACCCCGGCGCCAACCCATCGGAGATCGAGGTCTGCGACGGCTTCGACGACAACTGCGACGGCCTCACCGACGACTCCAGCTCCGCCGACGCCATCACGTACTACACCGACGCGGATGCCGATGGCTACGGTTCGAGCCGGGGCGCCGCCTGCACGCCACCCACCGGCAGCGTGAGCGTCTCCGGGGACTGCAACGACGCCGACCCCGCCGTCAACCCGTCCGCCGCCGACACCTGCGACTATGTGGACAACGACTGCTCCGGAGTGACCGACGACAGCTACCGCTCCGGGTTGAAGTACGTGCTCTCCACAGACTGCGGGAGCTGCGACAACGACTGCTCCACCTACAGCTACGACAACGCCACGCCCTACTGTGACACCACGCGGTCCACCCCGGCGTGCGAGTACACCTGCGACAGCGGCTACTTCGACGTGAACGGCGCACAGGCGGACGGCTGCGAGTGCCACTACATCTCGGCCACCGACGCCCCGTTCGACGGCGTGGACGCCGACTGTGACGGATCCGACGGCCCGCCGACGGTCGCCGTGTACGTGAGCACGACCGGCTCGCCCACCGGCGCGGGCGACATCTCCGACCCCGTGGACACGATCCAGGGCGGCATCGATCTCGCAGAGGCCAGCGGCATCGACTACGTCATCGTGGCCGAGGGCACCTACACCGAGGACGTCGTGCTGGTGGACGGGATCAACGTCTACGGTGGCTACGACTCCTCGTACGGGAGCCGGGACATCGGCACCTACACCACGCGCATCGACGGCATCGGCGCGAACGCGGAGAACCCCGCGACCGTGCTCGCCTCCGGGATCTCGAGCAGCACGATCTTCGAGGGCTTCACGGTCATGGGCAACGCCGCCTCGGGCTACGGCGAGTCGGCCGTGGCCATGTGGCTCGAAGACTGCACCGACAGCCTCGTGATCCGCTCCAACCACCTCGAGGCCGGCGCCGGACGCGATGGCCGCGACGGTGCGAACGGCTCCACCGGCACCCGCGGCGCGACCGGCACGACGGGCACCATCGCGGGAACCGGCAACTGCTCCAGCCTGCCGGCCGGAGGGGGCGGCGGCACCAACACGTGCGGCGGGGTGTCGACGACAGGCGGCACGGGCGGAGGCACGACCTGCCCCTCGAACGGGGTGTACGAGCCCTCGGGCATCGGCGGGATCCCCTCGGGCGGAACCGGCGGGGCCGGGGCCTGCAGCGCGGTGATCTACAGCACGGCGTGCGGCACGGCCTACGTGTCCACCTGTTGGGATGCCGGGGCCGATGCAGCCGATGGCGCCGACGGTACTGCGGGCAGCGGCGGCACAGGCGCCACGGACGCCGACGGGAGCGTGGCATCCGGGTACTGGGTGGGCGCGGCGGGCAGCGACGGGACCCCCGGGACCTATGGCCGGGGCGGCGGTGGCGGCGGCACGGGGAGCGGCGTGGACGTGTCGTCCTCGTGCGGGAGCAAGCAGTATGGCGGGACCGGTGGCGGCGGCGGCGCAGGCGGCTGCGGTGGCGTGGCGGGGGCTGCCGGCGGCGCGGGCGGCGCGTCGATCGGGCTCGTGCTCAACTACAGCGCGACCACCACGGTGTTCCCGGTGCTGGAGGACAACGTCATCGTCGGCGGTGGCGGTGGCTTCGGGGGCGACGGCGGGGACGGCGGCCGTGGGGGTGCGGGCGGCCTGGGCGCGGCGGGCGGCATTCGCGAGACGACGCACGCATGGGCCGCACAGCCCGGCGGCGCCGGCGGTGAGGGCGGGACCGGCGGCGGCGGCGGTGGTGCAGGCGGCGGCGCCGGTGGTCCGAGCTACGCAGCGCTGGCCTTTGGCGCCACGCCCGGCCTGACGTACCTCACGATCTCCAACACGCTCAGCCACGGCGTCGCAGGCGCCAAGGGTCGCGGCGGCCTGGGTGGGGATGCGAGCGCCGGGGACGGCGTGGACGGTGTGGACGGGACGTCGGGGAACCAGAACTGGTAGGCGGCGCACCGATGATCGCCATGCTCCTGGCCGGCGCCGCCCTCGCGGGGACACCGGTCGATGTGTCATCCCAGGTCAAGCATGCCCGGGCTGGGGAGGTCCTGGCGATCGCCGGGCCACCCGTGATGGTGGGCGGGGGGCTCCTGCTTGCCGATGGCGCGTTGAACGAAGAGGTTGCGCCGCTCGCGCTCGGCGGCGGGCTGGCGACCATCGGTACTGCCGGCACATTCGCGGGTGTGCCGATGATCGCTGGAGGTTCGTTGCGAGCGCGGCGCCTGCTGCTCGACGATGGCATCCGCGTGTCCCCAGCCCTCGGGCGGACGTCCTGGGGACTCTGGGCAGGGTCGATGGGTCTCTCCGCCCTCGCGTTCAGCCTCGCGGTCGCCGACATCCCCACCAGCCCAGCGGAGAAGGACGTGCTCGCCGTCTCGATTCCCAGCCTCTACGTGGGCTCGATCGTCACGGCCACGATGCAGCTGCACAGCATCGTGGCCGCAGCGCCTGCGGGGGCACCCCGGAGCGACCGCCCGAGCGCGGTCTGGGGGATTGCCCCATGGGCCGACGGGAGTCATTGCGGGGTTGCGTTCATCGAGATCCGCTGACGCCCCGCGGTGATGGAGGGCTCGACGGCCGGTCAGCACAGCGGCATTCGCACCCGCGGGTCGGACGACCCCGGCCCGCGCCTGACCGAGGTGTGGGATCTCCCACCCCGATCCAGCCGATCAGCCCGCTCCTTCCCCCGAAGGAACGGGCTTTCGCCGTCATCTCCACCCACCTCGCAACACCTCGGCCAGCCGCTCGTACTCGTCCGGCGTGTTGAAGGCCTGCCCGGAGATGCGCAGCCACACGCGATCGTCGTAGGTCGTGAACGGGACCTCGATCCGGTGGTCGTCATACATGCGGCGGTTGAGATCCGCGACCTGGCGGTAGTCGCCGGAGAAGGGCTCGGGCCACAAGGTGGCCGCCATCGGGCCGTAGAGCAGGGCGTCGTCGGGATGGGGCAGATCGGTGCCGAGCGCCGCCGAGACCAGCGTGCGACCGCGTCGGACGAGCGCGTGGTTGAACGCTGCGACACCGCCGAGCTCCACGTCCATGCGTCGCCAGAATTCGAGCGCCACCGGGGCCGTCAGGTAGGGCGACGGGTCCATCGTGCCGGTCCAGTCGAACTCGGCGCGCAGGCCCTGCCGGTAGCCGTGCGAGATGCACACGGGCGACATCATCTCCCGCCAGGCTTCGGCGACGTGCAGGATCGCGGACCCCTTGGCTGCGTAGGCCCACTTGTGCAGGTTGGCGACGTAGAAGTCGGCCCCGATCGTCGCCAGGTCGAGAGGCAGCAGGCCGGGGGCGTGCGCGCCGTCCACAAGCACGGGGACGCCCTTCCCGTGCAGCTCAGCGACGATCCTGGCGACGGGCAGGACCATCGCCGTGGGCGATGAGACGTGATCGATGACGGCGAGCCGGGTCTTCGACGTCGCCGCTTCGAGCCAGGGCGTGACCATCTGGTCCGCCCTGTCGAGCGGGAACGGGAGCTTTGCCCACTGAAGCTCCACCCCGTAGCGCTTCGACACCCAGATCGCGGTCTGCTTGACGGCGTTGTACGTCTGATCGGCGAGCAGGATGGCGTCGCCCGGCTGCCACGGGAACGAGCGCAACACCGCGTTCACGCCCGTCGTCGCGTTCTGTACGAACGCGAGCCCCGCCTCGTCGGCCCCGACGAAGCTCGCGACTGCCGTCCGGGCGGCCGCGATGCGACCGGGAAGCTCCCGCGCGTGGAACCGCACGGGCTCGGCCTCCATCTCGAGGTGGGTCTGCCGCACGGCGTCGAGCACCACGCGGGGCGTGGCGCCGAAGCTGCCGTTGTTGAGGAAGGTGACGTCGGGGTCGAGGCCCCAGTGCGCGCGGATCCCGGTCGTGTTCAAGGCTCCCCCGTGGTGATGATGTCGGTGTAGACGGCGGCCATCGGCTTGGGCGTGCGCGCCTTGGTGGTGAGGTCCACCGAGTACATGCCGAACGTCATCGACATGCCGTGGTTCCACTCGTAATTGTCGGTCAACGACCAGTAGAAGTAGCCGCGCACGTCGGCCCCGGCGTCCATCGCGCCGAGCAGGGCCGAGAGGTGCGGCCGCAGGAACGTGTCGCCGCTGGTCTCGGTGGGCTCGGTGCCGTTCTCGGTGATGACCGCCGGGAGGCCGTAGCTGTTCGCGAGGTTCACGACGTCGGCGATGCCGTCCGGGTATTCCTCCCAGAGGACCTCGGGGTAGAAGTCGGTGATGGGGTACTCGGAGAACAGCGGGACGTTCAGCCCACGCACGGTGATGCGCGTGTAGTAGTTCACGCCGATGTAGTCCATGCGGCCGGCGACATCGTCGCGGTGCTCCTCGGCCACGCCGTCGAGGTCCCGGTCGAAGTCGCCGTACACCGTCGCGTTCAGGTACACGCGGTTGTAGACGTAGTCGAGGTCGGCGGCCCCGTGCACGTCGGTTTCGTTGTCCGGGTCGAGCGGCTGGACTGCGACGAGGTTGGGGACCGCGCCGACCATGCTGTCGACACCGTCACCGTCGGCATCCACGGTGTCGTAGGACTTCACGGCGTCGTACATCGCGGCGTGGCCCTCCGCGAGGTTGAAGGCGACGGGGATCGCAAGATCGGGGCGGCTCACCCCGGGCGGGTTGGTGCGATCCTCGCCGGGCAGCAGGTAGCCGGAGAGCACGATCGCCATCGGCTCGTTCTCGGTCGCCCACCAGTCCACGCGATCGCCGAACTGCTGGGCGCAGAACCCGCTG
The DNA here is from genome assembly GCA_903875225.1 of uncultured Pseudomonadota bacterium. Lineage (GTDB taxonomy): Bacteria > Myxococcota_A > UBA796 > UBA796 > SXON01 > CAIUMM01. The sequence goes on from CAIQVJ010000007.1 coordinate 124,112, forward strand.
TACAACGCGATCGCCGGCTTGATCCGCGCGAGGTCCAGCCAGCCGCGGTTGGTGCAATTGTCCGGGTCCTCGTGGCACGCCTTGCCGTCGTGGATCCAGAGCGGGAGGGTGTAGTGGTTGAGCGTGACGAGCGGGGTGAGCCCGTGGGCGACGATCGCGTCGAAGTAGGCGTTGTAGTAGGCGAGCGCCGCGGGATCGGCGTACTGCATCAGGTCGTCCACGCTGGTCGCCTGCTCGGCGGCGGCGGCGGGAAAGAGCCGGGACCACTCGATGCTGGTGCGGAAGGAGTTGGTCCCGAGAGCGACGGCGTTGTCCAGATCGGTGTTGTACAGCTCAAAATGGCCGGGGGCATCCGCCAGGGGCTCACCGGACAGGTAGTTGGCGGATTCGGCGATCAGATCGGGATCGGTGACCCACTGGTACCAGTCGCTGCCGCGGTCTTCGCAGTCCTCGGCGGCAATCGTCGGGCAGCCGGCCTCCACCTGGAACCCGGCGACCGCCGTGCCCCACATGAAGTCTGCGGGAAATTTCGGGGTCGCGGGGGCGGTGTCGTCGCCGGGCTTGCCGTTGCAACCGGTGAGGGCCAGGGCGAGTACGAGCGCAGGGGACAGGTGTGCGGGCATGGCAGCCTCCGCGGCCGGACTATCCCCGCCGACCCTACTGGCACACCGGGGCCGTCCACACGACGCCATACTCCCGATCGGTGCTTACCCTTGCACCTGCCGGAGCTACGCCCCTTGCCTGCATCGTCCATCTCCGCCTCGTTGCGCCAGAGCTTCCTCGCCGGCCTCCTGGCGCTGCTGCCCCTCTTCATCACCTGGAAGGTCCTCTCGTTCGTGTTCACGACGGTGGACGGTGTGCTGGGCGAACGCCTGAACGCCCTGCTCCAGGCCGTGACCCGGTCGAGCATCCACATCCCCGGGCTCGGGCTCGTGGCGACGGCGCTCATCGTGCTCGGGATCGGCTACCTCTCCCGAAAGCTGTTCTTCATGCGCGTGCTGGTGCTGCTGGAGTCCTTGATCGACCGGGTGCCCATCGTGCGTTCGCTCTACGCGGCATCCCGGCAGATCGTGGTGCCGTTCACGGACAAGGCGAAGCTGCCCTTTTCGAAGGTGGTGATCGCCGAGTACCCGATGGTGGGCCGACAGACGCTGGGGCTCCTGGCTCGGGAGCGGGCGACGGACGATCCCGACGACGACCGCGTGGTGGTGTTCTTTCCCTCGAACCACCTGCACCTCGGCTACCCCGTGCTGCTCTCGCGGAAGGACGTCACCGTGATCGACATGTCGGTGGAGGACGCGATCAAGTTCTTCGTGAGCTGTGGGGTGGTGGGCGACGGGAGCCTGCTCCTGGCCGCGCCCGTCATTGCCCGCCCCGCAGGTTCTGTCGCCGCGGGTGCAACAGGAAACTTGCGCGATCCTCCGCAACCTGCATCTGTGTGAGCTGGCGGAGCAGGGTGTGGGCGCGGTTCCGGGAGATCTCCGGATCGAGCCCGCCCTCGATCTGGGCATGGCGCGTGTCGTCGGTGAGCAGCGCCAGGCGCGTGATGCGTACAGGCTGACGCTCCACCCACTGGTCGATCTCCCCCCGGAGCAAAGCGTCCACGTGCTCGCCGCGGTCGATGGCGCCCACGAACACGTGGGAGAGAGCGGTGAGCGCGCCCATGCGCACGAGGCTCCGCACCGCCGCGGCCGTCGTCACCATGGCCTCCCCGTCCCGCCCGAGCCGCCCCAGCAGGACGCCCCGCTCGGCCGTGAGCTCCGCGGCATGGAGTCGCCAGTTCCTCGACTCCGCGCGGGCGATGGCGGGCTCGATGGTCTGGAGCCCGCCCTCCGCATCTCCCGCGAGGTCGAGCAGGTTCGCCCGCAGGCGCGCGATCGGGCCATCGAGGAGCGCCGGCACATCGCCCTGCAGCGCATCCATCGCCTGGAGCACGCGATCACGCGCGAGTCCGGGACGGAACAGGTCGATGTCGAGCTGCGCGGAGGTGACGAGCAGATCGGCCAGCATGGGCGCCGGGGCGCTGATGCGGGCACGGGCGAGCGCCTCCTCGAGGATGCGCCGGGCCTCGGAGAAGCGGCCCTGGAGGCGCAGCGTCGTCGCCAGACCCGAGATGGCGCGCCAGTCGGAGCCATCGGCCTGCACCGTCTCCAGGAAGAGCCGCTCGGCCGAGACGACCTCTCCGCGGTTCAGCTCGACGTGCGCGAGCGCCGCCCGGGACCGTCCGAGCGCGGCGGGATCGGACCAATGCGCCCGCGCCTCGACGCCCTCCCGGGCGAGCCGCCAGGCCACGTCGAACTCACCCACGCAGACGAGCAGCTCGGAGAAGCGCGCGAGCGCATCTGCCCCGGCCGAGACGTAGATCTCGCCTCCTGCACGCCGGAAGATCTCGATCGCCCGAACGAGGCTCCCGCGCTCCGCAGCGGTGTCGCCGCGCGCTCGCGCGACGCCCGCCGCCACCAGGGCGACCTCGCCCTCCTCCACCGGACCCTCCGCCAGCGCCCGGGCCTGCGCGAGCGCCTGATCGGTCTGCATGCTCGAGCTGCGCAGCACCGAGAGGCACTGCGCGTAGAGCCGCCACAGGGCAAAGTCGGCGGGGGCATGCGCGCGCCCGTGGACCACCCGCTCGAGCCCGACGAGCGCCTCCGCGTAGAGCCCGAGGTCCACGAGCGGGCGAGCCCACGCGACGACGCTCTGCGCCGCGGCTTCGGGGCGATCCGCTTCCAGCAACACGACCGGCAGGCGAGCGCTCGCCGGCGGATCGGGCAGCGCTGCGGCGATCCTGCGACAGAGCAGCGCCCGCCGGGTGGCTCGCGTGCGGCCCAGCACGAACTCGGCGGTGATGCCCTGGCGGAAGACCCAGCTCGAAGGCTGGGGCTCGGGCCCCCGCGAAGGGCCTGGGCCCAACAGGATCGGCTCGATCAGCCGCTCTCGGGAGAGCTCGGCAAGCGCGTCGCGAACCACCGCCGTGGGGAGGTCCACGGCGTGGGCGACCACGTCGAGCTCCAGATCGCCCTCGGCCAACGCGAGCGTCTCCAGGATCCGGCGCTGCGTCGTCGGAAGGCTCTCGATCCGCATGTGGGTGGCCTCGTGGACGCTCGACGAGGCCTGCGGGAGCGCGGTCCGGTCCGACCGGTCCCGGGGCAGCAGGCGGACGAGGTTCTCCAACGGCGAGGGCATCCCGCCGCTGGCGGCGGCAAGGCGACGGACCAGCTCCGGCGGCACGGTCGAGACCCCGAGCCACCGGCTTGCGACGACGCCGACCTCCAGCCCGGTGAGCGGTGGAACGTCCATCAGGTGCAGCCCGTCCCAGGTCGCGGGCAGGGCCTCCTCTCCCCATGCACCGACCATGATCACGGCGCCACCGATCTCGGCCACCGCCACCATGGTCGCGGCCAGCGTCCGGACATCGCCCGGCAACGCGTCCTCCATGCCCTCCACGGCGACCAGCAAGGGGTGGGCATCGAGCCTGGCGCGCGCGGCGAGCGCCTGGGCGAACGATGGCGCGTGCACCCCGCCGGACGTGAGCGCCGCTCGGGCCCAACCAGCGCCGTCCGCATCGCCGTCGAGCGCCAACCCCGCGGCGAGCTGCGTACACACCGGGCCGAACGGCTGCGCGGTGCCCGACGCGATCAGGCGCAGCGAGCGCGACCCGCGACGGGTGGCCTCGTCCACGGCGAAGCCCACGAGGCGCCCACGCCCCGAGCCCTCGGGCCCGCAGAACACGAGACCGGCACCGGGCATCGCCTCGTCGAAGAGCCGCCGCACCGCGGCGACGTGACCGTGCCGACCCACGAAGCGCAGCGACGGCATCGGATCGTCTGCCTGCGTCGCCGGTCCGACGACGAACGGGCGCAGGAACTCCACGACCTCGCCAGCGTCGGCTGGCCGGGACGCCGCGGACTTGGCGAGCAGGCGGGTGACCAGCTCGCAGATCGCGGCAGGCACGCCCCGCGCGAGCCGATCGACCGAGACGGGCTGGTGCTCCAGGTGCTGGCGCGCAAGCGCGACGGCATCGTCGCCCTCGAACGGCCGACGTCCGGTGAGCATGCGGTAGAGCAGCACCCCGAGCGCGTACAGGTCGGTACGGGCATCGACCTTGCCGCCGGTGAGCTGCTCCGGGCTCGCGTAGTGGAACGTACCCACGAACTCCCCGGGCTCCGTGAGGGCGTCGCGCTGGTTCTCCATGCGCGCCGTTCCAAAGTCGAGGAGCTTCACGGTGCCGTCGGCCAGCGCGATGATGTTGCTCGACTTGAGATCGCGGTGGATGATGCCGCGTGCGTGAAGGCACTGCAGGGCCTCGGCGACGTGGAAGGCGATGCGGATGGCCTCGGCCGTTCGGATCGGGTCGCCGGGGCGGCCGACTCCCTTCACCCGCACCTGGGCCGCCTGCCCCTGGAGCAGCTCCATCACCAGGTACGGAAGCCCCTGCTCGCTGATCCCGTACCGATACACGCGAATCACGTTCGGGTGGTCGATCCGCGTGAGCGCACGGTACTCGCGGCCGAACCGCGGCGCTCCTGCTCCGCGGGACTGCAGCACCTTGACCGCCAGGGGGCGGCCCGATTCCGGGTCCGTGACCTCGTACACGATCGCCATGCCGCCCTGCGCCACGACCCGAACAACGGGGTATGGCCCGATAGCGGCGGGGATCAACTCGGGGGTGGTCAACGGATCTGGGCGCAAGCCTTCATCTAATCATACGTGGTCCGGATGGCCGTGCACCACCTCGCGCTGCGATCTCCCGATCCGGCCACCCTCGCTGCATACTACCAGCGCGTCCTCGGCCTGGTAGAGCTGCGCCGGTCCACGGACGACACCGGACTTTACTCGGTTTGGCTGGACCTCGGGGGCACGATCCTGATGGTGGAGCGGGGCCACGCGCGGACCGCTGACCAGGGCTGGGACGGCATGTACCTCGTCGCCCATCCCGGGAGCGGACCCGCGTGGTCGGCGCGCTTGGAAGGTTGCTGCACCCCGATCGAGGGGCGGACTGCGTTCACCCTCTACGCACGCGACCCGGAAGGCAACCGTTTCGGCGTCTCGAGCTTCCCCGACCCGCTCTTCAATACCTTGTCGCAGGGATCTTGATCGGTCGAACGGGTCCAGGCTGACGCAGTCCTACGGATCAGCGGCGACGCCGAGCGGCGAGGATCAAGCCGGCCACGAGCACCGCTGCCCCGGCCGCGTTCCCGCCTCCCGTCGCACACGCGCAGCCCCCGTCGACCTTGATGGCGCCCGCCGTGTCGTCCGTGCTCGCCGCGACGTCGTCGTCCGATCCATCGCAGTCGGAGTCGACGCCGTCCCCGTTCACGCCCGGGGCGCCTGGGTAGATGTCCGGGTTGGTGTCGTCGCAGTCGAGCGGGCTGTCGAAGCCGTCGCCATCGGCGTCGTCGTCGTTCCCATCACAGTCCTGGTCGATGTCGTCGTAGTAGATCTCGGTCGCCCCGGGGTGGATCGCGGCGTCGTGGTCGTTGCAGTCGTCACCGCCGAATTCATCCGAGTCGTAGCCGTCGCCGTCGGCATCGTAGTCGGACTGCCCGTCGCAGTTGCTGTCCACCCCGTCGTACATCGGGTCCGGCGCACCGGGGTAGGCCGCGGAGTCGGTGTCGTCACAGTCGCTCGCGAGCTCGTAGCCGTCGCCGTCCTGATCGTAATCGGAGCCCCCGTTGCAGTCCTCGTCCACGCCGTCGTACCAGACCTCGCGCGCGCCCGGGTATGCGTTGGCGGCGTCGTCATCGCAGTCGTCGCCGCCGCACCAGGTGCTCTGGTGCCCGTCCCTGTCGGCATCGCAGGAGCCGCACAGGTCCGTGGCCGCCCATTGGGCCTCCACGTCGTCGAGGCTCGTGCCCTCGATCACGACGAAGGTGAGATCCCCCTCGTCGCCCGGCGCCATCGTGACCCCGGGCGCCATCTGGATGCCCATGGCCGAGTCCGCGGCGGCCCCCTCGTTGTCGGTGAGCGTGGGGTTCGCGGAGGGCGTTGCGTAGCTCCACGTCGCGTTGTGCCCGAGGTGCTGGGTCGCGGGGCTGCAGGCGCCGAACGCGAGCGTGTACCCCTCGGCGTTCGACACGCTGACGACGAGGTCGTCGAACCCGTCGCCATCGGTGTCGAGGACGTCGTTCTGGGTGGTGTAGTCGCCCGCGCCACCGTCCGGGTCCGGGTCCACCTCGAAGTAGACGGCGAGGTGGCTCAACGCAGAGGTGCCGGCGGTGAGGTGGTAGTTCACGCGGACGGCGCTGCCGTCGCGCTGCCAGGCCTGGGTCTGCACCATCTCCAGCGACTCGCCGCTGTAGGTGTACGACGAGATCGCCCAGTCCGCGGTGGAGAGGTCGGCCTCGCCGGAGACGGAGCAACTGGCGGTGGATGTGTTGGAGTTCGCGACGTAGGCCATGACCCCATCGCTGGTCGCGTATTCGAACGCCAGGAGTTGCCACGGATAGCCCCAATAGGACCAGTCAACCCACTCGCCCCCGTGCAGGGCCTGGAAGCCCCCATAGGCGTCCTGGTCGTTCCAGGTGCCGACGGAGTCGTAGTAGATGCGTACGGCGTTGCCCTGCACGAGCTCATCCGCAGAGGCGACCGGGATCGCAGACAAGGCAAGAAGGAGCAGCATTCCGGAAGTATACACCCGGGTCAGCCGACCCACGTCCCCACGCACACACCCGCGAAGAAGAGCAGCGACACGTAGCCGTTCAGGTCAAAAAACGCCTTGTCGATCCTCGAGAGATCCCCGGGGCGCACGATCCAGTGCTCGTAGGAGAGCACCCCGGCGATCGCCACGAACCCCAGCCAGTAGCCCCACCCGAGGGGAGCGAGGAGAGGCACCGCCGCGAGCAGGCCCACCGTGACGAGGTGGAGCAGGGCGCTCACCCCCATGGCGCCCCGCTCGCCGAGCGCAACGGGGATGCTGTGGAGCCCCTGCCCGCGGTCGAACGACTCGTCCTGAAGGCTGTAGAGGATGTCGAAGCCCGCGACCCACGTGGCCACGGCGCCGGCGAGGATGCCCGCCAGCGGGGCAACCGTCCCGGTGAGGGCCACCCAGACCGCGATCGGCGCGAGCCCGAGCGCCACGCCGAGCCACAGGTGCACGAGCGCGGTGAACCGCTTCGCGTAGCTGTAGCCGCAGACGACGCCGAGGGCGACCGGCGAGAGCCACCCACAGAGGGGGTTCAGCGCGACCGCGAGCGCGACGAAGGAGGCCGCTGCGGCCACGGTGATCGCGATGGCGGCGCGCAGGCTGATCTGTCCGCTCGGGATCTCCCGAATCGCCGTTCGAGGGTTGCGCGCATCGAAGTGTCGGTCGACGATCCGGTTGAACCCCATCGCGCAGGACCGCGCCGTGACCATGCAGCCGATGATCAGGGCCACCTGGAGCGCCGTGACCGGCACCGTACGACTGGCCAGCACCGCTGCCGAGAGCGCGAACGGCATCGCAAAGATCGAGTGGGAGAACTTGATCATCCGCCCGTAGGTGGCGATCGCGCTCATGGGGCGACCCGCTCACGGCGCCAGCGCGTGCCGTCGAGCAGCTGGTCCACGGTGGTCACGTCCGGGAACCACAAGCGCCCAGCGGGCTCCAGCCCCGCGAACCCCCCGGTCGCCGCGCCGACCCACGTGGCCACGTCCACCCCCGGGAACGCGCGCCGCAGGGCGACGAGCTCCTCGAGCAGATCGAGGTCCGGAGACGACGCGAGGGAATCGGTCCCGACGCGGATGGGGATGCCACGGTCGAGCATCCCCGGAACGTCCGGCAGGCGCCCGCCGATCCACAGGTTCGATCGCGCGCAGATGCACACGTTCGCGCCGGAGGCGGCGATGCGATCGAGGTCTTCGGGCCGCGTCTCCACGCAGTGCACGAGCAGGGCGCGGGGGGACAGCACCCCGAGCGCCTCGAGGTAGGCGACCGGCGAGAGCATCGGGTACTCGAAGCCGTCGAGGCTCCGCCCGAACGCCCGGAGGCGGTCCGGCCAGGGCCCCTCCCCGCGCAGGAAGGCGGCCTCCGCGGGGTCCTCGTCCACGTGAATGCTCCACACTCCGGGGAGGGCGGCGCACTGCTGGATCCAGTTAGGGTGGGTCGAGTAGACGGCATGAGGGATGGGACGGGAGCCCGGCTCGGTCGCGTGGGTGGGGATGTCGATGCCGAGCCGCTCGTGGAGGCACACCCCACGCTCCCCGAACAGCGCCCCCGTTCGCCCGGTGTTGCTCACATCCAGCCAGCGCCCGGTACCCGTCGCCACCGAGGCCTCGAAGCGCTCCGCCGCAGGCCCCAGGAACGCGTCGGGATCCCGCCCCACGAACGTGCTGCCGGTGCGCTGCACCTGGTCGAGCCAGGGGAGGAACCCGCGCTCGGCGGGCCGGGGGAGCGGCCCCACCTCGAAGTGCACGTGGGCGTTGAGGAACGTGGGAAGCTCGATGCCGCGGGGCAGATCCGAGGGCTCCATGCCCTCCGGCGTCCACCGCAACCCGTGGCTCATGCCCCGCTCACTTGGCCGGCGCGGCGACGGGAGCCCCGGCGCCGGGCGTGACGAGGTGGTCGTAGCGCATGTTGCGCCGCACCGGGATGAAGCCTGCGGTCCGGATGTTGTGCTCGACGTCGTCGATGGTCATCGCCCAGGTGGAACCTGCGGCGCTCACCACGTTCTCTTCGAGCATGACGCTGCCGAAATCGTTGCAGCCCATCGTCAGGCTGGCCTGCGCCACGCCCGGGCCCTGGGTGACCCAGCTCGCCTGGATGTTGTCGAAGTTGTCCAGCATCAACCGGCTGACTGCGTTGGTGCGCAGGTAGGCGGCCGCCGTGTTGTTTCCGGGCAGCACGTAGGTGTTGTCGGGGACGAACGTCCAGCAGATGAACGCGGTGAACCCGTGGTATTCGTCCTGCAGGTCGCGCAGCTTCACGAGGTGGCCCATCCGGTGAGCGCTCGTCTCGCCAACGCCGAACATGAGCGTCGAGGTGGACCGCAGGCCCTTCTGGTGCGCCATCCGCATGACAGCGAGCCACTCCTCGCTGGTGCACTTGAGCGGGGCGATGCGCTTGCGAACGCCGTCGTCGAGCACCTCGGCCCCGCCGCCCGGCACGCTGTCCATCCCGGCGGCGATCAGCCTGTCAAGCGTCTCCTCCATCGAGAGCTTCGACACCGCCATGATGTGGAAGATCTCCTCGGGGGAGAGCGCGTGGAGCGCTACCGAGTAGTTCCCCTTGATCCAGCGGAAGAGATCCTCGTAGTACTCGATGCCGAGCGCGAGGTTCAGCCCGCCCTGGAGCAGGACCTCGATGCCGCCGCAGGCCTCCAACTCCGTGAGCTTCTGGTGGAACTGCTCCCGGCTGAGCACGTAGGCTTCAGCGTGGTTCTTCGGTCGGTAGAACGCGCAGAACTTGCATGCCGTGACGCAGATGTTGGTGTAGTTGACGTTTCGCGAGACGATGTAGGTCACCTCGCGGCCGGGGTGCAGCGCGAGCCGCCGAAGGTGCGCGGCATTGCCGAGGTCCTCGAGGCGGGCCTCGGTCTCGAGCCGCACGCCCTCTTCGAGCGTGAGCCTGCCGCCCTCGGCGCCGCGGGCGAGCAGGGTGTCCAGGCTCGCCGCGCCGGGTCGGGACCGGGTGATGGGCGGGCCATACAGGCAGACCTCTTCGCGCGCGAGCAGCCCCGCGCGCTTGCCGAGCGCGGCAAACCGGCGGAGGCCCATCAACGCGCGGTCATCGAGGTCGTAGCGGATCGCCTGGGTCAGGTAGGCACGGTCCGCCTCGGGAGCAGTCAGCCGATCGGGCATGCCGAGGCGACCGGCTTCCCGGATCCCAGCGATCGCCGCCTGCGGGAGCCCGGGGCGACCGGCCCAGACCGCGAAGACGAAGGGCAGGCCTGTCCAGTCGCGCCACACCCGGCCCAGGTCCACGCGCGTGGTGAGCCGCGCCGGCAGGTTCCGGGCGGCGTCGCCGATGACGACCGCTCCGGTCCTGCCCTGCGCGTGGAACGCGCCGGTGCCGGCATCGACGGGGAACACCCGCAGGTCTGGCCGGCCGAGCGGCCCGCGCAGCAGGATCTGCGCGAGGATCACGCTGGTGCGGCTCTCCCCGTCGAGCGCCACGGCCTCCCACTCCTCGACCGGGGTCTCGCCGACGAGCAGCACGCTCTGCACGTCGCCGTCACAGCCGATGCAGTAGCCGGGCACGATCCGGTAGTCGGCGTCGTCGTTGAAGATCGCGGCCACGGGCACGAGGCCGACGTCGGCCTCCCCGGTGCGGAGCAGTCGCGCGGCCTCGCTGGGCACACAGGGCAGCAGATCGAACCCATCGAGGAGATGACGGGTGAGCGGCCATGCGTTGGTGTAGCCGACGCAGGCGACCTTCCAGGACGATTCAGCCGGCATCGTGGCCTCCGAGGATTTCACTTCTAATTGAAATCCTTGAACTGGCCAGAGCGCCCGCCCGCGCTCTGGCGCGGCTTCGCTGAATTCCGACGGTGCGCCTACCGGGCCGGTTACTTCGAGCGCGACGTGGAGCGGACATGGCAGTGCGAGAGCGGGTTCGCGGGCTCGGCTGTGCGGCGAGCCTGGCCCTCGTCGGCTGCACGCAGGGGCACGCGACCATCACCCTCGACGGGGTCCGCGACTTCGGAGAGGTGAAGCGCGCGCAGTGGATCGCGGCGCCCGTGCTGCACTCCTGGTCCATGCTGACCAACAGCACCGTGATCTGGCCGAGCGCGAGCGAGCCGAGCCAGCTCATCCTCTCGGACTACGCCGTCTCCTGTGAGCAGACGAACGCCGAACTGAAGGCCTGGACGGACGCGAGCGAGGCCCTGCTCGACGCGCTGGACGGCGGCAACGACGTGCGGGATGCCTGCGCCGAGATGTCCACCCTCGCAGACCTCGCCGACGCGCGGAACGCGGCCCGACCGGCGGACCGGCGTGTGTTCGCCGCGAACTTCGCCGCCGCAGACGGGGCCGAGGGCGTGGGCACCTGGACCGAGGACGACGACACCTGGGGCATCCTCTCCTACTACAGCCAGACAAGCGGGTGCGACACCTGGAACCGGGACACCTGCTCGTTCGACGCGGACGCTGGCTCGTGCGTCTACCAGAGGTGGGACGCGGTGGACCCGGTGCTGGAGATCACGCACGTCGGCAGCGCCATCACCGGGACGTTCGATGCGGGCCTCGCGGAAGCGGACACCGACGAAGACGCCGGCACCATCCACGTCGAATTCCACGCGCCGATCTGCTCGATGGAGGGCCTCGGGGACAGCATCGTGGCCTTCTGACGCTGGGCCTACCGCCCTACGTGCACCCGACACGCCCGCCGCATGGCGCAGCCCTCGCACGCAGGCGACACGTCCCCGGTGCACCCCGCCGAGATCCCCAGGTGCGCCAGGGCGAAATCGTAGCGCACCGGATCCTTCGGTGAAAACGCCCGCAGCCGCTCAGTCAGTTCCACCGCCGTCTTCCAGTTCGCCGCCTTTCGCTCCGTCAACCCCGTGAGCTGCGCGATCCGCAGCACGTGGGTGTCGACCGGCATCACGAGCCTGGCCGGGTCGAGGTGGGTCCAGATCCCGAGGTCCGGAGCCTCCTGCCGCACCATCCACCGCAGGAACATGCACCAGCGCTTGCAAGCCGAGCCCTGCGACGGTCGGGCGAACCACGTCGTGAAGAACTTCCCAGCGGTGTCCACCGGCGCGAGCGCGTGAAGCCGCACGATGCCGGACTCCATGTCGGTGAACGCGGCGCCGAGCCCCTCAGCGGCCTGCAGGCGACCGAGCGCCACCCCGAGCGCGATGAAGTCCGCACGCCCGAACCACCGGTAGACGAGCGGATCGCCGTCGCCGATTCCTCCCTCTGCGCAGGCGGCGACCCAGGCGCGCGGTCCACCGACGGTGTCCATCTCGGCGAACAGCCGCTCCAGCACGGGCCCGAAGAGGTCTACCCGCCCAAAAGCCAGTTGCGCGGCGAAGACCCCGGCGATCTCGGCGTCCCCCTGCGATTTCGGGAGGTACGCCTTCGGGAACCGCACGGGGTCACGGGCGACCTGCTCGTCCACCAGCGTGGCCGCCTGGGCGCACGCTGCGTCGAGCGCCCGCTTCAGGCTCGCCACTGCAGCCCCGACTCGATCCCCCAGCCCAGCATGCAGCCGACCGCGTAACAGACGAGATCGGAGGCGAGGAAGCCGTGGCCGAGCACGAGGCCGCCCATCGTGGTGGCCCTCACCGCGTTCAACCACCCGACATCCCAGCCCTGCGAGAACTCGATCACGAAGCACACGAGCAGGGCCGTCAACGCCACCCGCCAGGGTGCGCGCGGCGCAGCGAGCCGGGCCGTTGCCAGCCACGACAGGGGGAGGCCGACGAGCTGCACCCAGAGGGTCGCATAGAGCGTGTCACCCCCATACTCCGCGATGAAAGCGGGAAACGCCGCAGGGTCCCGTCGCGTCGCGAGCCCGAGCCCGATCGTCGCGAGCAGGAGCCCCCCGCGGAGGAACAGGAACCGGCTGCCCGGGAACGCGCTCATCTCGGGGCCCCGGCGCCGACGCGGAAGACCGTGGCGGTCTCCAACGGACCGTCCCCGACGCCGATGGGGAGCGCCCCCAGCGTCTCGGCGTACAGCGAGACGCCCTGGGCGGGCGACATCACCCGCAGCCAGAGTGCGTCCGCGCTCTCGATGCGGTCTACCGGCTCCCAGACGGAGCGGGGATAGTCTCCGGGCGATTCCCCGTCCGCGACCACGACGAGCGTTCCCCCCGGCAGGTCCTCGCCGGGGCGGTAGCGCTCCCACCCGAGCGCCTCCATCGTGTAGCGAAAGCTCCACTCTCCGGCGAACCGCTTCTCCACCGGGCGCCGCTCGTCCACCCGGGCGGCCGCCACGCGGGCCACCTCGACGCCCGAAGCGCCGAACCGGTAGTCCGCCACCGAGAACGCAAGCGCACCGACCGCGCCGACGGCTGCGCTCACCTGGGCGAGCGCCCGCCCACCGAGCGTGTCCTCCGCAGAGCGAACGAGCAGCATCGCGAGCGGCGCAGCGGCTGGGAGCAGGTAGCGGGCCGAGGCGTAGTTGTGCGCGAACGTGACCCCGGCAACCACGCACAGCACGGTCCCCCCGAGCAGGAGCCCGTCGTCCCGATCGTCCCGGCGACGCATGTGGGCAGGCGTGAACACGGTCGCCGCCGCGCGCGCGAGAGCCACTCCCCCCACGGCACAGCAGATTGCCAGCTCCGCGAACTGGCCTCCCTCGATCCCGGCGGGTCGGGCGATCGTCGCCATCACCAGCCCCCCGAGGGTCCCGCCCAGGGTCAGGCCCGGACGCGCCAGGAGCAGGAGCGCCGGGAGCGGCAGGAGGGCCATCCGGACCAGGGCGCCGAGCGCCCGCTGGTCGAGGGGGCCAGACGCGATGTCGTGCCGATGCGCCCAGACATGCAGGAAGTGCACCTTCCCGTAGACCACGGCCATCGCCGCCTCTCCGAGCAGCGGAATCGAGAGCAGCGGCGCAAGAAATGCGACCAGCGCCCACCCTCGCAGGCGCCCGCGTCCCGCCTGCACCGCGGCGTGGAGGATCACCAGCCCCACGACCATCCCCATCGAGTACTTGGTCCCAAGGCCGAGCCCGAGCAGGGCGCCCGCCCGCCAGAGACCCGCCCCCTCGTCCACACCTTCGCGGTAGAGGGCGAGGCCCGCTGTCACCAGCGCGACAGCCGGGAGATCGATCATCAGCGAGTCCTGCAGCCCAAGCTGCACGGTCGCCGAGGCGAGCCACAGAATCCCGACGAGACCTGGGCTGACGGTACACCGCGCCGCCCAGCGGCCGACGCCCCAGGCATACAGGCTCACGAACGGCACCGCGCAGCAGAGTCTGTTCACCCGGAGGTCGGTGGAGATCCCGCGCACGAGCGCCATGAACCACAAGAACAACGGGGGATGGGCGTACTCGAACGTCGAGGGACCGTCTACGTCCCAGGGCTGCCACACCCTGTGCCAGTCATAGGGCCGCAGGACGCTCACGTGCGAGCCCAGCCACAGGTAGCTCTCCTCATCGATGACCGGCGCCTTGCCGATGAATGCCACCGCACAGAGGAGCGCGGCCGGGACGAGCCAGCGCGGAGATGCAGTCGCGGGGAGGGATGTCACGCAGCCGGGCGCGCGCGCTTGCCGTACTGGTAGAACCCCCAGAAGTACTCGGCCGCGCTCGCGAGCGAGAACAGGAGGCTGACGTAGAGCAGCAGGATGCCGACGGAGTGCGCGTCGATGGTGATCGTGCGGTAGTGCCAGAGCAGGAAACCGATCGCGGTGGACTGGTACGCGGTCTTGAACTTGCCCAGGCTGCCTGCGGCGATCACCATGCCCTCGCTCATCGCGACCATGCGGAGGCCAGAGATGGCGAGCTCACGGGACTCCATCAGCACCACGATCCACGCGGGCACCCACCCCAGCGGGATCATCATCACGAGGGCCGTGAGCACCATCAGCTTGTCCGCGAGCGGATCCAGGAACGCGCCCGCCACGCTCTGCAGGTCCCAGCGGCGGGCGAGCCAGCCGTCCAGCACGTCGGAGAGCATGGCGATCACGAATAGGACGCACGACGCCACGGCCCAGTGGTAGGTCGGCCGGGTCCACAACGCGAACGCGACGACGGGCACCATCGCGATGCGGAACACCGTGATCGCGTTGGGCAGGTTCCAGAACCCCCGGCGTCGGTACCAGACCGCCGACGCGGCGGGCTCGGGCGGGGGCTGGAGATCAGACAATCGGGGTCACGGCGAGAGAGGGCGGGTATCGCGAAAAAGCTCGTAGAGCCCGATCACGCGGGCGACGTAGGTGCGAGTCTCCGCGAAGGGCGGGATCCCGCCATGCTCGATGACCGCACCGGGACCTGCGTTGTAGGCGGCGAGCGCAAGCTCGTAGGTGCCGAACGCCTGCACCTGCCGGGCGAGGTACTGTGCGCCCCCGGCGATGGCCTGCGGAGGGTCGAACGAGTCGGTCACGCCCAGCTTCCGGGCCGTGCTGGGGATGAGCTGCATGAGCCCTCGCGCGCCCGCCGGCGAGACGGCCTTGGGGTTCATGTGGCTCTCGGCGACAGCGACGGCCTTGATCAGCTCCGGAGGCAGCCCCGTGCGGCTCCCGGCCTCGCGGAACTCGGAGTCCCACGCATCGAGGTTCGCGATGCGGTCGAGGTTGGGCATCGGGACGCCGTTCGGCAGGTACTGGCCTGGGACGACGTCCTTCCACCACACCTCGAGATCCTCGTAGACCTCGCTCCGGTTCCGGGCGTCCGGGTTCTGCGGGGGCGAGTCGGTGAAGAGAGGGGTGCCATCGGCGGCATAGGTCACGTAGATGTCGGCCGCCCGCGCATAGGGGGCGGCGAGCAAGCTCGCGCTCATCAGGAACGGGGGCAGCGCGCGGCGGGCGAGGAGCATCGCGGCCCAGTGTAGCAGAACGCAAGGCGCTACCCGCTGTTCAGGGACCAGTCGTAGTCGTAGAACCGCCGTGGGCAGTCCTTGTGCGCGGAGAGGAGCGCGCGTAGCTCGACGCTCGCGTAGGGCCGCACCGCATCGCACGGGGTGGACGCCTCGGCCCAGTCACGAAAGTCACGGGCGTACCAGTCGAAGATCGGGCTGAACACGAACTGGGAAGAGCTGGCGTCCCAGGTGACGGCGGCCCGGAGCGGGTCGGACATCGCCACCCAGCGCCGCATCTGGTCCTTGAGCTGCCGGTCGACGTCCGACGTCCGGTAGAGCTCCCCGCGAAGCGGTGGGCAGGAGCGCGAGGCACAGTTGAGCGCGGCGTGGGAGAGGGGCTCCTCGTAGGTCGGCAGGATGTCGCGACGCTCGTAGTTGTAGAGCGACACGCGCTCCCGATCCACCGCGAACTCCTGCCACCAGAAGAAGCCGCGGATGTCCCGCACCGAGTGCAGCGCGGGGCCGGCCTTCACGACGCTCCACAGAACCAGCGCGTTGTAGGCGTTGAGGTGCCAGGCAAGTCGGCGGTCGTCGTCGAGCAGCCGAAACCCATCGGTCTCCGGGCCATGCTCGGCGATCCACCCGACAAAATCCACCAACGGCTGGGGATCCTGGCGCAGAAGCTCGTAGCGCACGAGCCCATCCTCGGTCGTCACTGCACCGAGCAGGTGCGCCCACGCCTCGGACGGGTCATGGTTCGGAAGCGGGGGCGCCTGCACGCTCGCACAGGCACACACGAGGGGCCAGGCCCACAACCACCAGCGGTGCAAGGGCTACAGTTCGCGCGAAGAGCGCTCGAGCTGCTCGAATTCCGTCTTGCAGTCGATGCAGTGCGTGGCGACGGGCCGCGCCATCAGCCGCTTCTCGGCGATGTCGTTGCCACAGTGCGTGCAGATGCCGTACTCGCCTTCGTCGAGGCGCACGATCGCCTCCTTGATCTTGTGGATCAGCACGCGCTCGCGGTCGCGGATGCGGAGCTGGAAGTCACGATTCGACTCCATCGACGCAAGGTCGATCGCGTCGGCGAGGTTCTCTTTCTCGTCTGTCAGGTCGCCGAGCGTGGCTCCCGCCTCCGCCAGCAGGGCGCGGAGGCGCTCGTTGAGCAGGTTGCGAAAGAACTCGATTCGGTCTTTCTCCAAAAGAACCTCCTTTCAATGCACATCATGACGAAGTTTGCGGTAGCGCAGGAGGGGCTATAGTAGTCCCCCCCATGCAGTCCGGCAAGCAACTTCGAATGTTCCCCGTCCGGATCGCCCACTGCATCGTCGCATTCGCGGCTTTCTGCCCTGCCCTGGCACATGCACGAGGGCAGGCCGCCGCCTCCGTCGCCGCCAACGAGGACCTGGAGGACATCGGCGCGCGAGCCACCGGCAGCGGGATGGTGGGGGTCGCGAACCCGAACGATGTGGGCGCGCTGCGCCTCTCGGTCGCGACGGCCAGCCTCACGGAGCGCTACGAGCTCTACACGGGCGGTGAGCTCGGCCCGGACAAGCACCTCGGCTTTCGCGGCGGCGCCGTGGACTCCCGCACCGGCCCGGTGACGATGGCGTTGGCCTACCGCCGGATGTCCGATTCGACGAACGTGCGTCTGATCGAGCGCCCAGGCTGGAAGACGGAGGAGGAGGACTTCGAGAACCCGACGATCCACCAGGGCGTGTTCGGCGGCGTCGCCTACCCGTTCGCACCCGGAAAGGCCTCGGTGGCGGTGGATGCCCGCTACGACTGGTACGACTCCGACGAGCTCGGGTCTGCCGGAGCCTTCAACTTCGGCTTCTCGTTCGCCTGGCGCCCGGCCACCCCATTCACGCTCGCCGCAGCGATCGACAACCTGCTGGAGAACGACTTCCGGGACACCCAGCGCCAGCTCCGCGTGGGCGCCCGGTGGGACGCCGGCACGTATTTTGGCGTCGAGGGCGACGTGCTCGCCCCCGTCCGCCCGACCTGGGACTGGAAGCAGCTGGACTGGCGCGTGGGCGCCAACGTGGGCGTCGCGGAGTTCCTGGCCCTTCGCGCCGGCTACGCGAACGACCGCACCCGTAGCTGGGTGACCGGCGGCCTCGGGCTCGTGTCGGAGAAGTGCGACCTCGACTACGGCGTGCGGGTGCGGGTGGACGCGCCCCGGCACAACGTGCACGTGCTGGACGTGCGGGTGCGGTTCTAGGAGCGCCGAACCGCGCAGGACTACGTCGACAACCCCGCGAGCAACGCGTCCACGCTCTTCTTCGCGTCCCCGTACAACATGCGGGTGCAGTCACGCAGGAACAGCGGGTTCTCGACGCCGGCATAGCCAGCGCCCTTGCCGCGCTTGAACACCACGACGCGCGCGGCCTCCCAGGCATGCAGCACGGGCATCCCGTAGATGGGTGAGCTCGGATCGTCGATCGCACCGGGGTTCACGATGTCGTTCGCGCCGATGACCAGCACGACGTCGGTCTCGGGGAAGTCGTCGTTGATCTCGTCCATCTCCAGCACGAGGTCGTAAGGCAGGTTCGCCTCGGCCAGCAGCACGTTCATGTGCCCGGGCAGCCGACCCGCGACGGGGTGGATCGCGAACCGCACGTCGATCCCGCGCGCACGCAGGTTCTTCGTCAGTGCACAGACAGGGTGCTGCGCCTGGGCGACAGCCATCCCGTACCCCGGGACGATGATCACGCTGCTGGCTGCTGCGAGCTCCTTCACCAGGGTCTCCACGTCGGTCGCGATGGGCTCGCCCACGGGCCCCGTGCCGGCCGGAGCGGGCGCCGCGCCCTCGTCAGCCCCGAAGCCTCCGAGGATCACGCTGACGAAGCTGCGGGCCATGGCCTTGCACATGATGTACGAGAGGATGGCGCCTGAGCTGCCCACGAGCGCCCCGGTGACGATCAGGAGATCGTTCTGCAGCAGGAAGCCGTCAGCAGCGGCGGCCCAGCCCGAGTAGCTGTTCAGCATCGAGACGACGACCGGCATGTCGGCCCCGCCGATCGCCATGACCATGTGCCAGCCGAGGAAGCCGCCGATCACGGTCATCACGAGCAGCAGCGGCAACCCAGCGGCGGGGTTCATCGCATACGGAATCGCCATGCCCACGACCGCGAGCACCAGCACCAGGTTCAACGCGTGCCGGGCCGGGAGCACGACGGGCTTGGAGCGGATCTTGCCCTCCAGCTTGCCCCAGGCCACGACCGAGCCAGTGAACGTGACGGCGCCGATGAACACGCCCGCGTAGAGCGCGAGGCTGTGGATCACGCCCTCGGCGCCCGCCGGGTGCTCCCCGCCGAGCTGACTCGCGTACCCGACCAGCGCTGCGGCGAGCCCGACGAAGCTGTGAAGGATGGCGACGAGCTGCGGCATCGACGTCATCGCCACGCGCTGGGCGAGTGCAGCGCCGATCGTGAGGCCGATCACGATCATGACCGCGAGGATCGGCAAGGTCGCCTGCGGCAGCAACAACGCGGTCGCGCCGACGGCGAGCGCCATGCCGACCATGCCCTGGGTGTTGCCCTCACGGGCCGTCTCCGGGCTCGAGAGACCGCCGAGGCTGCGAATGAACAAGGCCGACGCCGCGATGTACGCAGCCGTCGAGAGGCTGGTGACGTCCATCTACGACTCCTTCCGGAACATGCCGAGCATTCGGCGAGTGACCATGAACCCGCCGCCGACGTTGATCATCGCCAGCAGGATGGCAAGCGCCGCCACGATCATCGTGGGCGACGTCATCGACCCCTTCTCGGCGGCCATCGCACCCATCCCGCCCACGAGGATGATGCCCGAGATGGCGTTGGTCACGCTCATCAGCGGGGTGTGCAGCGCAGGGGTGACGTTCCAGACTACCTGGAACCCGATGAACACCGCGAGAACGAAGACCATCAGGTGCGAGAGGAACGCCGGAGGCAGGAACGGGCTCAACACCAGGAGTGTCAGGCCCGCCGCCGGCAACATCATCAGCGAGAGGGTCGAGCGGGGCGTGGTGCTGGCAGCCGGAGCGTGGCCGTGGCCGGACTTCTTGCGCTTCGGGGCCCTGGCCACGGGAGCCTTGGGCGCCTCCGGCTTCGGCTGGGCGACCACCGGCGCGGCGGTCGCCGAGGGTGGGCGGACCGGCGGCGGCCATGTGACGGCGCCCTCATGACAGACGGTCATCGGACGGACGACCTCGTCGTCCATGTCCACCCGGAAGTCGGGCTTCGTCATGTCATCGAGCAGATGACAGAGGTTCACCCCATACAGTTGGCTCGACTGTTCCGCCATCCGGCTCGCCAGGTCCGTGAACCCGACGATCTTGACCCCGTCGACGTCCACCACCTCCCCGGCCACGGTGAGCGCGCAATTTCCGCCCATCTCCGCGGCGAGGTCCACGACCACCGAGCCCGGCTTCATCGCCCGCACGGCCTCCTCGGTGACGAGGATCGGCGCCCGCTTGCCGGGGATCAGCGCGGTGGTGATGATGATGTCCACCTCCTTCGCCTGCTCCAGGAACAACGCCATCTCTGCGGCGATGAACTCCGGCGACATGACCTTGGCGTACCCGCCGCCGCCGTCACCCGCCTCCTGGATCTTCACCTCCAGGAACTCGGCCCCCATGCTCTGGATCTGCTCTGCGATGGGCCGGGTGTCGAACGCCCGCACGATGGCGCCCATGCCTCGCGCCGCGCCGATCGCCGCCAGGCCGGCCACGCCGGCCCCGATCACGAGCACCTTGGCCGGCGTGACCTTGCCCGCTGCCGTGACCTGGCCAGGGAAGAACCGGCCGAACTGCCCGGCAGCCTCGACCACGGCCCGGTACCCGATCAGGTTGGCCTGCGAGGACAACGCGTCCAGCTTCTGCGCCCGGGTGATCCGCGGCACCTGGTCCATCGCGAGCACCGTGGCGCCAGACCTGGCCCACTCTGCCAGCTCGTTCTCCCGCTGCGCCGGCCAGAAGTGCGCGATCCACACCTGCCCGCGCCGGGCTGTCGCCGCGAGCGAGAACGGAAATGGCCGCACGCCGAGCACGATGTCCGCCTGCAGCGGATCACCCACCTCGGCGCCCGCTGCGACATACGCAGCGTCTGTGAAGCTGGCCTTCTCTCCGCAGCCCGACTCCACGACCACGGTGAACCCGAGCTTCTGAAGCCGGCCGACAGTGTCCGGGGTCGCTGCGACCCGTCGTTCACCCGGCCACTGTTCCGCGAGGACTCCGATGCGCATCCGATTTTTCTCCGCCGGGTACCCGGCAACACGCAGGAGAGGCTCCTGACGCGCCGCGAAGCTAACATGCCGTCCAGAGTGGGAGGTCGGTGAAACAACCGACCCGAGCCACAGACGCGAGGGCCTCGCGATGCGCCGATCGCAGCCGCGACGCTCGCGGCAGGCTCGCATGCCTCACGAAGGCGAACCTGAACCGTGGAGTGCCACGGCGCGCGACGCTGTGTCAGTGGGCAGCGCTGAGCTCGGTCGTGTCGGACTTCACGGTGCCCACCCCCGCAGCGATCCAGGCGTGGGAAGGATCACCCGAGGAGGGCGTGTAGGTGATGGCGAGTGTGTCGTACGTTCCCGCGGGCACCGTGACGGACTCCGCGCCGGTGACCGCTGCCGTCTGGGAGATGCTGAACGTGGAGCTGCCGGCGTTGCTGTCGGTGGTCGTCCCGTCCGTGGACATGTCCCAGTTGCTGCCGACAGCGACATCTGCGGGCAGGACGAGCATCGGCGGCCCGTAGGTCGTCTCGGTCGTGCCGCCGAAGGACGTGCCGCTCGCCACCACGGAGTAGTCCGTGGTGGAGGAGAGGTCGAAGATCCCATCGGCCTGGCAACGCATGTTCTGGATGGTCGTGCTGCTGCTGGTGTACTGGGCGCTGGCGATGTCGGTGATGCTCGTGAACACGGCGTCGCCCGATGCCGAATCGAGGCTGGTGAACGTCACGACCGAGGTGCCGGTCATCTGGGATGCCGCGGTGAACGAGTAGGTGAGCACCGAGCCGACGCCGCTCATGTAGGCTCCGCACGCGCCAAGGTGGCTGTCCGTGTCGTTCGTGGAGTCGTGGGCGTCCGGGCCGCCCGTGTCGTCCCCCTTGCCGGTGCAGGCGGCGAGCGGGAGGGCGGCGAGGAGGGACAACAGGGAGATGCGCATGGAGAAGCTCCGAAAGGGTGGGGGGCGGTAACCCGGGCTACGCTCTCGGGGCAAACGGCCCTCCGACGTCGGAGAACGGCCTCGACACGGGGCGAGCGAAGCCGCACAACCCCGCGTCAGCCCCCCTTCCGAACCCGGCCTCGTGTATACTGCTGAACGAGGCTCACCGATACGCATGTACTCCCGCCGTCAACGCCAGGGCGTCACGCTCGTCGAGATCGCCATCGTGATCGCCATCATCGGGATCATGTCGGCGCTCGCCTCGCAGGCGATGGGGGGGATGGCCCCAAGCTGGCGCACCAAGCGCGCGGCGCAGGAGTTCCTCGCGAACGCGCAGAAGGCCCGGAATCTCGCGATCGCTGAGGGCGTGGACTACCGCATCCGCGTGGATGCCTGGGACACCAGCCCGGACACCGGGGATGCGAGCATCGGCTCCTACTACATCGAGCGCGGGAACTCGGCGATGGCGACCACCTGGGACATCCTCCCCATGGATGTCGGCGGGGTCGTGGACGACCACGAGGGCCGCATCGACTTCAGCCGCGGGGGAGCGACCCCGCTCGTCTGGGTGAGCCTGGACCAGCCGACGTCTGCGACGATCACGTTCGATCCCCGTGGCTTCTTGCGAAACTCGTCGACGGAGTTCGACAGCGCGGGCATGATCAACTTCGTGTTCTTCAACAAGCGCGCGCTGGTGGCGGACGGCCAGGACGAGTGGTGGGAAGTGTCCCTGAGCCGGTCGGGCTTCGCGCGGCTGGCAGGCACCTTCACAACACCGATCGGCGCAGCCTCGGGCACGTCGACCACGACGAACTCCAGCACCTCGAGCGGGTCGGGCTACACAGGCGCGGCGACGCCACCGATCTAGGTGACGCCACCGATCCAGTCGGGCGCTCGGCTCAGAGCACGAGCCCGCCATCGACCTCGACGACGCGGCCCGTGAAGTAGCCGCACTCGATCACGAACCGGATCGCGAGCCAGATCTCGGTCGGTTCACCCAGCCGACGCAGCGGGATCCCGGCCGCCACCTTTGCCAGGGCCTCGGGCTTCATGCCCTCGGTCATGGGCGTCCGGATGAACCCCGGCGCGATGGCCCCGACCCGCACGCCGTAGCGCGCGAGCTCCTTGGCCCACACCACCGTGTCGGCGACGAGGCCGGCCTTCGCGGCGGAGTAGTTCAACTGCCCGGCGTTGCCGGCCCGGCTGATGCTGGAGAGGTTCACGACGACAGACTCCGGGTTTTTGGCCCGGAAGGCGCCGGCGGCGAACGCGCGCGTGCACAGGAACGGGCCGGTGAGGTTCACGTCGATCACCTGCTGCCAGCGATTCACGTCCATCATCACCGGCTCGCCCGTCTCGGGGTGCGCCTTCATGAACAGGCCGTCGCGGGTGATGCCGGCATTGTTGATCAGTACATTCGGTACGCCGATCGCGGCAGACGCCTCGTCGTAGAAGCGCTGAACGCTGGCCTCCTGGCTGACGTCGCAGGCAAAGCCGGGGGCGTGCAGGGCGTCGGCGGTGGCCGCCACCGCCTCGCCGTCGACGTCGCAGAAAGCGACAGCGCCCCCTCCTGCCTGGATCTGCTCGACAAAACAGCGGCCCATGCCGCGGGCGCCGCCGGTGACGAGGGCGCGGACTCCTGAAAATTCCATGGGATCTCCTGACGGTGAACAGCACGACCCTGAACGGGCCGGGTCACCATGCTGTAATGCAGCACGGCATATGCTGCAATGCGGCGCGTCCAGATCGCGGAACGCACCAGACGCTCCGGGATCACCGGTCGTCCCACCCGAAGGTCATCACGTCACAGAGCGACGTCCCGCCGAGAACCGCGAGGCACAGCCGATCCACGCCCATCGCCATCCCCGCGCCCTCCGGCAGCTGCGCGACCGCAGCAAGAAACCGCTCATCCTGCTGCACCACCGCCATGCCAGCGGCCCTCCTGGCCTCGTTCTCCGCCGCGCTCCGCGCCCGTTGCCAGTCCTCGGCCCTCACGAAGGGGAACCCGTCGCAGATCTCGAGACCCTTCCAGAAGAGCTCGCTGCGTTGCGTCACGCTCGGGTCCGAAGGGTCGAGCCCCGCCGAGGCCGTCATGCCGGCCGGCCAGCCGACCACCCAGGTCGGAGCCTCAGGATCGAGCCGCTGCACCGCCGTGTCGATGATCCAGGACAGGTGAGCGTCGTCGTCGCCGGCGAGCGGGCCGGGGATCCGCACGAGCTCCGACCAGTCGCGCACAGGAACGCCGAAGCCGCGCTGGATGAGGTCCCGGACCGTCACCCGGGCCCAGCGCTCCTGCCCCAGCGCCCGCCCCGCCACACGCCGCACCATCGACTCACACTCGCCCTCCACCTCCCCCATCGTCGCGCCCGCCCGCCCCCACTCGAGCATCGTGAACTCGGGGTTGTGGATCCGCCCCTGGTCCCCCTCCCGGAAGTTCGGGCCCAGCGTGTAGGCAGCGGAGATCCCCTCTGCAAACAACCGCTTGAGCTGGTACTCGGTGGAGGAGACGAGGTAGCCGCCCTCACGCACCTCGAACGACCGGATGCCGAGATCCGGGCATGTGCCCGGCACGAGCAACGGAGTCTGAACCTCGATGAACCCGCGAGAGTCCAGCTCGTCGCGGAGCGCCCGGATCACCATCGCGCGGGCTCTCAGCATCGGCTCGCGAGTGACAGGCATGACGAACCTATGGTAACGTGGGGAGTGCGCCCGCAAAGGCGATGGAGTTCTGATGACGCGTCTCTCTCTGCTGTTGGTCCTTCCGCTCGGCGCGACCGCCTGTTCCAACCTGAAGGACCATGGCTGGTTGGGGACGAACGGGCAGATCGACACAGCCGACGCGGACGCCGACACCGATGCGGACGGTGACACGGACACCGACGCGGACGCCGACACCGACACCGCGCCCGACACCGATACCGACACCGATGCGGACACCGACACGGACGCCGACGGAGACACGGACACCGACACCGACGCCGATCCCCTGACCTTCGACGGTCCGGGCGACGTCGTGACCTACGAGACCGACACCGGCGGGTTCGCCGACGTGCCGCTCGGCGACGTGTCGGGCGAGTCCAACCAGGATGAGGAGTTCTACCTGGTGGTGGTGAACACCAACGTCGACGACGGGGGGTACCGCCTGCGGTACGAAGAGGACGCCACGAGCGGTCCGCCCGCGCCTCCGGTGGCCGCTCCTCCGCGAGTGAGCGCGAGAGCGACGCCGCGGCGCGCGATCCGCCACGACTTCGCCCCGCCCCCGCCCTCCGAGGTCCTGACCGCAGCCGACATCGGTCGGACCGAGCACGAATTCCTCGTCCGCAGCGACCTCAATGACACCGGCAAGATCGCCACGGTGAGCGCCAAGCTGTGGGCGCTCGGCACCTACGTGGAGATCTGGGTGGACACCGACGTGCAGGTGGACTGGGACTACACGTGCGACGGCACCATCGACGAGCCCGCGCGCTACGACGCCTACGGGTTCAAGAACTGCGACCTCTCGGACGTCGCCGAGATCATCGACACGAACATCGTGCCGAACCTCGAGGGACTGTACGGCGACGTCTCCGACGTGAACGGCGACAGCCGGGTGAGCGTGCTCATCACGCCGCAATTGAACGCGATCACGCTCACCTCCACGGACGACACGAACTGGACCTCGGTCCTGCCTTCGTATGCCTCCCCCGAGACGGACCTCGAGCCCTTCGACCGGGTCTCGAACCCGAGCAGCAACGATCAGGAGATCATCTACGTCTACGCCCCGGACCCGTACGGCTACTTCAACACGAGCACCGGGCCGAACGGCCCGAGCGTGGCGTCGTACACCGGGTACCAGCTTGCGGGCGAGTTCGCCCGGTCGTTCACCAAGCTCATCTCCTACAACCAGCATGTCGTCGTCCCCACGGCGGCGGACGGCCTGGCGCACATCCCGGAAGACGAATGGGTGGTGAACGTGCTCGGAACGGTCGGCGGGGACCTGTGCGGGTTCGGCGCCGCCTACTACGACGACGTCTGGCGCTACCTGGACGCCCCTCACCTCGCCCCGCTCGCGGCCGCGCCCTCGTTGGGCAGCCTCGAGACCTTGACCTACGGCGCGCAGTACCTCTTCGGGCGCTGGCTCTATGACCGCGCGGAGCTCGACACGACCGGCATGGGGGCGACCACCCTCGCCGCGATCATGCAGTCCTCCGACACGGAGGGCGTGGACTCCATCGAGGCCGGAACGGGCGAGACCATCGCCGACCTCACGGTGGCCTGGCAGGTCGGGATGCTCACCACGGGCGTAACGGACAGCACCGGCGCCCCCCTCGTGAGCCCCGCCGACTACGCCCCGATCGCCGACGCGACCACGATCTACGCGCCCCCTTCGAGCCCCGGCGCCTTCTACGGCGCCAACGGGTACCAGTCGGGCGTGAACCTCAACGGCGAGAACCACCTCTTCCAGGGCGGCACCACCACCTCCCCGACCGAGATCACGGACGACCTCGTCACGACGTCCGACCAGTTCAAATTCCTCTACACCCCTGGATTCGAATTCCAGGGCTTCGCCCAGGGGGGCTTCGGCGTGAGCGTCGTGCGCCTCACCGGCATCACCTACGACCGCGCGGTGATGCGGTTGCAGGCGTCGGGCGAAGGGATGATCGGCGCCGTCATCCGCTGGAACGATCCGGTCGACGTGAACTACTCCGTCGAGAACATCTTCTCCAACTTCGACGTGAACGCCCTCGATCTTCCCGCGCTGCCGACCGACGGATCGATCATCACCGGCGAGGGCAAGATCGACGCGCCCGTGTCGACCTCCGTCGTCGCCTCAGACGGCTCGACGGGCAGCGCTGACGTCGCGGACACCGATCGGTGGCTGCTCGACCTGACAGACCGCCGCGCGTCGGATGTCGTTCCCGTGACCGTGTGGCTCAAGCGCCACTTCTCCGACACCGCGGGCAGCGTCGGCCCTGCAGACCCCTGGGTCGCGATCGTACCGGACGGCTTTCTCCCGGAGCCCTCCTACTCGGGCACCCACACGAACTACACCTGCACGGGCTCGCCCTCCTTCGCCTATCCGTCGTCGCTCCTGAGCTACCTGTACTCCCAGCAGATGCTGTCGTCGGCGATGTACTCGGACTCCGACTTCCAGCCGTGCGGCACGCCCCCGACCGACACCGAGAGCGCACCCACCTGCGACATCGACTGGGACCTGGACGGGATCGCCGACGAGAACGAGGCCATGCCCTCCAACCTCCTCGAGCAGATCGAGGTCGCAGACTGCACCGCGCAGGGCGCGACGAACGACACCTACGTCCAGAGCTACTCGCTCTCCTGGATGGACGCAGACGAGCAGGATGAGGACGACCGCCCGACCCACGACTTCGCCAACAACGCCGGCGGGCGGGTGGTGGACGACGCTGGACAGCAGGAGGAAGGCTACGTCCACGCCGATCTGCCCGGCGGGAGGACGTACCTGCTCGTGGTCGGCGGCAACAGCGATGTCGGCACCTACGAGATCAACGTCCGGCAGACGCTGCACTAGCCGCCGCGCATGTCGGAAGATCGCTGGCGCCTGCCCTGGGGGCGCCGAACCGTGCCGGGCGAACCCCTCACGCCCCTGACGCCCGCGCAGGAGTGGCGCCGCGCGGGCCTGTGGTTCGCGGCGACCTTCGCCTGCGTGCTGGTGATGTACAAGCTCGTGTGGGACGACGGCCAGGGAACGGTGCTCGACCCGCTGTGGTTCGCGCTCTCCTTCCTCTCGATCCTCGCGGTGCACGAGGCCGGACACTACGTCGTGGCGCGGCTGCACGGCTTCGAGCTCTCGCCGCCGCTGTTCATCCCGTTCCCTGCGGGGTTCGGCACGCTGGGGGCGGTCATCCGGTTGCGCTCCCTCCCGCGGTCGCGTCAGGCGCTGCTGGAGATGGGCGCCGCCGGGCCGCTCGCAGGAGCGCTCGTCGCCTTCGTGATCGTGCTCGTCACGGTGCCGTGGATGCGCGCCGGGGGGCCCATCCCGCCGGCGTCCGAGATCCTGATCTTCAACGACCCGCCGATCCTCAAGCTCCTGGGGCTGCTGCGGATGGGGCACGTTCCGGGGCGCTACGACAACTACCACCCGGCCACGCTGGGCGCGTGGATGGGGTGCCTGCTCACCGCCAACAACCTCGTGCCCATCGGCCAGCTGGATGGCGGTCACGTGATGAACGCGATCCATCCCCGATCCGCCAGGGTGCGCACCTACGGGGTGCTCGGCCTGCTCGTGATCCTCGGCTCCTGGTGGCATGGCTGGTGGATCTGGGGGGCCATCGCGGTGCTGGGCGGCGCGTGGCGGCCGCTTCCGGTGCCCGAGAGCCCCGCGCTCACCGCGCGCGCGTGGGCCGTGGTCGCCCTGGTGGCCGTCGTGTTCGCGCTCACGTTCATGCCGATCCCGATGGAGACCGAGACCACCCCGGCGGCGACCTCCGCAGCCGCGCGATAGACCCCCGCCATGGGCTTTTTCCTCGCTTGTGTGCTCCACCTCGGGATCGTGCAGGCGCACGCCGAGACCTTCTACGTCGAGGCGGGGAGCTTCGGCTCGCGCGACGATGCCGCCGCCGCCGCGGCGTTGGCCCGCAAGGCCGGGATCGACGTCCGGGTCGTGAAGCGGTTCCAGCTCAACCACGGCTTCGAGTTCGTGCTGCTCCTCGACGGAGTGGAGGACGGCGCGGCCGCGCAAAAGGCAGCGGCGGACCTGGAGAAGGCCACATCCCAGCACGCTTCCGTGCACTCCAGCGGCGGCGCCCCGACGCCCGACGTTGCCCCCGAGCAGGCCAAGACCGCTGCGCAGTGGGTGTCGCGGGTCTCCGATGGCCTCGGCGGCCCCACCGGTGGCTCGGACGCCCTGGCCCGCGCGCCCGTGGTGCACTTCGTGTTCGACCGCACGCTGCGCATCGGGGAGAAGGAAGTGACGATGCAGCAGGACTATTGGCGCGACGGAACGAACCGCAGGCTCGACGTGAAGACCCTGGGGAACGGCACCGACAGCATCGCGGTGACAACCGCGGGCAGCGCGTGGGTGAAGACGGGCACCACGGTCACCCCGCGCGACATCGGCGTGCTCGTCGGGACGATCGACGCATTCTCTCCCGAGGCGATGCTCACCGTCGCGCTCGGCGCGACAGACCTCCTGCGGGCCCCGGAGGTACAGCGATTCACGCTGCTCGAAGGCGGTGACAGCGGAATCCGGCTCGGAACCGGCGGGGACGAGAGCAACGTGGGCCTGGCCTGGATCGACGTGGACCCGAGCACCGGGTACCTCGCCGGCGTGCGCTTCGTGACCAGCGGCGGGCCCATCGAGTGGGACCTGCGCGCCTGGAAGGAAGTGGCCCCGGGCGTGGTCGTGCCGACAGACGTCCGCGTTCGTCGCGCAGATGGTCGCCACGAGATCCTGCGCGTCAAAACGTTGGAAGTGTCACAGAAAGCGCCGGACGGGCTGTTCGCGGCACCGTGAGTCCAGCCCGGACTCGTCCCGATGACTTGACACCCCCGCCCCTCACGTTAAACCGCTGCCGCCGGTGGAGTAACCCCAGGGCGTGTCCTCCGGCACGCGCTGGTGTAGCTCAACTGGTAGAGCAGCTGTTTTGTAAGCAGCAGGTTGCGGGTTCAAGTCCCACCACTAGCTCACCCCTGGGCAGATGCCCGAGCGGCCAATGGGAGCGGGCTGTAAACCCGCCGGCTTATGCCTACAGTGGTTCAAATCCACTTCTGCCCACCATCTTCGTTCTTTTCAGCACGAGTACCGGTCACGCACCTTCCGCGAGGTGCGAGGCCAACGCGCGGGCGTAGCTCAGTTGGTAGAGCATCAGCCTTCCAAGCTGAGGGTCACGGGTCCGAATCCCGCCGCCCGCTCCACATTTCAGCCCTTCTAGCTCAGGGGTAGAGCACCCCCTTGGTAAGGGGGAGGCCTCGAGTTCAAATCTCGAGAAGGGCTCCATTTTCGCATGGTCGGTCCGCCGATCTTTCGTCTCACCTGAATTCGCCTTCACGAGGGCGCGGAGCAAGAGCATGGCCAAGGCAAAATTCGAGCGCAACAAGCCGCACGTCAACATCGGCACCATCGGCCACGTTGACCATGGCAAGACGTCCCTGACGGCCGCGATCACCAAGGTGCTCGCGAAGTCGGGCGGTGCGACGTACACGGCCTA
>CAIQVJ010000008.1 GCA_903875225.1 uncultured Pseudomonadota bacterium
ACCCGACCGACGACGTGACCCTTCCGCCTGTGGACACCGACGGCGACGGGCTCACGGATCTCGACGAGACGGGTGTCTATGGCACCGACCCCAACAACCCGGACACGGACGGGGACGGCCTCTCGGACGGCGACGAGGTGCTCGTGTACAGCACGAACCCGCTGGTCGCGGATGGCGACGGCGACGGGCTCTCGGATGGGGACGAGGTGCTGGTGTACGGCACGGACCCGCTCCTCGCGGACACCGACGGGGACGGCCTCTCCGATGGCGACGAGGTGCTGGTGTACAGCACGAACCCGCTGGTGGTGGACACCGACGGCGGATCGGTGGGCGACGGCGTGGAGGTGCTGACCAACGGGACGAACCCGCTCGACCCGACCGACGACGTGACCCTTCCGCCTGTGGACACCGACGGTGACGGGCTCACGGATCTCGACGAGACGGGTGTCTATGGCACCGACCCCAACAACCCGGACACCGACGGCGGCGGCGTGGGCGATGGCGTGGAGGTGCTGACCAACGGGACGAACCCGCTCGATCCCTCGGACGATGTCGCGCCTCCTGCGGACACCGACGGGGACGGCCTGACGGACCTCGACGAGACGGGGGTGTACGGCACCGACCCCAACAACCCGGACACGGACGGGGACGGCCTCTCGGACGGCGACGAGGTGCTGGTGTACAGCACGGACCCGCTCGTCCCGGACAGCGACGACGACGGCCTCTCGGACGGCGAGGAGGTCCTGACCTTTGAGACCGACCCCAACGCGGCGGACACGGATGGCGACGGCTTGTCGGATGGCCACGAGGTGCACGACTACGGCACCTCGCCCACCCTCGCCGACACGGACGGCGGTACCGTGAGCGATGGCATCGAGGTGCTGATCTCCGGCACCGACCCGCTCGACCCCTCCGACGACTTGGCGACGCCGCCCGTGGACACGGACGGTGACGGCCTCACGGACGCCGAGGAGACCGGCGTGTACGGCACGGACCCGACCCGGGCCGACACGGACGGCGATGGGCTCTCGGACGGCGACGAGGTCAACGTGTACGGCACGGACCCGCTCGTCGTGGACACGGATGGGGACGGCCTCTCCGATGGGGACGAGGTCCTGCTCTACGGTACCAACCCGCTGGTCGCGGATGGCGACGGCGACGGGCTCTCCGATGGCGACGAGGTGCTGGTGTACGGCTCGGATCCTGGCAACGCGGACACGGATGGGGACGGCCTCTCTGACGGTGAGGAGGTGAGCGTGTACGGCACCTCCCCCGTGCTCGCCGACACGGATGGCGGTTCGGTGGACGACGGCGTGGAGGTACTGCTGTCCGGGACCGATCCGCTTGACCCTTCGGACGACGTCCCCTCCACCGGGGTGGACACCGACGGCGACGGGCTCACGGACGCGGAGGAGACGGGTGTCTATGGCACCGACCCGAACAACCCGGACACCGACGGCGGCGGCGTGAGTGACGGCGTCGAGGTGCTGACCAACGGTACCGACCCGCTGGACCCCACCGATGACACCGGCACGGTGGACACGGGCGACACCGGCACGGTGGACACGGGCGACACCGGTACGGTGGACACGGGCGACACCGGCACGGTGGACACGGGCGACACCGGTACGGTGGACACGGGCGACACCGGTACGGTGGACACGGGCGATACCGGGGACACCGGCACGGTGGACACGGGCGACACGGGTGACACCGGGGACACGGGTGACACCGGGGACACGGGTGACACCGGAGACACGGGCGACACTGGGGACACCGGCGACTCTGGGGTGCCGGACACAGGGGACCTCGACACCGGCAGTGGCATCTTCACGTTCCGAGGGGGCGGAGGCTGCTCGTGTGCGACCGCTCCCGATGCAACGACGGTGCTACCTGGGCTCCTCGTCGCTGGGGCGCTGATCAGGGGCCGTCGCCGCCGTCGCGCGTAGCCTCGGAGGCCCGGCGCGTCGCCTGTGCCGGGCCCCTACTGCAGGTTTACGTCGTAGCTACCGAAGCCGGAGGTCGCAGTGCCCGTGACCTGCGCCGTGCCGGCCTTCTGTACGACCCCGATGCCGTCGGGCCCGGCCTCGATCTCGCTCGTGATCGCCAGATCGAGGGTCACGACGCCCTCGAGGTCGTTGGTCATCGCAAAGTCGCCCGCGAGGGTGGCCTCCAGCGTGCCATCCGGGATGCCCCGCAGGCTCACGTCGAGCTCAGGCGGCGCGGTCGGGTCGGTGTCGTAGATGATCGCGAACGGGGTGTCGCCGTCCGTCGTGTCGTCGAGGTAGCCGACGAGCGCGACCTGGAGCCGTAGCTCCTTGTTGTCGGACTGGCCTTGATCCACCTGCCCGGTCACCGTCATCGTGCCCCCGAGGTCCCCGTCGGCGATCTGTGGAGCGATGTTCGCGCTGGACGCGCTGTTGTACCCGTCCATGCCGAGGTTGACCGCCCGTGTGATCCCCGCCTCGAGGCCGAGGTAGGCGCGGGCGGCATCCCGCTCGCTGTTCACGTTGGGGTTGCACGCGGTGGTGAGGAGGGCGAGGAGGGCGGCGGGTTTGAACGTCATCTACCCCTGGTAGGCACGGATCCCGGATCTCCTCGGGATCTCACACCAACCCGCGCTCCACGACCAGCTCTGCGTTGGCGACCGCGGCCCCGGCTGCGCCCCGGATCACGTTGTGCGCGAGCGCGAAGAACTTGACGGTGAGCACGTCGCAGGGCTCGATCCGACCGACCGTCACGGTCATGCCGCCACCGGCGTCCGAATCCGTCCGGGGGGTCGGGCGGTCCCGGGCGGTGGTCACGACGATGGGGCGCTCCGGCAGGGTGGGCAGCGCGATCGGCCCACGGAACGCCGCAAGCACCGCCGTGACCTCCTCGATCGAGGGGCGGTCCCGTAGCTTTACGCTGACGGCGACCAGGTGTCCGTCCACCACGGGCACGCGGACGCAGCGGGCCGAGATCGGGAACGGAGCGGGGTCGCCCGACAAACTTCCGAGGATCTTGCGAGGTTCCTCGGCGACCTTCTGCTCCTCGTCACCGGGGTGGGGGTGCACGTTGCCGAGCATGTCCCAGGCGCTCTCCCCCGGGTAGCCCGCGCCCGAGACCGCCTGGTAGCTGGCGCAGATCACGGCTTCGACGCCAAAGGTGGCATGCAGGGGGGCCAGGGCCATCGTCATCGGGATGCAGGTGCAGTTCGGGTTCGTGAGGATGAACCCGCCTCCTGCCCGTCGGGCCTCGCGTACCCACTCCACGTGGTGCGGGTTCACCTCGGGGATGATGAGCGGCACGCCCGCCGTCATCCGAAAGGCGCTGGCGTTCGAGATGACGATCCGGCCAGCAGCCGCGAAAGCGGGCTCCACCTCGGCCGCGACGGCCTTGTCAAGCGCGCTGAACACGATGGTGGACCGCACGGCCTCGGGGTTCACGGCGAGCACCCGGGCGTTCGGCATCGGGTTCTCACCGGGGAGTCGCCAGACCGTGGCGTCCTCGTACCTGCGCCCGGCCGACCGGTCCGACGCAGCGAGCTCGACCACCTCGAACCACGGGTGGTTCGCGAGCAGTTGCAGGAAACGTTGGCCCACCATGCCGGTGGCGCCGAGGATCGCGACGGGCAGACGCGCCCTGCCGGGGGTGCTGGACATCGCTCGGGCCTAACCCGCGCGATAGATGCGACCCATGACCTTCCCCCCCATCGAGACCCTCATCCCTCACCGCGCCCCTCATCGGCACGTCTCCCGGATCCTGTCGGTGGATGGCACCCGCGCCGTCGCCGAGGGTGACTTCGTGCCCGACGACGTCTCCGGGCACTTTCCGGGCAGGCCGATCGTCCCCGGGGTCGTGATGGTCGAGGCCCTGGCCCAGACGCTCTGCGCGATGGCCACGCTGGCCGGAGAGCACGGCCAGGCGGTGCTCACTGGCGTCGAGAAGGCCCGGTTCCGCGGCATCGTGTCACCGCCGTGTACGCTCACCTACGAGGTCACGGTGACCGAGCGCAGGCTCGGCGTGACCTGGGCCAAGGGACGGGTGCTGCGCGGCGAGGAGGTCGTGTGCACCGCCACGCTGCAGGCCGCCATCGTAGGGGAGGAGGTCGTTGCGGCAGCGATGCACAACGGGGCGCCGACGGCAGGGCTGAACGGGGCGAGGGGCCCGGCCGAGGCGTGAAACGGGCCGTCGTCATCGGGTCTGGAGCCGGCGGGCTGGCCTCTGCTGTGCTCCTCGCAGAGCGCGGGTGGAGCGTGACCGTGCTGGAACAACACACGCGCGCAGGGGGGTTCCTCCACCGGTTCTTCCGGGCGGGGATCGGGTACGACACCGGATTCCACTACGTGGGTTCGGCGGGAAAGGACCAGCTCATCTGGCGGCTGCTCGGGCATCTGGGCATCCGGGAGCACCTGAAGATCCGTCCGCTCGACCCCGAGGGGTTCGACTGGATCCGGTTTCCCGGGCTCGACTTCCACGTGCCCTCCGGGGTGGATCGCTTCGGGGAGCGCCTGCGGCAGACCTTTCCGCACGAGGCGGCGGGCATCCGGAGGTACATCGAGCTGCACAAGGCGGCGGCAGCATCATACGGCTGGTACAACCTCGACCTGTCGATACCGATAGAGCGGGTGCTGCGTGTGGAGGAGGTCACCCTCCGGTCCGTGCTCGACGACTGCTTCACCGACGAGCGCATCCGCGGCGTCGTCTCCGGCCAGGCCGCGCTCTACGGCGTGCCGCCCCGCGATGCCCCCTTCGGCCTGCACGCGATCGTCACCGACCACTTCCTGCAGGGCGCCTGCACGGTGGAGGGGGGAGGGGACCGTGTCGCGCTCGAGCTGGTCCGTCGGCTGCGGAGCCTCGGCGGGACGATCTGCTTCCGCGCCCGGGCGGAGCACATCGACGTTCAGGATGGCGCTGCGGTGGCGGTCATCGCAGGCGGCGTGCGCTACGACGCGGATCTGGTGATCGCCAACGCGCATCCCAAGCACGTGCTCGACCTGCTCCCGGAGGGCGCCACGCGTCCGGCGTACCGCGATCGCGTACGCGACGCCCTGCCCGGGCGAGCGCACCTCGGCGTGTACATGCGGGTGAAGGGTGACCTCACGCCGCTTCAGAACCGCAACCTGTACAGGTTCAGCGCTTTTGACGAGGACACTCTGGATCGCGCTGCAACCCCGGACAACATCCCGTTCTGGTTCCTCACCGCCCCGGGGACACGCGAGGCGCGACGAGCCGGGAGTGAGCAGGTGGTGCTCGCCCTGCTCCAGACGGACTGGGAGCATGCTCGCGGCGGTGCGGATCCGGGCACCCCCGGGGAGAGCCCGAGCTACAGCTCACCTGCCTACCTCGAGTGGAAGGCTGCCATGCTCGCGCGCTTCTTGAGCACCTTCAACATCGATTTTCCGGACTGGGAGGTGCTCCGCGCGGAGGCCTCGACCCCGCTCACGACCTGGCGGTACACCGGCTCTCCCGCGGGTGCGACGTACGGGCACTACCACTCGGTCGGGCAGATGGGCAAGTATCGGCTTCCGATGAAGGTTCGCGTGAAAAACCTGCTCCAGGTGGGCCACGCGGTCGGATTTCCGGGTATCTGCGGGGCCATGATGACGGCGTACGCGGCGGTTGGCGAAATCGTAGGTTCCGAGCAGTTGGTCTCAGAGCTCAAGGAGACGGCGTGATGCGACGCGTAGTTGTGACCGGGATGGGCCTCGTCTCTCCGCTGGGCGGTGACCCGGAGGCGATGTGGAGATCGGTGCTGGCCAAGGAGAGCGGTGTCGCTGCGATGCCCTCGTTCGCGTCGGTCGGCGACCTGGGCACCCAGATCGGCGCGCCGGTGCGGGACTTCCTGCCCGAACGGATCCCGCGCAAGGTTCGGCGCAGCATGTCGCGCATGTCGCAGTACGCGACGGCCGCGGCCACGGACGCCCTGGCGAGCGCACGGTTTCCGATGGACGAGCTCTCCAGCGGCCGCGTGGCGATCGCGGCGGGTTCGACCACCGGCTCCCCGGACGCGATGGAGGAATTCTGGCGTGAGTTCATCGCCACGAACTCGATCCGCGGGATCCAGAGCACGGCCTTCTTGAAGGTCATGTCTCACACGGTTTCCAGCCATCTGGCCCTGGCGTTCGGCGTGACCGGCCCGATCCACTCGCCGTGCTGTGCCTGCGCGGTCTCCAACCAGGCCGTGGGCATCGGGCTCGACCTCATCCGGCTCAACCGGGCAGACGCCGTGATCGCCGGCGGGGCGGATGAGCTCTCCGTACTCTCGGCGGCCACCTTCGATGTCGTGCGCGCCGGGTGTCGGGGCTGGGGCGACTCGCCCACGCTTCGGCCTGCGCCGTTCGACCGCACGCGGGACGGCGTGGTCTGCGCGGAGGGGTCTGCGATCGTGATCCTCGAAGAGCGGCAGCGTGCGATCGCTCGCGGGGCTCCGATCCTGTGCGAGGTGCTCGGCTACGGCGAGTCCTGCGACGCGAACCACATGTCCACGCCCGAGCCGACCGGCATGCAGCACGCGATGGAGCGGGCGTTGGCCGACGCGGGGCTCCCGGCGAGCGCCGTGGACTACATCTGTGCCCATGCAACCGGCACCCAGCTCGGGGATGCTTCCGAGGCCCGCGCGACCTTTGACGTGTTTGGTGACCAGGTGCCCGTCACCAGCTTGAAGGGACACTTCGGACACATGCTCGCGGCGTGCGGCACCACCGAGCTCATCGCCTGCATCCTCGGGATGCGCGACGGGATCGTGCCCCCGACGCGAAACCTGGTGGACCCGGATGTCGCGCCGATCTTCCTGCCCACGGAGCCGCTGAGGCGAGAGCAGAACGTGATCGTGAGCAACAACTTCGCGTTCGGTGGGATCAACGCCTCGCTGGTGATCGGGCGGGGCTGAGGGCGCGGGCGCGGGGCGATGCGTGCGGGAGCGCCGGCATCGTAGGCAGGGAGTCCGCCCGCCTCAGCCCGTAGCCGCGCGGTCCGGTCCCATCGCCCCCGGCGGCCGCTCGCTGGCGCACCAACGCACGTGAGGCCCGCGCGCCGGGGGATGGATTACGGGGTGCAAGCACCGCCGAGGTCCGATGCTCGTTCTCCTTGTTCTTGGCTGCGCGCCCTCTGCGACAGAGTCCGCCCAACCGTGCGCGGATGGCTTCGGGCGCGCCGCAGACGGGAACTGCTACCCGCTCGCCGACAGCGATGCCGACACGGACGCCGACACCGACACCGACACCGACACCGACACCGACACCGACACCGACACCGACACCGACACCGACACCGACACCGATACCGACACCGACACCGACACCGACGCGGACACCGACGCCGACGCCGACACGGACACGGACACGGACACCGACCCCGGCTTCGTGAAGGTCGGCGCCAGCACGTTCCTCATGGGCTGCACGGCTGGTCAATCCGACTGCTCCGGCGACGAGACGGAGCACAGCGTGACCCTCACCCACGACTACTTCGTCGGCGTGACCGAGGTGACCCAGGCGCAGTTCCAGTCGGTGATGAGGTACAACCCCGCAAGATTCACGGCGTGCGGCACCGATTGTCCGGTGGAGTCCCTCTCCTGGCACCAGTCGGCCGAGTACGCCAACGCACTCTCCGACGCCGCGGGCCTGACCCGGTGCTACACCTGCACGGGCAGCGGGAGCACGCTCGCATGCGATGTAGCCGTGAACCCCTACGACTGCGACGGCTACCGGCTCCTCACCGAGGCCGAGTGGGAGGGTGCGGCGCGATGCGGGATGGATCAACTCTACGCCGGCTCGGATGACATCCTGGCTGTCGGGTGGACCGCCGAGGACAGCGCGGGCACGACCCACACGGCCGCGGCCCTCGCCCCGAACGCCTGCGGACTCTACGACATGAGTGGCAACGTGTGGGAGTGGACGCAGGACCGGTACGAAGTCTACGGCTCAGACGCCGTGACCGACCCCGCCGGTCCAGAGGACGGCACCACCCGCGTCATGCGCGGTGGCGGAGGGAGCGAAGGCGCGTCGTACGCGCGCGTCTCCTCGCGCTACGCCTATGACCCGGTCGTCGACGGCTACTTCATCGGCTTTCGCGTGGGGCGGTCCATACCGTGACGCTGGATGCCCAGAACGCCCGGTCGTTCACGCGGCTGGTGGGGCCTGGCACGCTCGCGACGCTCCACCTCGTCGTCCCTGGCGCTCTCCTCGTGCTCGTCGGCTGCAGCGGCCCGCCCGACGACAGCGCCACGCCCCAGGACCCGGATGCTGACGCCGACACCGACGCCGACACCGACGCCGACACCGACGCCGACACCGACGCGGACACCGATTCGGACTCCGACACGGACACCGATGGGGACACCGCAACCCCCTCCGGCCTCCTCTGGTTCGCTGGTGACGCCCGGACGAGCGACGGTGCCTTCGTCGACGGCCACTTCGGCTTCGTGCTCACCGACGAGGGCCTGAACGTGCTGTGCACGGACCTGGCCGAGTGGTCCGAGACCGGCGCTCCGGTACCAGCGGGATGCACGTCCTGCGATTGGGCGTTCAACCTGCGGCTCTCCGGGAGCACCGCCGGTGGCGCCACGTGCGCGAGCGCCGGCCTCCTGGACGGACAATGGAACGGCTTCACCGCCTCGTGGGGGTTCAGCCCCTCCTATGAAGGCTTCGACACGGTCGTGATGTTCTACAGCACGACCTATGGCTGGACCCCGTTCGCCTACAACTACGAGGGGGAGGGCTACAACACCGGCGACGCGAGCGGCATGACGTTCATGCGGTTCTACAACTACGCGTACTACGCCGATCCGTAGTCGCTACCCCGCCCTCGAGGCCTCGAAGAGCCGTCTGTGCAGCTCATGCCCCGCCTTGTAGGCACGAAGCCGCCCGAAGATCGGGGCGCCGAGCAGGGCAGCGTCGCCCACGGCGTCGAGCGCCTTGTGGCGCACCGCCTCGTCGTGGCCGCGCAGTCCCTCGGGGTTCAGCACTCCGGCGTCGTCGTATACGACCGTGTTCTCGAGCGAAGCGCCGCGCGCCAGGCCGCTCGCCCACAGCCGCTCGGCGTCTGCCCGAAAGCCGAAGGTCCGGGCGCCGGCCAGTTGGTGGAAGTGGTGGCCGGTGACCGGTCCGCTCCAGCTCTGTCGGCCGATGTGGGGGTGAGGGAAGTCGACCGTGACGTCCACCTCGAACGCGGAGGCGGGGACGAGCTCGGCCCAGGCGTCACCGTTCTCGACACGCAGCGCGCGGCGGATGGTGACGGGGCGTCGGAGGCCGGCCTGCGCGCGGAGCCCGGCGTTGTGCAGCGCTGCGACCCACACCCGCGCGGAGCCGTCGAGCACGGGCACCTCGGGGCCGTCGACCGCGATCCGGGCGTTGTCGACCCCGGCGGCGTGCATGGCGGCCAGGAGGTGTTCGACCATGGTGATGCGCGCGCGTCCATTGCCGAGCGTAGTCGCGAGCCGTGTGTCGACAACCGCGTCGAGCAGCGCGGGGATCTCGACCCCCGACACGACGAACACGCGACCGCTGCCCACGGGCGCGGGATCGACCTGGACGGACGCGGGTGAGCCCGTGTGGAGGCCGATTCCGCGGACGAGGAACGGGCGCGCGAGGGTGTGTTGCCACATCGCGCTGTCTATACTCGCGATCCGCTCTGTCTGTGTGGCAATTCCGCGAGGGGAGGGGGCCCGCGCAGTCAAAAGAGCTTGCCCCCGCGCGAGAGCCCGATGATCCCCCAGCCCGTGGAGGTGAGGACCCGCCCCTGCGGCGTGCGCTGCAGCAGCCCCTCGCGGATGAGGAAAGGCTCGTAGACCTCCTCGATGGTGTCCTGCTCCTCGCCGATCGCGGCCGCGAGGTTCGAGAGGCCGACAGGGCCGCCGTCGAACCGCTTGCCGATGGCGACGAGGATCTTCCGGTCCATCGCGTCGAGGCCCCGCGCGTCGACCTCGAGGCGCTCGAGCGCCCGGCGGGTGAGGGCGAGATCGATCCGTCCGCCGGTCTCCACCTGCGCGAAGTCCCGGATCCGGCGGAGCAGGCGGTTGGCGATGCGGGGGGTGCCGCGGGCTCGACTCGCCAGCTCCACGCCGGCGTCGGGGTCCATGTCCAGGGCCATGCAGTCGGCCGAGCGCCGGATGATCTGCAGCAGCTCCTCCGGCGTGTAGAAGTCGAGCACGCAGTGGATGCCGAACCGGGCCCGCAGGGGGGTGGTGAGCATGCCCGAGCGGGTCGTGGCGCCCACGAGGGTGAAGCGCTGGAGGGGCAGTCGCACGGACTGCGCGCCCGGCCCGGAGCCCATCAGGATGTCGATCTGGTAGTCCTCCATCGCCGGGTAGAGGATCTCCTCCACCGCGCGGTTCATGCGGTGGATCTCGTCGATGAACAGCACCTCGCGAGGCTGGAGCTGGGTGAGGATGCCCGCGAGATCGCCGCCGCGCTCCAGCGTTGGGCCCGCTGCCACGCGGATCGTGGTGCCGAGCTCCTCCGCGAGGATGTGCGCGAGGGAGGTCTTCCCGAGGCCGGGCGGCCCGGAGAGCAGCACGTGGTCGAGCGCCTCGCCCCGCTGCAGCGCCGCGCGAACGTACACCCGCAGGTTGTCCTTGATGCGGTCCTGGCCGGTGTAGTCCTCGAACCTTCGCGGCCGGAGCGCGGGGTCCTGCTCGTCGGCCTGCGCGGTGGGATCGGTGTCGTCGTTCATCCGGCTCATCGGGTTTCCGTCGGTCGGGAGTAGGCGCTTCCGCCGCTCAACACGCGCAGCGCGGCGGTGATCCGCTCGCCGAGCGAACGTTCGGCCAGCCCCTCGGCCTTGATGCGCTCCGAGGCGAGATCGATCTCGCTGCGCTTGTAGCCCAACTGCGCGAGCGCGACCGCGAAGCTGTCATCGACCTTCGGCGGGGCGGCGACCACGACGCCGCTGACCGCGGTGGGCGCGACGCTCATCTTGCCGCGGAGCTCGAGGACGAGGCGCTCGGCGGTCTTCTTGCCCACGCCGCTGATCGACGAGAGGGTCTTGAGATCGTTCGACTCGATAGCGAGCGCAAGCTGCTGGGCGGTGTAGCGGCTCAGCGCGTTGAGCCCGAGGCGGGGGCCGATCTGGCTCACGCTGATCAGGTGCTCGAACACGGCCTTGTCCTCGCGCGTTCGGAAGCCGTAGAGCGTGATGGCGTCCTCCCGCACGGCCGTGTGCACCCAGAGCGTGACGGCGTCGCCGTCTTTCAGCGCCTCGGCATCGCGCAGGGGCACGCCGACCGCGTAGCCGACTCCCTGCACGTCCACGATGAGCTGATCGCCCGCGATGTCAGCC
Organism: uncultured Pseudomonadota bacterium; assembly: GCA_903875225.1. Lineage (GTDB taxonomy): Bacteria > Myxococcota_A > UBA796 > UBA796 > SXON01 > CAIUMM01. The sequence goes on from CAIQVJ010000008.1 coordinate 11,260, forward strand.
ACCGCGCCGCTCAAGCGCGCGATCATCCGGGCACCTTGAGGGCGGGAACCGCCGGGACCTTGACGCCCCAGGAGGCGGGCGACCGGGGGTCGAGCTTCCTCGTGCGCTTCACCACGCCCAGCGCGAGCACGCGCCCGGCGTGCAGGTGGTGGGTCATCGCGATCGCGCAGGCGTCCCGCGCGTGTTCGGAAGAGAGCATGGGGCTCTGCGCGGACTCACCCAAGAGCATCTGGACCATCCTCCCAATCTGCGCCTTGTCTGCCTTCCCGCTGCCTGCCACCGACTGTTTGATCACCGACGCATTGTACTCGTGCACTGGCAGCCCGGCCTCTGCGAGCGCGGCGAGCGCCACGCCGCGCGCCTGTCCGAGCACGAGGGCCGACTGGGCAGAGCGATGGCTGAAGATCGCCTCCACGGAGGCTGCGGTGGCCCGGTGACCCAGCGCCACGGCGCGCAGCTCCCGCAGGATCTGGGCGAGCCTCGACGCCATCCCGGCCTCCGGGTCGGTGTGGATCACGCCCGCGGCCTCCACCTGGAAGCGACCGTTCGTCCGGACGACCAGCGCCCAGCCCGTGTGCCTCGAGCCGGGGTCCACGCCAAGGACCCGGGGCCCGGAGGCGGCGGGCTCGGAGGCTGGAGGTGGCACGAGCACGTTCACACACGGGGAATAACTGAACGGGCGTGCCGGTTCAAGGGCGACCCGCTCGAACGTATCGGGTTCGCCCGGTTACCTTGCTCCGCCTTCTGGAAACCTGATGCCCTACCTGTTGCTCCCCCTACTGCTGGCCCTGCACTCCGCCGATGCGGCGCCGAAGACAGCATCGATCCCCACACAGGACGTCTACGCGCACGATGGGGAGGTCAAGACCACCACGGGCGCGATGCACTTTGCTGTGGTCGGCGATTCGCGTGCGGCAGTCGCCTCGGACAAGGTGAGCGGGCGGGTGAGCATCGAGGGTGCAGAGCAGGCGATCGTGGCCGACATCGCGGCCACGGTGGAGGACTCGCGGTTGAAATTCGCCGTGCTGCTCGGGAACATGGTCGCCACCGGGTCGACCGGGGAGTTGAAGAACTTCACGAAGGAGTGGGTGGCTGCATTGGCAGGTTCGGACATCGCAGAGGGCGGCGGAACCCGAGTCAAGAGCGTGCCCGTGTGTGGAGTGACCGACCGCTCCGGCGACGAGTGGCTCACGGGCTTCGGCGCTGCCTTCCCCGGCGTGGGGGCGAACATCGGGGCGAACCGGGTTGCGAGCTGGTACACCTTCGACGTTTCGGCAGATGGCAAGGTGTGGCGCTTCGTGGTGCTCGACACTGACAAGGCCGCGCTCGGGTCCCGCTGGGAGGAGCAGATGGCGTGGATCGAGGGGGCGATGAAGGGAAAGTACGACCACGTGCTCGTGTTCATGAACCAGCCGAAGCTCACGCTCGCCAAGGGCGCGAAGGACAACGACGGGGGCGGGCCGGTGGAGCTGCTCGACACCGTGGAGCAGAGCACCGACCTCAACGCGATCGTCGGGGTGTTCTCCGGCAACACGGGCAGCAACGAGATCTTCCTGCCGGGCGGGCGTCTGGGCGAGGCCTACATCAACGTCTCGTCCGGCGCGCCAGCGGCCACCCTGTCGCGATGGCGCACCAACCCGGAGCTCAAGCTCGAGAGCATCTACGATCTGCAGTTGATCAAGGCCTTCGACCATGCCGTCGACGTCCGCGGGCTCGCGGAGGGGACGGTCGACCACGCGAAGGCCAGGGGCAGCTACGAGGGGTTCATCGGTGAGTACGAGGGCCGCGCCTTCCCCATCGCCGGTTGGTGGAACGTGAGCATCGCGGGCGACACGCTCACCCTCGACTTCCGCATGTGGGACCCCTCGGGCACCTCCGACGCCGGCAACGGCACGCTCGACACGGTGTACCACGCAGACTGGGACAAGAAGGACGGCTGGAAGATCGGGGCAGACGCGAAGTAGGCGGTCCGTCATTCGGCGGGGTAGGATCGCCCCTTCCGGTGGCTGCATGCGCTGTCCGACCTGCACTCTTCTTCTTCCGCTGCTCCTCGCGTGCACCGCGTCTTCGGACAGTTCGGATGGGCCGGCGACGGACAGCACCGCGCACGAGGTCACCGGGTACGAGGTGCTCTGGAGCACCGATCCCGACCCGATGGTCGCGGCGGAGCAGGCCCAGTTCACCCAGCAGGTCACGGACCAGGACGGCGTGCCCATCGCGGATCTGCAGCAGAACCACGAGCGCATGGTGCACACCCTCTTCGTGAGCACGGACCTCTCCTCGTTCACCCACACCCACCAGGAGGACTTCACCCCCGTCACGGCGGAGAACCTACGCACCGCGACCTTCGGGTTTCCCGTCACCTTGCCGCTCGCCGGCCGCTACTTCATGATGTTCGACTTCGCCAGCGAGGACCAGTGGTTGCAGACGACGGACGCGCTGACCGTCACGGGGAGCCCGGCGCAGGCTGCCGAGCCCGACCTCACGCCCAACGACACCGTGACCGTCGATGGCGTGACCGGCACGTTGACATGGTCCGCCGACCCCGTCGCCACGTACGAGTCCAACTGGACGCTCAGCCTCTCCGGCCCGGACGGCCTGCCCGTGACCGACGTCACCCAGTACCTCGGCGCCGACGCGCACTGCATCATGGTGGACGCCACCGCGACCTGGGGGAGCCACACCCACGCATGGTTCCCTGACATGTCGAGCATGACCCCCGGGATGGCGATGCCGCACCTGTACAACGGCCCGGACATCCCCTTCGCCTTCACCTTCCCGACCGGCGGCTCGTACAAGATGTGGATCCAATTCGCGAGGTCCAGCCAGCCTGATCTCGTCTATACGATGCCATTCGTGTTCTTCGTGGCCGGGTAGGGAGAACCCCGGGGCCTCCACGGAAAAGCGGTCGGAATTTCCGTGACCGGGAACGGTTCCCGACCAGGTGATGGGAGGGTCGACGGAGGAACGCCGATTTCCCTGGTGGCATGATCGTTGCTCCGTTGCGGAGCGTGGCCCCCATTGGGGCTTCGCGCCGATCTCCAGGAGCTCCCATGATTTTCACGGTTCTCTCCCTGCTTGCCTGCTCCGCACCTCCTCAAGGCCCGACTGCGGCACCGGCGGAGGCGGCTCCGCCTGCCCCGGTCGTGCTCACGCTCGGGGCCTACACCACCCCGCGAGAGGCCTACGGAAAGGCCATCCTGCCTGCATTCTCGGCAGAGTGGAAGAAGACCACCGGGCAGGACGTGACGTTCAAGGAGTCCTACCAGGGCTCCGGGGCGCAGGCCCGGGCCGTCGTCGAGGGGTTCGAGGCCGACGTCGTCGCGCTCTCCCTCGATCCCGACGTCGCCACGATCGAGAAGGCGGGGCTCATCACGCACCCGTGGCGGGATGGAGCGCACGGCGGCATGGTCTCGAGCTCCATCGTGGTGTTCGCGGTGCGGCCGGGAAACCCACGAGGGATCAAGGACTGGGCCGATCTCGCGAAGCCCGGCATCGAGGTGCTCACGCCGAACGTGCGAACGAGCGGCGGGGCGATGTGGAACGTGGCTGCCGCCTACGGCGCGGCGACTCGCGGGCATGTCGGGCTCCCTGGCCAGGACGCACCAGCCGCCGAGGGCTTTCTGGGTTCGCTGCTCGCGCGCGTGAAGGTGATGGACAAGAGCGGCCGGGACTCGATGGTCACCTTCGAGAAGGGCGTCGGTGACGTCGCGATCACCTACGAGAACGAGGTCGTCGTGGCCCGGCAGGATGGCCAGCAGATGGACTACGTGGTTCCCTCCTCCACGATCCGGATCGAGAATCCCGCCGCGGTCGTGGACGTCTACGCGAAGAAGCACGGGACCGGGAAGGTGGCGGCGGCGTTCGTGGACTACCTGCAGTCCGCCGCAGCGCAGGCGGCGTTCGCGAAGTACGGGCTCCGCCCGGTGGAGGGCAGTGCACCCGCCGAACTGCCCCCCGTGAGCGACCTGTTCACCGTGCGGGATCTCGGCGGCTGGAGCGTCGTGCAGTCCACGCTCTTCGAGAAGGGCGCGATGTACGACCGCGCATCCGCGGGCCAGCGGTAGTCCGGTGCTGCTCCGGCTCGGCTTCGGCACCTACGTGTCCGCCCTCGTCGCGGCGCCGGTGCTCGCGATCCTCTACGAGGCGTTCGCCGGAGGGCTGCCCGCCTGCATCGCTGCGATCACCGACCCGGTGGCGAAGGATGCCCTCCTGCTCTCGCTCGGGCTCTCGGCGGTAGCCGCCGTGATCAACGGCGTGATGGGCACGGCGATCGCCTGGGGGCTCGTGCGTTGGGCGCTCCCCGGTCGAAAGCTGCTCTCCGCGCTGGTGGACCTGCCGCTGGCCATCCCCACGTTGGTCGCAGGCATCCTGCTGGTCGCGCTGTATGGGCCGCAGACCGGGCTGGGGAGGGTGCTGGGAGGGTGGCACATGGACATCGCCTTCGCGACGCCCGGCATCGTGCTGGCCCTGCTCTTCGTCACGCTGCCGTTCGTGGTCCGGGTGGTGGAGCCGGTGCTCGCCGAACTGGACCCGGCGGAGGAGGAGGCCGCGACCACGATGGGGGCGAGCCGGTGGCTCACGTTCCGCTCGGTGCTGCTCCCCCCCATCGTTCCGGCCATCGCGGCGGGCACCGTGCAGGTGTTCGCTCGGTCTGTCGCAGAGTTTGGCTCGATCGCGGCTGTCTCGGGGAACATCCCTCACCACACGCTCACGGCGCCCGTCTACATCCTCGGAGAGGTGGAGGGCGGGTCGCCCGGCTCGGCGGCGGCCGTCTCCGCTGTCCTCCTCGTGCTCACGTTGATCCTGCAGCCGGTCTCCCGGGGCCTGGTGCAGGCAGCCGGCTCGCGCCGTGTCTGACACCGCGCGGCGCTCGAGGCCCCTGGGCATCGCCGTGCCGGTCATCGCATGCGTGCTCGTCTATCTGGTGGGCGTGCTCGTGGTGCCGCTGCTCGCGCTGTGCGCCACGGTCCTGTCGAACCTCCCCGAGGTGGTCGGCCAGTTGACGACGCCGGAGGCGCTGCACGCGATGGGGCTCTCCCTGGTGCTCGCGGCGATCGCGCTCGGGATCAACCTCGTTGCAGGGATCGCGGGCGCCATCGTGCTCGTGCGCCAGCAGTTCTACGGCCGATCGCTGCTCGACGCCCTCGTGGAGATGCCGCTGGCGCTCTCGCCGGTGATGGTCGGCCTCGGGTTCTTCCTGCTCTTCGGGCGCACGGGCTGGGCGCGGCCGGTCATCGATGCGCTCGGGCTGAAGGTCACCTTCGCGTTCCCCGGCCTGGTGCTCGCCACCACCTTCGTGACCCTGCCGTTCATCGTGCGCGAGGTGGGGCTGATCCTCAAGGTGCAGGGGACGAGTGAGGAGCAGGCCGCCGCTACGCTGGGGGCCTCGCCGTGGCAGACGTTCTGGCTCGTCACGATCCCCAACATCCGTCAGGGCCTGGAGCTCGGGGCCACGCTCACCGTCGCGCGAGCGCTCGGTGAATTCGGCGCGGTGTTGGTGCTGGGCGGCGCGATCTCGGGGGAGACCCAGACCGCCACCACGTTCATCCACGCGTCGATGGAGGAGCGGCAGGAGCCTGCCGCGTACGGGATGGCGATGCTGCTGGCGGCGGCAGCGGCGGGGTTGCTTGCTTTTCTGCAGTCCAGGAGGAGGAGGTGATGGGCATACGCGTTCAGGGTCTGGTCAAGCGCTACGGCACCGTTCCGGTGGTCCAGGATGTGAGCTTCGAGGTGCGCACCGGTGAGCTGGTGGCGCTGCTCGGCCCCTCCGGGGGAGGCAAGAGCACGATCCTCCGCATCATCGCGGGGCTCGACCCGGCGGACGATGGAGAGGTCTGGCTGGACGGCGCGCGGGTGGACGCGCTCCACGCCCGCGAGCGTCAGGTGGGGTTCGTGTTCCAGCACTACGCGCTCTTCCGGCACATGACGGTGGAGCAGAACATCGCGTTCGGCCTTCGCGTGCAGGGGGCCTCGAAGGAGCATCAGCGACGGCGCGTGGACGACCTGCTGAACATCATCGGCCTGCGCGGCCTCGGGGATCGGCTTCCTGCCGAGCTCTCCGGCGGCCAGCGGCAGCGCGTCGCCCTCGCGCGGGCGCTCGCCCCCGAGCCGAAGCTCCTGCTGCTGGACGAACCCTTCGGCGCGGTCGACGCCAAGGTCCGCGAGGAGCTGCGACGCTGGCTGCGCCGGTTGCACGACGAGGTGCACACCACCTCGATCTTCGTCACCCACGACCAGGAGGAGGCCTTCGCCGTCTCCGACCGCGTGATGATCATCCAACAGGGACGATTGGAGCAGGCCGGGACGCCGCTCGAGATCCTCGATGCGCCGGCCACCGAGTTCGTTGCGCGGTTCGTGGGCGACGTGAACGTGCTGGCGGGCGACGTGGTGGACGGGCGCCTGGGGTTGCTCGCGCTGCCCGTGGCCGGATCGGGCCCGATGCACGTGATCGTCCGATCCTACGACCTGAAATTCTGGCGCGCGGACGACGGCGTCGCGGTGGTACAGCGAGTCACCCCGCTCGGTGATCGCGTGCGAGTGGAGGCCATCCTCGACGATGGCGCCGCGATCTTCGCCCAGTTTCCGCGTCGCTCGAGCCTGCTCACGGGCATCGGGGCCGGCGCACGCATCGCCATCGAAGTCACGCACGCCCGGGCCTGGCCCGCGCGCGCTTTGCCCGGGGAGCATAAATGCCCATCGTGAACGACACCAACCCCTCGGTCCGCCTCCTGCTCGACGTCTGGCGCGAGGTGTGCCGCCACCTGGACATCGAGGAGTCCGTGCGGGCGCTTTCGCCCCGCATCGCGGGCGTGGTGCCCGTGCGCCGGCTGCTGGTCCGGCGGATCGATGCCGCCCGGGGCCGGGTGGAGACCGTCGCATCCGGCGACCTCGGGGGCGGGCAGCTCCCCGCCGTCAACTCACCCAACGCGGGCGATCTGGCGACCCTGCTGGCGTGGTGCGGTCGAGGGCGCGCGACCTTCTGGGCAGCCGGGGAGGACGACGCCCTGCGCCGGGCCATCGCCCCTACGGGCCTGGGCGGGGGGCTCTTGGCTGGGCCGCTGGTGCTGGGCGGCACGGCGGCCGGCATCCTGCTGCTGCAGGCCAGCGTCGATCTCGGGCCCCACGTGCAGCTCGTGCAGGCGCTCCTGGAGCCGATGGCGGTGGCGCTCGCCAACGACCAGCGGCTCCACGAGCTCGCGCGGCTCCGCGAGGCCGTGGAGGCCGACAACCGGGCGCTGCTCTCGCGCCTCCAGCGCCAGGACATCACCGATGCGGTGGTGGGCGCGGAGTCTGGCCTGAAGTCCGTCATGGAGCGGGTGGAGCAGGTGGCGCGCACCGATGCTCCCGTGTTGATCCTCGGGGAGACGGGCTCGGGCAAGGAGGTCGTCGCGCGGGGCATCCACACGCGCTCACGCCGGGCGAACGGGCCGTTCTTGAGGATCAACTGCGGGGCGATCCCGCCCGAACTGGTGGACTCCGAGCTGTTCGGGCACGAGCGGGGGAGCTTCACCGGTGCGATCGCCACTCGGCAGGGCTGGTTCGAGCGCGCGGACGGCGGCACCTTGTTCCTCGACGAGCTGGGGGAGTTGCCACCGGCCGCGCAGGTGCGGCTGCTGAGGGTGTTGCAGGACGGCACCTTCGAGCGCGTAGGGGGGCAGCGCGTCCTGAACGTGGACGTGCGCATCGTCGCCGCCACGAACGGCGACATGACCCGGCTCGTGACCGAGGGCCGCTTTCGGGAGGACCTGTGGTACCGCGTGAGCGTGTTCCCGATCCGCCTGCCGCCCCTTCGGGAGCGCCGCCAGGACATCGCGCCGCTCGCTGCCCACTTCGCCAACCGGGCCGGCCTGCGGCTCTTCGGCGTGCCGCTCACCCTGAACGCAGATGACGTCGAGGCCATGACCCTGTACGACTGGCCGGGAAACGTGCGCGAGCTTGCTGCTGTCATCGAGCGGGCCGCGATCCTCGGCGATGGCCGCCATCTCGAGGTCCGCACCGCGCTGGGCGTCATGCCGATCGGGTCCCGCAGCGCCGGACTCCCGGCCCGCACGGTTGCTGCCGAGGAGCCGCGCAGCGGGGAGTCGCTGGACGACGCGAACCGCCAGACCATCACCGCAGCGCTGGTGCGGACGCACGGACGAATCGAGGGGCCGTTCGGCGCGGCCCGGGTGCTCGGGATCAACCCCCACACCCTGCGATCCCGGATGCGAAAGCTGGGGATCACGTGGGATCAGTACCGGACCGCGGGCTGAGCGGCGGGGAGCGGTCAGGGGAACGGATCGGGCTCCACCTCGTCGAATTTCGCCAGGTGCACGTGCAGCGTGCCGTCCGGCCTCGGCTCCAGCATGTCGGCGAGGCGGTGCCCGAAGAGGATGTTCGTGCCTGACCACACCTTTCGCCCATGGATGGGCTGCAACGACGTGTCGTCGATCCCCACCACGGCGCAGGCGATCTCGGCTTCCTGCTCCACGAGCGCCTCGGCCGTCAGGTCGAACAACGGCGAGTCTGCCGTGATTCGGTGCATCACCTGCCAGATCCCGGTGAAGGAGATGGAGTGGTCACGCATGAGGTTGAGGTCGTACATCCTGTAGAAGTGCCGCCCCTCCGCGGTGCGCTCCGTGCGGGTGAGCACCACCCGCGCCTTGGCCTCCACGATCAGGTTGGCTCGTTCGTTCCCGATGCGCAGCACCAGGGTCGGGTACCCGTCGTGGATGCAGATGACCGCGCGGCTGGCAAAGATCAACGTGGCGCGGGTCTGGCTGAACTTGGTGAACAGGAGCCCGGTGGAGAGCGCCGTGACCATCAACCCCGCGATCGCCTCCACGTCGGAGACCAGCTTGGCGACAGGGCTCTCCGGGTACATCGCCCCGTACCCGATGGTGGCCATCGTCTGCACGCTGAACGAGAACGCGTCGATGAAGGAGCCGGGCTGGGCGTTCGCGATCCCTCCGAACGAGAGGTAGAACATCGAGAACAGCAGGTTTATCGCCGTTATGGCGGTGACGATGAGCCCGAACGCCGAGGTGAAGCTGAGCCTCAGGAACCGGTGGTAGAAGTCGCGAAACGGCGCGCGGCGACCCCCGATGATGACGATGTCGGGCTCGGGGGAGGGGATCTGGAATCGCACCGGCTGCGGCTAACCGCCGCACGGAACGGACGGAATGAAGGACGCGTAGTGGTTGGTGTAGGCGTCCGCGTCGGAGATCGGGTTCACGCCGTAGTCGCCCGAGGTGTCGGAGAGCGAGCCGACGAGGAAGATCTGGTCGTTCGGGACGACGCTGTCCTGGTAGGCCTCCATGTCGGTGGTGGCGTTCCCGTATGCCCATGCCACCGTGTAGCCCTCGGCCTGGAGGCCCTCGATCACGCCGGTCTTGTAGGTGGCAGGATCCAACTCGTACACGGTGGGCGAGAGGTACACGTCAGCGGGGTCGAACGGGAAGCCGTGCTCCGTGAGCCAGTTGGTCGTGGCGTCGGTCGCGCTGGTGCCGTCGAGCAGGTAGAGGTACTGCCCGCGCGCTGTCAGGTAGATGATGCGGTAGCCCAGGTCGTGGTAGGCCTGCATCAGCGTGTTGGCGTCGGGGCGCATGGCCGGATCGTGCGTGGGGTCGATGATCTGCTGCAGGAACTCGCTGTCCAGCGTGGTGAGCGTCTCGTCGATGTCGGTGACGATCACCGTGGTGGTCGAGGCCGAGACGGCGGGGCACCCGCTGTCGGTGTCCGAGTCCGAGTCCGAGTCTGTGTCGGTGTCTGTGTCGGAATCTGTGTCGGTGTCGGTATCTGTGTCGGTGTCAGCATCAGAGTCTGCGTCGGAGTCCGCGTCTGCATCGGTATCGGCGTCGCCCGTCTGGGAGTCGTGACCGACGGAGGTATCGCCCGTGTCCGCGTTCTTCGTGGTCTGCGTGCAGGCGAAGAGCAGCAGGGCGAGGGGAAGCGGAAGGAGAAGGCGCGACATCGGGGCTCCGGAACGCGGCGGCCTAACCGGCATGCGCGGCGCCCGGACCAGAATTCTGACGGAAGAGATCTTCCTCGAACCCCGCGGAGCGCGTCGGGGCAAAGCGGCGGTACGACGGCGGGTTCGACGCCTGCACACCGCGAGCGCGCCGCCCCCCACGCCTACAGGTACCGGTCGAACCAACCTGCGATCTGGCGCATGGCCTCCTGGCGCCGGTCGTAGCGACCGCTGCGCATCATCCCGTGCCCCTCCTCGGGAAAGAGCACGATCGCGGTGGGAACGCCACGCGTCCTGAGGGCATTGAAGACCGCGAGGCTCTGGCCCTCCTCGCACCGCATGTCGGACTCCTGCGCGATCAGCAGAAAGGGCGCGGTGACGCTCCCGACGTGCCGGATCGGCGATTGGGCGAGCCAGGCAGCGGGATCCTGCCACGGGGTGGTGCCTCCGAATTGGTTGGGAAGCGTGAAGCCGTAGTCGCCCTCGCCGTACGCCGCCGACCAGTCGAACAGACCTCGCTGCGCGACAAACGCCGAAAATCTACGGGTTGTCCCGGCCAACTCGAGCGCCATGTAGCCGCCGTAGGATCCACCGGCCATGCCCACCCTCCGGGCCTCGACCTCGGGCCGTCGACCAAGCCAGTCTGCGGCCGCGAGCAGGTCCTCGGAATCTCCCGTTCCCCAACACCCATCGATCGCCGAGCACCAACTCTCCCCATACGATGCGCTGCCGCGGGGGTTGGTCCACAGCACCGCGTAGCCCTGCTCCGAGAGCCACTGCATCTCGAAGAATAGCCGTTCCCCGTAGCTCGCGTGCGGGCCCCCGTGCACGTACAGTATGGCGGGAGCGGGGTTCTCGACGTTCTTTGGGCTCAGGTACCAACCGTGGACCGAGTGGTCCCCAACCGGGATGCAGACACTCTCGGGTGTGCGAAGCCCCATCTGCTGGACGAGTTCGTCGTTGTGGTGGGTGAGCGGGCTGAGCGTGCCGTCCGACTCCACCCGAACGAGCTCGGGCAGGTTGCCAGCATGGCCGGCGACGCAGACCAGCCGACCGTCCACGTGCGTCGGGCCGGAGACGCTGAAGCCCTCGGGCGTGAGCCAGCGACCGGCGCCGTCGACGGGCTGCTCCCAGAGCCGGACGGAGCCGCGGTCGGTGAACGCGACGAGGAACGCAGCCGCGCCCTGCCACACCGGGGCGGCCTCGGCGAACGCCGGTCCACCGATGTCGTCGAGCGTGGTGTCGACGGCTGGGCGGTCCAGATGGGCGGCCAGGTGGCGTGTGGCGCCGTCGGGGGAGACCAGCGTCGGCAGCGGGTTGCGGCTACCGAACATGTCGTCCGCCCAGCAGTGGATGAACGCGATGCAGCTCCCATCGGGGGCTTCGGCCGGCGGCCAGGCGAACCCCTCGGTCCGCGTCACGCTCGCGACTGCCCCGGTCAACTGCACGCGGACGATCTCGTTGCGGGTCTGGTCGTGGTCCCCGTCCGGGACGGACGTGCGGGTGACAAGCACGTCTCCCTGGCAGCCCATCGTGGGCGTGCCCCACGACCAGGGGCCCGCGACCAGCCTCCGCGCTGCCCCGGTCGTCGTGTCGATCACCCACAACTGCTCCCGCGCGGCAGATTCCCAGCCCTTGCCGTCGAGGCGGTTGCGCACCCGGACGAACACACGGGCCCGGGGCTCCGTGCCTGGGGGTCCGTCGCCGGGGTCCGATCCGGGCAGGTACCCCGGCGCCGAGTCGGGGCCGACGTCGGGGTCGGCGCCGCCAGCGAGGTCTGCGGCGAGCGGCGGCTCCGCCTCCGGGTGCACGCCTGGCGTGAAATTCACGACCACCGTGGTCCCGTCCGCCCCGATCGCGGGTCGTCCGAGCGCGCCGTCCGGGAGCGCCGTGAGCCGGCGTGCCTCGCCGCCGTCCCGGTCCATGCGCCAGAGCTGCTGGGATCCGCTGCGGTTCGAGACGAACACGAAGAACCGACCCCCCGCGTCCGCGACCGGCGAGTGGTCGACGTGGTCGCCCCAGGTGAGCCGTAGGGCAGCCCCTCCGGCGGGGGCGACGCGCCAGATGCTGGAGTGCACCTTGCGTGACTTGAGATCCGTCCGCCGGACCACGTACAGCACGTCGGGGCCGTAGGCCGTGGGCTGGCAGGGGTTCTGGATCCGGGGCAGGTGGTCGAGGCGGACGGGCATCGGCGCGGGTATTCCGATAGGGCCCGGTCGCCCTCAAAGGTGAAGATGATCCCGAAGCACCTGCCCCGATTCGGGATGATCGCGATGCTCGGCGGGTGCTCGTCGGCGCCCCTGATCCGGGTGGACCTGGCCGGGTACGCTCCGGGGCAGCCCGTCCCCATCCTGGTGTTCGCGGCTCACGACCCGGGCGCGCTTTCGCTGGATGGCGCGCGGCCGACGACGCTGACGGCGGCGGACGATCCGGGGCTCTACCCCGCCGCCGGGGGGGACCTGCGGGTGTGGAGCTACCTCGCTGACGGGCTCGACGGCGGCTCGTGGACTGCGTCGGTCAAACGTGCATCCGCGCCCTTGACCGTCTCCGAGGATGCAACCTCCGCCGTGCTGTCGATGGGCTGGCAGTTCTACGCGGCTCAACGCTGCGGCGCAGGCGCCGACACGCTTCACGGCGCCTGCCACCTGTATGGCAGCGTCACCGACGGCGATCCCGCCACGTCTTCCGGGGACGGGCTCCTCGTCCTGCCGTCGTCCACGGTCGACGTGTGTCGGATCAGCGCGGGGGAGTTGTCGGACGGGACCCACCCGCCCGTGGACGTCGAAGGCGGGTGGCACGACGCCGGGGACTACGTCAAGTTCACCCACACGACGGCATTCACGGTCGCGTTGTTGCTGGGCAGCTACCTGCGGGACCCTGCGGCGTGGCCCGACAGCGACGGCGACGGCAGCCCGGATGTGTTGACCGCCATGGAGCCCGGCGTTCGCTGGCTGATCGCCGCCCACCCCGACGACGACACGCTGATCTACCAGGTCTCCGACGAGCGCGACCATGACTACTGGCGGCTCCCCGAGGACGACACCTGGAGCCCGATCGGTGGCCTCACCCAGCGTCCGGCCTACGCGTGTGGGGAAGCGTGCGCCAACATCGCCGGCCGATCGGCCGCGGCGCTCGCCATGGCAGCGCAGGCCTGGGCAGGCCGTGACGATCTGCTCGCGCGCTCTGCCTCCACCGCGGCTGTCTCCCTGTATGCGTTGGGGCTCGCCCGCCCCGGCGTCCAGCCGACCTGCCCTGCGGACTTCTACCCCGAGGACACGTGGACGGACGACATGCAGCTTGCGGCCGCCGCGCTGTACCGGTTGACGGCGGACAGCGCCTATCTGGACGCCGCCACCCGCTGGTCTGCCGACGCCGGGGACACCGAGGGCCCGCCCTCCTACGCCGACGTGCAGGTGCTCGCCGATGCGTGGTTGGCTCCCTCGGTTCCGGACCGCGCGGTCCTCGCAACACGCGCGGCGGCCGTGCGCGCGGCCTTTTCGGCATCTGCGGATTCGGATCCGACGGGCTGGGCCGGGGAGGGGCAGTGGGGGTCCGTGGCGACCGCCGCTGGCTACGCGAACGCCTGTGCGTGGCTCGTGGACATCGACGGAGACAGCTCCTGTGGGGATCTCTCCCGATGGCAGGTGCATGCGGCGCTGGGGATGAACCCCTATGGTGTGCCCTGGATGGTCGGGATCTCCGCAAGCGGGCCGCTGGCCATCTCCTCACCGTTGACAGACGTGGGCGGCCAGCCGGAGATCGGGGCCGTGGTGGGCGGCCCGGCCTCCGAGGCCACCATGCAGGAAGGGGGGATCGCTGCGCCCGAGGACGACCCCTTCGCGGACCTGCAGACCTCGGAGATGGTCTACCACGACAGCGTCGATGACTACGTCAGCAACGAAGCCGCGTTGGACTACACGGCCCAACTCCTCGCGGCAGTCGCGGCGTGGGGCGCGCGCCCACCCAACTGATCCCGCTGCTCAGAAAGCGAGCCGGAGCCCCACGTGTCCGCCCACGCTGTGGTCGAGCGTGACGTTGAGCTGGCCGTACACTTTGACCATGAAGATGTCGGCCTGCACCCCCGCGAAGACACGCGGGGTGAACGTCGAGGCCACGCCCGCCTGGCTGATCGAGGCCGAGGCGGTGCCGACGTCGGCCGATTGCCCATTGTAGGTCAGCGTGATGGGCCCGTTGATCCCGATGCTCGCCTCGGAGTCCCCGGAGAGGTTGTAGTCCCCGCCGCCGCCCACGAACGCGGTGACCACGAAGATGTGCAGGTTGGTGGAGAGCTCGATGGGGATGCTCTGGGCCTGGGCGCGCAGCACCATGTCGCCCGAGGCGTTCCACTCCAGGTTGTCGCTCACCACCGGGAGCCCCTTGTTCAGCTCCAGGATGTAGCTCGAGAACTCGTAGCCGCTCGTGAGATCGAGGCCGCCCCAGCGCAGGCCGCTCGTCTTGTCGCCGCCCTTGATCATCTGGATCTGCAGGTGCCCGCCGTAGTTCAGGAACGTCGCGGTGAACGGATCCCGCTTCGTCGTGGCGCTCATGCCGTTCACGTAGAGCCGGAACCGGCGCAGCGCGCTCTCCTTGGGTGAGGCGATCCCGAGGTTCAAGCCCGCCATCAGGCCCACCTGCAGGGCGAACCCGGTCTCGGGCAGGCCCCCGCCGGAGGTGAACTGGAAGCCCGCGCCGTTCACGGCTGTCCCGACGCCGCCCCCAAGCTCGAAGCGCTGCATGTCGGACGCGTAGTCCACGCCGAGTCCCTTTGCGGAGAGCACGTTCGCGTTCGCCATCTGGTCCATGTAGGCGGCGAGGTCGACGGTGTGCAGCTCCTGCCCGATGGCGTCGGTGAGCGTTTGTTCGAGTTCGGTCGCGTCGAGCCCGGCCTGCTGGGCCTGTGGCGGCAGGGTGATGTCTACGGTGACGACGGGGGCTGCGGCGAGCGCGCTGTGAACGAGCAGGAGCGTGAGCATGACTCCATCGTAGCGCGAACTTCCGCGCCGCGCGCGGTGGATTCAGCCGATGTCAGGACGTGCGGACGAGCTTGAACGCGTGGTTCCACCCGCGGCCCAGGAAGCCCGTCGCGCACCAGAGCTGGCACAAGGGCTCGATCGCCCGCGCCATCTCGACGCTGCCCACGTCCTCGGCGTCCCAGCCGACCTCGTCGAGCAGCGTCGTCACGGCCGCCTTCGCTGCAGGGTCGTTCCCGCAGATGAACATGGTCGGACGCCCGCCGGGGAAGCTGGGGTCGATCATGTGCGCGTTGCCGACGCAGGAGAACGCCTTGACGAAGCGGGCTGCGGGCGCCTGGTTCTGCAAGCGTTCCATCAGCGAGTCGTTCGGCCCGGTGAAGTACGGCAGGAACCCGTTCACCGGCGGGCCGGAGATGGGGTTGCAGGCGTCGATCACGACCTTGCCGGCGAGCGCGGTTCCGGCGAGAGCCACGGCTTCGATGGCAGCGTGTCCGGCGACCGCGATGAACACGATGTCCGCTCCGGCGGCGCTCGCCACGGAATCGACCTTCACGCCGGGGTGTGCCTGCTGCCACGCGGCGAGCTTCTCGGGCGACCGCGTGCCGATGGTGACGGCGTGGCCTTTTCCGGCGTACCCGGCTGCGAGCACCTGACCGACCGTACCAGAACCGATGACACCGATGGAGAGGGGCATGAGCGTACCTTTGTGTGCGCGGAGCGTAACCCCATCGGTCATGTGACGGAGGTGCTGAGGTGGGCGGCCTCCTGACCCCGGGCGCGCCGCCTTCGATGCAGTGGACCGGCCGTTCGGCGGGGGCGCGGGCGGTCCCGGGGATGGCCGCATCCCCTCGAGTTCGATCCGCGTGGCGGCAAGAACTCACGGGGATGGCCGCATCCCCTCGAGTTCGATCCGCGTGGCGGCAAGAACTCACGGGGATGGCCGCATCCCCTCGAGTTCGATCCGCGTGGAGAGGGAGGAGTGGGAAACCAGCAAGCCCAGAGCGTAGTCGCGCGGTAGCTGCATTCCCGGGGCATGCGCGCGTCAGGACCGCTGCGCCGGATGCTCGGCCGGAGACGCCCGTACGCGCGGCACGCCCTATGCAATTGACGAGGGAACAGGAGTTCCCATGGGCCTCTTCATCCTGCTCGCGTCCTTCTCCTCCGCCAACGCCGCCCCCCTGGAAGCCTTTCGCACGCTCACCAGCGAGGAGTATGAATACGGGAGTGGGGCCTCCCCATGCGACGTCGACGCCGACGGCTATGACGACCTCGTCGTGGGCGCCTCCGGCTGGGGGTTCGGAGGGGCGGGGGCGGTCTACGTGCACATGGGCGGCCCGGATGGTCCCGCCGGAGCGGGCGAACTCCTGGTGAGTGGCGAGACCGACCAGACCCTCGGCATCGCCGTGGCGTGCCCGGGTGACGTGGATCGCGACGGCTACGAGGACGTTGCCGTCGCGGACGCGCCCGAGGCCGGCGCGTACGAGTACGAGGGCACGCGGGTGCACATCCACCACGGTGGCCCCGCGGGGCTCTCCGCGGAGCCGAGCCTCACCGTCGCCGGCTCCCTCGACGTGTACTGCGGCGATGCGTCGGCCGACATCGACGCAGACGGGTACGGCGACCTCGTGCTGGTGGGTGGCGACGGGCTGGAGGTGTACTACGGCGCCCCCGGTGGGCTGCCGGCGGTGCCCGACACCGTGATCCCCAGCTGGGTCGAGGGTTCTGCGGTCGTGCACGCCGTGCCCGTGGGTGACCTCGACGCGGACGGCTTCGACGACGTGCTCGCGGTGAGCGGCGGTCGCGGCGTCGCCGTGTTCGCTGGCGGTCCCACCGGGCTGGACGCATCCCGCTCGACCACGATCACCCCACAGACCGGCGGGCGCAACCCCGCCTTCGTCCAGGGCGCCGGGATGGGCGACCTGGATGGAGATGGGTTCGGGGACCTCGTGGTCCTGTGGGTCTACCGCCGGATCCTCCCTGACCGGGACGACGTCTACGGAGGAACGCTGTGGCTGGGCAGCGCGTCTGGCCCGGTCGAGTCCGCGATCACCCTACCGGCTCGGCCGGCGCGGGTCGCGCCCGCCGGCGACGTCAACGGCGACGGCTACGCCGACGCCTACCTCGCGATCTACGACGCAAGCGCGGTATACACCTATCCGAACCTGTACCTCGGTCCCCTCACATCCTGGAGTTCCGACCAGCTCTACCGGCTCGCGACGGGGGCAGGGGACTACCAGGGCCCTGCCGGGCCTGCGGACTTCAACGGGGACGCCGCCTCCGACTTCATCCTGCCCGAACCGTCCGAGAGCCGGGTGTTCCTGTTCCGGGGGACCGAGGTGGACGGGGACGGGGACGGCGTCGTGCGCTCCGAGGACTGCGACGACACCGACGCGAGCGTCGGCGCGAGGCGCGTCTGGTACGCGGACGTCGACAGGGACGGCTACGGCGCGTCGGGTGTGATCGCGACCACCTGCGACCCCGACCCGGGGCCCGACGCGGCTTCGGCCCGCGACGGTGACTGCGACGACGCCAGGGCGGACGTGCATCCGACGGCGCCCGAGACGTGTGACACGCGCGACCAGGACTGCGACGGGCTCGTGGACGAAGCCGCCTGTGCCGAGGATACCGGCGAGAGCGGTACGCCCCAGGAGACCGGTACGCCCGATGGCGCCGGGCACACGCCCGACACCGGGTGCGGCTGCGGTGCCGCCCCTGGCGCCGGCACGGCGTGGATGGCGGCCATCGTCGCGCTGCTGGTCAGCGTCGGTTTGCGCAGCCGAGCACGATGAGGGGCAGGGCGGCCGAGCGCGGCGCCTCACGCCGGGTTCGATCCGCGTGGGCGGCAAGAAGGCTGAAAACGCCCCCGTGCCGACGATCGCCGCATCAGCCGAACGCGAGCGTGGAGCCTGTACACGGGGTGCGTGCGAGGGCTTTGGCGTTGGAGCGCTCCCACCTGGAGATGCCGCCCAGACGCAGCGATCACCGCGCGTAGATGGCGTAGTCCTTGAGCCCCTTCCCATCGTCGATCGCGATGTCCATCGCAGCGGCCACGCCGGGCAGCACGCTCAACCGGCGGGCGCGCGCCGACTCGATCATCAACCGGACGTCCTTTCGGGCCATCTGGAGCGTGAAGCTCGCCTCGGCGCCCTCGCTGCGGGCCACCCGCTGGGCGATGACGGGGAGCATGCCGCCGGGGTTGAAGTTCGCGAACAGCTCATTCACCGCCGCGACGTCCATGCCGGCCTCGGCGCCGATCGCGAGGACATCGCCCATCACGCCGGTCAGCGCGATGAGCGTGGCGTTGCCGAGCAGCTTGTAGACGGCCGCGCGGTCGGGCTGCTCGCCGCAGTGCCAGACCTTCCCGGTCATCGTGGAGAGCACGGGCGTGAACTCCTGCGCGTCCGCGAGGGGGCCGGCCACGAGCATGGTGCCCGTACCCGAGCGCGCGTTCGACGGCGCCATGAACACCGGGCAGTGCAGGTAACGCACGCCCTCGGCGCGCAGCCGGTTGAACCGCTCCGCGACCTTGTCCGGACGGTTGGTGGAGTGATCGAACACGGGCACGCCCGCTCGCAGCCCGGGGCGCGCCGCCGCCAGCACGCTGTCCACCGCGCTGTCCTCGGCGAGCACGAGGTGCACGCGCTCTGCGCCGGAAACCGCCTCCGCTGCTGTCGCAGCGACGGTCGCGCCTTTCGCCGCGACAGCGTCCAGCTTGCTCGCGCTCCGGTTCCAGGCGCGCACCGTGTGCCCCTGGGCGAGCAGGTTCTCGATGAAGCCGGTGCCGAGCAGCCCGGCCCCGAGTACGGCGACGGTTGACATGGTCATTCCCTCCAGCCCGATGTCCGGGCCAACTGTGTGAACTCGGCCCGGCGCGCGTCGCCGTCCTCTCCTGGCTGGGTCGGGTCGCTCGCCGCGCCCCTCCCCCACATCATCAGTGCTTTCCCCTGGCAGGCTTGGACTTCTTGACCAGGATGGCCTCCATCTGGTCCATGATGCCGTTCATCTGGGTGGCCACCGCGTCGTACGGGGCCGGGGTGGCCATGTCGATCCCCGCGGTCTTGAGCAGATCGTAGGGGTCGGACGAGCCGCCGGCGGAGAGCAGGGTGAGGTACCTGTCCAGCGCCCCGGGCTTCTTGGCGAGGATGTCCGCGGAGAACTGCGACGCCGCCGCGATCGAGGTGGCGTACTGGTACACGTAGAAGTTGTAGTAGAAGTGGGGCACGTAGGACCACTCGGCGCCGTCCCGATCGCTGATGTGGGTCACGCCCTCCTTGTCGCCATAGTAGCGCTTGAGGATCTCGAGGTAGGTCGCCGACAAGCCCTCACCGGTGAGGGGCTGGCCGTGCTCCACCTGGTCATGGATCGCGAGCTCGAACTCAGCGAACTGGGCCTGGCGGAAGTAGGTGGTGCGCAGGCCCTCGAGCTGGGTGCCGAGGAAGAAGAGCTTGTCGTCGTCCGAGGTCGTGTTCTTGAGCATCGCCTGCATCAGCAGGGCCTCGTTGCACGTCGATGCGATCTCTGCGATGAACGTCGAATAATCGGACTTTGCGTAGGGCTGTGCCTTCGCGGAGAGCACGCTGTGCATGGCATGGCCCCACTCGTGCGCCAGGGTCGTGACGGACTCGTAGTCGCCGTTGAAGTTCAGCAGCAGGAACGGGTGCACGGCGTACGCTGCGCCGTCCATGTAGGCGCCCCCTGTCTTCCCGTCATGCGGGTACACGTCCATCCAGCGTCCGCTGAAGCCGGCGTTGAGCTGGCTCGTGTACGTGGTCCCCAGCACCTTCGTCGCTTCGAGCGTGAGCGCCTTGGCCTGGTCGACGGTCCACTCCTTCTTCAGGTTCACCAGCGGCGGGTACATGTCGCTGTACGCGAGGTCCGTCACCCCGAGCAGCTTCGCCCGCAGCTTCAGGTAGCGGTGGAGGGTGGGCAGGTTCTTGTTGGTGGTCGCGATCAGCGTGTTGTAGACGGCCACGGGCACGTGGTCGGAGTCCACCGCGGCGGCGACGGAGGAGTCGTAGTGCCGCGCCCTGGCGGCGAACCAGTGGCCCTCGGTCGATGCGCCGAGGAGCGCGCCCGACACGCCCTTGTACTTGTCCATGGCGCCGTAGAACGCGTCGAACAGCGTCTTGCGATCCTCACGGTCGGGCACCGCCCGGTAGTAGGTCCACGCGGAGGGGTCGAGGTGCACCTTGGTGCCGTCCTTCAACGTGACGTCGGGCCAGGGGAGCTCGGCGTTGATGAGGATGGTGTGGACGTGATCGGGCTCCCCGAGGATGGTGCCCGTGCTCGCCAGGAGGGCCTCGCCCGCGGCGTCCAGGGTGTGCGGGGCGTCCTGGATCGTCGAGCGCAGGAAGTAGTCGTAGGGGGCAAGGCCCGGATCGGCCTTGATCGCGGCCTCGACCGCCGGACCGCCCAGGGCCAGGATCTCGGGGCCGAAGAACGCGCTCTCCTCCGAGAAGTGCGTGAACGTGAGGCCCGACTGCTGCGAGCGCTGCTGCCACTCGGCGTTCCGCGTGTCGGCGTTCGAGAGGTTCATGGCGTACACGTTGATGCGGTTGACGAGCTGCTGCGCGGCAAAGCGCTTGTCGAGGCAGGGCTTGAGCTCTTCCTTCAGGTGGCCCTGGCAGCCCTTGAGGTCGTCGGACTCCTTGTTGGCCTCGGTGACGGCTGCGTTCCAGGCGTCGATCGACGGGTACACGGAGTCGAGGTTCCAGGTGTCTTCGACGCGCGGCGTCGGCGCTGTGGCCTCCCCAGCTACCGCCGTGCCGAGGGTGACGAGGGCGAGGCAGGCGAGGAGCGAAGGAGCGTGACGGTACATTCAGGATCTCGGGAAAGGGGAGCCAGGGGGTCCGCGCCGCTAACCCGAAAACGCGAATGATTGGTGGGTGTCAGCCCCGTCGCTTCTTGAGCTGCCGCGCCACCAGGAAGGCGAGCTCCAACGACTGCGCATAGTTCAGCCGCGGATCGACGTCGGACTCATACGCCGTGGCGAGATCCGCTTCGGTGAGCCCGCACGACCCCCCGACCACCTCGGTCACGTTCTGGCCGGTCATCTCGAAGTGGACGCCGCCGAGCACGCTCCCGGCGCTGGCATGGACCTCGAACGAGCTGTTCACCTCGGCGAGGATGTCGTCGAAGTGGCGGGTCTTGGTGCCGTCTGCGGTCTTGTAGGTGTTGCCGTGCATCGGGTCGCAGCACCAGGTCACGACCTGCTCCGAGCGCTTGAGACGGTCCACCAGGGCGGGCAGCCTGTCGGTCACCTTCTTGGCGCCCATGCGCACGATCAACGTGAGCCGGCCGGCTTCGTTCTCCGGGTTGAGCACCCGCACGAGCTCCAGGAGCTCCTCGGGCTCCATGCCGGGCCCCACCTTCACGCCGATGGGGTTGGCGATGCCCCGGAAGAACTCGATGTGCGCCCCGCCGAGGTCGCGCGTACGCTCCCCGATCCAGGGCAGATGGGTCGAGAGGTCGTACCAGCCCGTGCGGAGGGGCGGGTTCTCGGTTGCGGCCTGCTCGTAGTCGAGGTGCAGGCCCTCGTGGCTCGTGTAGAACTCGGTCTGCGCGAGCTCCTCGAGCGGCCGACCGAGCGTGGCGTCGAGGAACCGGACCGATTCGCGCATGTGCTGCACGAGCGCGTGGTACTCGTCGGCCTGGGGGTTCTTGCCGAGCCGGGAGAGGTCCCACACCTCGGGATGGTGCACGTCTGCCCAACCTCCCGCGAGCAGGCTGCGGATGAAGTTGATGGTCATCGCCGAGCGCGAGTAGGCCTCGAGCAGGTTGTTCGGGTTCGGTCGACGCGAGGACGGGGTGAAGTCCACGCGGTTGACGAGGTCTCCGCGGTAGACGGGGAGCGTCAGGCCGTTGATGGTCTCGGTGGATTCGGACCGTGGCTTTGCGTACTGCCCGGCGATGCGGCCGACGCGGACGACGGGTCGACCGCTGCCGTACACCAGCACCGTGCTCATCATGAGCAGCACCTTGAGCTTCGCGTCGATGAGGTCGGCGCGACAATCGGAGAACCGCTCGGAGCAGTCCCCGCCCTGCAGCAGGAACCGCTCGCCCCGTCCGGCCTCGGCAAGCTGCTTGCGGAGCTTCTCCACCTCCCAGCTCGTGACGATGGGGGGGAGGCGGGAGAGGCGGGCGAGGGCGTCTGCCAGCTCGGCGGGGTCGTCGTACTCCACTTGCTGCTTGGCGGGCCGTGATTTCCAGGAAGACGGGGTCCAGTTGGACATCAGCGCGGGCTCCAGGACGAAGGGGGCCCATGTTGTAGCCGTTTTTCCTTCACGGGGCGGATGGATTCTGGTCCCTCGGTGAGCGGGCGATGCGATCCCGCTCCCGGAGGGCGAGGCCGCGGCCGAGGAGGAATTCGATCGCAAGCGCCACGGCGGCGTTCACCCGGGCGCCGGACCGCGTGATCCCGAGGGCCCGGGCCGTCTCCCGGACCAGCGTCTCCTCGGTGCAGGACAGCGCCTGGTCAAGCACGCAGAGCGCGGCGGCTGCCATCTCCTCCGGCGGGATCAGCGCGGCATCCCGCGTGGTCCCATCTGCCGCGGGACCGCGCACCTGGGTCCAGGTGTTCGGGTCCACGCCGGCTCGCCAGATGAAGTCCCCGCGCGCGACCAGGGATCCGGCCCGCGCCTCGGCCTCGACGAACTCCCCGACGCGGCGCCGTACGCGCTCGCTCAAGCGGGTGACCCCCCAGGCGGCCGAGACCCTGCGGATGAGCTCGTCCATGTGGAGCGGCGCTTCGGTCCCGACCACGGCGCGCACGGCGGCTGCGATCCGGGGAGACGCCGCCGGCGCGTACAGTGTCTCGGGGTCTGCGGAGACAGGCTCCAGGCGGGCCTCGGTGTAGGGCGTGGCGACGGCGGGCGCCCGGACGGGCGCCGCGGGGTCGGCCGCGACGGGGACGATGACGGCGGGCGAGGAGACCGGCGCGGGATCTGCGGGCTCTGGCCCCGGGGCTCGGGGAGCGACCGCCGGCTGGGCCAGCGCGTCCTTCAACGCTGCCTCCAGGCGCTTGACCTCACCCTCCTTGTCGAACCACCAGTCGCTGGACCACACGCGGTGCATGGTCCAGCCGAGCCCCGTGAGCACCTCGTGGCGGAGCCGATCCCGGTCCCGCGCGGTGGCCGCCGAGCGGTACGGGGCGCCATCGCACTCCACGCCAAGCAGGTACGCCTCCGGCCGCTCCGGGTGCACCACTGCGAGGTCGATCCGGTACCCCCCGCAGCCCACCTGGGTGACCACGCGGTAGCCGAGACCCACGATGGCAGCGTGCAGCTCCCGCTCGAAGGCGGTCGCGAAGCTCGGGATGGCGGTGCCCGGGTCCTGGCTTTCGACGTTCGCGCGGTCTGTGGCGAACTGGAGGAAGGCCTTGAGGTGCCGGGCGCCGACGGCGTTCGTGCGCGAGAGATCGATCTGATCGGCCCGAAGCGTGGAGAAGACCCGCAGCAGGAGCCTGGCGCGGGTGATCGCCACGTTCAGCCGTCGTTCGCCCCCGCTCCGGTTGAGCGGGCCGAAGTTCATCACCACGCGGCCGGTCTCGTCGGGGCCGTAGCCGATGGAGAAGGCCATCACGTCGCGCTCGTCCCCCTGCACGTTCTCGAGGTTCTTCACGAAGAC
The DNA here is from genome assembly GCA_903875225.1 of uncultured Pseudomonadota bacterium. Taxonomy (GTDB): domain Bacteria; phylum Myxococcota_A; class UBA796; order UBA796; family SXON01; genus CAIUMM01. Next base: position 34,810 of record CAIQVJ010000008.1, read on the forward strand.
CCGCTCGCCGTACGCCTCCGCGAAGTGCGGCTCGATCTCGGGAGAGCTCGCCCGTGCTTCGTCGAGCAGGTCTTCGATGAGCGCCTGCTGCGGCATGCTGAACGTCACGACCCCGTAGCTGCGCTCCCCGGCCGGGTGCAGGCGGAGCTCGGCGACCAGCCAGTCCACCAGCGCCCTGGCTTCGATCGGGTTCGTCCTCGTCCTGCCCTTCTCGTACACGCCGCCCGGGACCTCGGTGAGCTGCAGCCCCAGGTCCTTCGCCCGACCGCGCGCTGCAGGGAACACGTGCAGGCGCCCCTCGTAGTAGTTGCGGTTCGAGAAGTCGATCAGCGCCTCGTGGCGGCTGCGGTAGTGCCAGCCGAGCATCTGCTGGGGCAGGCGGGAGGCAACGGCCTCGTCGAGGATGCTCTCGAGCTCGATCACGTCGTTGTCGTCCACGTCGTTGCTGGCGTCGCTGCGGGAAAAGAAGCTCGTGGGCGGGAGCTGGCGGGAATCGCCGACGATGACGACCTGCTGGCCCCGTGCGATGGCGCCGATGGCGTCGTGGGTGCCGATCTGGGACGCTTCGTCGAACACCACGAGGTCGAACCGGCGACCGTCGGCGGGGAGGTACTGCGCGATCGAGAGCGGGCTCATCAGGAGACAGGGCTTGAGCCGGGGCAGGAGGTTGGGGATCTCCTGGAACAGCTTGCGGACCGGGAGGTGCGCGCGCTGCTTCTTCGCCTCGCGGGCGAGGATGGCGGGCTCCCCGCCGCTGGGGCCGGTCGTCGTGGGGCGCCGCGCGTCGAGGCGGGCGAGCACCTGCTCGCGACTGGCGCGGATGTGGGACCGGTCGGCGGTGCGGAACCGGCGGACCCGCTCGTGGTGCGCCACGCCGTCGAAAGCACGCAGCGTCGGGTCCTCGTCGCGCAGCCGGGTGACCAGGCGGGTGAGGAGCGCGCGTTCCACGGCGAGCGGGATGTCGTCTGTGGCGATCGTGCCGGCGCGATGGGCGCGGACGGCGGGATCGAGCCCGAGGGTGCGCGCGTTGACGCAGGCCTGGTTGTAGAAGCACACGGCGCGGAACCGGGCGGACGACCCCTGGAGCGCAGCGCGCCAGCGTTCCAGGCGTTCCTGGAGCGAGGCGAAGCTGTCCTCGATCGCGACTGCGGCGTCGAGCGAGGTGTCGAGCGCCGAGAGCGCCGAGTCCAGGTGGTCGAGGGCGCCCTGCAGGCGCTCGGCCGTAGCGGGCACCTGCGCGCGTCGGGCCTCCGGCATCGCGGCAGGCACGGAGAGCGTGGCATCCACCCGTGTGGCTCGGCTCACCGCGGCGCGCAGGCTGTCTCCGCGTGTGAGCAGCCGTTCGAGTTCGAGCGCGGCGTCCAGCCGGGGAGCACCGTCCCACCCGAGCAGGCCGGCGAGCGCGTCCCGCTCCTGGTCGCGCTCCAGTTCGTTGTCGCGGAGGGCGACCGCGCGGTCCAGGTCCGCCCGGATCCGGGCGTTCGGGGGGAGGCCGCCTCGGGCCAGGGGGCTGAGCCGCCCCCGCGCGCCCCAGAGAAAGAGCAGCGCAAACAGGAAGAACGCCCCTGCCCAGGCCTGGAAGCGGGCCCGCAGCGCGTCGAGGTGGGGGTAGGTGTAGAGCCGCGGCGACCAGACGGTCTCCAGCTCCGCCCGCTCCGCGATGTCCGCGCGCTCCGCCGCCACCCAGGCCCGCCCGCGCAGGGCCAGCGTGGGCCACTGAGCTGTCTCCCAGCCTCGCGGCGAAGGGCCGGAGCCCACTGCTTCGAGCGCCTGCTGGAGCGCGCCTGCCGCCTCCCTCCCCGCGACGTCCCCGGTCTCCAGCAGCCCGCGGGCTTCGTCGATCACCCGTGCCGCGGCGTTCAGCGCGTCCAGCGCCGCGTCCACGCGCTCCGCTGCGGTGGATTCGGCGCCGCCGCTCCACTCGCTCACCCCCACGTCCCGCCACGGATTCGTGGCCCAGGGCTCCACCGCGCGGCCCGTCAACGCGAGCCGCGCGGCCGCCTCCAGGCAGGCTGCGAGCTCGGGTGCGCCTGCGTCCACGCCCTTCCATCCGGGGATCTGCGGAGCGCTGGCGAGCTCCAGCAGGCGAGCGCTCGCGGCGTGGAAGCTGGCGCCGATGGGCCTCTGCGCGTGCAGCGCCTCCACGTAGGTGTTGAGCTCGCCGCGCAGCGCCGCGACCTCGCCGGACCGCGCCTCCCACGCCGATGCGTCCGTTCGGGTCACCCGCTCGGCGGCCCGCGACAGGGAGTCCACGACCTGCTTCTTGCTCGCCTTGTTGCTGTGGAGTTCGAGACAGTAGTCCCCAAGCCCCGCCGCCGTGAGCCGGCGGTGCACCACCTCGAGGGCCGCCATCTTCTCCGAGACGAACAGCACGGTGCGGCCCTCCCCGAGCATCGTGGCGATCAGGTTCGTGATCGTCTGGGACTTCCCGGTGCCCGGCGGACCCTGCAGGACGAAGCTGCGCCCGCGCATCGCCGCGGTGATGGCGGAGAGCTGGGTGGCGTCGGCATCCACGACCGTGGGCAGGCTCGCCGGCGGAAACGTCGCGTCGAGCGTCTCGCACGCAGGGTCCCCCACCGGGTCCGCGAACGGCAGCTTTCCGGAGTTCGCCAGGTGGTTGACCACGGGGTTCTGCAGCAGGACGTCGGCGTTCTCGTCGAGGTCGCGCCACATCAGGAATTTCGCGAACGTGAAGAGTCCGAGCTGCGCCTCGTCGCGGACCTCCCACCGTGCCATGCCCCGCACGCCCTCGCGGACCGCGCGGAGGATGGCCGCCACGTCCACGCCGGCGGCGTCGGTCGCCAGCTGGTTGAGGCAGGAGAGGTCCACCGCGTGGTCCCGGCGCACCATCTCGGCGAGCGTGACGTTCCCGACCGCGTCGTCGTCTCCCCGGCGGAGCAGCACGCGCCGGCGCAGCCGGTCGAACTCCAGCCGCACCGGGACGAGCAGCAGTGGGGCCTCGCGTGCCTCGGTGGCTTCCGGGGCTTCGAACCACCGCAGGAACCCCAGGGCCAGGAAGAGCGTGTTGGCCCCGCCCTCCTCGCGCTCGATCCGGGCAGCGCGATCGAGCGCGACGCACCGCTGGTAGAGGTCGTCCGGGGGCAACGGAGCATGGATGATGCGGCGGTCGAGGTCGGCCTGCAGCATCGCGCGTTCTGCCGTCGGATCCACGCGTGCCGCCACCACGCCCGGGTCCCGGGCATCCCGCGGATCCTGCGGCGCGCGAGCGTGCAGCTCGAGCGCTGCGTGAGGGACGACGTGGTCCTCGAGCTCGGCCAGCCCGGGGGCCAGCAGCGGCACGCCCGTCCGGGCGAGCTTGTGGTTGAGCAGCCGGTTTCGCAGCGAGAGGTCGAGCAGGCGCTCCTTCCAGGCCCGGAACCGCTGTTGTACGGGCTCCGGGAGCTTCTGCGGCGTCGCCGCCTCCTGCTGTTCGGGCAGCGCGACGGCCTCGGCGAGCAGCGTCCGCGCTGGGGTGGGGGCGTCCGAGGGCTCGAGCGGCTCGACGACGATGCGCACCGGCAGCGGTTTGTAGCGCTCCAGTCGGGCCACGCGGACGTCCACGGCGCACACGAACGCGGCGTCGTCGCCGAGGAGGGCGACGGCGGTGCGCTCCGCACCGTCGAAGTCCGGGCGGGTCGACAGCACCGTGGACGACGAGTCGAAGACCAGCAGATCGCCCAGCTGCAGCAGCGTCCGCAGCCGGGCCGCATCGGCCACCACGCACTCGGGAAAGCGATCGTCGACCAGCCAGACCCCGGGCAACGCGTGCCCGTCGAGCACCACGAGCAGCGGTGCCAGTCCCATCTGTTCACAACAGGCGGCGAAGAGCACCGTGAGATCGAGGCAGTTCCCCATGGACTGCTCGAGCATCTGGTCCGGGAGACGGATCTTCTGGCCGCTCGCCTCGAAGCTGGCGGGCGCGCCCACGTAGGAGAGCGCGAGGTCCTGCACCGAGCGGTAGAGTGCTGCGACCATCGCCCGGACGCGGGCCCGGGATCGGGTCTGGTAGCCGCTGAGGGCGTTGTCGCCGGTCTCGGCGCCCAGGCGGTCGCGAACCCGGATCAGGAGCCGGGCGACAGCGGGGTGGTTGGGCAGCACGTAGCAGGCGAGCAGGGCAGGGGGGGCGCGGAGCCCGGGCCAGTGGTTGAACGGGAGGACGGTGAGCTGCTGCTCCCCCGCGGCGAGCACGACGGGCTCGGCGCCCTCGACGGGCGCGAGCACCCGCCACACGAGGCTCGCCTCCTCGGACTCCAGCACACCACGCAACCGTCCCACGGGCAATCGGATGTCCTGCGGGCCGAGGTCCACCTGCTCCCCGGGGCGCAGGTCGGGCAGGGGCAGGGGTGCGGGGGCGGCGAGGTCCGGGGCGATCTGGACGTGCAGGAGCGCCCCGGTGATCACGACGTCTCCGGTGTTGGAGAGGCGGATGGCCGCGATCAGCGGGACGCCCGCGTGCTCCGCACCGAAGTTGAGCGTGGGGGCGATGTCGAGCAGGACGGTGAGCGTGGGCACGGGCCGAGCCTAATCCGGCCTCCGCCCCCCCAGGGCGCGCCCGGCTCGCGGCCGATCGACTGCCGCAGATCGGCTGCATCCAGTTAGGGGCAGGGATGGGAGTCCCGATGCACAAGCCCTGGAACGAGCAGGTCGTGCTGATCACCGGCGCGACGAGCGGGATCGGGTACGAGGCCGCGATCACGATCGCCAGCCTTCGCACCGCCGGGGTGGGGCCCCGCGTCGTGATCGTGGGCCGGTCGCCGGAAAAGACCGCGCGGTGCCTCGAGGAGGTGCGGCAGGCATCCGGGTCCGAGCGGGTGGAGAGCCTTCTCTGCGATTTCGAGTCCCTCGCTTCGATCCGCGCGCTCGCGGCGGCCTTCCGGCATCGGTACGAGCGTCTCGACATCCTGCTCAACAACGCAGGCACCATCTACGCCTCACGCAGGCTGACCAGGGACGGCTTCGAGGCCACCTTCGCCGTGAACCACCTCGGCTACTTCCTGCTCACGAACCTGCTGCTCGATCTCGTCCAGGCGAGCGCGCCCGCGCGGATCGTGAGCGTCGCCAGCGCGGGACACCACCGCGGAACCATGGACCTCGCCGACCTGCACTTCGAGCGCGGCTACTCGACGACCGCTGCGTATTGCCGCAGCAAGCTTGCAAACGTCCTTTTCACCCGGGAGCTGGCGCGACGCACGGCCGGCTCGGGCGTCACCGTCACGTGCCTGCACCCGGGCACCGTCTCCACCGGGATCTGGGACCATGCCCCGCGCTGGGCTGGACCGATCCTGTGGCTCCCCCGCAAGCTGCTGCTCTCCCAGAAGCAGGGCGCCAGCACGCTCGTCCACGCCGCGACCGATCCCAGCGTCGAGGGGGTCACCGGGGTCTACTTCGAGCGGAAGGCGCCGGTGCGCCCGAGCGCGCTCGCCCTCGATGACGGGCTGGCCGCCCGGCTGTGGGCCGCGAGCGAGGCCATGACCGGGCTGGGTTGAGTCGACCAGCGGGGTGGGCATCCGGCCTTCCCATCGGGTAGGTGGCCGTATGATCTGGTTGCATCCCATCGGCGGCGCAATTGGCGCGTCCTTGTTGATCTGGATTGGGGCCCTCGGTCTGAGGGCGCGGCACCGCGCACGCTACGCGCCGGAGGCCCGGGTCCGCCACGCCCGGCTCGCGCCGTGGGTGTACGGGCTCGTGGCGGGCGTCGCCGTCGTGGGCACCCTGTCGGTCGTCCTGCTTCGCAGCGATCTTTCACCCGCGAGCTCCTACCACTTCTGGTTCCTGTGGACGGTCGTCGCGCTCCTCACCGGCAGCCTGATCACCTCCCGCGCCTTTGCACGCAGGCCGAGCGCGCGGGAGGCCCACGCCTGGATCGGGATCGCTGCCATGGTGTGCATCGGCATCGGGGCCGCGCTGGGTCTTGGGATGTTGCCGGACTAGGGCTGGCACTCGGGGCAGGAGACCGTGCCGGTGGTCGAATCGTACCGGTACTCGTCGGGGTAGTACAGGCCGTTGATCCCGAGCGACGCGATGTCCGGCGGGTTCTGACCCTCGTTGGTCTGCCGGTAGAGCTGGATGCTGGAGCGGATGACCGCGAGGTCGGTCTCCGCCTTCACGGCGTCGATCCTCGCCCTGGCCTGGCTGCCTCCCTCGGTTGCCACCATCGCGACCTGGGACTGGGGGCAGGCGGTGAGCAGGAGCAGGAGCAGGTGCATCCGCGAATCGTAACCCGGCCTTCCCGGCCGCCGCGCCGGGGAAGCCGTGCGCGGGGTAGGGGTCCGGGTGCTGATCGCCCTCCTCGCGCTCCCGTCCGCCGCTCATGGGTGGGAGCTGCGCGCGGTGGACGACAAGCGCGTAGGCACCGTGGTCGTGGCGTCGGACGTGTTCCGGCTGCAGTCGCCCGAGTGGCCGTCCCCCACCGTGGTGACGGACCCGGCGGCGCTCGCCAGCGTGACGGCCGACACGCTGGCCTACCTCGAGGCGATGGGCAGCACCGACCCGGCCGCAGACTCGGGGATGTTCGCCGAGTTGGGCGTCACGCCGGCTCAATTCGTCGCCACGCTCGAGCTGATCCACACGACCGCGGTCGAACGGCCGGAGCTTCTGTCCGATCCGGCGTGGTTGGGAGCGCACTTCGACGTGTACAGGTGGTCACCGCCGAGGTCGGACTCCAGGGTCAGCAGGTTCAGGCTGGGTCCCGAGGAGATTCGTGTCACCCGGTATCTCACGTCGCAGATGTTCGGCGCAGCGACGGCGGACGCGGGGAAACCACAGGCGTTGTACGCCGATCCCGGTGCTCCCTGGCGCACGGAGTACACCCGCGCGGAGGTGATGGATGGCGCCTATGCCAGGGGCCCGGATGCGGGTCGAGCGAGGCCGCTCGTATGGCTGTCGGAGGCGAACGTGCACGAGGCGATCATGCAGGGGTCGGTGCAGGTGCGGCTCCCCGATCAATCCACGCACACCTACGGCGTCGACGTGTCGAACGGGATCGCGTACGTCCCCGGACACAGCGGGCGCACGCAGGATCGGTACTGGTACTTCAAGGAGCTGACGGCCGGGCCCAGGGGGTGGGGCCCGCCCGGGAGCCCCGAGATCCACCTGCGCGCCGGCGTGTCCGTAGCTGGGGACGTGTACGATCTGGGTGTCGGTGCCGTGATCCTGATCGAGCACGGTGACGGCCACGGCGGAACCACCTTGCGTCTCGCCATCCTCGCGGACAGCGGCGGTGCGTTCCAGCCCAACCTCTGCCAGCTTGACTGGTATGGGGGGGCATTCCCGAGCCACGAGGCGCTCTACGCGTCATGGGCCAGCCTGCCCGAGCACGTCCGGGCGAGCGTGCTGATCGCGCGCCCCTGAGCGCTACGGCATGAGGCGCCGCATGGGCAGGCGCTCATCGAGGGTCGGGAGTGGCCTTCCCGAGGCGCCCGGGGGAGGGCCGGACGGTGCGGCGCTGGCACCCCGACTCCACCCGAAGCTGCGGTTGGCCAGCCACGCGGTGCCGTCGTCGCCCTGGTAGAAGGACAGGTCGTACGCGACCCCGTCGATCGAGAGCATGTAGATGTCGAGCGAGTAGGGCTCCAGCGTGGCGCCGACATCCAGCCCGGCTGCCTCGAGGTCGGGTGCCTGGACGTTGAGGTCGGTGCCGTCCCAGGTGATGGTGAGGGCTCCGACGTCCGGCCCGGCCCAGTCGCCTGCGACCGCCTCGATGTTCGCAGGGGGCTGGAAGAACTCGGGGGCAGTCGTCGGCTCGGGGAGCACCGCGAGCCCCTCGAGTGCGGTGACAGCGGTCGTCGTGAAGTCGTCGCCGTAGCCGTTGGACAGGATGCTCACCGCGACGCGCTGGTTCGGCAGCAGGTAGGTGGTGGAGGTCATCGTCATCGTGTTCCCGCCGTGGGCCCACAAGGGTACGCCGTCGTAGTAGCCCTTCAGGCCGTTCCACCCTGTCGAGTTGATCATCATGCCGTAGCCGTACCCGATCAGCGTCGGGTCCGTGCCGGCGTACAAGGCCGCATAGGGCGTGGTGATCGCGGCCCGCAGGTCGTCGGAGAGCACGCTCGGGTCCCCGTCGATCAGGAACCCCTCCAACTCCGCCATGTCCGAGGCGGTGGACCAGACGAGCCCGGCGGGCCGGATGAAGCCGTCGTCCGGGGTGTTCTCGAACGAGGTGGTGCCGTACACGTAGTCCGGGGTCTCCCCGAACGCCTCGAACGTGTCGTAGCCGTCGGGAAAGTAGTACCCGTAGCCGATCGCGTAGTCGCCGTCGGCGGCCACCTCGGACTTCCGGGCGAACGTGCGCGTGAGGCCAAGGGGGGCGAAGATGTCCTGCTCGACGATGTCGGGCCACATGCGCCCGTCGACCTGCTGCGTCATCAGTCCGGCGAGGGAGAAGTTGGGGTTGGCGTAGTTCCAGTAGAGGCCGGAAGGCCCGATCGCGTACTCGTTCGCGGCGAAGCGGCCGGCAGCCCGGTCGTAGAGGTCGGTGTCCGCGGGGGCGTCCACCCAGGGGGTGTAGTCGAAAAGGCCGCTCTGGTGCGACATCAGCTCGTGAAGCGTGAGCGAACCGGCGAGCTCCGGATCCGAGGCGAACGTGAGGGTCGGGACGAGGTCCGCGACCGTGCTGTCGAGCGACATGGCGCCGGCCTCGACGTGCTGGAGCGCTGCGATGGCGGTGAGCTTCTTGGTGTCCGAGCCGATCTGGAAGAGCGTGGTGGTGAGCACGGGATCGTCGGTGTCCGGGTCCCGGGTGCCGAAACCCTCGGCGAAGATGATCGCGCCATCGCGCCAGACCGCGACCGAGGCGCCACTCGCGCTGGAGTTGCGGATGTCCCGCTTGGCCGCCTTGCGGATGGCCTCGAAGGCAGCGTCGTCGCCGATGGGTCCGGTGTCTCCGGAGTCCCCGGAGTCGTCGACCGAGGTGTCCCCGGAGTCCTCCACGTGGAAGCTTCCGGAGGTGTCGGTGGGCTGGGTGCAGGCGAGGAGGATGAGCAGCATGAGCAAGGCTAACCACCCCGGGGCGGGTAGCGCCGATGCTCCCGATGGGGGGGACCCCAGGGGGGCGACGTGGCCGCCCCCGTTTCGCGCCGAGGCGATTGTCGGGCGTCTGTCCGTGTGTACCATCGCGCATGCACACCCCCTGCCAGAGCGGCTCCTCGTGAGCCTGCCCGCCGTCGGCGATCCCGCTCCTGTCACGATCCTCATCGATCAGGCCGGAGCCGAGGTCCCGCTTCGCACACTCTACGCCGAACGAACGCTCGTGCTGTTCTTCTACCCGAAGGACGACAGCCCGGGCTGCACCGCCGAGGCGTGCAACTTTCGGGATCGGTACGAGGAGTTCCTCACCGCGGGGGCCGACGTCGTGGGTGTGAGCGCCGACCCGGGCAGCTCCCACGCGCGGTTCAAGAGCGCACACCGCCTGCCGTTCCGCCTCTTGAGCGATCCCACCGGCGCAGCGCGGCGAGCCTTCGGGGTACGCAAGACGCTGGGGCTGCTGGAAGGCAGGGTGACCTTCGTGATCGACCGCGGGGGGACGATCCGCCACGTGTACTCGTCGCAGTTGCGCATGGATGCCCACGCCGATGAAGCCCTGGACGTGGTCAAGGGGCTCGCCCGATAGTCAGGATTCTCGCGCCGCCCGCTTCAACTCGCGGAGGTGCCAGAGGTACAGGCTCTCCACCTTCTCTCGTGCCCACGGCGTCCGGCGGAGGAACTTCAAGCTCGAATTCACGCTCGGCTCGTGGGTGAAGCAGCGGATGGCCACCATCTCGCCGAGCTTCTCCCAGCCGTAGGCCTCTACCAGCGCCGTGACGATCATCTCCAGGGTGACGCCGTGGAGGGGGTTCTTGCGCTGGTCCGGCGGGCTCTCGGGCACGGTCAGCGCCGAGCGGCCCAGCGGGCGAGCCCTTCGATGTTGGCGCGCAGGACGCGGCCGGCCGCGACGTCGGCGCCCGAGGTGAGCGCCTTCCACTTGAGGAATCCGACGTCTTCGCGCTTGGGTGCGGAGCCGAATGCGTAGCCGAGCACTCCGGGCGCGGCGAGCCAGACGCCGTGGCTGTAGTCGCTGCGGAAGCCGTCCTTGACCGAGAGGGCGCTGGTCTCGGGCGTCAGGATGTCCCAGCCCGCCACGAGGAAGCCCTTGTGGGTGCCGAGGCGGTGCAGGACGAGCTCGTGGTGGATCGTGCCGAGCAGGGGCACGTCGAGCCGCTGGTAGAAGCGCACGTGGTCGGGCGGGGAGTACCGGGGGTCGGTGATCGAGCGGCATACCGCGACGTGGTCGAGCTTGCCCACGTAGTGGTCCACGTCCATCACCGCATCGATGGCCTTTTGCGGGTCGAGACCCGGGATCGCCAGGATGCCGAATGCCTCTTCGGTCGGGCGCCCTGCGTGCGCCCAGGTGCTGAGCTGGAACTGCGGCGGCGGGCTGGCAGGCGCATGCTTGAGTACGCGTTCGAGGAACTGCACGACTTCGTTTTCGGCCATGGAAACTCCGGGCGGGGCGATCTATCCACAAAACCGCTCCAGGTCGTCATGATGGATATTCCGTGAAATAAGACGGAACAACGGATTTTCTACGCGCTGGACGGAGTGGGTCACGGTCCCATGCCGGAAGATCCGTGGCATGCCCTTTGCACCCTGCAAGCTGTTCCAGGAGGAACCCTGTCCGCTGCCCCCTCTCCTGCGCTCGCCGCGCTCTACCGCAGGGTGCCTGCGTTCGACTCATTGCGTACCTACACGATGGTGGAGGCGAAGGCCGACCTGCTCGGCGGGCTGTCGGTGGCCGCGGTTGCGGTACCCCAGGCGATGGCGTACGCGATGATCGCGGGGCTGCCTGCCGAGTACGGGCTGTACACCGCGATCGTGATGACGGGGATCGGCGCGTTGTTCGACTCGAGCCGCCAGCTCATCAACGGGCCGACGAACGCGATCTCCATCGCCCTCCTCTCGGCGATCGGTGGGTTCGAGACCGTGGATGAGAAGATCCAGGCGGCAGCGCTGATGGCGGCGTTGGTGGGCACGATCCAGCTCGCGATCAGCTTCGCGCGGCTGGGGGACCTCACCCGATACATCTCGCATTCCGTGATCGTCGGTTTCACCGCGGGCGCGAGCCTCCTGCTCGTGATGGACCAGCTCAAGAACCTGCTCGGCCAGAAGGCGGTCGGGGATGTGCACGATCACTTCCTCGTGCGGGTCTGGCGCTCGTTGACACAGGGTGGAGACATCCACCTGCCGACCCTGCTCACCGGACTCGCCGCGATCGCCCTGGTGGTGGCTTTCCGCCGAGCGAAGGCCTGGTTGCGGGTGCCGCTGTTCCCCGAGTTCCTGGTCGTGGTCATCATGATGGCTGCGGCTACGCGCTACTATGGGCTCGACGAGATGGGTGTGAAGGTCGTCGGCAAGATCCCGGTGTCGCTGCCCTCCCCACACATGTTCTCGCTCGATGCGACGCTCCTCCGCGATCTGGCACCCAGCGCGCTCGCGGTCGCGCTGCTCGGGTTGCTCGAGGCCATCGCCATGTCCAAGGCGCTGGCCGCGGCGAACCGGCAGAAGTTGGATGCAAACCAGCAGTGCTTCTCCGAGGGGATGGCGAACCTGTCGGGGAGCTTCTTCGGGTGCATGCCGGGGTCGGGCTCGCTCACCCGCTCGGCGATCAACCAGCAGGCGGGCGCACGCACCCAGTGGGCGGGCGTGATCTCCGCGGTCGCCGTGGCGGTGATCATGCTGGTGTTCGGGCCGTACGCGCAGTTCATCCCGCGGTCCGCGCTTGCCGGCTTGCTGATGCTCACGGCCGCGCGGATGGTGAACCTCCACGACCTCCGGTACCACGTGCGCGCCTCCCACTTCGACGCCGCGATCGTGGCGACCACGGCGATCGCTGCCTTCGCGATCTCCATCGAGTTCTGCGTGTTGATCGGCGTCGTGATGTCCTTCATGCTGGCGGTGCCCCGGACGGGGAACATGCTGCTCACGGAGTTCGTGGTCGCGGCCGACGGGGGGATCCACGAGCACGTGCCGGGAGACCTCGTGTGCGGGAGGATCCTGATCTTCGGGCTCGAGGGGGAGATGTACTTCGGCTCGGCGCAGAGCCTGGAGGCGCACTTCGACACCATCGAGGGGCGGGTGACCGCGGAGACGAAGGTGGTCGTGCTCCGGCTCAAGCGGGCCCGAAACCCGGACGCCGTCGGGATGGCGATGCTCGAGGCCGCGCTCGACCGGCTGGAGAGGCGAGGCGTACACGTGGTCCTCTGTGGCGTGCGTGCCGACATGTACGAGGGCTTCAAGCGCTGCGGGATCGCGAGCAAGCTGAGCAAGGACCAGATCTTCCTTGAACAGTCGGTGCGGCAGACGAGCACGCTGCTCGCGGTGCGCCACGCTTATGAGCTGGTCACCGACCCCTGTCCGACCTGCCCGCGGCGCAGCCTGGACGGCCGGGTGCAGGGCATGTACTTTGTGATCTAGTTCGTCTGGGGGAGGGTCAGTACAGCGCGACAGCCACCTCCGGGGGCGATACCGAGAGTGCAGTTCCCCCCGTGGCGACGCGCGATCTCCCGGGCCAACGGCAGGCCGAGGCCGAGGCCGACGCTGTCCCTGCGCGCCGTGCCCCGCCGGCTGAGTCGGTCGAACAGGGTCTCCCGCTCGGCCTCGGGGACGCCTCGCCCGCAATCGTCCACCTCGAAGTTCACTGCGCCTGCCTGGGCGTTCACGCGGAGCGTGACCGCCGTCCCCGGCGCGTGGATCGCTGCGTTCCTCAACAGGTTGGAGAGCGCGCTCACCAGGAGCGCCGGGTGCCCGTTCAAGACCACCGAGGGCACGTCGCCCACGTCGAGGTGCCCGGCCCCGCGCTCGACAGTGCGCCGTTCACGTCGCACAGCCTCCTCCACGATCGTGGCAGCGTCTATGTCGGAGCGGCCGTGCTCGGCCTGCCCCGAGTCCACCCGCGCGAGCAGCAGCAGCCCCTCGACGAGCTCCGCAAGCCGCTCGACCTCCTCCCGCGCCGACGACAGCACCAGCACGTAGTCTGCGTTCTCGCGCGGGCGACGAAGCGCGACGTCGATCTCGCCCAGCATCGCGGTGATCGGCGTGCGAAGCTCGTGCGCCGCCTCGGCGGTGAACCGCGCCTGGGCCTCGAACGCGTGGTCGAGCCGCTCGAGGAGCCCGTTCACCGCCTGCAGCAGGGCGGCGACCTCGGCGGGGCCTTCCGCTCCCAGCCGGGCGCCGGCTCCTGCGCCCATCACCCGGCCGACGGCGGCCTGCGCCGTCACCAGTGGGGCAGTTGCCTGGATCAGGAGGCGCCGCTGCAGCAGTGCGCCGCCTGCTGCGGCCACGCCCGCGACGACCGTGTACAGCAGCGCGAACGGGCCGATGCTCTCCGCGGGGTCCACCCGCGGCGCGGTCGCGAGCAGCATCGCGTGCTCCTCGGCGTCCTCGGGGCCGCGCTCCACGGGGAGGAGCAGCACGCGGGTGCGTCCGTCGGTCCGCCACGTCGGCTCCTCCATCTGCTCGGCGTTTGCCGCCCACCCGTGGGGCAGGAGCGGGTCATCGGGGGGGAGCATCCGCACGTGCACGCTCGACTCGGCGTGTTCGGACCCCCAGTCGCTCGCGCCCGCGGCCTGCGCTGCCGCGAGCAGGGTCGAGTCGAGCTCCCGAACGTCCTGCACGTAGAGCAACGTGCCGGTCGTCAGTCCCACGGTGGCCACGACCGCGATGAGCACGATCAGGCTGTTGCGGACGACCTGTGCGACGAGGGATGGCGAACTCAACGGGCTCCGGGACCGGCGCTCCGGTCCTCGAGTACGTAGCCGACCCCGCGTACGGTGTGAAGCAGCGGAGGATCGGCCTCTCCGTCGATCTTTCGTCGGAGATACCCGATGTAGACGTCCACGACGTTCGTCCCGGGGTCGTGGAACGTCTGCCACACGGATGCGAGGAGGCGCGACCGCGAGAGTACGTGGCCGGTGTTCTCTGCCAGATAGCGCAGGAGCGAGAACTCCTGGGCAGTGAGCGAGATCTCCCGGCTCCCGCGCACGACGCGGTGTCGATCGACGTCCACCACGAGGTCTCCGACCATCACGCGCGTGGCGCTGTCCGTGGTGCGTCGGGCGATGGCTGTGATCCGGGCCAGCAGCTCTTCGAACGCGAAGGGTTTCACCAGGTAGTCGTCGGCTCCCCCGAGCAGGCCTTCGACACGCTCGCCCACCCGGTCCCGTGCGGTCACACACATCGCCGGAGTGCGGTCGCCCAAATCCCGCCTCTCGCGGACGAGGGTCAGGCCATCGCCGTCGGGCAGCATCCTGTCGACGATCAGCACCTCGTAGGCTCCAGCGGCCAGCCAGGCGCGAGCGCTCGCGAGGTCGCCCGCGATGTCGACCAGGTGTCCCTCCTCGGTCAGGCCACGCGCAACGAAGCCGGCGATCTTCGGCTCATCTTCGACGAGGAGCACGCGCATGTCATTTCCCTCCGGTCGTCCCGGCGGGCTGCTCGCCTGCCTCTCCGCGCTCGCCCGCCTCTCCGCGCTCGCCTGCCTCTTCGCGCTCGCCGGCCTCTTCACGCTCCCTCGCCTCGCTCGCCTCTCCCGACGCAGCCGGGTTCTCCCCGACGTCCGCACCAGCGGTTTCATCCCTCAGCTCGGAGTGATGGATCTGACCTCCGGCCAGCCCCGTCCACCCCATGTCGGCGGCAGTCGCCACGGTGAGCGCCACGAGCCCGGCCACGCCGAGCACGGGCGTCTGACCTTTGCGGTGCGCCCAGATCAGCACCCCGAGGGCTCCAAGCGCGCTCACCACCGAGAGTACCGTGGCGATGTCTGCGCGTTCTTCGTGCTCGTGTATCCAATGCTCGGAGATGCCCGGCTGGTCCTCCACCCGCTCCTCGGCACCGTCCCCGGTGAGGTTCGCACCTGCGGCTCCTGCTCCGGAGATCACCAGGACCACGACGGCGGCGAACAGCGCGCCGCGTTCCTGACTGCGCCATGCCGCGATGCCGAGCAGCGGCACTGCCAGCACGCTGCCGATGATCGGAAAGTGGTTGAACAGTAGGTGAAGGTGCGCAGGGTCCATTTTCGATCTCCGTCCAGGCTCCTTTATACGCACCCGTTTGCCGGTTGTGGTTTTCCCGGTGAGGATTCGATGAGAGTCCGGGTCGGATTAGGACTCCGTGAGAGGCCCCTCGAGCGGGATGACGAACGGCTCTCGGCGGTCTACATTCGTGACGTGCAGCAACCCGCTGGACGCAAACGAGGAATGCCCATGAACCGCTCCGCCCTCCGCTCCACGAACATGATGCGACGCCTCTTTGTCATCGCGCCGTCCCTGATCGTCGCCCTCGCCGTGTACTCTGGCGCCGCCGAGGCCGCGATGGGGGTCACCGGCAAGCCCAAGGTCGCGTTCTTCGCAACCGCCACCCCCGGTGCGCTCGACATCGAGGGCGACAGCAGCACGGTCAACGTCACGGACGACGGCACGAAGCTCGCGTTTGCGGTACCGATGGAGTCGGTGCACACCGGGATCGACATGCGCGACGACCACATGAACAATGAGTTCGTGGAGATCTCCAAGTTTCCCAACGCCACGTTGACTGTCGCGCGCGCTGATCTCAAGTTTCCCACGACCCTGGGCGAAACCGCCGGCGGGACGATCAAGGGCACGTTCAACGTGCACGGTGTGGACGTCGTCGAAGACGTCACCTACACCCTCCAGAGGAGCAAGACGGGCTACCGCGCGCGGGCCTCGTTCAAGTTCGATGCCTCGCAGCACGGCATCACGATCCCCAGCTACCTCGGAATCACCGTCGATCCGAAGATGAACGCGGAAGTGACAGTGGACCTCATCGATGGCTAAGCATCCCTGGCTCCTTTCTGCCGTGGTCCTCGGGCTCGGGGTCGCCTCCCAACCCGCCCACGCCTATCCGTGGATGATCAAGCACGGGTATACGAACTGCGCCCAGTGCCACATCGACCCCTCGGGGGGCGGAATTCTCACGGACTACGGTCGGGCGCAGGGCGAGATCCTCGTCCGCACCCACTGGAAGGAGATGACCGAGAACCCGGGAAAGAAGGCTGACTTTGCGTTCGGCGCGGTCACGCTGCCCGAGCCATTGTCGCTTCAGGCCGACCTGCGGGATCTGGTCATTCCTGAGCCGGGCAACGTGCGCGTCATCCTGATGCAGGCTGATGTGCGTGGCGCGGTCCAGGCAGGCGCCTTCACGGTGTCCGGCGCGATCGGACCGGTGAGCGAAGGCGCTTATGCTGCCCGCATCACGAGCAACACCACCGATCCCCAGTGGAACCTCACGTCGCGGGAATACTGGGCCGGCGTATCGCCCGTGAAGGGACTGATGATCCGCGCCGGGCGCATGAACCTGCCGTTCGGGCTCCGGACCGAGGACCACGAACTGTACATCCGCAAGGCCACCCGGACGGCGACCAACGCCGACCAGCAGACCGGCGTCTCCCTGGTGTACACCGCCAAGAAGTACCGGTTCGAGGTGATGGGCATCGCGGGGAATTTTCAGGTGCATCCTGATGTGTTCCGCGAGCGCGGGTACAGCCTCTACGGTTCGTACGCAGTCAGCAAGACGTTCGAGCTCGGCGTTTCCAGCCTGCTCACGGTCGCAGGGGAGGACATCATCACCCTCGCGCCCCGCACGCGCCAGGCCCACGGGGTCTATACGCGCGCGGCGCCGGTCGAGTCGGTCTCCGTCCTTGCAGAGGCGGATCTGCTCGTCGACAAGAACAACGGCGTGAACTCGATGGGTATCGCCGGCTCGGGGATCGTGGACTGGGAGCCTACCCAGGGCCTTCACCTGATGGGCATCGGGCAGTACTGCGACCCCGACTTCTCCTCTCCAGACAGCCCGGCCTGGACCGGAGGAGCGGCAGTCCAGTGGTTCTTCCTCACGCGGTTCGACGTCCGTGTCGATGCGCTCGAGGGCGTGCTGAGCTGTGTCGCGGGGGCGAAGCCATCTCCGATGGCGCTCGTGCAAGGCCACTTCTACCTGTAGGATGCTCCAATGCTTTTTTCTGTGATGATCAGCAGCGCGTGGGCATCTGCGGGCTATCCCGCCGAGGTCGCGAGCTACCTCGGGGTGCCGTGCACCCCGGTCTGCACGATCTGCCACGCTACGAACAGCGGCGGCGACGGAACCGTGGTCGAGGCGTTCGGAATCGCGATGATGGATCGCGGGTTGACAGGTGGATCCGACTACACCGCGCTCCACACCGCCCTCGATCAGATGACGGCTGATGGCGTGGACAGCAACGGGGACGGCACCATCGACACCGAAGACCTGATCGGCGGCGTGGACCCGAACACCGGAGTTGCCTTCTGCGACATCCTCTCGCCGAGCTACGGGTGCGCTGTCCTGGCGCCGCCGACACCGCTTGCCGCTCTGGTGGGCGCGCTCGCGGGTCTGGCCGCCACGCTCGGGTTTCGACGCCGGGGCTGACAGGCGGCGGATCAGGAGCGCAGCAGGAGCCCGACCCCCCCGGCGAGCACGATCAGGATTGGCTCCGGTGCCTTCTTGAGCCACGTCATGGCCGCCAGCGTGCTGACGGCGATGATCGCGGTGGGCACGTCGTTGATCGCCCGGCGTCCCAGCACGAAAGCGGCGCCCGCGATCGCGCCGGAGGCCGCTGCGGTGACACCGTCCACGAACGCCCGGATCCGGGCATTCTGCGCGTATCGCCGGAACCAGGGAGCCGGCCCGACCACCAGCAGGTAGCAGGGCAGGAAGGTGCCCAGCGCGGCGAGCGTGCCCCCGACCGGGCCGGCGGCAAGGTAGCCGATGAACGCGACCGTGATCACCACCGGGCCTGGGGTGATCATCGCGACTGCGACGGCGTCCAGGAACTGGCGCTCGGTCAGCCAGCCGAGCTCGTTCACCACGCCGCCGTGAAGGAACGGCACGATCGCGAGCCCGCTCCCGAACACGACGGTCCCCGCCTCCGCAAAGAACCAGAAGATGCGACCGAGCGTGGTGGTGGTGGCCGGACCGTGCAGCCCGGTGACCAGGAACGGCCACGGGAACACGGACATTGCGACGCGTGGGCGCTCGGCCGCGACCATCGTGACCACGCCCGCAAGCAGGAACATCCAAAGCATCTCGGTCTCGGTCACGGCGGTCACCAGCGCCGAGATCGCGAAGATCCCCCAGAGCAACCGCGCCTTGCCGAGCGTTGCCCTGGCGAGCTTCCACGCGCTGCGGACGATGATCCCGATCACCGCTGCGCCGACCCCGTAGAACGCGCCCTGCATCCACGGCAGGCCGCCCACGCGCAGGTAGAGCGCCGAGAGCGCCATCACCATCACGAACGAGGGAAGGACGAACGCCAGGCCCACGAGTGTGGCACCGGCCACGCCTGCCCGGACCCACCCGAGGTAGATCGCGAGCTGCGCAGCGAGGGGGCCGGGGGCAAGCTGCGCCAGTGCGAGGCCCTCCTTGTAGTCCTCGGGCGAGATCCATCCGCGCTCCTCGACGAGGTCGCGTTGCATGTACCCGACAAGCGCGATGGGGCCGCCGAAGCCGGTCGTGCCGAGCCGGGCGAAGTACCCCACGAACGCGGCAAGGCCGACGCGCGGGCGTTCCCGGTCCGGTGCTGTGTGCATCCTACTTTCGCTCCATCCGCAGCAGGGGGAGCGCCGACGCACACCAGCCGGGCGTGACCCGTGACCCGGTGGTGTCCGCAGCCGGCACAACGGCGGGGCCCGGGGCCGCGCAGGCAGGGAGGAGAGGCAACATTCCGCGTCGCGTATCCCCTGTCGCGGTTGGCCGGGTCGTCGCCCCAGAAGTTGTTGATCTTCTGGAGTGGCACGCCCCGTGCTTACCCTTCTGGAGGAGGTTTCCCATGCACGCTCACACCACCCTCTTTCCGGTGTTCGGGTTCATCTCGCTCTCTGGCTGCATTCTGTACATGCCGAGCCGGGGGGCCTGCGACGACATGGCCGCGGCGTCCGTGGGCGTTTCGGTCAGCACGGCCGATGGAGGGAGCCTCGAAGGCCTTCAGCTCACGTACAGCGCGCGCGGGGGGCCTTCGCAGCCGTGCGACGACATCACGGGCGAGTGGATCTGCGGCTACGAGCAGGCAGGCAGCATCGAGGTGACCGCGAGGTTGCCGGGCTACCGGGACCAGACCGAGTCGGTCGTGGTGGACTCGGACGAGTGCCACGTGATCCAGGAGCACCTCGACATGGTCCTGCAGCCCGAGGAGACGGCCTGTACCGAGATCGCCGTGGCCGCGGTGGAGGTCCACCTCGCCGGGTCGAGCGGCGAGTTGCTCGACAGCCCCGCCGTCACCTGGAACCTGGCCGGTGCCCCTGCGAGCGCATGTGACACGTTCGATGAGGGGCAGACCTGGGAGTGTGGCTGGGAGGTCTCTGGCGACGTTCACGTGGAGGCTTCGGCGGGCGGCCACCTCACGCAGGGGGAGACGGTCACGGTGCCGCTCACGCCGGATGGTTGCCACCCGGTCACGCAGCGCGTGGACATTGCGCTCGAGTGGTCACCGGACTGACTACTCGCACACGTCCCCGACCCCGTCGCCATCGCTGTCGGTCTGGTCGGGGTGCCACTCGGGATCCGGAGAGAGGCTGGGTGTGAGGTCCAGCACGGGGTCCGTCCCGTCGAGCAGGCGGGCCGCGAGCCCCCAGCCGCCTCCCTGGTCGTACACCTTCACCAGGAGGGTGTTCACGCCTGCGACGACGTCCACGCTCGCCTGGAACTGATCGCCGTTGACCCCCTGACAGGAGGCCTCGTCGATGACCTTCTCACCGTTCCACCAGGCGAACATCCCGTCGTCGGCGCCCATGGCGAGGGTGAGCGTGCGTGCTGTCGGGGAGGTGAGGTACGCGAACGCGTAGGCCTCGCGGGGAGCCTCGATGGTCGCGTAGCGGGCGGTCAGGTCGAGCACCTCGCCGACGTCCAGGTCGGCCACCCAGGCGACGTCGCCGGCGGGATCTCCCATCCGCGGAGCAATCACGCCATCCTCTCCGACGAGCGCAGTTTCGGACGGGCGACACGTATCGGTGCTCGCCCCCGTGTCGAATGGCCCGGCGGTGAGCCAGTCCGACACAAATCCGTATGTATCGACGGCGAGCGGCCCGGTGCCGGGGCCGTTCGAGAGGTCGGGGCAGTTGTCGTCGCCATCCGGAAGGCCGTCGCCATCGTCGTCGTCGTCGCAGGCCGCGGGGCGACCGTCGCTGTCGAGGTCCGCGCCGTCCACGGTCCAGGTGGTGTCGGAGGGGCCCTCGGTCACCGTCAGCGCGTAGTCGGGGACGACCGCGTCGGCGACGGCGGAGACGCAGGCCGCGTAGACCCCGCCGGCCACCCAGCGGGCACCGGGCTGCTCGGCGGGGTCCACGGTGACGCAGCCGGATGTGTCGACCGCGCCGCTGGCGACGGCGGTGCCGACGTCGGTGTACACGGTGATCGCGAGGGCCGAGGTGCACGGCTCCACTTGACGCACCGTGAATGCGTCACAGGTCTCCGCCTGGAAGGCCCAGCAGTCGACGTCGCCAGCGGGGAGCCAGCCGTCCACCTCCGGCCCCGATGCCTCCGACGGCGATGCGTAGGTATCGTTCGGCTCGGTCTCGACGCTGCCCTCCTCGATCGTGCAGGTGGAGCTGCACCCGTCGCCACCGTGCAGGTTCCCGTCGTCGCAGGCCTCCGAGCCGTTCACTGCGTCATCGCCGCACCACGTGTAGGGCGTTCCGGTGTCGACTGGCACGCTGTCCACGACCGGGTCCTCGGGGGGCGGGGGGGCGTGGCAAGCGGCCGCCGCGAGGGTCAGGGCTGCCGCTCGCCAGGCCGGGCAGCGACGGCCGTTCATGACGCCCTCCGCGCGCGCAGGATCACGAGGGCGCCCAGGGCGAGGATCACCGACGGCGGGGAACCCGTAGAGGAGCACCCCCGGTCCGGTTCGGGCGCGGGCTTCGTCGTCCCGGTATCGACAGGCTCGTCCGACGCCGCGAACGTGAGGGTCACGGGTGCGCTCCCGGGACCTTCCCCCCAGGGATCCAGGGCGGTGACCGTGTACGTCACGACATCGCCGTCCACGAACTCGACCGGGGGGAGGTAGAGCCCGCCGCCGAGGGTGACCTCGCCGGAGGTCTGCACCACGGTGCTCGGGCCGGTGTCGGCCGGGGGGCCCGAGTCGCTCGCCGTGTCCGAGGCGGCGGTGTCGCCTCCCGAGTCCTCGCTGGTCGGGGTTCCCGTGTCCGCCGGCCATGCCTGTGTGATCGACGGCGCCGGCCCGGTCGTCGACCAGCGTACGGTGTAGCGGAGCGCGTCGTCGTCGGGATCGATGGCGGGGCTCCAGGTCAGGTGGGCGCGGCCGGGCCGGACGGTGCTGTCCGCGGGGACCGTCGGAATCCCTGGGGCCTCGTTGGCCACCGCGGCTACGGCGGCCCCGGCGTTGATCCGCCCGCAGCCATAGTAGGGGTTCCGCCCCTCTGCGTCGTAGGTCACGTCCTCCAGGTCCACCTTCACCGCCGTCTGGCACAGCACCTCGCGAGCCTGGAGCGCGGTGAGCCGCGGGTTGGCCTCGAACATCAGCGCGAACACCCCGGAGACCACCGGCGCAGCGCCGCTGGTGCCGTTGAAGTAGGGGTAGTATCCGTCGTCGCCGTCGTAGCTCCCGTAGCCGCCGGAGGTCCAGTCGGTGGTGAGGAGGTTCGTGGGGGCGGCGATGTCGACGGGGTCGCCATAGTCGGAGTACGAAGACCGCACGTCGTTGCTCTCGAGCGCAGCCACCACGACCGGTGTCTCCACGTTGAGCATTCCGTTCTCGCCTACGTCGCAGTTGTCGTTCCCGGCGGCAAAGACGACGATGCTGCCCAGGCCCCCGCGCCCCTTGCGCTCGGCGTACCGGTACATCTTGGTGAACACCGTGGAGCTGGGGATGGGGTCGCAGGTGCCGTAGCCCCAGGAGTTCGACAGCACGCTCGCGCCAGCGTCCACCGCCTCCACGAACGCGTCGTACACGTCCTCCTCGCTGGTGGCCCCGCCGATGAGGCGGATGGCGTAGATGTCGGCGTCGAACGCCACACCTGCGACGCCGGTCCCGTTGTTTCCGCTCGCTGCCGCGATGCCCGCGGTGCCCGTGCCATGTGGACCCCCGCTCGAATCGCCGTAGTCGGGCGTGGCGTCGTCGTCGTGGTCCACGTAGTCGTAGCCCATGGTCACCCGGAGGTCGGGGTGGTCGGGCTGGGTGCCGGTGTCGATGATGGCGATGAGCTGTCCCGCGCCCGTGGCGAACTGCCAGGCGAGATCGGCGTCGATGTCCACGTCGGGCATGCCGCTCTGACCGGAGTTCTCCAGGTGCCATTCGTCCGGGTAGAACGGGTCGTCGGGCGCCTCGTCGATGGTGAGCGGGAGCAGGAGGTCAGGCGCTGCGAACTCCACGCCGGGGAGCGCGTCGAGCCTGCGGGCGAGGGCCAGATCGTCGGCGCCGGTGCCGGGCGTGACGCGGAGCAGTCCGCCGCGCAGCCGGACGACCCCGACGCCCGACTCGAACAGCGCGGGCGGCGGGGCTGCACCCTCCGCTAGGCCGACGAGCACGCGCCCGGTGCGGCCGAGGATGGAGCCCTCGGCGAGCAGATCGGCGTAGTGGACGGTCTCGCCTGGGGCGATCCGGAAGCTGTCGTCCACGGGGGCTGCGGCGAGCGCGACGGGGAGCGGCAGGAGCCACAGCGTGAGGGGCATCGGGTCACGGGGGGAATCGGGGCAGTATGGCACAGGCCGTGCTTGGTGACCTGGATGCTACCCGGAGGATCCTTGCCCGAACCCCGCCCACCCGCCGGCCTCGACTGGCCGACCAGTCGACCCCTGGCGCGACTGGTCGCCGTCCTGCGGGGCGCCCACAACGCCGTGCGCGCCGTCGGCCGCGTGC
This sequence comes from uncultured Pseudomonadota bacterium, assembly GCA_903875225.1. Classification (GTDB taxonomy): domain Bacteria; phylum Myxococcota_A; class UBA796; order UBA796; family SXON01; genus CAIUMM01. The sequence goes on from CAIQVJ010000008.1 coordinate 57,680, forward strand.
TCCACATCCGTCGGAGGGCCCGGCCGGGGCCCTACACCGTGCTCATCACGGGTGCGACCACGGGGATCGGGCTCGCCCTGGCGCGTGTGTTGATGGGGACCCATCACCGTGTCGTGCTCACCGCCCGGGCCTCGTCCCTCCCGCGGTTCGAGGGGCTGGGGATCCGGGAGGGCGAGCGGGTCATGCTCCTCCCGCTGGACGTGACGGACGGGGAGCAGCGCGAGGCTGCGATCAGCGCTGTGGCGGCCCGATGGGGCGGTGTGGATGTGCTGGTGAACAACGCGGGCGTGAGCTACCGGTCGGTGGCCGAGCACACTCCGGCTGGCGACCTGCTCGCCCAGCTCGATTCGAACTACCTCGGTCCGATGGCGTTGATCCGCCTCGTGCTGCCGCGGATGCGTGAGCAACGGTTCGGGAGGATCCTCAACGTCTCCTCGGTCGGGGGGATGACCGCGATGCCCACGATGAGCGCGTACAGCGGCTCGAAATTCGCCCTGGAGGGCGCCTCCGAGGCGCTCTGGTACGAGATGCGGCCATGGGGCGTGTTCGTCTCCCTGGTGCGCCCAGGATTCATCCACTCGGACGGGTTCACGAAGGTGAGGTTCACCGAGGCCGGACAGGCCGCGGTCGACGACCGGGAGAGCCCCTACCACGCGCACTACGTCAACATGGGCGAGCTCATCTCGGCCCTGATGCAGCTCACCTACCACCAGCCGGAGGATGTGGCGGAGACGCTGGCGAAGCTCATCGAGCACCCCAACCCGCCGCTCCGGGTGCCGGGCACGCTGGATGCCCGGGCGTTCGACCTGCTCCGTCGGGCGCTGCCGGCCCGGACCTACCACCGCCTGCTCTATGCGGGCCTGCCGCGGGTGTGGGAGTGGGGCAGCCGCTGATCTACCAGGCGGCGTCCACGCGTCCGCCGCCGACCCGCGTGGCGTGCGTCGCATCGCGCTGCTCAGCGGCTTCGGCGAAGGGGATGGTGATCCGCAGACCAAGGTGGTCCGAGACGCGCATGTGGGCGTCCCCGATCTCCACGGGGGCCACGCGGGTTCCCGGATGGCGCACGAGGAAGGCGGCGTTCACACCAACGCGGTCGTAGGCGGCCTCTGTGTCCCAGGAGCGGCTCTGCGGACCCTTGAACACCGATCCCATGAACGTCCCGACGGTCGAGAACCACGCGAGGTCCACCCCTGTCCGGTTGCGGAAGGTCCTGACCGTGCCGTCGTCGATGTCGCGGGCCCGGGCCACGCGGGCGTCGTCGCTGGCCACCTTCGGCTCGAACCCCGCCAGCAGGTTCAGATCTCCCGTGATCAGCGTGGCCTGCAGCGGGTGACCGAGGTCGTCCGCGAGGTCGTCGAACTGCCCCGCTCGACCTCGCCCCAGGCGCCCGGCTCCACGTTCGGGCTGGCGCCGGTAGCTCGCCTGGGTGTGGCTCCACACGATGCGCGTGTCGTCCACCGTGAGGCTCGCCCAGCCCTTCCAGTAGTGGCCCAGGGAGCCCAGCACGCCCTCGGCGAGGCTCACCGGCTGCGCCCGGAACCGCCGGCCGCCACCGCTGATGTGCCGCAGGAGCCCGTTCTCACGCTGTCGTACGCCCATCGCCAGCCCGCCCGGCGGGGTGCCGGACTCGATCGGCGACCACGTGTAGCCGTCATCCGCGAGGCCGTTCCCGGCTTGCGTGTAGAAGCACCACCCGGAGCCCCAGGCCGAGAGGCTCTCGGTGAGGCGGGCCTCGCTCAACAGGAGCAGGTCCACCCCCGCGCCGTCGCCATCCAGATAGCCGTGGAGCAGCCCCGCACGCTCCGCACGGTGGCTGCCGACGACGATGAACTTGAGGTTCTGCTCGAGGACGGTGAGCTCCCCGTCGGCGTCCCGCAGCTCGGGCGTCTGGGGGCACGCGGCTGTCGCGCCCTGGGATGCGAGGAGGAGCAGGACTGTCAGCATCGGGAGAGCATAGCCTCGGAACCGCTTGGAATCGCGCAATTTGCGGGTGCGGCAGTCAGGAGGGGCGCGCCCTCCGGTGGGCGGCGAAGACCGGGGCCACGTCGGAGCCCGCGGGCACGTGCAGCACCGCGTAGCCGTTGACGCAGTGGCGCATCCCCGTGGGGCGCGGTCCATCGTCGAAGATGTGCCCCAGGTGCCCGCCGCAGCGTGCGCAGCGCATCTCGGTGCGGACCATTCCGTGGCTCGAATCGCGGTGCACCTCCAGCGCTCCCGGTACGACCGCCTGGAAGAAGGAGGGCCAGCCGCACCCCGAGTGGAACTTGTGCTCCGCGCCGTACAGCCGGTTACCGCACCCCACGCAGTGGAAGGCGCCCGGGCCGGGGTCGTCGTTGTAGCGCCCCGTGTACGGTCGCTCGGTGGCGGACTGCCGGAGGATGGCGAACTCTTCGGGCGTGAGCAGCTGGCGCCACTCCTCGGCCGTGAGTGTACGGGGGTCGCGGCTGGGGTCGAGTGACGGATCGGGCGTGGCCATCCGCTGGACTATACTGGAGCCCATGCTGCTGCTCCTCGCTGCCTGCCAACCCGGATCGGTGGACGACACCGGCGCGCCCGCGGCCGACTACTCGCTGCCCGGCCCCTGGAAGCCCGCGCGCCACACCGCGCTCGTCACCGATACCGACCGCGATCGTGCGCTCACCATCGAGACCTGGTACCCCACCGACACCGCCTCGGGCGAGTCGTCGATCTCGGACATGGTGGTGAGCGAGACGGACCGGGTGACCTACGATGGGCTGCTCGAAACGGCTCCGGCCGGCTGCCCGAGCCTCACCACCACTTCGGCGGTCGATGCCACGCCGGCGTCGGGCACCTGGCCGGTGATCGCGATGTCGCACTGCTACAACTGCACGCGGTTCTCCACGGCATCGGTGGCGGAGCGCCTCGCGAGCTGGGGGTTCGTCGCCGTCTCTCCCGACCATGCCGGCAACACGCTGTTCGACGAGCTGGCCGGGAGCTCCCTGCCGCTCGACACCGACACGCTCGCTCTCCGCGAAGCAGACCTTGAGTTCGCCCTCGATCGAACGCTCGCCGGCGAGCTTGTCGACGGCCTGCCCGTGGACGGTGATCACGTGGGCACCTACGGGCACAGCTTCGGCGCGGTCACCGCTGCGATCGTGCTGCAAGATCGACTCGGCGCCGAGTCTGCGCCCATCGCCGGAATGTTCGTCGCCGCACCGCCCGAGAACCCCCTTCTTCCAGGGGTTTCGATGTCGAACCTCGACGCGCCGCTGATGTTCGAGTCGATGAGCGAGGACCACAGCGTGGGCGAGGCGGGGAACATCCTCATCGAGAACAACTTCAACGCCGCGCCCAGCACGGCGTGGTGGTTCGAGATCGTCGATGCCGGACACCTCTCGCCGAGCGACATCGTGGCCATCACGCCGGACTTCATGCCGGGCTGCGGGGACGACACCCGCGAGTCCACGGGAGAGGCGTTCACGTACATCGATCCCGTCGAGGGGCGCGCCCTGAGCGCGTCGCTGGCTGCCGGGTTCTTCAGCGCCTATGTGAAGGGGGATGCCGGGGCGGTCGACTGGCTGCGGACCGCCATGGACGACGAGCGGATGACGGCCGAGACGCGCTGAGCGCGGCTCCCGCTTCAGGGCTCGGTCTCTGTGACAGGGAGGTACAGCGATGTGAAGAGGAGGTCGTAGGCCGTGAGCACGCTGCCCTCCGGACAGACGATGGCGTTCGGCACGCCGCTCAGGTCCGGATCCTGGAGCGGCTCGAGGTCGGTGCACCGCTGCTGGAGCAGATCCGTGCCGTTGCCCGACCAGGAGTTGGCCTCGAGCGAGGCGGAGGCTGCATCCAGCAGCACCGCGACCTCGCTGGCGCCCTCGAAGGTGTTGCCCGACAGCAACAGCCCGCCCGCCTCGCCCCATGCCGTGACACCGTTCTCGGCAAAGACGGAGTTTCCATGGAGCGTGTGGGAGCCGCTCGGAACGCCCAGGCCCCCGGAGACCGAGCTTTGCTCGATCTCGTAGAATCCCTGTCCGTCCAGCCACACGCCGGCGTAGGGATGGGGGCCGATCTCGCAGTCCACGACGGAGAGCGTGGAGACGCCGAAGGTTGCGTTTGCGTAGATGCCGAGACCGCCACCCCACTCCTCGTCCGCGACGTTGCCGGTGATGCTCGTGCCCCTGAGCGAGATGGTGCCGCCCAGGGCCACGGCGCCTGCGAACCGGTTGTCGGTGAGTGAGGAGTCCTCGAGCTCGAGGACGCCCCCCGCCACCACGTACCCGCCCACGCCCTCGGTCGCCGAGACCTCGCTTCGGAGCAGGTGCACCAGGCCGCCGTCCTGCGCGCCCAGACCGAGTGCCCCGCCGCTGTCCACGGTCCTGAGGGTGCCCCGCACCGCCGTGTCGACGAGATCCACGACGGTTCCCGCATCGGCCGCTGCCACGCCCACGTTGGAGTTGGCTTCGAGCGTGCATCGCGTCGCCCGGACCGCTGCTCCGTGGCGGGCCACGATGCCCTGGCCGCCGGTCCCTGCTTCGTCAGAGCGGGTGCGGGAGATCGAGGTGTCCGTGAGGTCAACGGTGCTTTCGTCCCCATCCGCCAGGACCCCCTCCGCGGTGTTCCCCTCGATGCGACACCCCGTGGCGGCCAGCCACGCTCCTTCCTGCGCCGCGACGCCGAGCCCGAGCAGCCCATCCGGGCTCGGGACGGTGTCGACGATCACCGTGTCGACGACGGTCACGCTCGTTCCCTGACCGTTGGCAAACAGGCCGACGGCCGTGTTTCCCTGGACCACGCAGTCGGTCAGGGCCAGCGCCGCTCCGCTCTCCACGTCCAGCCCGAACCCCAGCGAACCCGGGGCCTCCGGCGTGTTCCACGCCACCCCGGAGGTGTCGAGCTCGACGACCGTGCCGCTGTCGGAGGCGTACACTCCGATGTCGGTGTTGGAGTCGAACCTGGACCCTGTGGCGGTGAGCGTGGCGCCTGCCTGCGCGGCTACGCCATAGCCATGATTTTCGATGACCTGCGAATCGACCAGGTGCAGGGTCGTGCCCTCGCCGGTCGCCATCACGCCGACGTCCGCGCTGCCCTGCACCGTGGACCGGGTGAGGGTCACCGTGGCGCCGCTCTGGGCTTCGATCCCACGCCCCAGGCCGTCCCGGTTGGGGAGTGTGTCCGATACCGCCGAGTCCACGAACGCGACGGTGGTTCCCGATCCCTCCGCGAACAGCGCTGCCTGGGCGTTGCCATCGAGCACGCACCGGGTCGCGGTGAGCACGACGTCGAAGCTGGCGTCGATGCCGACCCCGTCCAGGCCGTTGCGGCTCGGCTGCGTGCGCGACACCCGAACGTCAGTGAGCGTGAGCGATGCGTTGGTGGCCAGTAGCCCGGTCGAGTCGTTGTCGACGATGTCGGTCGCCGTCAACGTGAGCGCGGCATTCTCCACCCAGAGCCCGCTCGAGGCCCCGCCGGTCACGGTGAGCCCTTGCACGCGGATCTCCGGGGTGGCGCGACGCGAGTAGATGTCGATCGTTGCCGCTCCGTCGCTCTCGCTGCCGTCGAGGAACACCAGCTCTCTGCACCTCCCGGCCAGCGTGACGCCATCATGGGTCTGGTCGAGGCTGATCGCCTCGAGGTAGGTGCCGGCCGCCACGGCCACCAGCCCTCCACCGAGCTCCGCAGCGCGCTCCAGTCCCGCCTGCACCGTCGGGAGCGGGGAGTCCGCCGTGCCGGTGCCCTGGGGGGGAGCCCCGGCATCGACATGAACAGTCCCGTCGTCGACCGGCAACGCGCCCCACGTCCCCGTGCCGCAGGCCTCGGGTACACACGTATCCCCGTCGGCGAGCTCGCCCTCGGGGCAGCCCCCAGGCTGGACCGGAACCGGGGTCCGTGCGGGCTGGCCGCAAGCCGTCAGCAGCATCGCCAGGATCATGAATCCACCTACCCCGAAGGGACCCCCCGCTGCCATCCCGGAGCCGGGCGCGGGGGAGCGCTCGCCTCACTCCCTGGACAGCGCTCCGCCCTCGAAGGTCCAACGCTCTGCTTCGAAGCCGTCGAAGTCCGATCCGTCATGCGAGACGAGCAGCACGGGCAGGGCTCGCTCCCGACACAGCCTCGCGACCGCGTTGGCCAGTCGCACGCGGAGGACCCGATCCAGGGCTGCGAACGGCTCGTCGAGCAGCAACAGGCGGGGCCGGGAGAGCAGGGCGCGGCCCAGGGCCACGCGCTGGCGCTCGCCGCCCGAGAGATTTCGCGGAGACCGTTCCAGCAGCGCGGCGAGCCCGAGCTCTGCGGCCAGGGCGGTGACGTCCGAAGCCGAGCTGCGTCCCGAGTAGGACAGGTTGTGCCAAACGTTCAGGTGCGGAAAGAGCACGGAGTCCTGGGGCACCCAGCCCACGCCGCGCCGCCACGGGGGGACGTGGTCCGTGGCGGAGAGCCACGTCTCCCCCAGCGCCCGGACGGTGCCGACAGCGCGGCGCTCGACGCCAGCGAGCACGCGCAGCAGCGTGCTCTTGCCGGCGCCCGAGGGGCCGACGACGCCGATCGCCGGCGCCGTGCTGGTGATCAGCAGCGCACTGTGGTCGCGTACGCGCACGTCGACGTGGAGTTCACCCCCCATCGAGGTCCAGCCGGCGCCGTTGCCACCCGCTCAGGGCCTCGAACAGGACGAGCCCCACGAGCGAGAGCCCCAGGCTGGCGAGCAGCAACGTATGGATCGCCGCCTCGCCATCGGGGGCGTCGAGCGCGCTGTACACGGCCAGGGCGATCGTCCGCGTTCGCCCCTCCATGTTTCCGGCGATGACCGCCGTGGCGCCGAACTCCCCGAGCGCGCGTGCGAAGGCGAGGACGACCGCGGCTCCGATACCCGGGTAGGCGAGGGGAAGCGGAATCCGCCACCAGGTGCGAACGGGCGAGACGCCGAGGGTCAGCGACACCTCCTCGTATCGGGGGTCCACCGCCTCGAAGGCCGAGCGGATGGTGAGCACGTAGAGTGGAAAGCCGACGACGAGCGCGGCGAGCACGGCCCCGGCGAGGGAAAACGGGATGGCGAGACCCGCGCTGCCGAGCAGTGACCCGACCGGGGAGGTCTGCCCGAAGAGCCGGAGCAGCAGGAGCCCCGTGACGACAGGGGGGAGCACGAGCGGGGCCAGCACCACGGCGGTGAGAGCAGCCTTGCCGCGGAACCGCCCGCGCGCGAGCAACCAGCCCGTCCCGAGCGCAGGTCCGAGCCCCAGGGCGGTTGCGGCGAGCGCGACCTCGCAGGACAACCGGATCGCTGAGAGAGGGTCGGGAGGCACGGGCTGCCTTATGCAAGTCGTCTGGTTGTGCAACGTCGTCAGCCCGGGCGCCGATCGTGCCGAGGACACGCGCGTCCCGGGGAGGATCGTCGGGGCGGGCGCCGATCGTGCCGAGGACACGCGCATCCCGGGGAGGATCGTCGGGGTGGGCGCCGATCGTGCCGAGGACACGCGCATCCCGGGGAGGATCGTCGGCGCGGGCGACGATCGTGCCGAGGACACGCGCATCGCGGGGAGGATCGTCGGTGTGGGCGCCGATCGTGCCGAGGACACGCGCAATCCGGGGAGGATCGTCGGTGTGGGCACATCCGCGTCCTCACGCGCGCGGCCCACACACTGCCCGATCGCGATTGTTCGCAGCCGGATGGGCCAAAATACGCATGCCGGCTCGCGACGCCGGGGTAGAGAGGCTCATGGAAGACCAGACCCCTCAATCGCCCGGCTGTCTCATGCCGATCGCCTGGATCATCGCCGCTGCCGTGGTCACGGTCATCGGCGTCGCCACTGTCGGGATGATGGCCTCCGGGTCTGAGTCCGCGGGCGTGTCAGCCGGCTACATGGCGTCGGGCCCGCTTGGGTTCGTCTGGGGCGGCGCGCTCGCGGCCCTGATCACCCACTTCGTCGCAAAGACGCCTGCCGCCCGGATCGGCGTGCCGCTGGGCTGTGGGTGTTTGAGCGCGATCGGGCTCGTGTTCGGCACCGTGTTCTTCTTCGCGGCGATCTTCCCGGCGCTGTAGGCCGACGCAGCGAAGGGCGGAATCAGACGAAGATCACGCCCCGCGCGGTCTTCTGCCCGGCGATGGGGAGCTCGCGGATGCGCTCCCCGATGGCGGCGAAGATCGCGTTGCAGACCGCTGGTGCGATCGGAGGGAGCGCGGGCTCCCCCACCCCGCCAGGCTGGTCGAGCGCGCCCTCGATCACCTCGACCTCGATCTCGGGCATCTGCCCGAGCTTCAAGACCGGGTAGGCGTAGAAATTCGGGGTCACGGCGGCGCCTCCGCTGAAGGACATCCGCTCCCCGAACGCCACGGAGAGGCCCATGCCCACTGCACCCTGGGCCTGGGCTGCGATGATCCCGCGGTGGATGCAGCGGCCACAGTCGAAGGCGACCCACACGCGTTCGACGTGAACCACGATGCCGTCCACGGTGCCCGCACCCGCGAGATGGTCCTCCACGCGGATCTGCGCCACCTCCGCCACGATGGATCCGAAGCTCTCGACGACCGCGATCCCGAGGAAACGTCCGTCGCGGTGGTCCCAGTCCGCCATGTCGGCCACCCTGCGGACGAGGTTGTGGTGGCGCGGGGAATCCACGAGGTGGTCGAGCCGGAACTGCACGGGGTCCACCCCGGCGCCATGCGCGAGTTCGTCGATGAAGCACTCCCGGAAGAACCCGTTGTGGCTCGCGCTGACCGAGCGCCAGAATCCGGTGGGGATCGGGAGTTCGAGCCGGTTGTACTCCAAACGCTGGTTGGGCACGGAGTAGGGGAGATCGAAGAAGTTCTCGCCCACGAAAAACCCGAACGGGAGCCCGTCGAGCAAGAAGGGGACGAACCGCGTGAGGATGTTGGGGCCGGACAGGCGAACGGAGAGGTCGGTGATCCTGCCGGCGGAGTCCACCGCGCCGTTCAGCCGTGCCCCGAACGCGGGTCGATAGAACCCGTGCGAGAAGTCCTCCTCCCGGGTCCAGGTGACCTTCACCGGCTTGCCCACCGCCTGCGCGATCTGGGCAGCCTCCACCACGAAGTCCACCTCCGACTTGCGTCCGAATCCCCCGCCGAGAAAGGTCGTGTGCAGGACGATCGCGTCGTGGGGGACACCGAGCACCGCGGCGACCGCTCGCTCGGTGAATCCCTGTGCCTGCGTGGGTGCCCAGAGCTCCACGATGTCGTCGTGGACGTGCGCTGTGCAGGTGAGGGGCTCCATGGTCGCGTGGTGGAGGTAGGGCACCTGGTAGGTCACGCCGGACTCGACCGACGGCGGGCGCGCCCCGACCTTCTTGCAGAGTTGCCCCCGGTGTTCCAGTCCGTCCATCAACTCCCTTTCGATGGTCGCGTCATCAAGCTCGGAACGCCCGCCCTCCCAGGTCGCCACGACCGAGACGATCGCGACCCGGGCATGCCAGAACGTGTCGGCGATCACCGTGACGAAATCACTGGTGTGGCCCGTTTCGGAGCCCTTGAAGTGCAGGACGTCGATCACGCCGGGCAGCTTTCGCGCTTCGGTGTCGTCCACGCTCACGAGGCGGGCGCCGAACACCGGGCTGTGCAGCACGGTGGCCTGCACCGCGCCGGGCACGTCGACGTCGATGCCGAACAGCGCCGCGCCGTTCGTCTTGCTCGGGATGTCCAGGCGTTGGGGTTCGGTGCCGACCAGCCTCCAACTCCTGCGTGGCTTGGGGCTGGCTTCGGGGACGGTGAGCACCGCAGCCTCGGCAGCGAGATCGCCGTAGGTTGCGGCATGCTCTCCGCAGGTCACCCTGCCGCCTGCTGTGACACAACTCCCGACGGAAACGCCCCAGCGGTGCGCCGCTGCCTCGACGAGCATCGCCCGCGCCGTTGCGCCCGCGATGGCCATCGGTCCCCACCACCCGCGAACGCTCCCGCTCCCGGCGGTGAGTTGGGTCTTCCCAACGTCCGATGGATGCGCGTAGGCAATGCTGTTGGGTGCCATCTCCACCCGAACCGTCGCGAGGTCGAGGTCCAACTCTTCGGCCAGGATCATCGGGAGCGCCGTGTGCACGCCCTGCCCCATCTCGGAGGCGGGTACGCGCAGCGTGACCACACCCTGCGGATCGATGCACACATACGCACCGAGCCACTCGCCGTCCGGACCGCGATTGGGCGAACCCTCCGGGTCGTACTCGAGGAATTCGGGCGAGATCGGGAATGCGAACCCGAGGAGCAGGCCGCCGGCCGAACGCAGGATGTCGCGGCGCGAGAGGTTGATCATGGGGTGCTCGTCGGGGGGGGCTGCGGGGCGATGGGCTGGGGCATCTCGTCGGCTGCCCGGCGGATCGCCTTCTTGATCCTCGCGTAGGTGGCGCAGCGGCAGAGGTTGGTCATCGAGTCGGCGACCGTCGCCTCATCCGGGTTGGGATGCGCGTCGAGCAGGGCCGCCGCTGCCATGATCTGCCCGCTCTGGCAGTAGCCGCACTGCGGCACCTGCTCCTCGATCCAGGCCTTCTGGACCGGGTGGTCGAGACCCTCGATCGTCCGTACAGCGCGGCCCTCCACGCCTCCTACCGTGGTGATGCAGGAGCGGGTCGCAACGCCCTCCACGTGGACCGTACACGCGCCGCACTGCCCGACGCCGCAGCCAAATTTGGTGCCGGTCAGGGCGAACTGCTCCCGGAGCACCCAGAGCAGGGGCGTGTCGGGATCGACCTCGACGGAGACGGGGCGAGAATTGAGGGTGAACGAGGGCATCCTTGAATGGTATCAAGGATGCGGTGGACGATCATGTGCTGGCGACTACCTTCCAGAGACTCCTGGAACGCCCCATGGACACTGGTATTGCAGAGTCATCCCGTATCGAGGTCGTTGCCGGTCTCTCCCGGTTCCTCGCGGATTCATACACCCTTTACCTGAAGACCCACCACTTTCACTGGAACGTGACCGGCCCCCAGTTCAACGACCTGCACGCCATGTTCATGGTGCAGTACACCGAGTTGTGGACCGCCGTCGACCTCATCGCAGAGCGGATCCGGTCCCTCGACGCACCCGCGCCCGGCACCTATCGCGAGTTCGCCGCGCTCACGAGCATCCCCGAGAGCCAGGGAGTTCCTCGGGCCATGGACATGGTCCGGCAGGTGAAGGAGGGGCACGAGACGTGTTGCCGGACGATCCGGCAGGTGTTCCCCATCGCCGGGAAGGCCAACGACCAGGCAACGCTCGATCTCCTCACGCAGCGCTTGGTCCTTCACGAAAAAACAGCGTGGATGCTTCGTAGTCTGCTGGAGTAGGCGTTCGGTCCCCCGCGCGGATGTCGTCTGGGCGGGAGGCCCTCACCAGAACCAGGCTACGGCAGCCAACAGCCCCGGCACAGCGAACAGGTAGAGACACCCGCTCGACTTCGAAGGCCTGAGCCGCTTTCTCATCCAGTCCGCGTCGTTCACGACAAGTCCCCGGGTGCAACCCAGCCGCGGAGGACGTCCTCCACCTGACTGATCCGGTCCTGTCCCCAGAACCGTTGGGGTGCGATGCCGGGACGGCGGACGATGAAGGTCGGGGTGCCGAAGACACCCGTGTCCAGGGCCTCCTGGTTGTTCTCGAACAAGGCGGCGCGCTGGCCCTCGGCCACATCGGGATCTCCACCCAGGTCGCGCAGCACGGCGGGATCGGCGATGTCGCGTCCCTCGATCCACGCGGCCCGGAAGACCCGCGCGGCGAACCCCTGCGGGTCCTGGGCAGCGAGCGTGCAGCGAAGCGCCAGCACCGTGCGCAGGGGAAAGTGGGGCGAGAACTGGAACGGCTGGCCCCATCGTTCCGCCCACAGCATCAAGTCGCGCAGGTACCAGCGTCGCTTGGCATCGGAGAAGGCGAACAGCGGTACGTCCGCCTGGCCGAGGGCCTTGAACAGGGCCCCGAGGAGGAACGGACGCAGGCGGACGGCGGCGCCGGTCCGCTCCGCGAGGCCACGGATCTGGGTGGCTGCGAGGAATGCGAAGGGGGAGCTGTAGTCGAACCAGAAATCCACGGTGGCATCGGAGGGCGGGTCCAGCGGTTCCCGCGGGGCCGGCCAGCTGTCGCGGGTGAGCGCGCGTTCGACGAAGTCGAGTCGGTCGTGACCCCAGAAGAACCCGGGCTCTGCGCCGTCTGCGTGCACGACGAACGCCGGGGCGCCGAACACGCCCGTGGCGATGGCCTCGTCGGTCTCGAGCCGCAGGGGCTCGCGCTCGGCTTCGAGATCGAGCTCCGGAAAGCCGTGGCGAGCGGCCAGCGAGCGTACGACCGCCTCGTCCTCGATCACCAGGCCGTCTGCCCAGTAGGCGCGGAACAGCGCGTGTACGAGCGGGCGCGCATCGCCGATCCGCGCGGCGGCGAGCGTGGCGCGCAGCGCGTGGACGGTTCGGCGCGGGTGCTGGGGCGGAAACCGCAGCGGCAGTCCTGCGCGGACGAGCGCGCGCTGCTGGTCGTGGAGCAGGTGCAGTGCTTTCTGGGGCGAGAGCGTGGTCGCGAGGTTCTGCGCGGTGCCCACGGCGCGGAAGACACCGCCGAGCAGGAAGGGCCGGTACCGCAGCGTGGCGCCGCTGCGCGTCGCGACGCCTTGTACGAGGGCCGAGGCCGCGTAGGCGTAGGGGCAGGAGTAGTCGAACCAGAAGTCGAGGAGCATCGGTTCATCTATCCGACCGACCAGGGTCTTGACGTGTCAACATTTGTGCAGGTTGAACCAAGGTTGTTAGAGGGGTGGGCTCACCGGGTGACCGCTGGAACGCCTTGGCCTCTTGATGTCTGCCGCCTGCGCCGGGGTTCTGGCGCTCGGCGCGGTGGTGTCGACGCCGTCGGCGCCCCCGCTCTCGCGGATGGTGGTGCCGTTCGCGGAGGCCTCCGACGTATGGATGGACGCGGGCGCGGGTCAGGCAGCGCGGGAACTGGGTGGCGTCGCGCGGGAGCTGGTGATGGTGCCGCAGACAGTGCTCGGTGTCGCCGCGAGCATGTCGGACGCGACGATCACGACCATGGTGCCCGGCCTCGCGGACGCTCGGACCGCCCTGGCCGAGGGGGACGCCATGAGCGCTCGCACTGCCGCCGACGGCCTCCTGGTGATCCTGCGCTCCGAAGTGGACGCGCACTACGTCGATCTCGCGGTTGCGGCGCCCGTCGCCGAGCAGCTCTGCGGGCTCCGGGCCGACGCCATCTGGGCGCTGGGGGGGGCTCCGCACGGGTCGCAGGGGGAGTTCCTCAAGCGGACGGTCGTCGGGGCGAGTCTCGGGGACTGGGAGTACGGCGTGCCCGCCTCGGTGACACTGGCCCAGGCGATCCTCGAGAGCGACTGGGGGCGTTCGGCCCCGGGTCACAACCTCTTCGGGCTCAAGGGTACCGGGCCCGCGGGCTCCTCGGTTCAGCGGGTGGTCGAGTACCGGCACGGGCGCAGGGGCACCCGCCAGGATCCCTTCCGCGCCTACCACAACGAGGGGGAGGCGCTCGCCGATCACGCGCGGATCCTCGGTACGCGGCCCCGGTATGCCCGCGCGCGTTCAGCGGGCGACGATCGTCGTGCGTTCGCCCGCGCGCTCGTCGGGATCTACGCCTCCGACCCGGGCTATGCCGGAAAGCTGGATCGGATCATCGGGCTCTTCGCGCTCGACCGCTTCGACTGGCTCGCCCCGGCGGGCGCCCAGGCCGAGCCCGCCCCGCCTGTATTCCCGGAGCCCAACCCGGACCCGCTCGCCTCCGATCTCCCGTGGCGTCTGCCCGCGGGGTGGGGCGCCAGCGAGTAGTTCGGGATAGATCCCGCCCCCGTCCCCCTCCCGGAGCGCACATGCCGACGTCCCAGACCCCCCCGGCCTATCTCGACTGGTTGACCGAAGTCTTCGAAGAAGCCCAGGTTCCCCAGGACGATGCATCCCGGTTGTACCTGGACGTGGCCCTCCGTCGGATCGCGAAGTGCGAGAACGGGACGGAGGAACAGGTGTATCGCCTGCTTCGTGACCGGTGGCTGCACCACGGCGTCCCGGGTCGTCAGCTCCTCGCGGGGCTCCTGCGGGACGAGGTGTACTCCCGTCGGGACTCGCCGCTCCGCCCGTCGGAGGGCCACGCCTACTACACGAACGACTACAAGCCCACGGCGGTGATCCCCAACGTCGGGCCCGCCCGCACCTGATCCTCGCCCGCGCCCGTGCGTATTCGAAAGCTCGAGCTGCAGGGGTTCAAGTCGTTCGCGGACCGCGCGGCGTTCCATTTCGGCGCCGGCATCTCGGGCGTGGTCGGGCCGAACGGCTGCGGGAAGTCGAACGTGGTCGATGGCGTGAAGTGGTGCCTGGGGGAGCAGCGCGCCAGGACGTTGCGAGGCGACGCGATGACCGACGTCATCTTCGCGGGCAGCGCAGGCCGCAAGGGCGTGAGCTTTGCGGAGGTCTCGCTCACGTTCACGGCTGACGACGAGCCCTTTCCCGGCATCTGGGAGCGCTTTCCCGAGATCGACGTCACCCGGCGACTGTATCGGGACGGCACGAGCGAGTACCTCATCAACCAGGAGAAGGTCCGGCTCCGCGACGTGAACGAGCTGTTCATGGACTCGGGCGCGGCCAACCAGCTCTACAGCTTCATCGAGCAGGGCCGGATCGGACAGATCGTGCAGGCGCACCCGGAGCAGCGGCGGACGCTGATCGAGGAGGCCGCCGGCATCTCCCGCTACAAGGCCCGCCGGGAGGAGACGCTGCAGAAGCTCACGTCCACGCGCTCGAGCCTGGAGCGGGTCGCCGACCTCACCGACGAGATGGGCAGGCAGCTCAAGAGCGCCGAGCGAGCGGTGCTGCGGGCCCTGCGCTGGCAGGAGCTCTCGTGCAGGGTGCGGCAGGAGGAGATCGCCGTCGGGCTCGCGCGGTGCCATGGGCTGATCGGGGACAGGAAGGCGGTGGGCCAGGCGGTTCGTGAGGCCCAGGCCGCGATGGAGCAGGCCACCCGCGGGGTGGAGGGCCACGAGGCCGACGTGGCTGCCCGGCGGGCCGTGCTCGAAGCGTCCGAAGCCGAGCTTGGCGAGGTGCGTGACGCCATGGCGAAGGCGGAGGCGGACCGACGGGTGGAGGACTCCGGGCAGCAGTTCCAGCAGCGGGAGGCGGCCAGCGCCCGGGACCGGCTGGGACAACTCGAGCGGGACGTCGCCGGACAGGAGTCCGAGCGGGATGCGGCGCGGGTCGAGGTCGAGCGCGCGGAGGCTGCCTGGCGGGGGGCGGAGGCGCAGGTGCCGGCGCTGCGGCTCCGCGCCGATGCGCTGGGGGAGGAGTCGCGGTCGCTCGGGTTCGAGGTCAGCCACGCCCGTGCGGCGCTCGACGCCGCCCGCAAGGTCGCCCTCGCGGCCCTGGAAGCGGCGGTCCGGGCGAGGTCCGTGCGCGAGGGCATGGACCGCCGGGGCAGGGACCTGGACGAGCGCGCCCGGCGGCATGCCGAGCGCGTGGAGGAGGCCAGGAGCCAGGACTCCCGCGTGGCCGACGAGATCACGAGGGTGCAGGAGCAGGTCGCGCTGGCTCGCGCAGCGGTGGAGGGCGCGAAGGCGGTCGTGGCGGGGCTGCTCGCCGATGCGCAGGGGGCCGAGCGGGAGCGGGAGGCCGCCGTGGGCCGGGTGCGTTCCGCCGAGCAGGGCGTGCGCGAGGCGGAGCGGGAGGTCACCCGTGTGCAGGAGGGGGTGCGGGGGGCCGAGGATCGCGTACGCAAGGCTTCGGTGGGGGTGCAGGCGCGCGAGGCGGAGGTGCGCGGGAGGGAGCAGGCCTGGACCGCCGTCGACCGGGAGAGGGCGGCGCTGCTCGCCCGGATCGACGCGATCGAGGATGGCATCCGGCGCAACACCGACGCGCCGGACGGGCTGAAGCAGGCGCTGGCGGTGCCGGGCGTGCTCGGCCTGTTGGCGCCGATGCTGGAAGTCCCGCGCGAGCGGGAAGAGCTGCTGGCGCGCATGCTCGAAGGGGGGCTGGAGACCGTCCTGGTGCCGGACGTGGCCACTGCGCTGGCCGTTGCCCGCGCGGCGAAGGGGCAGAAGGCGCGGGTGCTGATCGTCGGCCCGGATCGCCCCACGGCCGGTGCTCGGGGGATCGAAGGGATCGGCGGTACGCCGCTAGGCCGCGAGGCGCTGGCCCGGCTCGCCCCGAACGTGGTCGAGGTGGACTCGGTCGAGCGGGCCTATGCCGCGTGGGCGCCGGGGCTGCGGGTGGTCTCGCGGGATGGGGCGGTGCTTCGTGAGGACGGGGTGCTGTTGTTGGGGCTCGGCGCGGCAGGCACGGCGGCGTTTGCCCGAAAGCGCGAGGTGGCGGCGCTCAGGGAGGACCTGGAGAAGCGAGCCGCGGCGGTCAAGGCTGCCGCTGGGGAGGTTGCGGCGGCGCGGGGCCGCGTGGCCGAGGCAGAAGCGGAGCGGGACGCCCTCTCACGGGCGGTGAGGGAGGAGCTTGGGGGCGTGGCGGTCGCGCAGCAGGGGGTCGAGGCCGCGCGGGCCTTCGTCCGCGAGCAGCAGAACGGCGTGGCGGCGGCGGACGCTGCGGTGCGAAAGGCCGCAGGCGTAGTGGACGCCGCGCGGCAGGAGCAGCGCAGGGTCGAGACGATCGAGCATGAGGTGCGCGCGCGGCTGGATGCGCGGCAGGCCTCCCGCGTCGCGGCGGAACGACTCGCGCAGCAGCTGGTCGCCGACGGGCTCGCGGTGGAGCGGGCACGGGTGGAGCTGACGCGAGAGGATGAGGCCGCGGCGGTGGCGATCCTGGCCGCCGAGGCGAAGCAGGTGGCGGCCGAGGAGGAGGTGCGCACGGCGCTGCGGAAGATCGAGCTCGCAGAGCCGAGGCTGCAGGAGGCTCAGGCCGAGATCGCGAGCACCCGGATGGCGCTCTCCGAGTTGCAGGGCACCGTGAGGAACGAGGGGGCGCTCGCGGACGCCGCGCGGGCGCGGGTGGAGCGCGCGACCCTCCGCATCCAGCAGGTCGGACAGGAGCGGTCGCGGTTGGAGACACGGCTGGTGGAGCTGGCGCTCGAGGCCGAGGCGGCGGCCGCCCGCCTTCAGGCGCTCGGGGAGCAGATCGGGGTGCTTCGCGACCGGATGGACGACCTGAAGGGCCGCGTGGGGGAGAGCCGCGATGCCGTGAAGGTCGCAGACACCGCCGCGCGCGCGGCGCGGGATCGTCGCGACGTGGCGCGGGATGCCCTGGGCGCGGCCGAGGCCCGGCTCGCCCGGGTGCGGGATGCACTGGAGCGCCTGCGGGGAGAGGTGGAGGGCAAGCACGAGGTGAACCTCGTCGGCCTGCTCGATCGCCTCGATCGCGATGGTCAGCTCCTGATCGACGGCTGGGAGTCGGTCGGGGTGCCCGAGCTCACCGTGCCCGAGAGCGTGCCCACCATGCGCCTCGTGCGGTCCGACCTCGACCGGGACGTGGAGGAGCGGGCGAGGGGACTCGCGGAGCTGCGCACCACGTTCGGGAAGATCGGCGAGGTGAACGTCGGGGCCCTCGACGAGTTCCTCGAGGTGTCCGGGCGGCACGGCGAGCTTGTCCGGCAGCGCGCGGATCTCGAGGAGGCCATGCGCATCATCGAGGACGTGATCGGTCAGCTCAACCGCACGTGCCGGGAGCGGTTCCGCGAGACGTTCGATCTCGTCGCCGAGCACTTCGTGGAGTTGTACCCACGACTGGTCGGAGGGGGCTCCGGCCGACTGGCGCTCACCAACGAGGACGACCTGCTGCTCACCGGCGTGGAGATGTACGTCCAGCCGCCGGGCAAGAAGGTCCAGAGCCTCTCGCTGCTCTCCGGTGGGGAGAAGGCGATGGCGGCCATCGCGCTGATCTTCTCCTTGTTCCGGGTGAAGCCCTCGCCATTCTGCCTGCTGGACGAGGTGGACGCCCCGCTGGACGAAGGCAACGGCGAGCGGTTCAACCAGATGCTCAAGGAGATGTCCCAACGCTCCCAGTTCATCATCATCACGCACAACAAGAAGACCATGGAGTGCGCCGACGTGCTCTACGGCGTGAGCATGCCCGAGCCGGGGATCAGTCGGTTGGTGACGGTGAAGTTGGATTGAGTCGGGGCTGGCGCTTGCGGGTGGGACCCGCTGCAGGTACCTTGGAGATGTTCTGGTGGGTTCATGGTGCGTTTTCTTTGTGATCGACCGATCGCCCAGGGGGTCGTCTGGGCCCTCCTCCTGGGTCAAGCCGTCACCGGGTGCACCGGCGCCACGAGCAAGGCGACCGGGTCGACCGGATCGGCGCCTGCGGATTCGGGATCGACGGACTCGCACACGGACACCGGGTCTCCCACCTCTGATGCCTGCGAGTCTGCGTGGGACGAGCCCGAGCCGGATGTCCATCCGACCGGATGCACGTTCGAGGAGACGACGAGCGGGCTCGTCAACCTCTACGAGGCCGATGCGACCGGACTGGTCCTCCGGTACACCAATTCGTTCGCCGGGCGAGTGTTCGAGGAGACGAGGCGCGTGGACTCGCCATCCAAACCCACGGAGCTCTGGTCCTGGTATTCGGTCAACGACCCGCCGCGGATGTCGGCGTGGAGTCGGGTCGAGTGGTCGGGCGATTCCCCCACGACGGTGTCGGGGTACGCGACGACCGGCGACGATGGAGCTGGGGGCTGCCCCATCGCGGAGGTGACCACCTACACCTGCGAGAGCAACCGGCTCTCGGCGCTCCGAAGCGTGGACGCCCAGGGGAACGTGGACGTCGCCGCCGTGTACACCTACGACGACGCCGGGCGGATCCTCTCCTACTCCTACGATGCCTACGGGTATGTCCACCAGGACTCCACCTTCGTCTGGACCGGGGATGCCGTGGACTGGTGCCTCGTGGACGACACGGTCAAGAAGGAGGTGGCGCCCCACGCCGCAGCCGCCTGCGCCCCGGGGTGTGATCATTGCGGTCGGCAGACCTTCGATGCGGACGGGCGGGTGCTCACCGACACCTACGACGGAAACGAGCAGGAATGGACCTACGACGAGTCCGGGTACCCGACCCGGTTCGCCGAGACCGCGATCGTCACGGACTGCGCCTACGGGGAGCTTCGGCACGGTGCGCTCCTGGGCGACGGGGACGCCGTCGACCCGGCGTCGGCGTCGCTGCGTGAGGCGGTGCTGTGTTGGTGAGGGGTGTTGGCTCGAACCAGCGCGAGCGCCGGGGCACAGCGGCGTCCTGCGGCGGCGTCGGGCCGCGATCCCCGCGGAGCGAGCCGCCCCCCTCCCACAGGTTACGGTTGGGGCGATGTCTGTAGCGAACTCCGAGACCCCCGACAGCGAGCTCGTCGCCCGCGTGCTCCAGGGCGACAAGAACGCCTTCCGGCCCATCGTGGAGCGCTACCAGAACCGCATCTTCGCGATGGTCGTCGGCATGGTGCGGGACGAGGCCGAGGCCCGGGATCTCGTGCAGAACGCGTTCATCAAGGCGTACCAGAGCCTCGACACGTTCCGGCTCGACTCCTCGTTCTACACCTGGCTCTACCGCATCGCGATGAACCTCGCGATCGACAGCTGCCGCAAGCGTCGCCGTCGCAAGACCGGCAGCTTCGACGAGGCGGTCGCCGCGCGGGACGAGGACGGCGAGATGCTGGAGCTGCACCACACCGACGGGCCGGCCGAGGCCCTGCAGCGCAAGGAGCTCCGCCAGCGCATCTTCTCCGCGATGGAGGAGCTGACGGAGGAGCAGCGCGAGGTGCTGCTGCTGCGCGAGGTGGAGGGGCTCTCCTACGCAGAGATCTCCGAGAGCATGGGCATTCCCGAGGGCACGGTGATGAGCCGGCTGTTCTACGCCCGCAAGAAGATGCAGGGGCTCCTGCGGGAAACCGCGCCGGCTGCGGGCGCGGGCTCGAAAAAGGGCTCGGGAACATGAATGAACCCGGCCCTGGCGCGTCCTTGGAGGTGATGCCACCCTCCCTGCCCACGGCTCCTGCCCTCACCGACGCCGAGCGACGACTCCTGCTCGCGGTCGACGATCCGCAGTACGACGGCGCAAGCGGTGCATCCGACCGGTGGTTCTCGGCCGAGGTGCAGGAGCTCCGACTCCCAGGCGAGCGGCTGCGTGCCCTGCTCGGCGCCGCCCGGGTGGACGTGCGGGACGACGTGATGGACGTGATCGACGGCGGCTTTGAGCGGCTGGGCTTCCTTCGGGAGGCCCTCGCGGGCGATGTGGACGTCGTGCAGGACGTGTTCGACGCGCTGGACACCCCCGCGGTGCCGCTGCGTGACGTGCTGCCCGATGCGCCCGCGGATCTGATGGCGAGCATCTGGGCGGGCATCGAGGACTCCGACGCCATGCTGCTCTCGGCGTTCGGCGACGGCGAGGTCCACGGGCCGCGACGGGCGCTCGTCTCCCGCACGGCACTGCGGGAAGCCGCGGCGCAGTCGCAGTTGCAGGCGCACGCGCGCATCGGCGCGCAGGTTCGGGACGCCGCGGTGCAGGGCGCGGAGGTGGACCTCTGGGCTGCCATCGGCGCGAGCATCGGCGCCGACGACGTCGAGCCCGAGAACGACGTGGGGGACGAGCTCCGGGAGGCCGTGAGCGCGCTGCCGGGCATCGACGTCGCGGCCGAGGTCATGGCTGCGGTGGCGCCTCGCGAGCGCTCGATGCCCCGTTGGGTGGCGCTCGGCGGGCCGATCGTCGCGCTCGCCATGGCTGCGCTGGTGCTGCTCGCCGTGGTGCCGAACCTCGCGATGCCTCCCGGGGCGTCGAGCAAGGCGTCCATCGCACAGTTTGCGCCGTTCGTGATGTCTGCCGTCAACGATGCGCAGGTCGAGGATCTCGAGACCGCCCACGACGTCGTGGCGCAGGTCGTTCAGTTCGACGACGGCGGGCCCACGTTCATCCTCGTCGACGAGTCCGGCGCTTCGGGCGGTACCCTGTGACATTCCTCCAACGCCTCCTGCTCGGTGCCTTCCTCGGTCTGGCCAGCCTCTCGGCCCCGGTCTTCGTGCCGAGCGCGCAGGCCGCCGATGCCCTGCCGAACAAGGTCCAACTCTCGGTGCTCGTGGTTCACGCCACGGACAGCGAGTCGGGCGTCGATCCCCGGCTGGCTTCGCTGGCAAGCTCGTTCCGGTACTTCAAGTACAAGGGGTACCGGCTGCTATCGGAGCAGCGCTCCGACCTCGCGGTGAACGGCGCCGCGACCTACCCGGTCGAGGGCGGCCGCAAGCTCAAGGTCACGCTTCTCTCGATGGATGACGCGCGCGCCAAGCTCCACGTGGAGATGTCCAACGAGCAGGGCAAGGTGCTCGACACCACCGTGAACATCAACCGGGACGGCACCTTCATCATCTCCGGGCCGAGGTACAAGGACGGGATCCTGATGCTCCCGCTCAGGGCTTCGTACTGAACGCAGCCCTCAGCACCTGACGCTCCAGGTTGTCTGAGGAGAGCTCGTGAAAACGGCGCGCGAGGCCGCGAACGAGCGGACCCATCCACCGGTCGCGCCCCAGTTCGGCTTCGAGCGCCTCCCGCGTGATCACCCGAGCGATCACCTCGGTGACCGCCACGACCGTCGCAGTGCGCCGGCCCCCGGCGAGCAGGCCCGCCTCGCCGAAGATCTCGCCGGGCCCCAGCTCCGCGATCGGCCCGCCGTTCTGGCGCACCTCGCAGGTGCCTTCGTCGATGATGTAGGCGGTGTCCGCCTCGTCGCCTTCGAGCACGATCTCGGTGTCGGCCGGGAAGTTGCGCCGCTCGAACCACCAGCCGCCGCGGAGCATGCCGCGCAGGTCGGCCGCGAGTGAGGCGACGTCGGGGTAGCGATCGTCCGGGTTGGGAGCGAGGGCGAGCATGGTGATGCGAACGAGCTCATAGGGCAGGTTGCGGTCTGGCGCGATGCGCGTCGGCGGCTCGGGCGTGCGACCCGCTGCGGCGCTCGCCGCGCGCTCGTCTGCTGTGGCGCCGGCGTTCGGCCTGGCGCCGCACAGCGCGGAGTACAGGATGGCGCCCACGCCCCACACATCGGTGCGCGGCGTGCAGGGCTCTCCCCGCGCCTGCTCCGGAGCCATCCAGGCGGTGGTGCCCGCGTAGGCGTCCTCCACCTCTCCCGCGACCTGCGCGATGCCCCAGTCCATCAGGTAGACCTCGCCGAAGCGGCCGACCATCACGTTGTCCGGCTTCAGATCGCGATGCACGACGCCGCGGCTGTGGGCGAACGAGAGCGCGTCGCAGACCTTGATGAGCGTGTCCAGCACGCGACCCAGCAACCCGACGCTGTACGGTTCGCCGCGCATCAGGGCGGCCAGCGTGGAGCCCTCCACCCGCTTCATCGTGAACCACGTGGTGCCGAGATCGTGGATCGGCACGATGTTGGGGTGCTCCAACTGTGCCGTGATGCGGGCCTCCCGCTGAAACCGGCGCAGCCCCGCGTCGTCGGGCGTGGCGGCGACCTTCATGGCGACGGCCCTGCCGAGCACCTCGTCCATGGTCAGGTGGATCGCCGCGGTGCCGCCCTTCGCGAAGGCGCCCAGATCGGTGTAGCGCTCGGGGGAGCTCAGCGGGGGCATGGACTTCGACATCGAGCGCAGCTATCCCCTGCCGGGGCCCCCGCGCATGCAAATGGCGCTCCGGATCAACCCTTCTACGTCGCCGCGGAACGCTTGAGCTCGGCGGAGTAGATGGACTCGGGCTCCAGCCTGCGTGACAGGGTCGTGGCGATCGCGGTCGCCAGGAGCAGCGGGAGCACGATGTCGTAGTCGCCCGAGAGCTCGAACACGAGGATCGCGGACATCGCCGGGGCGTGGGTCGCCGCCGCGGTGACGGCGGCCATTCCCACGAGCGCGTAGCTCCCGGCAGGGCCGATCACGCCGGGCCCGAGCAGCAGCGCTCCGCCGTGGCCGAGGAGCGCGCCGAGTGAAGCGCCGAGCAGCAGCGTAGGCGTGAACACGCCGCCGGGGCTCCCCGAGCCGACCGAGAGGGACGTGCCAAGGATCTTCGCGACTGGCAGCAACAGGAGCAGCGCGACCGGGTAGGCTCCGTCGATCACGGCCCGGAGGGGCTCGTACCCGTTGCCGCTCACGTCGGGCACCACGGTGAGCAGGAGCCCCAACATCAGCCCGCCGAGGCCGGCGCGCCACGGCTGGGGCAGCCTCGTGCGGGCGAACCCCTGCTCGGTCGCGCTCAAGAGCCACCGGAACCCGACTGCTGCCGGCGCGGCGACGAGCCCCAGCACGGCGTAGAGCGCCAGTTCGTACGGAGAGACGAGCTTGAAGGCCCGCGCCCCGTACAGCGGGCCGCCCCCCACGGCGGCGCGCATGAGCAGGGTGGCGAGCGCCGTTGCGGCGAACGCCGGCAGGATCGAGTCGAGCGCGACGATCCCCGTCACCACCTCGAGCACGAACATCAGCGCGGCGAGCGGCGTGTTGTAGGCCGCGGCGAACCCCGCCGCCGTGCCTGCGGCGATCATGGCCTGCCGGCTCTCCGGGGGGAGCCCCATCGTCCTGGAGACGATCTTCCCGAGGCTCCCGCCGAACTGGATGAGCGGACCCTCGCGACCGACCGAGGCGCCGCCAGCGAGCGTGAGCCAGGTCCCGGCAGAACGCAACAGTGTCCCGAGCATGGAGAGCTTGACCCGGCCGAAGGCGACGGCCTCCATCACCTCGCCCATGCCAGCGGGGGGGCCCTTCCTGGCGGCTGCCCGGGCGAGCAGCCCTGCGAGCAGTCCGCCGATCGCCGGCGCGACGATCCGCACACCCACAGGCAGCCCTCGCATCGCGCTCACGACGTCGGGTTGCCCGTACATCGCCTGGAAGAACGACGACAGGCTGATCCGGAACGCGATGGCGAAGGCAGACGCGCCCACGGCCACCAGCACGAGCGCAACGAGCCACCGGGCAGCGGCCAGCCCCGAGTGAGCGAGCCCACGGAGCCCGCCCTGCCCGGGTTCACCCACGCAATCTCTGGGGGTAGTGCGCCAGGACGTGTTCGCGGAGCAACGGGTGGATGCGCTCGGCGTCGGCGGGGTCCCGGGGCAACGGGAGCAGCGGCACAGGGTCGGGACTGCGGGTGAGTGTGCGCAGGGCGTGGACCTCGGAGGGGTCCACCCGCTCGGCAGCGAGATACTGCCGGTGGCAGGCGTGAAAGAGGCGGGGGAACGCCGCGGCCAGCAGGATGGGCAGGGTGGTGTCGCGCTCGTGGTCGATCCAGCGCACCACGGGCATCAACGGGATGGCGAGGCTCTGCGGGGGCTGGCGGAAGTCGGGCTGGGAGTAGGGGAGTCGCGAGGGGTCGGCGACCGAGAACCCGGAGCGGCCGTAGGCGACGAGCCGGATGACCGAGCCGACGTCGGCGGGGTCGATGGGCTCCATCTCGGCGGCGAGGAGGATCTCCGGCGGCGTCTCGCAGACGGAGCGCGTGACGTTGCGTGCCAGGGTGACGGGCATCGCGCGGAAGAGCGCGGCCAGCCCGGACCGGCGGCACTCGGGCACCACGTAGGAGTGGGAGAGGGCGACGACGCAGATCCCCGCGTCCAGATCGATGTCTGCGTAGCAGTCCCGCACGCCCACCAGCTCGGAGCCGTCCCACGCGAGGATCATCCGGTAGTGCCCCTCCATGCGGTTGCCGTAGGGGAGCACCCCCTCGCGCACGAACCCGGCGAGCGTGGCCCTGCTCTCGAGCTCGCCGCGCGCTCCGAAGTAGCTGTCCAGCAGGTCATAGCCCTGTTGGAAGCGGCCCTCGGCCGTGGTGAGGCACTCCAGCCGGAACCGGCTCGCGGCGGCCGCGACCTTCTCCTGGTCGCCGGGCGCGACGTCCGCGAGGTCCAGCAACTCCTGCGAGACGACGTTGGAACGCTCGCCGGGGGTCATGGGCCGACGCTCACGATCTCGACGATCGGGCCATCCGGGTTGGTGTCGGCGCGCAGGTCGATCCGGCCTTCGATCACCCAGGCGCCTTCATCGAGGTCGTCCCGCTCCTCTTCCGCAAACTGGTCCGCGAGCGTGGCCTCTGGGATCGGGGTGGGGAGCACCTGCCGGACATACCATTGATGCGGGCCTGCAGGGCGCACGGTCGTATAGATTGCGCCGCGCGTGCGGTGGTCGAAGAGCACTCCGCCGTGCTCCTCGATGAAGGGCTCGAGGGCGCGCTCGAAGTCTGCGGCAGCCCAGGGGCCGTCCTCCTCCCGCCGGGTGCCGGCTGCGGCCTCCTCCCAGTCGCCGCGCGAGAGCGCCTTCACAAGGCCATGGAGCTCGGCGCGCACGCGGGCGACGAAGACCCGCCTGTCGGCGGAGATGTCGATCTTCGTGACGTGCTCCACCGGAGCGTCGCCACCGGAGAGCAGTGTCTCCCACTCGGTGAGCAGGCTTGCGTCCACCGTGGCCAACATGGCGCGAAGGTAGGCGAGCAGGTCCAGCAGGTCGTCCGTGTGGGAATCCGCCGGTACGTTCTGGATGAGCGCCTTGTACACCTCTGTGACGTATCGGAGCAGCACGCCTTCGGATCGCTGTAGCCCGAGGTCCTTCACGTAGTCGGCGAACGAGGTGTAGATCTCGGCCATCTCGCGCACCACGCACTTGGGGCGGATGGCCTCGGCTGCCAGCCACGGATGCGATTCCTTGTAGCTGTTGTAGTACTCGTAGATCGCTTCGGCGCCCGGCTTGGGCCAACTGATCTCCTCGAGCGCGACGATGCGCTCCTCATAGGGCACCCCGGCTGCCTTGAGCTCCTGCAACACCTGGAACCTGGCGCGGTCCTGCTGCCTCATCAGCACGGGTCGTGGGTTTTCGAGGATCGCCTCGACCCAGGTGAGGATGTCCGCCGTGTGCGTGGGCGACTTCGGGTCCAGGGTTGCCAGCGCGTCGAGCAGGAACAGCGAGAGCGAGTGGTGGAGGCTGAAGTCGTGTTGCAGCGTGGGGTCGAGCATCAGCACGCCGTCGTCCTCCCCGACGACGTGGGCGTCTCGCAGGTTGTTGAGCAACGCCTCGGCGGCCGCCCGCAATCGCTCCTTCTCGGCCGGGGATGCATGACAGCGCGTGATCAGCGCGAGCAGGGCCTCGAAGCCCCGGCGCGCATCGCCGTGCACCTCCTGGGCGTGTTGCATGAGCATGAGCAGGCGCCCATGGTCCACCGAGAACTTGCTCTCCAATGTCTCCGGGGGGCGTGACCTCAATTGGTTGAAGGTCTCCTCGTCCCAGTGCTTGTAGCCGCGGGTGGGAGGCTGGGCCTTGACGATCTTTCTACGTTTTTTCGCGTCCGTCACCCGGATGTCGGTCATCAGGTTTTCGATGATGTGGGCGGGCGCCTGTGCCACCACGTAGCCGACGGTGTCATAGCCGGCGCGGCCGGCGCGGCCCGCGATCTGCTTGAACTCCCGCACCCGGAGTATCCCGACCTTCTCGCCATCGAACTTGCAGAGTTGGGTGAACAGCACCGTCCGGATGGGCACGTTGATGCCCACTCCCAGCGTGTCCGTGCCGCAGATGATCTTGAGGAGCCCCTGCTGGGCGAGCCGTTCGACGAGCAGCCGGTACCGGGGGAGCAGCCCGGCGTGATGCAGTCCGATCCCGTGCAGCACGTAGCGCCGCATCGTCTGGCCGAACGGGCTGTGGAAGCGGAAGCCGTGTACGGCGGCGGCGATCGCCTTCTTTTCCTCCTTGGTGCAGTAGTCCACGCTCATGAGCGCCGCCGCCTGCTCCGTGGCGTCGTTCTGGGTGAAGTGCACCACGTACACCGGTGCCTTTCCCTCGCGGACCAGCAGCGAGAGCGCCTCGGTGAACGGGCGCTGGCTGTATGCGAATTCCAGCGGCACGGGCCTGTGCGCGCCGTACACCTCCACTGCCGGCTTGCCTGTGCGCGCGGCGAGATCCTCCCGGATCGCACGGGTGTCGCCGAGCGTGGCTGACATGAGGAGGAACGTGGCGCGCGGCAGGGTGAGCAGGGGCAACTGCCAGGCCATCCCCCGGTCCCTGTCGGCGTAGTAGTGGAACTCGTCCATCACGACGCTGGTGACGTCTGCGTCCTCACCCTCCCGCAGTGCGAGGTTCGCGAGGATCTCGGCGGTGCAGCAGATGATGGGCGCGCTGCGGTTCACGGCGCCGTCTCCCGTGATCATCCCGACGTGGGCTGCGCCGAACACGCGGCACAACTCGAAGAACTTCTCGCTCACGAGCGCCTTGATCGGCGCGGTGTACCAGGCGCGGCCAAGCTCCACGAAGGTCTTGAAGTGCAGCGCGGTTGCCACGAGCGACTTTCCGGAGCCCGTCGGGGCGTCGAGCACGACGTGGTTTCCCGAGTAGAGCTCCAGGATGGCCTCCTCCTGGTGCGGGTAGAGGGTCACCCCCAGGTCCCCCACCCAGTCGAGGAAGGCCTGCAGCATGTCGTCGGGGTTGGCGAACCCGTGCTCGGGAATGCGCTCGTCAAGGCGGAGTGGCACAGGCATGGCCCCGAGTAACCGCCACGCGGTCTGACCCGCGGCGCGTCCGGCATCCACGTACTGTCCGTGCTATATGATTTTCCGGTAGGATCCCCCACAAGCTCGAAATGCAACGACCCCTCCGCTCCCTCCGCCGAGTCCCCTCCACCTGCACCGCATGCGGCCGGCTCGTAGACGCCAGCGAGCCCACCTGCAGCAAGTGTGGACAGGTGCGGCCAGATGGCGGGTGGCTCGCCATCAGTGGCATCCGCCCTGAAGAGTCGCCCGGCATCGAGCTCGGCGCGGCACCGGTGGTGCGCACCGTCGATCCCGACGAGGACGAGGACCGCAGCGGTCCCCAGGTCGAGGAGATCCCCGAGGCGGTGTTCGACCTCGCCCGGCCGACCGGCGTGGCTGTCGGAATTCGCACCACGCGCACGACGCTCGCCCCCGAGCCCGCTGTCCCCGTGCCGGCGCAACCGCTGCGGATCCGCGTCGGGCCCAAGGGCGAGCCCCGCTCCGAGGAGCGCACCGCGGAGACCCTCGAAACAGGGGACTACACCGCTGGCGCGCACGAGAGCGACGAGGGCAGGCTCTATTCCGGTCGGTACTGGATCGAGGAGACCCTCTCGTCCTCCCCGGCGCTGGCCCGGTACCGCGCGGTGCAGGAGCCCGCGGTGCGGCGGGTGGTGCTCACGGTGTTGCGCACCGAGCGGCCGCCTGAGATCCAGCAGGCGCTGGAGTCCAGGTTCCTGCGCGACGCCCGGCTGCTGGCGCGCGTTCGGCACCCCTCGCTCGCGCCGGTGCACGATGCGGGCAGGTCCTCCGACGGCACCTGCTTCGCGACCGAGGAGGTCCTGTACGGCTCCACCTTCGGGCAGCTCGTCGCCGGCCCGGGGATCCCACCGGAGGCGCTGCTCACCGTCATCACCGAGGTGGCGGACGCCCTCGGGGCGATGCACGAGGCCGGCGTGGTGCATCGGTGCCTGCGCAGTGACGCCGTCGTCGTCCCGACGACCACGGGGAAGGGGAGCCGGGAGCCGGCGCAGCTGGGAAGGTGCGGCTGGCACGTGCTCCCGGAGGATTTCGCTTCTGAAGAGAACGTCGAAGTGCTGCTCGCCACCGCGCCGGAGGTCCTCGGGGGCCAGGAGCCGGACGAGTTGTCGGACGTGTACGCGATTGGCGCGCTGCTCTACCACGCGCTGGCTGGACGGCCGACCTACCCCGGGGGCGCCGCGGAGATCCGCCAGGCCGCCCTGGCCGGCCCGCCGGAGGCGCTTGCCCCCGCCCCCGGTCTCGTCGGTGACCTTCGCAAGGTGGCGATGCGGTGCGTCGCCGCGCGCCCCGAGGACCGGTTTCCCTCTGCCCGCAGCCTCGTGGCGGCGCTCCGTGCCCTCTCCGGCGCCGCGGTCCGCCCGGTCCTGGCTGTGCCCGCGCCCGCGCCGGCGCCCCGGTTCCCGTATGGATGGGCCGCGATGGCGGTGGTCGGCACGGCAGTGCCGACGTTCGCGTTGGTGCTGGTCCTCGCGCACCCCTTCAGCGCGCCCGCGCCGGTCGATTCGAAGCCCGCGCCGGTGGCCGCAGCGGCCCCGGCAGCCCCGGCAGCCCCGGCGACGGCGGCCTTCGTGCTGGCGGCGCCGGTGCAGTCCCCGTCGGCCGGGCAGAAGCCCGTGCCCGCGGTGGCGTCACCGGCTGGGCGCCCGGCAGCGGAGCGCCCGGCTCCGGTCGCCCGTCCGGCTCCTCCGCACCCTGCACATGCAGAGCCGGCGCCCGCGCCGGTGAAGCCCGTGGCAGTCGCCACTCCGGTCAAACAGGAACCGCCTGCCGAGCCCGTGGTCGTCGCCGTAGTCGCGCCGGTCGCTGCGCCGGTCCCCGCACCGGTCGCGGTCGCCCCTGCGCCCTCGGCGCCTGCCGTGCCCGGCGCCTCGGGGCTCACCGGGTTGTGGCTTGGGAAGGCGCCTGGCGCCACGCTCGCCTTCGACCTCGCCGTGTCGCCGGATGGCCGTGTGACAGGTCGGGCACGCCGCAGCGATCACTCGGGCGAGGCGGGCGTCGTGGGCCGGGTCAGTCAGGGCGAGGGGGGCCTGGTGGTGGACCTGCAGATCACCGAGAGCGGGCAGACCCAGACCTACTCCGGGGTCGTCGTGGACGGTGCGCTCAGCGGTCACGTGTACGACGACGGCAAGTCCGTGGGCCGGTTCATCGCGAAGCGGTGAACGCCCGGCCGGTCGCGTCGCACCGGCACCCCCCAGGGTGAACCCGCGCTACCGGAGCCCGTCCAGTCCGGCCCAACGGCCCACGGGCAGCACCTCGTCCGTTCCTACGGGCGAGAGCGATGGCAGGTCGCGCCGCTCGACCGTGCCGCGCGCCGTGTTGGCGACCACCAGACGGTCGTTCAGCACGCGAAAGCGGAGCGGTCCGATCTCGCCGGTCTCCTCGACGTAGGGCGGCACTCGCAGGTCGGCCACCGCGAGGCGGCCGACCTCTGCGAGCGTGTCCCTTGCGTACACGACCAGGTCGGAACCCTGCTCGGCGACGATCCATCCGCCCCCCGCGGCGCTCACCGCGACGCTGTCAGGGAGCCTCGCGACCTCGACGAGGTTGGCGTCGAGCGCGCCGGCGCCCACCCAGAGCCGATCCTCGTCCAACACGAGCGGGAACGCGGCTGTCTCCTCGTCGATGGGCCGGGTGCCGGTGACGGCGCCGCCATCGACCCGGTACACGGTCTGGGACCGGGGCTCGAAGGCGATCACGCCCGTGCCCCCGAGGGCGGCAGCGGGGAGCACGTCGAAGTGCTGGACCGCCGCCTCCTCCGAGAAGCGTCCCAGGGACACCGGGTCCGCTCCGCCCGTCCAACGCACCGAGCTGTCGTACCCGTCCGTGTAGACGACGTTGGAACCGTCGATAGCGGCGTTGATCAGTACGTCGTGCGAGGTGCAGAGCCCGTCCTCGCAGGGTGGGAAGAAGGTGTCGGCCACGTGGGTCTGCGAGAGCACCTCCATGCTCTCGGGGTCGACCGTCCACACGTCCCCGCCCTCCTCGCACGGCACGGTCAGGGCTCCTTCGAAGGGCAGGGCGACGAGCGGCCAGCCACATACCGCGGCGCTGGCCGTCCGCTCCCCGTCGGGGCTCGTGCGCCAGATCTCGTCGGTGAGGTGACTGCCGAAGAACAGGTCTCCGTCGTATTCGTCGATGTGGTCGAGGGTGAGCCCCAGGGGCTCGCTGCGAAGGACCTCGGTGCCGTCCGTCGGGTCGATCTTCGACAGGCGCAGCGCGTCTTCGTTTGCGATCCAGAAGTATTGCCCGTCAAAGGAAAGAAAGTGGATCGTCTTCGAGAGCGTGGTGGTCCAGAGCACGTCGAGGCCGGGGGTGAGGGCGGTCACGACACCTCCGGCCCCCTCGTAGGCCCCGCTCGCGGGCAGCGCGGCCCCCTGCCGGTTGACGACGTACAACGTGTCGTCCATGCGCGTGATCGAGAACGTGTCGGAGCCGGTGTGGAGCCTGTCGACCTCGGCGCCGTCTTCGATCACGATCACGTCGCCCGTCTCGCGCTCGGTCACGTAGGCGCGCCCGTGGTACAGCGCGACGTCCTGCAACGTCTGGTCGCTCGCGTGGAGTTGCCAACGCACCGCGCCTGTGTGGTCGAGCATCGTGACCGTTCCGAGCGCGATGGTGGCGATGTCGTCGCCGTCCACGGCTGCGGCGCTCGCCCAGTCGTCGAGCGGGACGTTCTCCACGAAGCCCACCCCGTCGTGCCTCGAGATCCCTGTCCTGTCGGCGATCCACACGCCGTCGTCGGTGACCGTGATGGCCTCGACCATTTCCGGCACACTCACATACGGGAGCCAGGTCTCGTCCGTCAGATCGTACCGACACACGCGCTCGTCGTCCATGTCTGTGACCCACAGCACGTTGCCGTAAAGGAACAGCCGCGGGAAGAAGGGACGCTCCGCACAGCCGTCGCGCAGGTCGATCGAGTCGATCCACGCGCCGGTGGTCGAGTCTGCGACCGTGATGAATGGCACATGGAGGTTCGATACGTAGACCCTGCCGGATCCAACGGGCGCGGCGATCCCGTAGGCCCCGAAGGACGGCGCAGGGGGACCGAGGCGCACGACGCCCGGTAGGCTGTCAGCCGTGTCGGCACCTGTCTCGCCCGGTGCCGGGCTGTCCTTGGGCCGGCCCCGTGTGCATGCTGTGAGGGCGAGGGCGGGGAGCAGGGTGTACACACAAAGAGCGTATCGCTCGCTCACACGCTGTCGAGAAGCCCGATCCCCGTGTCGAACGCCCGGCCGATGCGAGTGTGGTCGGTGATCATGCAGAGACTCGGCCAGGTGGCGCGTTCGCCCGACCGGATGAACGCCGCGAGGTCCTCCGGCGTGGGGTTCGCCAGGATCTTCGGGATCAGCCTCGCGTGGAACGTCGGGTGGATGTCGATGTCCCCGCCGTAGTCCTGGCTGGCGAGCGCATAGGCCCGGTCGGCCAGCTGCTGCAGTGGCCCGCGGAATGCCGCCCGACGTGCCAGATCCGCGGCGGCGATGCCCTGGGTCTTGGCGGCGAAGCCCGCAGCATCTGCCACGCCCCGCGCCAATCCGAACGCGGGCCCGTGGTGGCGGGCCTTGCGCGCGAAGGGCACCACGTGCGGGTTCGTCTGGCTGACGATGAAGTGGTTGACGTTGTGCAGGCGGGCGAGGCGCAGCTTTGGAAGATCCTCGTACAACGAGCCATCCACCCAGCGCTCGCTGGGGATGTACGGCACGATGTCTCCCGCCGCGTTCCGCGCTTCGAGCACGACCGGTGGAAACAGGCCGGGCAGCGCGCTCGAGGCGAGGGCCGCGCGAGCGACCAGGACGTCAGGAGCCGTGAGGTGGTTGAGCAACCGTGGCTTCTGGCGGGTGCGCGTGGGCGACACCGAGATGTTCAGCGCGCGGCCGCTGCGCGCGAACGCCTCGGCGAACGTGCGGTCGCCCACGTTGTGGCGGAGCACCTCCAGCAGCCGGTCCGGGTCGAGGAGGGCGCGCTCCCTGCGGGCCCGCGCGAACCCGACTGCGTGCAGCCCGTCGAGCCGCATCTGCTCGGGGCGATCGAACAGGTCGGCGAGCTCGGCGTCGTTGCGGGAGCACACCCCGGCGGCGATCATCGCCCCGGTGCTTGCCCCCGAGAGGATCCGAGGCAGCACCCCGTGCTGAAAGAGCGCCTTCACGACACCGAGGTGATGGAACCCCCAGGTCGCCCCGCCGGAGAGCATCAGGGCCGTCCGACCGAACGCGTGGGCGGCCTCGACGAAACGCCGCCGCTTCTCGGTGCGCGAGAGCCCGGGGATGGGCGTGGCGGCGAGCCAGAGCAGCGCGGATTCCACCTCGGAGAGGTAGTTCGTCACGAGATGCTTGGTGCCCGCGCGGGCCACGCTGTACAGTTCGGCCGCTGCGAGGTCGGCGTGCTGCCGGTAGAGGCTCGCGGTGAGCGCTTCGGCCAGCGCCATGGCCGCGCCCTCCGAGCGCAGACGCTGGAGCATCGTGAGCTCGGCCCGGAGCAGCGTGGCGTCGTAGAACGGGCTCTCGTCCACGGAGCGCCACACGTCCGCGCCCGAGGTGCGGTCGACGGCCTCGGCTGCCTCCAGCCACGCCGCGTAGGTCTCGGCCTCGTGCAGCGCGCGGTTCGCTTCCCGCTCGGATGGGGTGGGCCAGAGCACGTGGACCTACCTGGAGCCGATGGACTGGAGCTCCTCGAAGCCGGGGAGCTGGGAGAGGTCGGCGACGACCGTGATCTCGATCCGCCGGTTGGCCGCCTTCTTCTCGGGGGTGGAATTGTCTGCGACAGGGTGGAACTCGCCGTACGAGGCGGCGCTCACCCGATCGGGTGCCACGCCTGCTGCCACGAGCGCGCGGACCACCGTGATCGCCCTGGCGCTGGCCAGCTCCCAGTTGCTGGGGAACTGTGCGGTCTTGATGGGATCGTTGTCCGTGTGCCCCTCCACCTGGTACTTCCGATCGGGGGTGGACCCGAGCACGGCGCCGACGCCGGCGATCGCGGTCTTGCCGGCATCGGAGAGCTCGGCCTTCCCGGAGGCGAACAGGACGTCTGTCGCCAGCACGACCACCATCCGTCCGTCGATGATCTTGACCGTGAGCTGTCCAGCGTCGATCAGGGTCTTGAAGCGCGCCATCAGGTCGCGGTACTGCGCGATGCGCTCCTCCGCCTGTGCCTTTCGCGCCTGCAGCTCTTTCAGCGCCTTCGCCGTCTCGTCCACCGTGGCCTTGAGCCGGGTCTTGTCCGTGAGCAGCGCCGCCTTCTCCGACGTGAGCGCATCGACCGACGCCTGTGCGGTGTGCAGCTCTGCAGTCCTGGCCGTCACCTGCTCGCCGAGCACGCGTGCCCCTTCCACCTCGGTGGCGAGCGACTGCTCCAGCGTGGTGACCTTTGCGTCGCGCGCCGCGATCTCGGTCGCGGCGTTGGCCTGCGCCTGGTCGAGTTGGGTTTGAAGGGCGTCGAATTTCTTCTGGGGGACGCAGCCCGTGGCAAGCAGGAAGGCGATGGCGATTGGGGTCATGTAGCGGTCTAACGCGGGGGACCACCTCGCGCGCGGTCGGTCTGCGTTGTGCGCCTTCACCCCGCACACACGTTAGCCTTGGGTCGGCCGGTGCTCCGTTGTCCAGATCCCGCTTCTTCGCCCCCCCGGCCGCTGCAGCGGTGTTCGTGGTGTGCACGGCCGCCGGTGGCTGCAACCCGCAGGGCCGCGGGGCGAACCCGGCGCCCGCGTCGGGCCCGCCGTCGGTCATCCTCGTGTCGATCGACACCTTGCGAGCCGATCGCCTGGCCGCCTACGGCAACCCCGAGGGCCTGACGCCGAACCTCGATGCGTTTGCCAGGGAAGCCGTGGTGTTCGACAGCGCGTACAGCCAGGCCGCGCAGACCGCGCCCTCCCACGGGAGCATCTTCAGCAGCCGGTACCCCGCAGAACAGACGACCATCGAGAACCTCACCCTGTTCGATCCGGCGCGGGCAACCCTCGCGGAGATGCTCGACATCTACGGCTACCAGACGGCGGGCTTCGTGAGTGGGGGGGACCTCTCCCCGTACCGTCACCTCAACCGGGGGTTTGCAACGTACCAGTCGGTGGTCGACTTTGGAAGCCTGTACCACACGACCCCCAGGGCGCTGGAGTGGCTCGACGGGATCGACAAGGAGAAGCCGTTCTTCCTGTTCGTCCACGGCTACGATACCCACTCCAGCTATCTCAAGCCCACCCCCTACGGGTACCTCCACACCGACGCGAACTTTCGGGGCCCCGGCAAGAGCGCGGTCCGCACTGCGACAGAGCGCATCGTCGACGGTCAGCTGTTCCCCAATGCAAACCGCCTCATCGACTTCGAGGTCGAGCTCCTCCGCCCGCGTGATCCCGCGAACAACGAGATGATCTCGAGCGCGATGCTCGCCGGCGAGGCGCGCATCGCTGTCAACGACGCGGACATCGCCCACGTCCGCGCGGTCTACGACGGTGCTGTCTCCTACGGAGATGCGATGTTCGGCACCTTCATGGCAGGCCTCGAACAGCGGAAGATCCTCGATCATGCCGTGATCATCGTGATGTCCGACCACGGCGAGCAGCTCGGTGAGCGGGGGATGTTCGGGCATTGCTGCGGGATCGACGACGAGGAGACCCACACCGTGCTCATGATGCGGCTGCCGAAGGGCGAGGGCGGTGGCCGCCACGTAGGGGGGTTCGTCGAGATGCTCGACATCCTACCCACCGTGGCAGATCTCGTGGGAGCCACACCGCCGGCCGGCATCGACGGGCGCTCGGTCTACCCCGCGCTGATGGGAGCCCCGGCCACCCAACGGGAATTCGCGCACGCGGAGGGAAGCCAGCTCTCCCGGCTCGTGAGCGTGCGGGGAGCCGCCGGGCGCCTCACCTGGTCCGGGCTCTCGGTGCAGTCCCCCGAGTTCGCCGATGTCGTGGCGGCCGCGCGGATCGATGGCCCGGGCTTCAACCCCACTCCGGCGGACCTCCCCGTGGCCGAGAAGCGCGAGCTTCGGGACGAGATGGTGCGATGGGCGCGGGCGCTCGACCCGCCACCGGGCCCGGCGGGGCCGCCGCAGCTCCCGGCTGCGCTGCGCCAGTCGCTGCGTGAGCACGGCTACTTCGAGGTCGCGCCGTGATCGCAGCGCTCCTGTTGCTCGCGTGCGCGGCCCCCGCCGGCCCCAGGTGGACGATCGACGGCGCGATCGCACCGGCGCGGGAGAAGGTCGACACCAACCACGACGGCAAGGTCACCCCCGACGAGTACGAGCGCGTCGCCTTCTCCGCGCCGGACTTCGAGCACGTGGACACCGATCAGGATGGGGACATCTCGCTCGCAGAGATGCGGGTGCTCGTGTTCTCCACCGATCCCTCGCACTTTTTCGAGAAGCCCAAGGTGCGTGTGCCGGGGCATGCGAAACAGGAGGCCGAGGAGCTGGACGCCCAGGCCAACGCCCGGCCACCGCAGCGGGAGCCCAACGGGCAGGTGGACGGCGGGCAGCCGGACGCCGGGCCGCCTGATGGCGGACAGGCCGCTGGGCCGGGGCCCGGGGGGGCGGAGCGGGTGGGCCGTGGGCCCGGTGGACCGGGGGGGGCCGGTGGTCCGGGCGGTCCAGGTGGGGGCGGTCCAGGTGGTCCAGGCGCGGGCGGTCCGGGTGGGGTGGGTGGACCCGGTGGCCCGGGCGGTGGTGGCGGGCCCGGTCAGCCCCCCGCGGGCGGCCCGCCTGCAGCGATGGGCAATGGCCCCGTCCACCCGTCCAGGCCCGGGCCGAAGCCCCGCCCGGACACCTACTACGTGCTCCTGGTGCTGCGCGCGGAGGTGATCTCCGTAGATCCCGAAGCAAACGTCCCCACGCTGGAGGAGCTCCGTCAGATCGGGATCAGCCAGCCCCTGGACGCTCCGGCGACCGTCGCCGCGCTCGGCAGGCTCGAGGACGCCGCCACGGCGCTGCACCTCGATTTTCCGGCGTCTTTGCGCCGGGAGAAGCCCCTGGGGCCCTGACGCCGGGGTAGGTGGCGCGATGCGCTCCACCAATGTCCTCGGCGGCCCCCTCGCGCCCTGCTCGCTCAGTCCGCGCACCGGTTGGTTCCGCGATGGCTGCTGCCGTCATGACGCCCGCGACGCCGGCCAGCACACCGTCTGCATCGTTGCGACGGCCGATTTCCTCGCCTTTTCTGCCTCCCGGGGCAACGACCTGTCCACCCCGATGCCGGAGCACGGATTTTCCGGGTTGAAGGAGGGAGACCGCTGGTGCCTCTGCGCATCGCGCTGGCTTGAGGCGTACCAGGCCGGTCAGGCGCCGCCCGTGGTGCTGGCCAACACTGCGGTCGAGGCGCTGGGCGTCGTGTCCCTGGACGCACTGCTGGAGCATGCGACGGACCTCGGCCAGGCCTGATCCGGCAGCGCGCTGGTCAAACCCCGCCGCACGTGAAGCTGTACACCGACAAGGTCCCGCCCTCCGCGGTCGTGCACCGGGTGGCGGGCGTATGCTGGCAGGGGTGACCGGCGGCTTCGCACGTGGCGCACAGGTCGTCGACATCTCCCTTCTGGACCATGATCACGGCGATCTCGTCGCAGGGCCGGCCCGGGTCGGGGTCGTCCACGCACGACACGCCCACGGCGTCGGGGTCCGTCGACGGCGTGAGCTGGTCGCAGAAGGCTTCCGGGCTGGCCGGCAGCGCGGTTTCCGAGTCGGCGGGGGTGGATTCCGTCCCGCCCGCACACGCCAACAACAGGGCGAGCATCATCGACGCTGCGGCCCCGGGCCACCGGGTCGGGGTCCGCGGGGGCTGAACCCTGGCTCGCCCACCCTCGAGGGCAGAAGCTCAGCCTCCTCCGCCACTCCACAACCCGGACACACCAGCTGGGCAACGCTCACGGATGCCACGCCGGCTTTTTCATGCCGGGGATCTTGTCGAACCCGAACGGATCGCCCCCCGGGGTAGGCTCCAGCTCGGCCGGGCCGCGGACACCCTCGGCCTCTGAGGCTCCGGGCGTGTCGTACCGTTCGGACACCGAGATGTACTCCCCACCCGCCTTCAGGATCGCCACGTGGATGGAGAGGTCGGTGAACCGCCAGTCGGCGGACCAGTGGGCCATCGTCCCCCCGAACCGGGTGGCGTCGGGGGTGCCTCCCGAACGCACCGGGTCACCAAAGGTGGTGCTCAACGTTGCGAGGCTGGCGTTGTAGTCGGCCACGGCGTCAGCCGGCAGGCTGAAGCGGCGGGTGATGGAGAGGTGGGTGAGCGGAGAGCCGTCGCCCCGGGACAGGAGCACGCTGGAGAGCTGGCCGCCACCCAGGACCGGGTGCTCGGGCAGCGTGGTGGCAGTGAGCCCCGAGGCCTCCGGCGTACACTCGTTGCGCAGCGTGGCGCGGCGAGGGGACTCCGCCTGTGGGCAGGTGAGCTTGTGCGCGGCGAGCCAGGCGTCGATGCCTGCGGCGTCGGTGCCGCCCATGTTCAGACCGTAGACCGTGGTGGTGGCCGCCGCGCGCGAGGCGATCATCCCGCCGGAGACGGGTGCGGCAGGTGCGGCGACACCCGGAGCGGGCTTTTCGCCGCAGCCGTTGCAGGCGGAGAGGAGCAGGGTGAGGACGATTGCTGGG
This sequence comes from uncultured Pseudomonadota bacterium, assembly GCA_903875225.1. GTDB lineage: Bacteria > Myxococcota_A > UBA796 > UBA796 > SXON01 > CAIUMM01. Next base: position 95,565 of record CAIQVJ010000008.1, read on the forward strand.
CGCATCCGCGGTCGTTAGCTCGGAGTCACAGGCTCTGCACCTCGAGCAGGGCGCGCAGGCGGGAGTCGGCATCTGCGGTCTCGGCGGCGAGCTGATCCAGCCGGGCGGAAAAGCCGGAGATCTCGGTCTCGGCGGCCGCAAGCGCCTCCCCTGCCGCTGCGGAGCCTGCTGCGAGCCGGGCGGTGCGGTCCGAGAGGGCACGTCGGATCGCGGTCATGCGGAGCTCCCGCAGGAGCTCCTCCGTGCGCTCCAGGGTCGCCTCCAGCTCGCCCCGCATCGCCTCGAGCCCGTCGCGCTGTCGCTGCTCGCTCTCCAGCAGGTTTGTGAGCCTGTCCGTCTCGGCGTCCTGCACCGGTCGACCCATCTGCTGGTTCAGTCGCGCGATCTCGCGGCGGGTGCCCTCGATCTCCGTGGCACGCGCCCGCAGGCCGGCCTCTGCCTGGTCGATCTCCGCCAGTCGGGCCCGGAGCAGCGCGCAGTGCGGGATGTGCTCGACCACCGCACCATCCAGCACGGTGACGAACGACCGCTGGAGCAGTCGCCGCACGAGCGTCACCATTCGGGCGCCATCCTCGGACGGCCCCTCTGGTTCGTAGCCCGGGCTCGAGAGGGGCTGGCGGGAGAGCGGGTAGAGCAGCGGCCCGAGGCCCAGGAAGCACAGGATGCCGCTGTTGCCCTGCCACAGTTGACCCAGGATGAACAGCACCGCCACGCCCATCGCGAGGAGGACTGCGGGGTTCTTCAGCCAGCCCCCCCACTGGGTGAGCACCGGTGGGAGCGGCCTGGGCTTGCCCCACGCCGCGAGCGTGCGGCGAAGTTCCTTGAGGATCCGCCCCTCCTCGCTGTCGTCGGAGGCCTTGGCCATCCGGTCCAGCAGCCCGCCCTTCGCGAGCGCCTCGATCCACGCCTGTCGGGGTGAACTCTCCGTCAGTCGGGAGAGGGCCTGGTCATCGAGGACGATCATCGTCGATGGGGAGTCGTGCCTCTCGGTCACTGCGCAGACCCGGACTTCGCACACCGGATACCGGTCACGCCGTTCACCTGCGCACGGGGCACGCTCGGCGAGACCGAGCCGTCCGATCGGCGCCAGGCGGGGGCGCCGTTCTCCTGTCGATACTCGTGCCAGGGCTCGGTGGCTGACTCCTGCCAGGCCAGCGGCTCTGCGCCCACGTCGGCCAGGCCGCCGTGTCCCCTGCAGTACGCCTGGGCTGCGGCCCAGGACACGTTCACCATCGCCCGTTCGCCCCGCCCGGCGGGCGGCTCCGCGCCGTTCCAGCCCTTCAGGTAGCCATCCTCTGCGGCCCCGGCTGCGATGGCGGCGTCGTGTTGCCAATCCGGGTGTGTAGCCAGCCAGCGTGCGTAGTCGGCCACCGTCACTGTGTGGTCGGCCCCTCTCGCTGTCGGAGCCGATTCTACGGCGAGTGCGACGGGCTTTTCGGGCACCACCTGCACCGCGGCGACCGTGGGTGTCCCGGGGTTGGAAGCGGCCGGGTTCGTCGTCTGCATTGGAACCACCAGGGGTCCCTCTGCCCATGGGACGTCCACGGTCATCGCCCGCCCCCCTGCCAGGGCCACGGCGTAGCGGCCTGGCATCAGCGCTTCGAATTTCCGGCCGGCTGCGGACCGCTGCGCATCCCCAACGCCCTCGATCCTGGCGTTCCCATCGAGGCCCGCCAGCGTGACCTCGCGCGGGCCCGGCGCCGGGAGTTGGATCACCTCTGCCTGTTCGCCCACTCCATCCTTGACCGTGAGCGCGTTGGCGACCTGCTTGCACCAGACCGCGATCGGCTGGCCACAATCGGCCCCAACCGTGGAGACCAATGCATGGGTGCCCACAGCGACGGCTCCGGCGGACCACCGTCCCGCGTCCCCAGGGATCGGCGCGCCATCGAGGGAGAGGGCCACCGGGATTCCGGCAGGCACCCCGGAGACGATGAGTGTGAGCGGGCGCGCAGCCGGCACGGGGGGGGCGGAGGGCTGGGCGGCCGGCTGGACGACGGGTGAGGCCGGCATCGACCACGTCCACACTGCGGCGAACGCGATCGTGCCCATCCCTAGCGCACCCAGGCCGAGCAGACCGAGCAGGAGCGCAGGCGAACGGCGACGCGCGGGCGCGCCCTGCGGGACGTGCGTCGTCGCGGAGCCCCCCACGGGCACGCCGCGGGGACGGACCGTGGAGGTCTCGTCGAAGGTGGGGTCGGCCCGGCGCCCCGTGAGGACGGTGGAGACCGCCGGCGGGGGCTGCTCGGGCGCGATCCGGCGGCCGTGGACGGGTGACGGGCCGGGCGCGGGCGAGAGCGCTTCGCCGACGGCCCGTTCGGGCTCGCCCTCGACGAAGACGTGGCTGGCGTCCACCGAGTCCAGATCGAGCGCGGCAACACGGGCCTGAAGGATCGCGGCCGTCTGGATCCGCAGGCGGGGATTGGGGTGGGTCAGATCCCGGATCAGCGTGCGGAGGGCAAGCGGAAACCGTGGGCCGGGGTCGAGCGGCACGGAGGTCTGCTTCTGTGCGACGGTCTGCAGGAATCGCTGGCTGGGCGTGCCCTCGGTGGGCATCGGAAAGGCGACGTCTCCCGTGAGCGACTCCCAGATGCAGATGCCGAGCGCGTAGAGGTCCCACCGGACGGGGTCCAGCTGGCCGACCTGCGCCCACTCGGGCGGCACGTAGCTCGCGGAGCCCATCGCCTGGCCCTGCTCGGAGATCGTCACGCCGTCCATCTCGGTCGCGATCCCGAAGTCCACGAGCTTGCTGTGCCCGTCTACCTGACACACGATGTTCGAGGGCTTCAGGTCGCGATGCCGGATGCTCCGCGCGTGGAGGTAGCCGAGCGCGCTCGCCATCTCGCGCAGGACCATCACGGCATCGGCGAGGGGGAGCGGGCCCTGCTCGAGGCGCGCCTCGAGGCTCATGCCGTCGACGAACTCCATCTCCAGGTAGGGCGGTTCGAAGTCCACCCGCACGTTGCGGACCTTGACGATGTGCGGGTGATCGAGGGCAAAGAGGATCTCGGCCTCGCGGATGAACCGGGCCTGGATCTTGGGGATGCGGTTCAACGAGCCGTCGAGCACCTTGATCGCGGCCAGGATGCGGCGGGCCGAGCGGTTGTGGCAGCGGTAGACGCTTCCCATCCCGCCCTGGCCAAGGGGTGCTTCGACGACCCAGATGTCGATCTCGTCGCCTTCGCGGTACACAGCCGGGCAGTAACCCGGATCCGGACGGTCGTGTGCCCGGGCGGGTCGTTTCGGCGGCCCGCCTGAGCTATGCTGTGGCCGTGCACAAACGCCCGTCGTCTTCGCTGATCCCGCGACGGGGCGCCCCGTGATCGCCCTGCTCCTGCCCTTCGCTGCTGTCGCCATGGCGTCGGAAACGCTGGTGGCCCGGACCGGGTCCATCCAGGAGGTGCTGAACAGCGCCGTGTCGGGCGACATCATCGATGTGCCCACCGGCTGGGCCGGCCCGGACTCTTCCTTGAACATCACGGACGTGAGCGTGGAGATCGTCGGGCAGGATCCGTCCGCGCCGCCCACCATCCCCTCCATCACCGTCAGCTCCGCGGACCACCTCACGCTCCGGGACCTGATCGTGTCGACGGATGGCTACGGGGAGAACAACGTGCTCCTGGGGTACGCGAGCACGACCTTCGCCTACGGGGTCTACGCGGACGGCGTGGACCTCGAGCTCCACGGGGTACAGCTCCTCGGGGGTGGCGGGTACGGGGTCCTCGCGATCGACGGAAGTGTGTCTGCGACCGACCTCATCGCGATGGAGTTCGACGTCGAGCCTGCGATGTTCGTGCTCGCGGTCACGCATGGGGAGGCCCTGGATCTGGCGAGCAGCACGTTCTGGGGGAATGCTGGTGGCGCTGTGCGTTCGGCGACGGGTACCCACTCCCCGGGGGTGACGGTGACGGGCGAAGCGCTGACCTTCAGCGCCAACGGGAGCGAGGCGCTCGTCAAGGGTGCGGATCTCCGCCTCGAGGATGTCGTTTCGGTGGACCTGGTGGACGTGATCAGCGAATACGCGAGCACGTCCCCGACTTCGGGGATCGGGGGTGCGGTCTACCTGTACTCCACCCAGCCCGGTCCGTTCGCGTTCGCGGATGTCTGGATTCGCGATGCGGTGGCCTGGCAGGGCCGGGCGATCGACGTCCAGGGCGACCAGAATCGCACGTCCGTGACGTTCGAGGACGTGCTGGTGGACGACACGACGCCCAATACCACGGGGTTCGGACCACTCTACCTTTCCTTCGTGCACACGCTCTCCCTGGACAAGGTGGTCGTGCAGGGGAGTGTGACCCAGTACGGCGCGGTCTACATCTTCCAGGCCGACGAAGTCCAGGTCACCGACACCGCGTTCAACAACAACTCGATCGCGATGGACTCTGGGAACGGAGCCGCCCTCACGGTGGATGGCGCCACCAACACCACGTTCACCCGCCTGCGGCTGTGCGGGAACAGCGGAACCTCGACCATCGTGAGGCTGACCGGCAGCCAGTCCTTCAACGGGTTGATCGCGCAGGGCAACGCCGCGGACCAGGTGCTGGAGCCGGGCGGGGACACCCTCGCGATCACCTCGGCCACGTTCAACGGGAACGTGGTCTCGACGGCGGACGTGGGCGGCACCATGAGCTCCCTCTACCTGCGGAACGTGTTGTTCGGGGATTCGGCCTCCGGAGTCTGGCCGGGCACGATCGTCGGTTCGCTGGACTACGACTACCTCTTCAGCATCGAGGGACAGGCCGCCGTCCACGACCCGATGTACCCCTACCCGGCGCCCGACCACCCCCAGGTCGCCGCGGATCCCCGCTTCGACACATCCTGGGATCCGTTGGACTGTGCGAGGTTCCCCGTGCTGGGGCTGGGGTCTGTGGCCATCGACAACGGAGACCCGGCGAGCCCGACCGACCCCGACGGGAGCGTGGCGGACATCGGCGCGATGACGGGGCAGGCGGGGTCCTGGTGGATCGATGGCGGGCGGCCGACCGGCGATGCCGGCACAGTCTCGCCCGACACCGGGCACCCCGACACCGGGCACCCCGACACCGGGCACCCCGACACCGCGCTCCCCGACAGTGGGGACACCGGGCGTCCGGACAGCGGCTGGGATCCGTCGGATCGCGACGGGGATGGCTACGCGGTGCCGGGGGACTGCAACGATGCGCGGCGGGGCACGCACCCGGGGGCCTGGGACATCCCGGACGACGGCCAGGACCAGGACTGTGACGGGGGCGACGCCACCCGGCAGATCGGAGGGGGCTGCGGCTGCTCCTCGGCGACGGACTCCGTGCCGTGGTCGATCCTGTCGCTGCTCGCGTGCCTGCCACTGGCGCGGAGACGGCGGTGAGCGCAGGGGGCCGCGCCTGATGCTGCTCGCGCTCATCCTTGCAGCCCGGTTCGCCCTCGCGATCGACGGACACGGCGCGACCGTCATCCCGTCGCAACCGGGCGTCGTGGACGCCCGGTACACCTGGGACGGGGACCTCGGCGGGAAGGGGACGTGGTCGGCAGGGGTGCTCGGCGAGGCGGTCTCGGAGCCGGTGACCGTGGTCTACAACACCGGCCGGGGGGACGACACCGAGATCGCGTTGCTGGACGGGCTGTATGGCCTGAACCTCCGCGGTGCGGTGAGCCTCTCCAGGCGGCTCGGGTTCGGCATCGTGGCGCCGGTGTGGCTCTCGCGCACGGAGTGGGACGCCAACACCGGCGAAACGAACGTCTACGGGGCCCAGCTCGGAGACATCCACCTGAGCGTTCCCGTAGGCATCGTGAGGCCTGTAGACGGGAAGGGCCTCGCGATCGCCGCGGTGGGGGAGTTCATCGCGCCGACCGGTCCGCGGGACAGCCTGATCGGCGGCGGCGTGGGCGGCGGCGTGCAGGTCGCGGCCGGCTACCGCGCCGGCATGCTCCATCTCGCCGCCGACCTCGGGGTCCAGGGCGCCGCCGCCGACCAGTTCGACAACGTGGACGACCGTGCCACGCTGCGTGTGGCAGCGCTCGCTGGCGTCGAGCCGTTCCGGTTCCTGGGTCTGGCGGCGGAGCTGTGGGCGACCCCCAGCCTGTCCGACCCCTTCGCCGCGGCGTCCAGCCCTGCGGAGATCGCCTTGAGCGCCACTGGCGTGATCTCCCACCGCTTCGTGGTGACGGCGGCCGGCTCCACGGCGATCAGCGGGGGGGCGGGTGCTGCCGAGCGGCGCATCACGCTCGGTCTCGGTTGGCAGGCCCGGCCCCGGGTGACCGCCGCGGTGGTACCGCTCGAGCCGGTCGCGGCGGGCCCGGCCGGGCCCTACGATCTCGTGGTCTCCGCCACGGACGACCGGGACCGGCCCGTGGACGCGCACGTACACCTGCTCGGGAGCACCGGTTCGCAGGACTGGCAGCTCGGCAAGGACGGCCGGGCGCAGCTCCCGCTCGGGCCTGGCGCCTGGGACCTCACCCTCTCCCAGGCCGGTCGGGAGACCCAGGAGCGCCACTTCGAGCTGGACGAGGGCCGCTGGCGCCCCCTGGAGGTGAGCGCGAGGTTGCTGCCGCGCACCGGCGACCAGCGCCTGAGCGTGCTGGTGACCGACAACGAGGCCCGCGGGGTCGAGAACGCGGAGGTCGTGGTGGATGCCGAGGTGCGTGGCACCACGTCGAACATGGGGGCGCTGACGATCGACGGCGTGGCTGCGGGGGCGCACGACGTGCAAGCTTCGGGCGCCGACTTCGTTGGCCCGGCGTCGCTCTCGGTGGGCGCGACGCCGGACGGAAACGACACGACGTTCACGGACATGCCGGCGGCCGTCGTCACCCTGGCGCGCCCGCCGGGCGCCGTGCGCGTGCTCACCCGCTCGCAGCAGGGCCCCGTGGTCGATGCTGCGGTCCGCTTCATCGCGGCTGGCAGCGACTCCGGGGAGCCCCAGGAGGAGCGTGGCGCAGAGCCGATCGGGGAGGATGGCGAGCGCACGTTCCAGCTCACGCCGGGCAGGTGGACGGCCGTGGTCTCCGCCGCCGCGTTCGGGATCCAGGAGCGCGACATCGTGATCGAGCCCGGCCAGACGACCCTCGTGAACGCGGACGTCGTGCTCGCCACGCAGGTCGGACAGGCCGGCTTGAACGTGCGGGTGGTGGACCCGGACGGTCGCCCCGTGGAGGGCGCCGAAGTGCTCCTCGGAGACCGCCTGATCGGAAGCACGTCGAACGTCGGCTCCCTCGCGGTGACGGGCCTGCAGGAGGGCGACACCCCCGTGACCGTGCGTGGCCACGGCCTGCGAGCGACCGTGCCTCGTGTCGTCAATCTGGTGGCCGGCACCCGGGACCTCGTCCTCTCGATCGACTACCTGCCCGGCACGGTGGAGATCCTCGCCCGCGGCCCGGATGGTCCGGTGCAGGACGCCATGGTGCGGTTCATCGGCTCTGGCAGCGAACCCGCCCGCGCGCTGGGGCCCGATGGCCGGGGGATGTACACGCTCGCCGGCGGCGACTGGGAGGTCGTGCTCTCCTCCGCCGAATTCGGGCTCCAGAGTCGCGATGTCGTCGTGCGCCCCGACGAGACGTCGTTGATCTTCATCGACGCCCGGCTGCTCACCGCGGAGAAGGGCGAGTCCACGCTCGTGCTGTCGGTGCGGGACCCCGAGGGGAGGCCGGTCGAGGGCGCCCGGATCCGGCTGGACGGCGCCGAGGTGGGGACGACCTCCACCGGTGGGGACCTCACCCTGGGGGCCTTGCAGGCAGGGACACGGTCCATCGCCGTCGACGGGGACATCTTCCAGGAGTTCAGCTCCGACGCCGTCGAGCTCAAGTCGGGCTCGAACCCGGTGCGGGTGGACCTCGAGTACAAGACGGCGGTGGTCCGCCTGCGCGCGCACGACCCCGCAAACAAGCCTGTGGACGCGATGGTGAGGCTGTACGGGGCGATGTCGGTGCAACCGGCCCGGCTCGGTCCCGGCGGGGAGCGCCTCTTCGCGCTCACTCCGGGCCCGTGGAGCGTGGCGCTCTCGAGCGAGACGTTGGGTGTGAGCGAGAAGGACTTCACCGTGGTCGAGAGTCCAATCCCCGCGGTCGTCGACATGCTCGTCGCCGCCCCGGGGCACGTCGAGACCTCACTCATGCTCGCGGTCGTGGACACCGAGGGGCAGCCCGTTCGTGGCGCCAACGCGACCATCGGGAGCGTTACGCAGGTGTTGGGTGACGACGGTGCGGTTGAGTTGGAGGGTCTCGAACCCGGGCCCCTGCCGCTGCGGGTGGTGGCGCCGGGCTACAAGCCGGCGGCGGACGCGACGTTCACCCTGGCCGCCGGTGCCCAGGAGCGCACACTCCACATGGTGGCGCTTCCGCGGACGCTGCGAGTGCGCCTTCTCGACCCGAAGAGCAAGCCAATCGACGGGGAGGTGATCGTCCAGCGTGCGGCCGGGAAGCCCGGATCGGCGGTCAAGACCGGCGCTGATGGCACGTTCGAACAGGATTGCCTTCCCGGCGGCTGGCGCGTGATCGCGGCGGCGCGCGGCTTCGGTGCCCAGCAGGTCGACGTGGACCTCCCCGCGGGCGAGGGCGTGTTCCCGGTCTCGCTCACGTTGATGGATGCCAGGGTCGGGGTGACGGCCCAGCAGGTCACCATCTCCGACCAGGTGCACTTTCCAACCAACTCCGCGGCGGTCAGCGCGGAGAGCTTCCGCATCCTCGACGAGGTCGCGAGCACGCTCCTGGTCCACCCCGAGATCCGGGCTGTGGAGGTGCAGGGCCACACCGACGACGTGGGCGGCGCCGAATACAACCTGGACCTCTCCCAACGCCGCGCGAACGCCGTGCGGCTCTACCTGATCGCCAAGGGGATCGAGCCCGCGCGGCTCGTGGCGAAGGGCTACGGGATGACCGTCCCGGTCGCGGAGAACACGTCCGAGCGGGGCCGGGCCAGGAACCGGCGGGTGCAGTTCGTGATCGGGCGGTAGGGATCAGGTCTCGGACGTGTACTGCTCGACCTCGTCCAGGTCGCCCCAGCAGGCCACCGCGCCATCGTCGCGGATGGCGCAGGCGTAGAGCTGGCCGACGGCGATCTGCGTGAAGGCACCCTCGGGAGGGGCGATGGCGGCGAGCGCGCCCGCGCAGAGGATCGAGCCGTCGGGGAGGATGCCGCAGGAGGCGTAGGGGCCGGCGTCGACGTCGATGTAGGTGCCGGGGGCGAGGGTCTCGCCCCCGCCGTCATGCCAGCACGTCCACTCGCCCTCGGCGGTGCCGGCGCAGACCTGCTCGATGCCGGTGCGGATCTCGGTGAACGGTCCGGGCTCGTCGTGAGGGTAGGCCGAGGACAACTCAGGGTAGGACCAGCAGGACGCAGCGCCCGCCGTGTCGAGGGTGCAGAGCCAGCGGCTGCCCGGGTCGGTGCCCACATCGACGGAGACGACACCCGACGGTAGTTCATCTTCGCTGATGCCCAGCAGCTGCTCGGACGTGGAGTCGGACCACAACTGGAGGGAGCCCGACGGATCCAGGGTGACCGTGAAGAAATCCCCCGCACCGATCTGCGCTGCCGTGCCGGTGCCGACGCTGCATTGGCCCTCGTCCGCCGAATACATGTCGTCGTGTCCGCAGCCCCAACACACCGGCACCCCGTCCGTGGAGATCGCGCAGGAGCTCCACCTTCCCACGGAGATCTGGGCATACGTGCCTGCCGGCACGTCGGTCTTTCCAAACCTCGACGAACCCCAGCATTGGACCTCCCCCGACGACGACAGCGCGCAGCGGTGGTACTCGGACGCTGCCACCTGGACGAATCCGTCGGGGTCGCTGGTCCAATACTGCACCGTGCTCGAGGTGTCGTGGGGCGCGGTGTCGTCGGGCACGGTGTCGTCGGGCGCGGTGTCGTCGGGCGTGGTGTCGATGGAGTCGGCGGAGTCACCGACCTTGTCGTGCGAAATGCAGCCCGAAGTCGTGAAAAGTGTCACCAGTGGCCACGAGCACCAGCGCTTCATGCCCTCGCCCTCGCCCGCTTCTCCAACAACTCCACGCCCGCGTACACATCGTCGACCGCGACGCCCGCGCCCATGGACAGCTGCACGTGCTCCCCCGCGCCCGCCGCACGCAGCACCCACTCGGCGTCGTTCGACCGGCGGAAGTGCTCGATCACCGCGGCATCGGGTCGGACGAGCAGGTAGTCCTGCAGCGACGGCAGCAGCCGGTAGGCTGCGAACTTCTCGCCTCGATCGTAGCCTTCCGTCGAGTCGGAGAGCACCTCGACGATCACGGTCGGGTTGATCGCGGCGTCGGGGTCAGCGTCCGCATGCTCTACCGGCCCGCAGATCACGGTGATGTCCGGGTAGGTCGAGCGACCGTCGGCAGGGATGTACACCCGCAGGTCCGAGGTGTACGTCGCGCAGGGACTGCCCGCCAGCGAGGCGCTGAGGGCGTGGATCACCGCAGCTGCCAGCCGCGCATGCACCGGCTTCCCGCCCGACATCGCGTAGAGCATGCCGGCGACGTACTCGTGCCGCACCTCGGAGGCGGTCTCCATGGCCAGATACTCGGCGTAGGAAAGTCGGAGATCGGTGGCGGTTTCGGCCATTCTGCCAGCATAGCGCGGTGCGGTCGGGTCCGACTCGGGGCTCGATGCTGCGGCGGGGGCGGCGTCCCGCGGGCACTGGCCGGGCGGGTTCGGACGACCCTTCGGGTCCTGACCGCTCCCGCGACGCCCACCGCACGCACAGCACCAGGACGCAGAAAGTCCTTGCGCCGGGAGGCGATCTGGATAGCATCCGGGCGTGGAAGCTGGGACGAACATTGGGTATCAGGTCGTGCTGCGGCTTGCGGATGATCGGGTGATCGCGCCGGACGCTGCTGCCCGGCGGGCGTTGGCGTCGGCGGTGACGCGGGTTGGGCGGGAGCGGGGCCTGCTCGCCTTCGGGGCCGCCGACACGCACCTGCACCTGCTGGCGCTCAGCGATCGCCCGGGCGCAGGGTTGCTGGCGCGCGGCACCGAGCTCGCGCTGCGGGCGGCCCTCGCCTTGCCCGTCGCCTTCGGTGCGCCGGCCATCACGCCGATCGAGGACCAGCGCCACCTGATGTCGGCGTTCGGCTACGTGCAGCGCAATGCTCGGCGGCACGGGAACCTCGACCCGATGGCCACCGAGGCTTCGAGCCTTCACGACCTGCTGGCGCTGCGGCGCAACGCCCCCTGGCTGATCCTGCGCGTGAAGCGCGCGCTGCCTCGTGTGACGCGAGCGAGCCTGCTCGAGCTCATGGCGATGCCGGACTTTGGGTGCGACGGCGCCGTCAGCTCTGAGCTGGCGGACGCGGCAGCCGCGGCATTTGCGCTCCCGGATCTGGCGGGCAAGGCACCCGAGGCCGTCCGCGCCCGCCTGGCCGGGATCGCGCTTGTCAAGGGCGTCTGGACGCCCCAGACCATCGCCGCCACGTTCCACATCTGCGAACGGGCTGTCCGCCGAATTGCGAGCCAGACCGCCGATCCGCTCGACGTCGTCGCGCTCCGGCGCCAGCTTGCGTGGCGATCCGCGGCCCGGTTGGCGGCGCGCTCGACCGACGGGTTCTGAGCCGCGGAGCGAGCTGGCCGCGCGGCTCAAACTCGCGGGGATGGGCGCATCCCACGGACCTTTGTCCGCCACGCGGCTCAAACTCGCGGGGATGGCCGCATCCCGCGGACCTTTGTCCGCCACGCGGCTCAAACTCGCGGGGATGGGCGCATCCCACGGACAAGTGTCCGCCGCGCGGCTCAAACTCGCGGGGATGGGCGCATCCCACGGACCTTTGTCCG
>CAIQVJ010000009.1 GCA_903875225.1 uncultured Pseudomonadota bacterium
CGGGACGGCTTGACCATTCTTGCTTCTGCCCATGCCGACGACTCCGAACCCTGCGGGACAGGAATCGCCTGATTCTATTGACGAGTCAAGCGCCGCTGCGGAACGGAGCGATCCTGTTTAGATCCGGGGCAGCCTCGCCATCCCGTCGTCGCCCGCCCCCGGGAGGATCAGGTTCCGCCCCAGGAACCGCCGGAGCACCGGGTGCTCGGAGCGCACGACCTCGGCGGTCGTGCCGTTGGCGATGAGCTTCCCCTGGTACAACATCGCGATCCGATCGGCGACGTTGATCGTGCCGACGATGTCGTGGGAGATGATCACAAAGGTGATGCCCAGCTTGGCCTTCATGTCGTGGATCAGCTGGTCGATGGCGTCGGAGGTCATCGGATCGAGGCCCGAATTGGGCTCGTCGAAGAGCACGATCTCCGGCTGGTTCACGATGGCCCGGGCGAGCCCGACCCTTTTTCGCTGGCCGCCGGAGAGCGCACTTGTCGGCCGGTCGTAGAGCCCGGGCAGCTCCACCAGCTCGAGCACCTCCTCCACGCGCTCACGCTGCTGCCGGACCGTCATGTCGGGCCGGTGCCGCTGCAGCGGGAACGCGATGTTCTCACCCACACACAGCGAGTCGAAGAGCGCGCCGTCCTGGAACAGCATGCCGAGCCGCTTGCGCACGGCGTACACGTCCTTGTCCCGGGCGTGGGCCATGTCCACACCGAGCACCGTCACGGTCCCGGAGTCGGGGTGCAGCAGGCCGACGATGTGCTTGAGCAGCACGCTCTTGCCCGTGCCGGAGGGGCCGATCACCGCGGTGGTCTGCCCGCGCATGAAGGTGAGCGAGACGTCGTCGAGCACGGTGAGCGCACCGAAGCTCTTGCTCACCCCCGCGAACACGATGGGCTCATCCATACAGCACCTGGGAGACCAGGTAATTCAGGGAGACGCACGCGACACTGGAGATCACGACCGCGGAATTCGTCGCCTGCCCAACGCCCTCCGGGCCCTTCTTGCTCGCGAACCCGCAGTACGTGCTCACGAGACAGATCACGATCCCGAACAGGAACCCCTTGATCACGCCCGTGAGCAGGTCGAAGCCGCTCGTCGCGTTGCGCGCGAACTCCAGGAACACTGCGCCGTTCAGGCCGAGCTGCAGCGTGGCCGCGGCGTAGCTCGCGCTCACCATCGTGAAGATCGAGATCACGGTGAGCGCAGGCATCACCAGGATGATCCCGTACAGTCGTGGCGTGACCAGCCACCAGAGCGGGTTCACGGCCATCACCTCGAGCGCGTCGATCTGCTCCCGGGTCTTCATCACCGCGATCTGGCTCGCCATCTCGGTCCCCGCCTTGGCGGCCACCATGGCGGCCGCGATGATCGGCCCGAGCTCCCGGATGCCCGTGAGCGCCACGAACATGCCTACGAGCCGCTGCCCGCCGAGCGGAACGAACGCGTTGTACCCCTGGATGGCAAGGTTGGTCCCGACGAAGACGCTGATGGTCAGCAGCACCGGGAGGCTCTTGACCCCGATGCGAAAGGCCTCCTCGAACACCCGGCCCGGCGGTGGTCGCCGCAATGCGCAGGCGCGCGTCCAGTCCACGACGAACCACGCAAAGCCGCCGAGCCAGCGAATCACTCGGGGAGCCGGCGGGGGAAGGGGAGCTGCACCGTGCGCGCTTATCGCCTCGACGTGCGTAGGCGCACCGCGATCGGACGTTAGTCCCCGTCCGTGTCGGTCGGTCGTCGCTCGCTGTTGCTCCTGCCGCTCGCGCTCGTGAGCCGCGGGGTCGCGTTTGCGGTGCCGATGGTGCTGGCGCGCTGGTACGGCGTCTCCTCCGACATGGACGCGTTCTACTACGCGATCGGGATCCCGACCTTCCTGCTCGTGGTGGGCACGAGCGCGATCGGCAGCGTGCTGGTGCCTGCGCTCGCGCGGGTGCCGGCCGTGCGCGGACCTGAAGGCGCGGGTGCGTTGCTCGGCGGGGCCGCGCTGCTCGCCGGCGGCGTCGCCGTGGGGATGGGGGCGCTCCTCGCCGCGCTGATGCCGCCCATGCTCGCCGCGACCTCGGACTTCAGCCCCGAGACCGTGCTGCAGACCCAACGGTTCTGCATCGACCTGCTGCCGTTTCTCGGGTGCGTCGCCTCGGCGAGCGCATTGCGCTCCGGTGTGGAGATCCAGGGTCGCTTCGTCTGGAGTACGTTCTCACCGATGGTGCGCACGAGCGTGCTGCTCGCCGCCGCGGCGGGGCTGCGCGACCTGGGCCCTGCAGGGCTTCCGGCAGCGATGTGCCTCGGGATGGCGACGGAGCTCGTCTGGCTCCTGGCGGGCTTGTGGGCGACTCCGCTCTGGCCGGCCTTCACCCGCTGGCCGACGACGTTGGCGCCCGCGCTCGTGCGGTTCGCCCCCGTGATGGTGGGCGAAACCCTGGTCGCCCTGAACGTCGTCGTCGACAAGGTCTTCGCGGCGCGCCTGCCCGCCGGGAGCGTGAGCCTGCTCGAGTACGCGGACCGTGCGCGCGTGATCCCGATGACGCTTTTCGAGGCCTCGCTGCTGGTTGTGGCGTTCAACTCGTGGGCGCGGGTCCCCGCGGCGCAGCGAGGGGCCGAGATCGTCCGGGCGCTGCGCTGGGTGCTGCTCCTCGCCCCGCCCGTGCTCTGCGGGCTGTGGGTCGGCCGCATCGCAGCCATCCGGCTGGTGTTCGAGCGCGGGGCCTTCCTCCCCGAGAACACGCTGCCGGTGGCCGCAGCGTTCGGGGCGTTCCTGCCCGGGGTGCTCTGCGCCATGCTCGCGGCGTTGGCGGTCAAGGCGCACCTGCTCGCCGATCGCACCCGGCTGGTGCTCGCCCTGGGCGTGCTCTCGTTCGGCCTCAACGCGCTCCTCGACCAGCTCCTGTTGCCGATGGGCATCTGGGGGCTGGCGCTCTCCACGACGTCGGCCAGCTTCCTGATCGCCGTTGCGTCGCTGTACCGGCTGGCCCCCGAGCTCCCGCGAGGATCCTGGCGCGCGCCTGGCCTGGTCCTCGGTTCCAGCGTGGCGCTCGCTGGTCTGGCGACGGCCCTCGGCTTCGCGCCGGGGAGCATCGTCGACCTGCAGCTCTGGGCCGCGGCAGCGCCGTTCCTGGCCCTCCTCGCGATCGGTGTGCGCTCGGGGCGCGCGTGATCGGCAGGCTCGCCCGGCCCGTCGGCAACGCCGTGCTGGCCCTCGCGCTGCTGCTCGCGCCGTACATCGACGCCGAGGTGGGCACACGGATCTCCACCTGGAACGTGAACGTCCCGCTTGCGGACCTGCTGGCGCTGGTCGCACTCTGCTGGATGGTCGTCGGGCAGATCCCGGCGGGGCCGAAGAGCACCATCCTGCAGCGGATCCCGGAGGCGCTCGGGTGGGCCGGGCTCTGGGCGGTGGGGCTCGCCGCGGCCCACAACGGAGACGGCCTCGTCGGATCCGGACCGAGCGGGCTCCACACGCTCCTTCGAAAACCGGTGTTCCTGTGCCTCGCGTGGCGGGTGGGTGTGAGCGGGCTGGTGGCCGGGGCCGGCCCGCGGTTCACGGTCCGGTGGGTCCGGGTGACCGCGCTCCTGTGCGCCGCGATCCTCACGGCCAGCTCCGTGTCGCGGATCGGGGCAGGGGAGGCGTTCTGGTGGCAGGCGATCGCGGGACTCACCAACAACCACAAGACGCTGGCTGTGTTCCTTGCCCCGACACTGCCCTTGATCTGGGGCCAGCCCGTGGTGGTCGCCGTCGTGCTCGTCGCGCTCCTGCTCTCGTGGTCGAAGGCGGCGCTGGTCACGGGCGCGCTGGCGGCCGGCTGGATGGTGTTGCCGGGGCGCTGGCGCACCCGCGTGCTCGGATCAGCGGCGGCGCTCGGGCTGCTCGGCATGGCCGTCCTGCCGTGGCTCGCGAGCTCCCCGGAGCAGATCGACTCGATGCGGTCGCGTATGTCGCTCAACAAGCGGGCGCTCGAGATGTTCCTCGCCCACCCCTGGATCGGCTACGGGGCCGGCAGCAACGTGCGATACGAGGTCTCCACCTACCCGGACTACCGCGTGAACGGGGTGGACGCGCATGGGGTCTTCGCCAAGCTCCTGAGCGAGTTCGGCGTCCTCGGCACCGGCGCGTGGCTCCTGGCCACCGGCGCACTGTTGGGGCTGTTCTGGCGGCGAGCCCGGGGCACACGTGGGCTCGACGACGCGATCCTCGGGAGCTTCCTCGCGCTGCACCTCAACCTGCTCACCTCCACCGAGACGTTCAGCCAGACCCACTGGGCCATCCTGGGCGTGCTGTGCGGGCTCTCGGCGCGGCGCCGCTGACCGCTACATCCCGTCGCAGGGATCGTTCTCCGCGCCCGGCGTGCCCGCATCGGTCATCCCGCTCGGCACGGTGGTCTGCACGCACCAGTGCGCGATGTCGTCGTTGGAGACCCCGTCGAGGTAGTTGGGATCGAGGGCGAAGGCGGCCCCGGCGATGATGGGATCGCTGTTGGTGTCGTTGTAGTCGAACTTGTCGATGTCGACCCCGGACGGGCTGGTGAGCTCGAGCTCGTCGTCGTTGTTGGCGATGGCCACGCCCGTGCCGTGGCCCTGGCCTGGGGGCGGCTCGACGCCCGAAGGGTTCCTGTAGAACCAGGTGTCGCAGGGCACGCCGCCGTTCACCGTCAGATCGGCGTTCGCGCAGATGACGATGTAGCCGTGAGGCGCCACGGGCACCGAGGCGTCGAACACCCAGAGGTCCGAGCCGTCGTCGTGGAACGAGTAGTTCGCCAGGTCGAGGGTGCGGCCGCCGGTGTTGTAGAGCTCCACGTACTCGCCGAGCTCGTCCTCGGCTGCGTTGGGGTCTACCATCACCTCGGTGAAGATGAGCTCGCCCGGCTCGGGTTCGGCGGGCTCGTCGGTCACGTCCAGGGTGACCGTGTCGGTGCCGACCTCGCCGTCGGTGTCCGTCACGGTGAGGGTGACCACGTGCGTGCCCGCGGAGAGGGAGTCGGTGAGGAGCGCGGACTGGCCGCCCCCCGAGATTGCGCCCGGGAGCGCGCCGTCGATGCTCGAAGACCAGGCAAACACCAGATCGTCGGCTGCGGTGCTGCTGTCGTTGCCCTCGCCGGTGAACGTGACCGCGGTGCCGATCGCGACGCTCGTGCCGTCCTCGGGCGCTGTGATCAGCACGACGGGCGGGGCGAGCGGACCGGCGACCGTGAAGTCGACCGTGGCGGTGCCCGTGGCGTCGTCCAGGTCGGTGGCGGCGACGTCGATGGTGTGCGAGCCGATGTCGAGGCTGTCGAGGTCGAAGGGGGCTCCGGCGTTCCCGTCGGCGTCTGCCGTGATCGGGGCCGCAGCGCCGCCGTCGAGCGCCCAGGTGATCGTGAGCTCACCGGGGGCGTCGAAGTCGTCGGTGGTCACGGTCTGCAGCAGCCCTTCGCTTCCATGCCGCAGCACCTCGTCGAACATCGGGGCGGTGATGTCGATGTTCGGTGCAGCGTTCACACGGTCGATCTTGTTGTCGCTCCCACAACCAGAAAGGGCGAACAAAGCCGAAAAGGGAAGAAGGCTGCGGAAGGTCGACATGTCGGCACCTCGGATCTGGCGGGGCTAACAGGAAACTGTACACCCGGGGGAGGAATTGCCGCGACCGTTTCGCTGCGCGTTCGGGTTAGGGAGTCAGATGCTGGAACCGGGCCGCATTGTCGATCGCTACGTCGTCGAGGCGGAGATCGGTGCGGGGGGGATGGCCCAGGTGTTCCGCGTGCGGCACACGACGTTGGGCACGCTGCACGCGCTGAAGGTGCTCAAGGTGCAGAGCTCCCAGATCCGGCAGCGCCTCGTCCAGGAAGGAAAGCTGCAGGCCGCCATCCGTCACACCAACATCGTGGCGGTCACCGACGTGATCGACGTCGACGGCGCGCCCGGGTTGCTCATGGAGTTCGTGGACGGGCCCTCGCTCGACCACTGGCTCGACGGTCTTGCCGAGCGGGGGCAGGCGCCCACGGTGGAGGAGGCCGAGCGGATCTTCCGGGGCATCGTGGCTGGCGTGGCCCGAGCGCACAAGCACGGGTTGGTCCATCGCGACCTGAAGCCCGGGAACGTCCTGCTCGAAGACGTGGACGGCGTGCTCGTCCCGAAAGTGGCGGACTTCGGGCTCGCGAAGATCCTGCTCGACGAGTCCGGCGGGGTGAGCGCCACGCGCTCCGGCGTGGCGATGGGCACGCCCGCCTACATGTCGCCCGAGCAGATCCGCGATGCCAAGAGCGTGGACCAGCGCACGGACATCTTCGCCCTGGGCTGCATCTTCTACGAGCTCGTGGCCGGAAACTCCCCGTTCGACGGGCCCGACGTGCTGAGCATCTTCTCCGCCCTGGCCGATGGTCGCTACACGCCCGTCGAGCAGGTCGTCCCGGCGTTGCCCGAGCACCTGCAGCGGACGATCCGGGCGAGCCTCGCGGCCAACCGCGATCTGCGCCCGTCCGACTGCGCGGCGATCGTCTCGATGCTCGACGGGGTCGAGCCGGGCGCGGTGATGCCCCCGCGTGCCGTCGCCACTCTCGGGCCGCTCGCCAGCGGCTCTGGCGGGGCCGGGATCGCCTCGGTCTCCGCTCCTACGCACCGGTCGTTCCGGCCAGTCACCGCCGGGGCCGCCTCGGGCGCCCGCCGGGAGTCCGGCGGCGAGACCTGGGCAGCGGGAGCATCCCTCTCGCCGAGCGAGGGCGCCGGGCACGACCTCTCCCTCGATCCCACGCAGTCGAGCCCTGCGGCGCCGACCCCCCGCCCGCGGGCGGCTGTCTCGCGCGCCCCCTCGCGGGCCGCGCCCTCGCAGCCCCCCCCCACGTCCCGGTCGGGTGTTCGCTGGCTGCTCGTCGCCGGAGCCGCTCTCCTCGGCGGGGGCGTGTTGCTGGCGCTGATCGCGGCGATCGTCCTCGTGAGCTTCTCGCCCGGGGAACCGGAGCCTGCCCCGGTGGCGGCTCCCTCGCTCCTGATCGTGAACACGAAGAAGCCACCCCCTTCTGCGGTGCTCGTCACCGGGAAGACGGGTGCTGTCACGGTCACGGGAGATGCCGACCCGGTCCTGCTCGTCGACGCGAACGGTCGCGAACTCCCGCCCGGGGGGGCGATCCCCGTCGGGGCCTGGACGCTCGAGGCGACGCTCCCGGACGGCACACGGTCGAGCATGCGGGTGAACGTGAAGGCCGGCGTCACGACCGCGGTCTCGTGCACGCAGGCCAGGGGGTGTATCGGCGACTAGCGTTTGTGTGGCGCCCGGCGGTTGGCCTGCGCGCAACAAGATAGACCCCGTCGATGTCCTCGCCCGCCCCCACGTTCACCGGTTCCTCCCGCTACATCGCGGACGAATCGCTCCTGTCCGACGTCAACGCCGCGATCGTCCTCGGTCGCCCCCTCCTGGTGAAGGGCGAGCCCGGCACCGGCAAGACCCTGCTGGCCACTGCCGTCGCCGAATCCCTCGGGAAGCCGCTCCGGGTGTGGTCGATCAAGTCCACCACCAAGGCGATCGACGGGCTCTACACCTACGACGTCGTGCAGCGGCTCAACGACGCACGCTTCAACGACGGTGACGTGAAGGACCTGCGTCGCTACATCCGCATGGGCGTGCTCGGGCAGGCGTTCACCTCCGACGTGCAGGAGGTCGTGCTCATCGACGAGATCGACAAGGCCGACCTCGAGTTCCCGAACGACCTGCTGCGTGAGCTCGACGAGATGGCGTTCCACATCCCCGAGCTGGACGAGACGGTGCGCGCGAAGAACCGCCCGATCGTGATCATCACCTCAAACGCGGAGAAGGAGCTTCCGGACGCCTTTTTGCGCCGCTGCCTGTTCCACTACATCGCCTTCCCGGACAAGGACCGCATGCGCCGCATCGTGGACGTGCACCTGCCCGCCCTGCCCGAGAAGCTGCTGGATGCTGCATTCACGAGGTTCTACGCGCTCCGTCGCCAGGATGGGCTGCGCAAGAAGCCCACGACGAGTGAGCTGGTCGACTGGCTCACGGTGCTCTCGCGCATGGGCGTGGCGCCGGAGGACATCACCGCGAAGTTCCCCTTCGCGGGCGTTCTCCTGAAGCAGGAGGCAGACCTCGATCTGGCGAAGCGCGGGCGAAGCTGATGTTGCTCTCGCTGCTCTTCAACCTGCGCGCCCAGAAGCTCGGCGTGGGGATCGGCGAGTGGCTCACGTTCCTGCAGGGGCTCAAGCTCGGCCTCGCCACCGACCTCGACGGCGTCTACCGCCTCGGGCGAACGGTGCTCGTGCACAACGAAGCCCACTTCGACGCCTTCGACATCGCGTTCGCCGCCACGTTCCGCGGCATGGAGATCCCCGAGGACTTCAAGAAGAAGCTCGCGGACTGGCTGGAGGCCGCGCTCAACGACCCGAAGCAGGGCAAGGGCGACGTCGGCCCCGGCTTCGAGAGCATGGAAGAGCTGATGCGCGAGTACGAGAAGCGCCTCGCTGAGCAGAAGGAGCGCCACGACGGCGGGAAGTACTGGATCGGCACCGGCGGGAGCTCCCCGTTCGGGAACAGCGGAAAGTCCGCGAACGGCGTGCGGGTGGGCGGGAAGGGGGGTGGTGGCGGGGCGGTGGCTGTGGCCGAGGAGCGCAAGTGGGCGGGCTACCGGACTGACATGACCCTCGACGTGAGGGACTTCAAGGTCGCGCTGCGGGCCCTGAGGAACTTCGTGAGGGAGGGCTCGCAGAAGCTCGACCTGCCGCTCACCATCGAGAAGACCTGCCAGAACGCCGGCGAGATCGAGCTTGCCGAGCGGCCCGAGCGGATCAACCGCATGCGGTTGATCTTGCTCATGGATGCCGGGGGTTCGATGGAGCCCCACGCATCGCTGGTCTCGCGGCTCTTCACCGCCGCGAACGAGCTCAAGACGTTCAAGACCTTCGAGTCCTGGTACTTCCACAACTGCCCCTACCGGTACCTGTACCGGGACTATGCCACGTTCGATCGCAAGCTCACCTCCGAGGTGCTGCGGGATCTCACGCCGGAGCACCGCGTGGTGTGGGTGGGCGATGCGTCGATGGCTCCCTGGGAGCTCTTCTCCTCGGGCTGGGGCAACGAGGGGCCGAACGGCCTCGAGAACATCCGGCAGTTCGCGCGCAAGTGCCCGGCGAGCATCTGGCTCAACCCTGATCCGGAGCGCTTCTGGGATCACCCGACGGTGAACGCCATCGGCGCGACCGTCAAGATGTTCCCGTTGACCATCGATGGGCTCAAGCGCGGCGTGCGGCACCTGCGGAAGCCGATCTCGGAGCTGAACGCGACATCGTGAGGGGGGGCGGACTCTCGGCAGTCCATGCGGGCGCCGACCTTGCCGTCGCCACGATGGTCGGCGACACGGTCCGCGCGCAGGCCAGCGTCTACGACCCGGCAGCAGAGTGCTGGCGCTCATTGGACGTGGACCTCGACGCCTCTCTGTGGGGCGCCTACGGAGACGCCGGCGTGGAATGCAACGACATCGAGCTCATGATCCCGCGGGTCGACTGCTCGTGCGTGTATCTCAGCTCGCAGTGCGGTGACGTCGGGGCCGCGATGCGAGCCGATCCGTCGGTGGTGTTCGACGAGGCTTCGGATGCTCGTTGCAGAGACCTGCGATCCACGCGGCCCGACTGCGAGTGAGGGCGTAGCAGCCTGATCGAGCGGCCGGAACCCCTCCTGACCCGGGCGGTCCGGGTCGGCGCCTCGCCCCTGGCGAACGGTTTCAAAACGCAACCGTTCTCGCAGGGCGGCGCCTCGCCCCTGGCGAACGGTTCAAAACGCAACCGTTCTCGCAGGGCGGCGCCTCGCCCCTTGCGAACGGTTTCAAAACGCAACCG
>CAIQVJ010000010.1 GCA_903875225.1 uncultured Pseudomonadota bacterium
CGGCCCCTGCAGAGTTCGTGACGGACGCCACGGACTGTGACGACTCGCAGTCCGCCGTGAACCCCGGTGCCGACGAGGTTTGCGACGCCGGGAACGTCGACGAGGACTGCGACGGACTCTCCAACGACGCTGACCCGTCCGTGACTGGACAGTCCACGTTCTACGCCGATCTGGATGGGGATGGCTACGGAGAGGTGGCCAGCAGCGTCATGGCGTGCTCGGCCCCTGCAGAGTTCGTGACGGACGCCACGGACTGTGACGACTCGCAGTCCGCCGTGAACCCCGGTGCCGACGAGGTGTGCGATGCCGGCAACGTCGACGAGAACTGCGACGGACTCTCCAACGACGCTGACCCGTCCGTGACGGGACAGACTGCCTTCTACGTCGACGCGGACGGCGATGGCTACGGTGCTGGATCGGCCGTCCAGCGGTGTGAGGGCACGAGCAGGTATGTTCCCGACGACACCGATTGCGACGACAGCGATGCGAGCACGTTTCCGGGTGCGACGGACATCGTCGGGGATGGTGTCGATGAAGACTGTGACGGCGCCGAGGTCTGCTACGTCGACCACGACGACGACGGCTATCGATCGAGTGACACGGTCTCCGGCGCCGCGAGATGCGACGGTGCGGGAGAGGCGCTTGCTTCTGCCCCGGACGGGGACTGCGACGACACGCGGCGCGACGTGCACCCCGGCGCGGAAGAGTCGGACTGCATGGACCCCACCGACTACAACTGCGACGGGTCCACGCAGTACGCCGATCAGGACACCGACGGGTATGCGGCCTGCGAGGACTGCGACGACGGGAACGGGGAGGCCAATCCAGGCGCCGTGGAGGTGTGCAATGGCGTGGACGACGATTGTGACGGCGCCGTAGACGTCAACGCCACCGACGCGGCCGTCTGGTACGCCGACGCCGACAGCGACGGGTTCGTCGACCCCCTGGTCTGGGTGCTCGCGTGTGATCCGCCCCCGGGCTACGCCGCCGGCACGTTGGCGGACTGTGACGACGCGGACCCCGAAGCCAACCCGGACGCAGTCGAGGTGCCAGGGGACGGGGTGGACCAGGACTGCGACGGCTACGACGGGGTCGGGGCCCCGGACAGCGGGGTCGGGAACGCGGAGGACCCGGCCGCAGAGAAGGCTGGATGCGGCTGTGCGAACGCGCCGACCGGCAGCGCCCCCGGGGGGATGGCGACGGTCAGCGCGCTCGTCGGCATCGCCGGCCTGGCGAGGAGGCGGCGCCGCCGCGCCTGAGACCCGGGCCCGCCGCGGGGCCCCATACCAGAAGGAACCTGAAGGGCCTGTCGGTGAGCACCACGCTGGCCGGGCACACCCTCCTGGGCCGTCTCCGCGAGCTCTTCGTCCCGCCGAAAGCGTTGGCGGTGGGACGCCGCTGAGCATCTGCGCGAGCTGACGGACGTCCGTCAGGCGCGGCACCACCCTCACGGTTCTGCCTTTGTTTCTTCCAAGGCACGGAGCTTGCCATGAGCCTGTGCATTGGAGTCCACGATGCATCACCACCATTGGCCACATGCCCGCAAACGCGCACCCCGAGTCGGGCCGCCGTGGCAACGGCGCCTCGCCGAAGCCATTGACGTGGGCCTGTTTTTCGGGCCGCCGCTCCTGGCCGCCCTCGTACACCGGCTCGGGCTCGCCCCGTCGTACATCTCGGCGGCCTGGTGCGCTGGGGTGGTCGCGATCCCGGTGCATATCTTCTGCTGGGCCTGGCGAGGCAGGTCATTCGGCCGCCTCTGCGCCGAGACGGAATGGGCGATTGCAGCTTTCGCACCAGTGAACTTCGATGTCGGGCCCGAAGACCTCGGGCTCGATGGCGGGGACCAGACTGTGGACGGGCCCACGCCGGACGACGGCGGGGAACCGCGCTGAACGACGCCACGCCGTCGAAGCCCCCGGCTTGACCCGGAGCTCGATGCGCGCGGCGGAGGTGGACATGGGGATCCTTGTACGGTTGTTTGAGCCCTACAGAACGGTATGGACCCTCCAACAACGGTTGTCCACCCTCTTCCCACGCCCCTCCCGACCCCGCCGGATCCTTGATAGTCGGCCCCATGAGCATCAGCGTCCCATCCGTCCCCCGTCCCATCAACGAGACCGTTCGCGGCTACCTGCCCGGGTCGGCCGAGCGGGCGAGCATCCAGCGTGAGCTCGCCATCCAGGCAGCGGAGGTCGTCGAGATCCCCTGCGTGATCGACGGCGTGGACGTGTACACGGGGAACACGATCGCGGTGACGATGCCGAGCGCCCACTCCCACGTGGTCGCCAACGTGCACCTCGCGGGGCCCGCAGAGCTGGAGCGCGCGATCCGTTCGGGTGAGGAGGCGCGCGCCGAGTGGTCGAACCTGCCCTGGGAGGCACGCGTGGGCGTGTTCCTGAAGGCCGCCGACCTGCTCTCCGGACCCTTCCGCGACAAGGTGAACGCGGCGACGATGCTCGGCCAGGCCAAGACCGTGCACCAGGCCGAGATCGACTCCGCCTGCGAACTCGCCGACTTCTGGCGGTTCAACTGCCACTACTACCGGGAGATCCTGGCCGACCAGCCCCCCGAGAACTCCCCGGGCTGCTGGAACCGCCTGGAGCACCGCCCGCTGGACGGCTTCGTCTTCGCGGTCACCCCGTTCAACTTCACCTCGATCGCCGGGAACCTGCCGACAGCCCCCGCGCTCGCGGGCAACACGGTGATCTGGAAGCCCGCGACGACCTCGGCGCTCTCGTGCTGGCAGTTGGTGCGGCTCCTGCGCGCGGCAGGCCTGCCCGACGGAGTCATCAACGTGCTGTGGGGCCGCGGCGGCGAGATCGCCACGCCCGTCCTCCTGCGGCCCGAGCTGGGCGGCATCCACTTCACGGGCTCCACCGGGGTGTTCCAGTCCATGTGGCGCACCGTCGGCGAGAACATCGCGAACTACAAGCAATACCCGCGCATCGTCGGTGAGACGGGCGGGAAGGACTTCATCGCGGCCCACCCCTCGGCTGACCCCGTGGCGCTGGCCGTGGCCATCATCCGCGGCGGCTACGAATACCAGGGCCAGAAGTGCTCCGCCGCCAGCCGGATCTACGTGCCGGACAACCTCTGGCCGGAGGTGCGTGAGCGCTGCCGGGCCATGCTCGCCGAGATCAAGCAGGGTGACCCGCGCGACTTCAGCAACTTCGTCTCCGCCGTCATCGACGAGCGGGCTTTCAAGCGCCACTCCCAGTACCTCGGGCTCGCGCAGGCCGAGGAGATCGTGGCGGGCGGGCACGGACATGCCAAGGAGGGCTGGTACATCGAGCCTACGCTGGTTCGGGTTGCAGACCCCACCTCGCGCCTGATGTCGGAGGAGATCTTCGGGCCCATCGTCTCGGTGTTCGTCTACCCCGAGGACCAGTGGCGGCACACGCTCCGGCTCGTGGACCAGACGAGCCCCTACGCGCTCACCGGCGCGATCTTCGCCCGGGACCGGTATGCGATCGCGGAGGCGACGCAGTCCCTGCGCGGGGCGGCGGGCAACTTCTACGTGAACGACAAGCCCACGGGTGCAGTGGTCGGCCAGCAGCCGTTCGGCGGCGGACGGGCCAGCGGCACCAACGACAAGGCCGGCGCCCCGCACAACCTCCTGCGCTGGATCTCCCCGCGCACCATCAAGGAGACCTTCGTGCCCCCCACCGACTGGAAGTACGGGTTCCTGGGGAACTAAACAGGATCGCTGCTCAACGTAGCGGTTCGAGGCCGTCGTTGTCCGAGATCGACTCTCGAGCGTCGAGTCTCGATCGGCGAATCTCGACCTTCGAGACTCGATAGTCGATCTC
>CAIQVJ010000011.1 GCA_903875225.1 uncultured Pseudomonadota bacterium
AGACCGGAGACCGGGAACCGGCGTGGGGGCTCGCCCCCACACAGACCGGAGACCGGGAACCGGCGTGGGGGCTCGCCCCCACACAGACCGGAGACCGGGCATGCACCAGTTCTTGCTTCACTTCGCAGGCACCAGCTCGACCGACGCATGCGGCTGCGCGTGCTGCGCCGCGTGCATCGGAGGCGAGTGGACGACCGGCTCGTGCGTCGTCAGCGCGCCGTACTTTCGCGCCATCAGCTCCGCGCGCTTCGCCGCCACCCGGCGGTCCAGCTCCGACCTCTTCGCCTTCTCGTCCGCCAGCTCTTCTTCGAACAGGGCGAGCCGGTGGGCGTAGGTCTTCACGCGGATCTTGATCGATCCCCCGGGCTTGTTGGCGTCGATGTCGTGCAGCGCGGAGTAGGGCGTCTGGCTGGACTTGATGATGCTGTCGATCAGCCCGTAGGTGGGCGCGTCGTGGCCGCACTTGAAGCTCGAGAGATCCAGCACCACCACGTTGGGATGGTGGGCCGCAAACTTGGTCGCCCACACCTTCTGCACCGAGTTGGCCGAGAAATTCTCCGGCCACACGTCGCGGACGTCGAACACGTCCTCGATGCGCCCGGAGTCAAGATCGTCCTTGAAGAACCGGTGCAGCCAGGCGGGGTCCTTGGGGATGCTGCGCATCGACAGGATCGGGTAGCCGAGCACCTGGAACTCGTCCGGGATGCCGTGGTTCAGGCCGGGATCGCTGTGGTACGGGCGCCCGATCGTGAGGATCGCCACGCGGTTCTCGCGCTCGACCGTCTCGAGGATGTGCTTCCCCTTCTCCTGCATCGCGCGGTCAAAGGCGTCGAGCGCCTTGAAGCCTTCGACGCAGGCGTGGTCGCACTCGTCCCGGGTGAGCCCCAACCGCGCGCCCCACGCCCGGAACATCTGATCGCGGAACAGGTTGTGCTCGACGAGCGTGAGCGCCGGGTCCACGTACTCGATCCCCGCGCGCTTGAAGAAGTCGATCTCCTTCGTGAACGCCGCCTTCATCACGTTCGGCGCGCCCGCCACGATCGGGCATGAGGCGGTGTCCATGACGTTGGAGACGTGGCTCGGGATGTGCGTGAGGCACGGGAAGAAGATGAAGTCGAGCGGGCCGGTGCGCGCCGCGCCCTCCTGCTTCTCGTGCTTGTGGAAGATGAGGTTGTGGATGTGCGCCTGCGTGACCTTGGACGGGTAGCAGGGGTCGATGCTGCCGTACTTTCCGCCCTCGACCCACATCTCCTCGGTCGTCTGGTCCGAGAAGATCACGTTCTCCTTCGGGACGCCGGCGGCCTCGAAGAACGTGCGGAACAACGGGCCTGTCTGGTAGATGTTGAGCACGCGCGGGATGCCGACCCGCGTCTCCTTGCGGTACTGCTGCCACTCGGCGCTGGAGCGCTCGAACCTTCGCCCCACCGCCCGGCGCTGGATGCGCCCGAGCAGCCCCTTGCGCACCTCGACGTCTGTGATGAACGTGCTCGCCGCCGGCATCGGCGCCGGTTCGTAGAAGTGGGCGAAGGCCATGCGGCTCTCCTCCTCCACCAGGTTCGGGAACCGGCGCTTCAGATCGTTCTGCTTCCTCGCCAGCACCTTGAGCGCGTCCTTGCTCTCCACCGTCCCCTTCTCGCAGGAGAAGCCCGAGATGTAGCGGCTCGTGTCGCCGTGCGGCGTGACCGTGTCGATGAAGGTGCGCGAGCAGTTGTTCGGACAGAACGTGCACTTGGTCGACTCGTCGTTCGTGCTCGTGTACGTGAGCGCGATCGCCTGCTCCATCCCGATGAAGCGGGTGGAGCCCTTTCGGGTGACCACGCGCAGCGTCTCGAACGCAGCGCCGATGGCGCCCGCCTCGCCGGTGTGCGGGTGCACCTTCACGATGGCGCCGGGAACCCGATCCTTGATGTAGTCCACCTGCGACTTCACCGCGGCCAGGTTGTGTTGGGTGCCGCCCTGCAAAACGAAGACCTTGCCCAGCTCCGCCATGCGCGGGATCTGCACGACGTACTGCCACACGTTCTTGGGCAACACCTGCGCCAGCCCGGCCAGCAGCTCCTCCTTGGTGAACCCCTCCTTCTGGAAGTTCACCCGATCGGTGTCGAGGAACACGGCGCAGCCGTAGCTGAACTTCGGGGCGAGCTTCGCGCCGAAGGCGACCTCGGCGTAGTCCTGGACGGGCAGGCCGAACTGGTCCGCCATCGCCTGCAGCAGCATGCCGTTCCCGGCAGAACACTGGTTGGAGAGCCGGAAGTTCTTGATGTCGCCGTGCTCCAGCATCAGCACCTTGATGTCCTGCCCGCCGATGTCGCAGATGACATCCGCGTCGGGCACGAAACGCACGGCGCTCATCATGTGGGCGACGGTCTCGACGATGTTCACGTCGCTGCGGACAGCCTCCTGCAGCACGTCTGCGGCGTAGCCCGTGGCGCCGAACCCGATCACGTCGAGGGTCGCGCCCTGGTCGGTCACCCAGGCCTGCAGGCGCGCCAGGATCTCCTTGGTGTCCTGGATCGGATTGCCCTTCGAGAGCTGGTACTCCTTGCGGATGATGGTCCCGCTCTCGTCGACCAGCACGGCCTTGGACGACGTGGACCCACCGTCCATGCCGATCACCGCGCGCACCACCTGGCCGGGGGCCAGGGTCGGCGAGACGAACTTCGGGACCTTGTACTCGGCGGTGAACACTTCGAGGTCGTCATCCTCCCGCAGGAGCGGCGAGCCT
Organism: uncultured Pseudomonadota bacterium; assembly: GCA_903875225.1. Classification (GTDB taxonomy): domain Bacteria; phylum Myxococcota_A; class UBA796; order UBA796; family SXON01; genus CAIUMM01. Next base: position 2,726 of record CAIQVJ010000011.1, read on the forward strand.
GCAGACGCGCCCAGCCGCGCGGCGCGGCCGTTCAGCATGTAGTCCTTGAGCCCATCGAGCCCCCGGTACTCCACGTACACGTCCTCAGTCAGCCCGTACACGACCGCGCCGAACGCCGCGTAGTACTGCGCGTTGTCGGGCACGAAGATCAGCTCCTCGATCGGGATGTCTGCGGGCCACGCATGGCCACGCTCGACCCAGGTCTCGGGGATGCGCTTGCGCCAGCAGGCGACGAGGAACGGGAGGTAGGTGTTGGGCCCGCCGAGCAGCAGCACCTTGTGCCGGAGCGTGTTTCCGCGGGTGAGCACCGCGAGGTTCTGGTGGACGATCGCGTCCGCCAGCGAGTTCATGATCTGGTCGCCGGGGATGCCCGACTTGACCAGGTTGACGATGTCGGTCTCGGCGAACACGCCGCACTTCGCCGCGACGTGGTGGAGCCGCAGCGGGTCGAACGTGATCGCGCGGACGACCTCGGGGGCCATCCCGACCTTGAGCATGCACTTGTCGATCGTGGCCCCGGTGCCCGAGGCGCACTTGTCGTTCATCGAGGTCGAGGCCTGCTTCTCGCCGGTCTTGTCGTTCTCGCGGAACATGATGATCTTGGCATCCTGCCCACCGAGCTCGATCACGCTGCCCACGTCGGGGTGCAGCTTCTCCACCGCGAGCGTCACGGCGTTGACCTCCTGCACGAAGCGGGCGCCGATGGGACCGCACAGCGGGCTCGCCCCGGAGCCTGTCAGGAACACGCGAAAGGTCGCTTCGGGGAACGCGTGGCCGATGCGGACCAGGAATTCCAGGGTCTTCTCCGGCTGCCGCGTCTCGTGGCGCTGGTAGTCCGACCAGAGGATCTCGAACGTCGCGGGGTCCATGACGACGGCCTTCACCGTGGTGGAGCCGACATCGATGCCGAGTGCGTAGGTTGTGTGCATGCCCGGGGATGCTATGTGCGGTCGGGGAGCACGGCAAGGGGTGTCGTGCGAAAAATGACCGAAATACCTGTATAGTTGACGGACTCGTCGGGAATGACGGGGGTGTTGGTTTTGGGGGAGGGTGTCAGATGACGGCGGCGGGCGGGGCCTGGCCCGAGGCCATCGCGAACCTCGGCGACACCCGGCGGGCCGGGGTCGACGAGGTTCGCGGAGGTCAGGTCCAGCGACGACTGCGACAGGCTGAACGCACTGCAACGGCCCGATGAATCGACGCGGGCCCTTGATCCGGGTTCATCACGCCCCGCGGCGACGCCAGCGCGTGATCCGCTCGCCCGGGCTCAGGGCTCGCAGGTGACGAACAACGCGTCCACGTCGTGCTCCTCGGACAGGCCGCCCGTGGCGCCGGACACGCCGATCAGCACGTCGGTGGCGGTGTAGTCCGGGATCTGGGCCTCGAACAGGAAGGAACCGTCCAACCACACGTCCACGAGGCCGGAGGCGAAGCTCACGTCGAGGGTGTGCAGCCCGTCCCCGCGCAGGTCGCCGGTCTCCACGCCGTCGATGGCGCTCATGTCCGAGGTCTCGACGAGCGCGATGTGCGGCTCTTCGAAGCCATCGTCGCTCCCGAACGTGTCGATTTCGACAGCGTAGCCCCGGAGTCCGTATACCGAGAGGCCGCTCCCCCCGCCGTCCGTCGAGACTACAGCAGGGTCCGGCTCGTCGAGGAAGTACAAGGTCATCCCGTCGGCGCCGTTGGTGCCGCCGATCTCGAAGTCCATCGAGGCGTACCAGTAGTCCGCGGGAACGCGCTGGATGAGGCCGGCGGATCCGTGCTGGTTGCCATAGTCGGCTGTGAGAGTCAGCACACCGCGCGTCACGTCCTGCGTGGCGTCGCCATTGATGGAGAGAACGGTATCGGGCACCGCCGTCGAGAAGTCCTCGTCGAAGAAGTCGGTTCCGTCGCAGTCGGAGTCGACGGCGTCGCACAGCTCGGCGGCGTCCGGGTGCACGGCGTGGTCCGCGTCGTCGCAGTCGTCCGCGGTCGCACCGAGCCCGGCGCCGACGCAGCCGAGCGCACCGGTCGACCCCTCCGCGCCGTATCCGTCGCCGTCCGAGTCGGTGTAGACCGTCACCTGGGGTTCGAAGCTCCCGTCGCAGTCTTCGTCCGTGTCGAACGGGTCACACACCTCCGTCTCGCCGGGGTTGACAGCGGGGTCGCTGTCGTCACAGTCGGTGTCGAGCAGGCTCGCGCCCGCCACGCCGCAGGCGAGCGTCGCCGTGCCCGCGCCGTAGCCATCGGCGTCCACGTCGGTGTACCAGGAGCTCATCGTCGAGGGGTCCGCGCTCGCGTCGTCCGCGAGGCCGTCACAGTTCTCATCGACGTCCCCCGGGTCGCACACCTCGGCGGCGCCCGGGTTGATCGCGGCGTCCTCGTCGTCGCAGTCGCTCCCGTCGGCGAGGTAGCCGGACGGCGCTTCGCAGGCATTCCAGCCGTGCACGTCGCTCGCGTCGCCGTAGCCGTCGCCATCGTAGTCCGGGGTCCAGAGCGTGCGGCTCGCCGGGTCGAGGCTGTCGTCGCCGTCGTCGATCGCGCCATCGCAGTCGTCGTCGATCCCGTCGCAAACCTCGGTGGCGCCGGGGTTCACGCCCGCGATCGTGTCGTCGCAATCGGTGTCGTCCGCGACGAGGCCCGTGGCCGCCGCGCACGCCATCGTGGCGCTGCCCGCCCCGAAGCCGTCCTCGTCGGCGTCGGCGTACCAGGCCGTGGCGTCGATCGCGTCCTCGTCGATGCCGCCGTCGCAGTCATCATCGACAGCGTTGCAGGTCTCGGTTGCACCGGTGTGGACGGCCGCAGCGAGGTCGTCGCAGTCTGAGCTGCTGGCCGCCGCGCCTTCCGGGACGCCGCATGCGACGATGGCGGCGCCTGCTCCTTCGCCGTCCCCATCGGCGTCGGTAAACCAGTTGCTCCCGTCGATGGGATCCTCGTCGATGGCTCCGTCGCAGTCTTCGTCGACCCCGTCGCAGGTCTCGGGTGCGGCCGGGTTCACGCCGGGGTCGGCGTCGTCACAGTCCGCGCAGGCAGCGAAGCCGTCGTTGTCCGCGTCGGTGTAGTCCACCGAGCCGTCGCAGTTGTAGTCCGAGAGGTCGGCGCAGTCGGACTCGTCGGCGCCGGGGTGGAAGAGCGCATCGGCGTCGTTGCAATCGTCGCCCGTGGCGACCGCGCCATCCGGCGCGGTGCACGCGGCTTGCGTGTTGTCGGGATCGCCGTAGCCGTCCCCGTCGGCATCGACGAACCAGGTGGGCGCGTCGGTGGAGTCTTCATCGATCTCGCCGTCGCAGTCCTGGTCGACGCCGTCGCACACCTCCGCGGCGTTCGGGTGGATGTCCGGCGAGGCGTCGTCGCAGTCGTAGGCGGTGGACCAGCCGTCGCCGTCCGCGTCGACGTCCGCGGTGGTCTCGGCCCCGGTGCAAGCGAGGAGGAAAAGGGGGAGGAGGTAGCGAAACATGGGGATCTCCAGGGTCTACCAGTCACTCGCGCCGGGACCACCCCAGGCGCCGATGTCGGACTGACTGCCGTCGGCATCGAGGATCGCGGGATCCCCCACGTCGATGAGCGGCGAGCCAGCCTGCAGCGTCAGGTCCCAGGCGGTGGGATCCGACGAGGTGATGTCGGTGTAGAGCGGGTCCACCGAGAGGTTGCCGTCCACCCCGGTGACGTCGGTGCTCCAGTCGGAAACGTCGTTGCCCCAACTGTTGACGTACGTGACGACATCGTCGTCGGGGTCGAAGTACACGCCCCCCGTCTCCACCGTGCCGGCGGAGGTCACGGTGTTCCCCGTGACGGTGACGTTGTTCAGGGTCGACTCACCGTACAAGGACACCAGCCCCGCGGCGTAGGTCACCATCTCGCCGTCGGTGCCGGTGGCGGTGACCGCGTTGCCCACGATCGTGACGTTTTCAAGGTCATAGGTGTAATAGCCGAGGAGCAAGCCGGCCGTCGTGACCCCTTCGCCGGTCGCCCGATTGCCTGCGACGATCACGTTCGTCAGGTCGCTGTCTCCGTAGAACTCGGCGCCCGCAGCGTCGACATAGGTCGCGTCGGACTCGTTCGCGATGAACGCGGCGTTCGCGAGGGTGACCTGGTCGCCTTCGAAGTACCCCCCAGCGGCGACCCCGAACCCCGTCGCGGTGTTGCCGGACACCGACAACCCGTACGCCTCGAGCGTACCCGAGGTGAGGTTGAGCGCCCCGTATATGTAGGAGGACGCTCCGCTGGCCACGGACGCGTTGTCGTCGATGGTGACATCCGTGAAGGAGACCGTCGACTCCTCGAGTTCGACGCCCGTGCCGACCGCGAGGTAGGTCACGTCGGTCTGGTTTCCGTCGAAGTGGGTGTCGGTGACGGTGGCGTCGGAGGCGTAGAAGTAGGCGCCGGCCCCGTATGCAAACCACGCTGTCGCCACGTTCCCCCGGATGTCCACCTGGTCGAGGGTGACGGTGCTGTACTCCGCGTACATCCCGACGCCCTCACACCCGAACGAGTCGCAGGTGTTCCCGGTGATCACGACATCGCGAAGCGCGACGTTCGCATAGTCGAGCCACATCCCCGTGCCGACGTCCCCACCGCCGCCTGTGACCGTCAGGCCGACGAGCGCGCTCCCGGTGCCTGCATCCCCGGAGAGATACACGACCGAGCCCTCGCCCCCTCCGTCGAGGGTGGTCACCGCCGATCCGTACGTTCCCTGGATGGTCACGCTGCGATCCTCGATGTCGAGCCCACCGGCGTATGTCCCGGCCTCGACGCAGACGGTGTCGCCGTCTGCCACGGCGTCGACCGCCTCCTGCACCCCGGCGTAGTCGCTGGGGACCCGGTGCCCCCAGTCCACAAGGCCGTCGCAGTCGTTGTCCACGTCGTCACACGCCTCTGTCCCGCCGGGGGACACCGCCGCGTTGCTGTCGTCGCAGTCAGTGGCGTCGACCGTGGTCCCAGCGCGCGCTTCGCAGGTCAGGGCGGCGGTAGCGGCGTCTCCGAAGCCGTCGCCGTCGGCATCCGCGTACCGCTCGGACTGCCCGGCCGGGTCCACGCTCGGGTCGGCATCGTCCGAAAGGCCGTCGCAGTCCTCGTCCACGTCTCTTGCGTCGCACACCTCGGTTCCAGCGGGGGAGACATCGGCGCGCGCATCGTCGCAGTCGGTCGCGTCCGCCACGTAGCCGAGAGGCGCTTCACAGCTCGTCCACTCGAACCGGCCGCCGCCGAAGCCATCGCCGTCGTGATCGAGGTTCCAGGTGGTCGTCGCGGCGACGTCGGGATCGGCGTCGTCCGCGAGCCCGTCGCAGTCGTTGTCGATGCCATCGCAGGACTCGACCGCGCTCGGCGAGAGGGCGTGGTCGGAGTCGTCGCAGTCTCCGTCCAGGATCACAGTGCCGTCGGGCTCCGAGCAGGTGCGCACCGCGCTGCCCGCACCGTAGCCGTCATCGTCCGCGTCGGTGTAGTAGACACCCGTGGTCGCGAGATCGAGGCTGCTGTCGGCGTCGTCGACAGCGCCATCGCAGTCGTCGTCGATGCCATCGCAGATCTCGGTCGCCGCCGGGTTCACCTCCGGGGAGGCGTCGTCGCAGTCCTCCGCGTTCGACACGGTACCGCTCGGGGCCGAGCAGGCCGCGACCGGATCGCCCGCGCCGTAGCCGTCGGCGTCGGCGTCGGCGTAGAAAGCGCTCGTCGTCGCCACGTCGAGGCTGTCGTCCGCCCCATCGACCAGGCCATCGCAGTCATCGTCCGCGCCGTTGCAGACCTCGGAGGCGAACGGGTTCACGGCGGGATCGGCGTCGTTGCAGTCCTCACACGCGACCGTGCCGTCCCCGTCGAGGTCCTCGCCACCCGCGGAGCCATCGCAATTGTAGTCCTTCGGGTCGGCGCAGTCGCTCTCGTCGGCCCCGGGATGAACGCCAGGATCCACGTCGTCGCAGTCGCCGCCGGTCGCCACGCTCCCGCCTGGGCTTTCGCACGCCACCACGCTTCCCTCGTCACTGCCGAAGCCGTCGCCGTCCCCGTCGGGGTACCAGATCGAGGCATCGATCGGATTTTCGTCCACGGTTCCGTCGCAGTTGTCATCGACGCCGTCGCAGCGCTCGTCGGCGTTCGGGTGCACATCGGGATTCGTGTCGTCGCAGTCGACGCTGGCGTCCCAGCCGTCGGCGTCCGCGTCGGTCGGGGACGGCGCCTTCCCACCGCTGCAGGCAAGGAGGAGGATCGGAAGGAAAAGGATGGGAAACATGCGGGGTATCTCCAGCCGGGCGCGAAGCTCGAGGCCCGTGCCGTATATGCGCTCGGGTCCGTCATACGGCGGATGTCGATCTGGACATCCATCGCGAGCGTTTCTGAAACCATGCCTTTCAGGCTGGTAAACGCAGGCTTGCCTCCGAAAGACCATGTGCTGGCCGAATACCGACCATCCATGCCGTGGTGGGTCGAATCCCGGTGTGGGAGGTGCCGGCCTGCCGTTCAGTTCTTGGGCAGGCCTTCAAGGTGCTCGAGGACCAACTCGAGCGTGTCACGGGTCCGGGAGTCCGCCCGAGCGGGAAAGGGTGTCGTCACGCGGAACACGAGATCGGCCCCGACGTCGTCCTTGAGGACCGTCTCGCACTGTTCCGCACCCGGCTCGTCCTCGACGAGGATGCGCGGGGCGAGGAGGATGCCTCCGCCCCGGATCGCCACGGCAGCCAGAAGGTGCGGGTCCGCGGACGAGAGCCACGGCGTCACCGGCACGGTACCGCCCGCGAGCAGCGGCCACTCCTCCGCGCGGTGCCCAGGCCGCTTCCAGCCCAGAACGTCGTGCTTCGCCAGTTCGGTGACGTTCTGCGGTGCCCCGCGCCGCTCGATGTAGGCGCGCGAGGCGATGAGGCGGAGTGGCACCCGCATCAGGACGCGGGAGAACCAGGCGTTCCGGTCCGGCGGCGGGCCTTCGTGGAGCATCAATTCGAAGGGCTCGTGCAGGTGGGCCATCGGGTTCTCCACGTGCCGCAGCTCCAGCCGCTGGCCGGGGAGGACGAGGTGTGCTGTCAGGATGAGCTGGGCGTGCATCGCCAGTGGCAACCCTACGGGCTCGATGACGCGCAGGGTGCCCACCGCCTCGCCTGCGGATGCCCGGGCGCTCTCCACCAGCTGTCGCGTTGCCTCCAGGAGTGGCCGACCCTGCTCCACGACCAGGGCCCCGGCGGCGGTCAGACGCACTCCCGTTGCGTCGCGATGAACGAGGGGCGCCCCGATCTCCAGCTCCAGTCCATCGAGGCTGCGACGGAGCAAGGACCGGTTGACACCGAGGGACCGGGCGGCACCCTGAATGGAGCCGCTCTCGACGATCTGGAGCAGAATCTTCAGTTTTTCGGTGTCCAAGGCTCCTCGTTGATCCGGCCTGGAAGGGGCCGATCCGTGCTCAGGTAGCCCGGCTGACCGCTCCGGGCCCCGGCCAGGTTCAGCCGGGCTGCGGGACCGATCCGGCGAGGGGGGCCTCCGCGCTCGGCTGTCGAACGAGGAAGTGCATGGCAAGGCCGAGGACCAGGCACTGCTGGAGCAGCGAGTACATCACCAGATGCTCGGGCCCGAGCGGTGGGACCACCACGAGCAGGGCCCATGTCGCCGCCATCCCCAGGATCTGAGCGACGCCACGAATCTCGATCGCCCGGATGGACAGGAGCCAGAGCAGGGCAAAGCTCACGTAGCCTGGGGCGAGGGGGCTCCGTAGCGACGCCAGGACCAGCACGGCGGCCCACATCTGGGCTGTCGCCCGGGGGCCGTTGTCCGTGCGCGCAGCGGCCGCTGTCAGCACCACGATGATGACGGTGTACCCCTGGCTCACGAGGCGTGCGGTCCCCCACGGATCACCCACGGGTACGCCGAGAAACGCGAGCTTGAACGGGATGCCGAAGGGGGCGAGGTTGATCGGGATGCTCTCGGGGCCCGCGAGGAAGGTGAGCGCCTCGCCGGAGCTCAGACGCGGCAGCTCGTACGACACGAATGCGATGAACGGGCCGTCACCGAAGACGAGCAGGGCCAGCACGACGAAGACGAGCATGAACCCAGCCGTCCACAGCACCTCCCGGATGCGACCCCGGAGGAGAAGTACGAGGAGCAGGAGACCTGGGGAGATCTTCGCGACGACCGCGAAGGCGAGCAGCGCCCCGCCCAGGGCGGGGCGCCGGCTCTCGAATGCGACGAGCGCGAGCATTGCGGCCACCATCACCGCGAGATGGATGTTCCCCACCTGGAGGGTGGCGAGCGTCGGAGGGCTGATCCAGATGAGTGGGGCGAGGAGCAGCGCGCGCTGGCCGGCTCGCCCGCCGAGCCAGGCTGCGACGATCCCCAACCCGGCAGCGACGAACAGGCCATTGGCCGTGAACCATACCGCGCGTTGCGAGGCGAAGGTTCCCAGCCACGAGATGAGCAGGCGAGGCAGCAGGAGAAACGGAGGAGGATAGGCGAACGCGTCCAGCCCGAACGGGGCGTAGCGCCCTGCGTACGCCTCGGAGCGCGGCGTCCCGTTCAGGTCGGGCCAGCGCGCCATGTCGTAGAGGTTGTCCACCCCCTCTGTCGCGAGCCCCGCGCCCTCGACGTAGGCCGTCAGGCAGGAGTGATGCACGAGGAACGGCATGTCCGGGAGGGTGGAGAACTCCGGGTGCGAAGCATCTCCCATGAACACGCCAAGGCGCGTGGTCTCCGCGACGGTCGCAACGCCGAGCACGATGAGCACCGCTGTGATGCCCCTGCGCCCTGCGGCCGCCCCGTCCAGCCCAGCGGGCAGTCGGCCGAGGAGCCAGGGCAGGAGCGCTGCGCAGAACGCCGCGACCCCGAGCAGCGCGGCCGTCGCCGTGGCGATCGCGGCGGAGTCCCGTCCCACCCCCCCGCCACATGCCAGCGCGACGAGGCCGGCGAGGGCTCCCGGAAGCCACCGGTTTTCGCGACGTTGCGCGGTCGCCGCATGGGCGAGCAGCTCCGCAGTTGCGACTGCGAGTGAACAGCAGGTCACTCGGAGGCAGTCGACGTCCCCGTGGAAGGCCTGCGCGAGGGGGCGCCACAAGCCCTGGATCACGACGGGCGAGAGCGTGAGGAGCACCAGCGCTGCGAACCCGAAACGCTCGAGGCGCCCGTGGGGTCTTGCGTTCATGGGCGCGGGTTAGCGCGGTGTGTGTCTTGCGGTTGGGTCATTTTCCGGCCAACCCATGGTCGGGGGGCGGAGGCGGCTGCCGAGGGGCTTGTGTCCTGGCCGACGAGATTCTACCGGTTCGGTCCCGCCCTCCCGTCGCTTTGTCTCTGCGGCCATCACGTGGGACGGGTCCACCTCCGGCAGCTTGACCCCAGCGTCTGCGAACGCGCGCACCGGGAGCGGCTCCCCCGCGAGCGGTTCCTGAGGCAGAACGCTACACTCCCGCAACCCGACGGAGCCCATGCGCCCCTCTCTCCTGCTGCTGGCGGCCTGTGCTGCGCCGCTTCTCCCCGCCTGCCAGCCCGCTGCGGGCGGCAAGGAGGACACGGGCCCTGTTGTCGACAGCGTTGACACCGACGCGGACACGGATTCGGACACGGATTCGGACACGGACACGGACACGGACACCGACACCGACACCGACGCGGACACCGACGCGGACACCGACACCGACACCGACACCGACACCGACGCGGACACCGACACCGACACGGGCGCCGACACCGGCCCGTGGGCCGGCGTGGTCGACGGCACGTTCGTCGACCTCGGCGGCCCGGTGGGCGGCTACGTCCTCGGTGCGTCGGCCCTCGACGACGACGTGCTGGTCGCGGGGTTCGCGGGCCTGTGGCAGTCGTCCGACGCCGGCTCCACGTTCGCACCCAGCGCGGACAGCACCCTCTCGCACAGCCGCATCCTCGCGGTTGCGCAATCCTCCGGCGCCTGGGTCGCGAGCACCTACTACGGTCCGTACGTCTCCACCGATCTTGGCGCCACATGGGCCGTCCAGACAGGCGGCATCGTCGGTGCCGTGTGGCTCGACGCCATCGCCTCCGACGGCATCACGGTGTTCGGCATCAACAGCCAGGCCACCCAGAACCTGTTTCGCTGGGACGGCGCCGGGTGGACGCGCCTCGGTCCCGCCGACGGGCTGCACACCTTGTTCGTCGACGGTGCCGAGGTGTTCGGCGCCACCGTCACCGGCAGCGTGTACTACAGCGCCGACTCCGGGGGCTCGTTCGCCAACCGGTCGAGCGGGCTGCCCTTCGCGGCATGGTCCGCGATCCGACGCATCGACGGCCGCGTGTACCTCGCGAGCAACAGCGCCCTGTACGTGTCGGATGACGACGGGGCCCACTGGTCAGCGGCCGCCAGCCCCGGCGACGTTCGCGCGTTCGTGCCGTGGGGCGGCGACGTGTACGCGAGCGTGCTCGGCGGCGGGGTGGTCGTGAGCACCGACGGCGGCGCGAGCTGGTCCTCCGCTGGGGTGCCCGACGGGTGGTCGCAGTACGCGACCGTCGTGACCGCACCCACCGATGCGCTGCTGGTCGGAACGGTCGGCGAGGGCGTACTCCGCTCCACGGACGGCGCCGCCTGGGATCCGGTGGTCGGCCTCACCGCCAGCTCGCCCACCTCACTGGCGTTCGCCGACGGCCTCGCGCTCACGACGTCCGGCTACGGTGAGGTGTTCCAGCTGGACCTCTCGACCGGGGCCTGGACGACAGTCGATCTCGCGCTGGCCGACGGCGTGACCGCGAGTTGCATCGGCGGCGACGACGCCAGCATGTTCGTCGGGACGAACCAGGCGGGCGTGCTCCTGTCGATCGACGCCGGGGGCACCTGGGCCGAGGCGAACAGCGGGTTTCCCACCTACAACGGCACGGCGGGGACACAATACCGCGAGGTGGCCGCGATCGATGGCGCGGGCGCCACGTGGTTCGCGGGCCTGGGCTCCAGCACGGAGCTTGTGCGGTCGAGCTTCACAGAGACCGGCGGCGGCGTCGCCCGCTCGACCGACGGGGGTGCCACCTGGTCGATCGCGAACCACGGCCTGACGCAGTGGGGCACGGCCTCGTCGGGCCAGCCCTACTACTACCCGGTGTACTCGTTGCGCGTCTTCGACGGTGTCGTGTTCATGTCCACCTGGTACGGCGGAACGTGGCGCTCGACGGACGCCGGGGACACGTGGACGCTCACCAGCGGCCTGCCCTCCGCCGGGTACACCTCGACCGTGGGTGACTTCGCGGATCTCGACGGGGTGTACTACGCCGCGGTGACGGGGTTCACCTGGGCTCCGGGCACCACGGGCGTGTACGCTTCGACGGACAGTGGAGCCACGTGGGCGGACGCGTCCACCGGTCTGCCTGCGAACGTCGCGGTCGACGGCCTCGACGTCGCGGACGGCGTCGTGTTCGCAGTGACCGAGGGCGAAGGTGGAGGCGTGTTCCGCCGCGACCCGTCGTCCGGAACCTGGACCGAGCTCGGCTCGGGCGTCGACGACGTCGTGGCCGGGCCGCTCCGCATCGTCGGCCCCGACTTCCTGATCGGCTCCGACGCGCACGGGCTGTGGCGCCTGGAGCCGCTGTAGTCGGCACCTCCTCCATGACGGACAGGCTCGCAACCTGTCAGCGACGTTCGCGCGGGGCCGGCGCCACCCATCGCCGTCTGCACAGCGGGCTTCCTGAACCGCCACCCACCCAGCAGAAAGGCCCGCCTCGACGCATCCCTGCGAGCTGAATCACCCGAATCTCCGACACACGCGAGAGGTCTGAATCGTTCGTGAGGAACGCATCGCAGCCGGCGATCATCGCGGTCGCCGTTTGCACGGCGTCCGAGGCGGGCCGAGGGACGAGCGGGGAGCTGGGCCGCCCACCACCCGTTGGAGCCGCGGTACGACTCCAGGTTCGGCGGCGCTGCCCGCCGAGCGCGCCGCCCACAGACGAAACCGCTAGATGCCCACCCCCGCCACGATCCACACGGCCGCCCCCACCCGGTTCGCGCCCGTGAAGAACTGGTAGATCTTGTCCTGCGGGGAAAGGTAGGACGAATAGCGCAGGGTCAGCGAGACCGGCACGTAGACGACCCGCAGGTCCAGCCGCTCCTCCTCGGACACGAGCTTCGAGCCCCGCCCCGTCTTCGTGTAGGTCAGGTCGACCGCGAGCGGCGCAGGAGGCGCAAAACCGAGCCGCAGCCCGTACTCGACCTGCGGAGCGGATGGCACGGGGAGGACCCCGACCATGTTCCCGTAGCCCACGCCGATGAACGGCATGAGCGAGATCCCGACGGCGTTCAGCCCGATCCCCGCGCCCAGGTCCCCGTCCGAGATCCGGCTGCCCGAGAAATTGTTTCCGTAGGCGAGCCGAGCGAGGAGCGCCCAGCTCATGCCCTTTTCGCTCGTGAACACGGTAGCCGCAGCGTTGATCAAGGGTCCGTTCACCTGCCACGCGGGGTCCCCCGGCTGCCGGGCGGTGGAGACGCCGATCCCCGCCGTCGCCATCAGGCGCTGCCGGAGCTCCCACTGCTTGTCGCCCTCCCATCGCTTTGTCTCTGCGGCCATCACGTGGGACGGGTCCACCTCCGGCAGCTTGACCCCAGCGTCGGCGAACGCGCGCGCCGGGAGCGGCCCTCCCGCGAGTGCCGCGGCGAAGACGTCGGCGGGGACCGCATAGTGCGCCTGCCCCCAGGTCTGGATCTCCGGGTCGATCACACCGGTCTCCCGGGCGGCTACCCAGAACAGGTGGGCCGCCTCGGCGTCCCGGCCAGCGACGACCGCCGCGTGCGCCTGGTCCCGTACGATGGCCGCTCTCGCCGTCTGCACCGTGCTCTCCACCCCCCGGATCTCCGCCCCCAGGCGCCCGTCCAGGCCGGAGTACGCCGCCCCCTCCGAGCCGTAGTCGAAGCTCCGGCTCCCTGCATGCTCCGACGTGTACTGGCGGTCGTCACCCGACTCCGCGGCGAGCGAGAACGGCACCTCCTGCGTCCCGCCCTCCCAGTCCACACGGAAGGATCCGCTCGCAGACGCCGTCGCGCTGCGGTGCCCGACCTCGTAGGACTCGGTGTAGGTGTGCTCCTCGGCGACGTCGAAGGACTCCTCGGTCGTGTAGCTGGTGTCGGTGCAGTTGTGCTCGGTGACGTAGTCAGGGGTGCAGGTCGTGGTGGTACCGTCCACGCCCGTGCTGTCCACGCAGTCCGAGCCGACGTTCACCTGGACGTCCTCGCACTCCTCGCCCGGGTGGTTCACCGTACGGGTCTCGGTGTGGTGCTCGACGACGGTGTAGTCGGTGGACTCGGTGGTGGTGGACGCATGCGGCTCGATGCTGCACTGGTCGAACCGGACGGAGAGGCGCGTGGGCTGGCCTGGATGATCCTTGTTGAACTCGATGGCGAGGTGCTGGGCCAGATCGCCGCAACTCCCGGACACGCCGGTCTCCCAGGCCACATCGGCCAACGCGGCGACGGCGGCGGTCTGCATCGTCAGCGCATCCGGCCCCGACCCGCCAAAGAGCGCCGCCATCCGCGCATCGACCAGGGCTGCGCCGGGGGACGCCGACGGCTCACTCCGTCCGAGGCTTGCGTAGTGCTCGGCCGCTTCGGCCCGGGCCTCGCCGAGTCGCCTGCTGAACTCGACGTTGCCCGGAACCGCCCCCGCCACCGCGGCGCCGAGCTGAACGGCGTCGACGTACGCATGGCTCGACATCAGCCCCTCGAACCGGGCCCACATGAGCGCAGCCGCCTGATCCATCTGCGGCTGCAGGGTCTCCGTGAGGACCGGCGCGAGGTCCGCGACCCGCTGCTCGTCCCCCTTCCGCGCCTCGGCCATCAGGGAGAGGAGGGCGCCGAACGCCTGGTCGGCGTTCGAGTCCGTGAGCGGCCCGAGCTTGTCGATCTCCGCCTGGACAAACCCGGCGAAGTCGGCTCGTCGGTTCGCGTGGAGCTCCTCCAGCTTCGCTTTCGGGTGGAACCCGCCAAAACCGAGGATCGCGTCGTCATAGGCGAGCGCCAACCCGGGGTCTCCGCTGGCCGCGGCCTCGTCCCGATGGTCGGCCAGATCGGGCTCGCGCTTCGAAGCCCATGCCTCCGAGAGAAGCGCGGGCGGCAGCCCTTGTGTGCTGAGCAACGCAGGGCCGACGAGCCCCGCAGCCAGGAGGACGACCGCACGGGAGACGACGCCCCGAGCCGTCACACGTGCGCCGGGGGACCGGTGGGATGTGGACATGGCTGGGTGTAGCACGGCGGTTCGCTACTCCACGACCCAGACACCCCCGCTTGCATCGGTCGTTTGCGGGTCCCCGAACCGGCTGCGCGCCTGCGCCACCGGTGCGCTGTCGGGCCCGCCGAGCGCGACGACGATCATCCCGGGCTTCAACCGTGCCAGATCGGGCGGCTCCGGACGATCGGGGTTCGCCAACACACGTCGCCCGTGCGCACGTTGGTCGAAGAACAATTCCTGGGGATGGACCCCGGGGCCGTTGGCGCCGAGCACGGTGATCGGCCCCGGGGGGAGCGCCGCCAGCGCCGCGTAGATCGACGGTGTGGACGTCGGGGTCCCAGGCAGGAGGAGCGGGCCGGGCCCGAGCAGCGCGGCGTCCACCAGGACGAGCGTGATCGCCCCGGGGACCAGCCCGAGACGGGCGACCGGAACCCGCCGCCCGATGCGGGTAGCTCCGGCTCCGGCCAGCAGCACCACGCACAACTCGCCGAGGAGCCACAACCGCGCGTGGTGGTTGAAGCTCGAAGCGTACGGCAGCCCATCGAGCACCACGGCGAGAGGGTTCCCGACCCCCATCGGCGTTCCCGCCCAGGAAGGGTGGGGCCCCGTGCTCCAAGCCGCCAGCACCACGGCGGGCACTGTCAGCGGGCCCGTCCCCACCGCCGCGAGCGCCAGCACCGGGTACCCGATCCAGGTGGGGTGCTCCCGCACGAACGCGTCCCCGAGCACAACCTCGCCCACCTCGAGACGCCCCGAAGCACCCCGCTGCCCGGGCGCCACGAAGCTCGCGAGGTCCCCGGCGTGCCACGGGTTCACCCTCCAGAGTGGCTCCTGCATCGCGGGCGCAGACCCGAACCGGTGGCCCACGCCCGCGAGCCTCGCCCGGAACGGCAGGACCGCCGGCCAGGCGATCCCCAACGCCAGCACCGCGCCGATCGCCAACCGTGCGACCGCCCGTGCACGCCCCGCGCGCAGGATCCGCCAGAGCGCCACCGCGCAGGCCGCCGCCGCCCCGAGCCACGCGAGGTAGAGCCCGCACCAGGCGAGCACGCCCAGCACCACCCCACCCAGCGCGGCGCGTCGCACCGATCCGTGCCGAACGTCCGACCCGCTCCACAACAGCGCGATCGCCAGCATCCCCAGTCCGATGGCGCCATCCTCCGTCAACCCGCTCCAGATCGAGCCGCGCCAGATCGGCGAGAGCACCGCCGCAACCGAGACCCACGTGGCGGAGAGCCCCGCTGCCCGCCCCAGGGCTGCGCCGCCGACCGCCGCGAGCACGATCCAGCCGACGACCAGGAGGTTCCACGCGCCCGTCAAGCCGACGACGTGGGCGAGCCCCCCCGCGATCCAGGTCGGGAGCGGGTCGATCACCGGACGGGAGGCGGTCCCGAGCGCGAGATCCGTGCCCGAGGGCCACGCGGGCCACTGCGCTGCGGCGCAGGCCTGGACCCAGGCATGGCCGTAGGTCTCGGCCCGCGGTGAACCGACGAGCTCCCCGCGAAGGACCGCGGGCCCGGCGAGCAGGCAGGCGAGCACGAAGCCAACGAAGGCGTCACGCCATCGGCAAAGGGGAGCGGGTCGGGAACCGGGCACCAAACCGGGATACCCTGCCGCATGAACGAAGTGAAGAACCTGAGCGTGATCTGGGGCGTGTTCGGCGCCTTCCAACTCCTCGTCGGCGTGGCCTTTGGGGTGGTCTTCGGCATGTTCGGGTTCATCCCGCTGCTCTCCGACGACAAGGACGGCCCGCTGGTGGGCGGGATCTTCATGGGCATCGCCGTGATCTTCACGGGGATGTTCATCGTGTTCTCGCTGCCAGGGCTCCTCGCGGCGTGGGGGCTGTCGAAGGGCAAGAAGTGGGCCGCGATCGTCGCGGGGCTGCTCTCGCTGTTCCTCCTGTTCAACTTCCCGCTCGGCACGCTGATCGGCGGCTACACGCTGTACGTGTTGTCGAAGAAGGAGAACCAGGACGCGCTGGTGTAGCTCACCGGTTCGCGGCGCGGCGCAGTCGGTCGTTCACGGCCACACCGATCCCCACGGGTGGGGCCAGCGCACACACGATCGGGTCCACGCCGGCATCATCGCAGGCCCGCAGCGCATCGTAGAGCCCCCGCGCGTATTCTTCCGGCGGCAGGGTGGGCAGGTGGGCCCCGGGCGTGCCGGCCGGCACGAGGAGCACCCGGCCGCGCGGGGCGTAGTGGGAGGGCAACGTGCCGGGCGCAGCGATGTCTCCGCCCACGTCCACCGGTCCGAGGCGCTCCATCAGCACCTCCAGGGTGACCGCCCCGGGCCGCAGCAGCCTGGGCACCGGACCGATCAGCGCGAGGATGGTGCTCTCCAGACCCACCGCACACGCCCCCCCGTCCACGACCGGGATCTCGGGGAACTCGGCCTCCACGTGCTCGGCGCGCGTGGGGCTCACCCGCCCGAACCGGTTTGCGCTGGGCGCCGCGAGCGGGCCGACCCCGCGCAGGAGCGCGAGCGCCACCGGGTGGTCCGGAACCCGCACGGCGACGGTGTCGTGCCCGCCGGTCACGACGTCGGGTACACCCCGACGAGGCAGCACCAGCGTGAGCGGACCGGGCCAGAGGTCGATGAGCCCGTCCCCGCGAGGGTCCCAGTGCGTGTGCGCCCGGGCAGCGTCCGCGTCGGCCACGTGCAGGATCAGCGGGTGGTCCGCCGGCCGACCCTTCGCCGCGAAGATCGCGTGCACGGCGGGCTCGCAGAGGGCGTCGGCAGCCAGGCCGTACACCGTCTCGGTGGGCATGGCGACGAGCCCGCCGGACCGCAGACGCTCGACAGCCGCGGGGACGGAGATGCGCATCCCCGCCGCGTATTCCGCTCGCTCAGCGCACGCCGAGCAGGTCGAGGATCGCGTGGACGAAGGTGAGCGGGTGCGGTGGGCAGCCGGGCACGAGCAGCACGGGCCTGGCCTCCCCCAGAAAAGTCCGGTCCAGCGTGGGAGACCCGCGGTAGAGCCCGCCGGAGATCGCACACGCACCCACCGAGACCACGAACCGTGGGTCGGGCATGGCGTCCCAGGCGAGCCGCACTGCGTCGCGCATGTTCGCCGTGAGCGGGCCGGTGAGCACGAGGCCGTCTGCGTGCCGGGGCGATGCCACCCACTCGATGCCGTACCGCTGCACGTCGAAGTTCACGTTGGCGAGCGCGTTGAGCTCCAGCTCACACGCGTTGCAGCCACCGGAAGAGACCTGGCGCAGCTTGAGGGACCGCCCGAAGATGCGCGCGAGGTCCGGATCCCGCGCCACCGCGGGCTGCACCCCTTCCCGCACGATCAGCCCCTCGGGTGTACGCGCGGCGAGGCGCGGGTCCGGCGTGAACGTGAACCGCCCGCTCGGGCAGATCTCCTCACACAACCCGCAGAACGTGCACCGCCCGAGATCGATCGCGACCGGGTCGATGCGGATCGCGTCGGTGGGGCACTCCTCCCGGCACACCGTGCAGCCGGCGGCGCACGGGGACGCCGAGATCTCCGGGCGACCACGAAACCCGGCGGGCCGCGCCGTGCGCAGGTCCGGGACGAACTGGCGGCCCTGGGCCAGGCGGACGCGAAGGGATCTCAGCATGCGGCGCTCACAGGTCCTGACCACAGTAGGAGAGGTCAAAACTCTTGTTGCAGATGGGAAAGTCCGATATCGCCCCGCCGCGCACGCACAACGCCAGGCCAAGCCAGTTCTGCAGCGAGGGGTCCTGGACCTTGTAGTGCACCAACGCTCCGGACGCGTCGGTCTCCATGCAGTGCACCACCTCGCCCCGGAAGCCTTCGACGACGGCGACGCCCATCGAGGACGGCGCGAGCAGCCCGATCGACGCGCGCGCGCGTGGCCAGCCTGCCCGCGACTCGACGACGGCGCGCAGCCAGCCGAGCGAGGCGTGGATCTCGCGCATCCGGACCCGGGTCCGCGCGAGGCAGTCCCCGCCGGGCTCCACTTCGGGCAGGAGGTTGGGGTAGAGGTCGGCCCGGTGGACCCGCTGGTCGAGATCCTGCCCGGACGCCCGCCCGGCCACCCCGATGAGGCCGATCTCCTTCGCGCGCGCCGCAGACACCACCCCGATCCCGCCGAGCCGGTGCTGGACGCTGATGTCGGAGAGGAACCGGTCATCGATCACCGGAACGTCCCTGCCCAGAAGCTCGAGCGCAGACTGCAGCGCGCCGCGCTGGTCCGCCCCGAAGGCGTACGCGGGCGCGCCGGGGCGCACCCCGGAGCGTCCGAAACGGCTGCCGCAGAGCCGCATCGACGTGTTGATGACGGTCGTCCGGAGGCGGCCGTACGTGCTCGCACCCTGGAGGTGTCCGATGTCGGTGGCGAGACCGGCGAGGCTCGCGAGGTGCATGCCCACCCGCTCCAGCTCCAGAAGGACGGCTCGGGAGAGCTCCGTCTCCCGGCTCACGCCCACGCCGGCCAACTGCTCGATCGCCAGGGCGTGCGCCCAGGCGTTCGCGACCGTGGAGTCGCCCGCGATCGTCTCGACGAGCGGGGTGAGCCGGCGGGAATCTCCCGACCTGAGCAAC
The DNA here is from genome assembly GCA_903875225.1 of uncultured Pseudomonadota bacterium. GTDB lineage: Bacteria > Myxococcota_A > UBA796 > UBA796 > SXON01 > CAIUMM01. The sequence goes on from CAIQVJ010000011.1 coordinate 21,380, forward strand.
TGCTCCACCCCCCTGTGCTGGTAGCCAAGCTGGATCTCGAGGTGGAGCACCCGCTCGCCGAGGCACATGAACCGGAACGACCCCGGCTCGATCACGCCCGCGTGGATCGGCCCCACGGCGACCTCGTGGACGTCGCGGCCCTCGACCGTGTACCAGGGGTACGTACGCATCGCGGCCTGGCCCCCCCCGCCCTCGAACCGCAGCGGCTTGAGCCAGGGGTGCCCGCGCACCGCGACGCCGGTCTGCTCGTGCAGCTCGCGCTCGAACGCGTGGAGCGCTGGAACCTCCTCGGTCATCGAGTGGTACCCGTCCGCGGCGGGCATCCGGGTGCGGAGGGTCTCGAGCACCCCGCCGCGCTCGATCACGGCGGTCACCACCAGCTCGTCGCCCTCACGGCGCCCGAAGAGCGTCACCACCCGACCGGCCGGGTGACCCGACGGCGGGGTGGCCGCAGCGACCCGGTCCGTGAGCGCTTCACGCCATGCGGAGGCGGGGACCCAGGTCGTCACTTGTCCCCCAACGTCACGGCGACCTCGCGGAACAGCGCGTCCACGGGGCCCGGGAGGTGGAGCCCGAGCACCACGAGCGCCAGGAGGAACATGAGCTTCGGGAGGAACGAGAGGAACGTCTGCGGGTAGGCGTCCACCGGGCGCACCGGCTCGCCCCAGATCATCGGGAACACCGTGCGTCCGGTCGCCACGAACGTGACGGTGACGAGAAACCCGATGGTCGCGAACACCAGCAGGTACCCGGAGCGGACGAGCCCCGAGAGGATGAGGAGCTCCCCCACGAAGCTGCCGAACGGCGGAAACCCGAGCAGCGCGAACGTGCCCGCCATCAGGAAGAGCCCGCTGTACGGGAGGCCCTTGATCACCCCCCGGATCTGGTCGGTGTCACGCGTGTGGTACTGCGCCTCGATCTTCCCGGCCGTGAGGAACAACATCGCCTTGATGAACGCGTTGCTCACCGCGTAGAGCAGCACCCCGTAGCCGGCCCCGGCCCCGACCCCGAGGCCCACCGCGATGATCCCTGCATGAAGGATCGATGCGTACGCGATCAGCCGCCGGATCGTGCGCGTGGCGATCAGGCTGGCGCTCGCGAGCGCCACCGACGCGATGCCCATCGCCACGAGCTCGGTGGAGACGAGCTGCTCGTGCCCCGGCCGGAACGCCTGCAGCACGCGGAGCAGGCCCACGAGCGCACAGTTGAACTGCACGGTGGCCAGCAGCGAAGTGACCGGCGGCGGCGCCTCCTCGTAGGTCTCCGGCAGCCACATGTACATCGGCGCCAACCCGAGCTTCGCGCCATAGCCCAGGAGCGTGAGGGCAATGCCGAGCGTGAACCAGACGGAGGTCTTGGCATCGTTCGGGGCGGCGGCCAGGGTGATGAAGAGGTCGCCGACCCCGTGGCTCGCGTACCCCCGCGCGATGCAGGCGAAGCCGAGCAGCGCCAGACCCAGCCCGATCGACGAGAACAGGAAGTAGTGCCAGGCAGCGAGGGTGGACGCCGGCGCATCTGCGCGCACGATCAGGAACGCGCCGAAGATGGTCGTGCACTCCAATGCGACCCAACTCCCGATGAAGTGGTTGGACGTGATGCTGAGGTTCGCGGCGACCAGGAGCCCGATGCACAGCACGACGTACCGCCTCGGCACGAGCATGCGGTCGGGATCGGCCGAGGTGCGACTCCAGCCGTGCAGCGCGACACCGAGGAAGATGACGTTGATCAGCACGCAGAAGAGCCGCGAGGTCGCATCGACCAGGAACCAGGGGCCCAGAACCTGCGGGTCGAAGCCGCCGAACGCGAGGACGCAGGCGAGCGCCAGCCCCACGCAGCCGGCCACCACCAGCGCCGTGCCCCCGGAGGCCGTGGCCCGCGCCGGATCAGTCATCGAGATCCTCCGAGGCCGACTCGATCGCCACGGGCCTTCCCACGTCCACGTTCGCCAGGAACCACGCAAAGAGAACGATGGAGGTTCCGAAAATCGCCAGCTGGCCAAGCTGGACACCCAGATAGCCGGGGTGGCTGCCCCCAGAGAGCTCGAACAGCGCGATCGCGTTCTCGATCCGGAGTACACCCACGATCTGGCTGAACACGCCGGTCTGGCTGGCGAGCACCAGGAACCCGAGCAACACCGCCGACCCTGCCGCCGCGAGCATCATCTGGGCGTCGCCCTCCACCGGCAGGAGCACGGAGGCGAGGCGGAACCCGAGCAGCACGAGGCCAACGGCCGCCGCCCACGCGATCAGGTTCGGGGGCAGCACGTCGTTCCGGTCCGGCGCCCTCCGGGCCTCCAGCACGCGGTACAGCAACAGGGGCGCCACGAGCCCGCGCAGGACCAGGAGGTCCACCAGCACGAGGGCGCTCCCGACGGACCAGGAAGCCCCTTCCATGCGGTACGCCATCGCGTAGAGGAGGATGCCCTGCAGCGACAGGCCCAGAAGGCTCGTCCGCCACGTCGCCACGAAGAGCGGCACGAGCAGCACGAACAGGAATCCGATGAGCAGGGAGGTCACTGGGGGGCCCCCTGCCACGTCGTGGCCAGCAGGGCGATCGCGCCGGCGATCACCGCCACCATCAGGTAGCGGGGGACGATCCGGAACTGCAGCCGCGCGATGAGCGACTCCATCGTCCCGATGGCGACCACGATCCCGCCACACAGCAGCAGGTGCACCCCGACCACGGCCGCCTCGTGCTCCGAGCGACCGAGCGGACTGAGCAGCGTGGCGAGCAGGCTCACCCCGAGCGCGAGCTTGAGCCCCGATGCCGTCTGGATCGCCGCGAGCTCGGGCCCACTGTGGTCGAGCACCATGACCTCGTGCACCATGGTGAGCTCGAGGTGGGTCGCGGGGTCGTCCACGGGCAGCCGCGCGCCCTCCGCCAACACGATCACGGTGAGGGCGACGACGCTCACGAGCCAGGCCACTGCCGCCGACGCGCTGGTCGGATCGATCCGCAACGCGCCGGCGAGAGTGTGATCGCCGGTGACTGCGCCGAGCGCCCCGACGGTCAGGAGGAGCGCCGGCTCGAGGATCGTGGAGAAGGTGGCCTCACGCGCAGCGCCCATGCCCTCGAACGAGCTCCCGGTGTCGAGCGCGCCGAGGATCAGCACCGCGCGCCCCAGCCCCCAGAACGCCGCGAACACCACGAAATCGAACGGAAAGGCGACCATGGGCGGGAGCCCGAGCACGGGCACCAGACCGACGGAGGCGAGCACCGCAGCGAGCCCGACCCAGGGGCCGAGCCGGAACACCGCGGTCGTCGTCGTGCTGTAGACCGGGGTCTTGCGAAGGAGGCGCACCACGTCGTAGAGCGACTGCAGGATCGGCGGCCCGCGGCGGCCGGTCCACAACGAGCGGGTGCGGTTGATGCCCCCCACGACGAGCCAGGGCATCACAGCGGCCCCGAACAGGTTGAGGACGACGGGGCTCATGACGCTCTCGCGAGCAGCGCGGCGATGAGCACGAGCACCACCCCGAGCCCGGCAGCGAACGCGAACCGGGGCTCCTCGGGAACGGCGGCGGCCGTCCGCACGAAGAGGTCCTCGCCGCGGCCGAGCACCTCGAAGATGCGGCCCTCCACCGCGTCCGGCACGTGCAGCTCCACGTGCCCGGGGCCGCGCGGGAAGATGCGCTTCGAGAGCTTGATCCGCGAGTGCTGCGGCAGGAGCGTGGCCAGCATCCGGATCAGCTGCTCACTGAACGAGCTGCCCGTGTACTGCATCCGGGAAGTGCCCGACGGGTACCCGCAGCCCCAGGTGACGTGTCGGCGCGCGTTGCGGCCGAAGAACCAGCCCCCCGCGCAGAGCGTCGCGAGCAGGACGACCAGCACACGCGACCCGAGCTGCACGGGCGCCACCGCAGACGTCACGACGCCGAGGCTGCCAGCTGCGCCGAAGAGGGCGAGCAGCGGGCCCATCGAGCCGAGGACAGCGACCGGCATCAGCCCCAGCGCCACGATCGCCACGCCGTGAAGCGCCATCGGCAGCAACATCGTCCCCCCGACCTCCGGGCCCACGTGCAGGGAGGGATCCCGCGGGGATCCCAGGAACGCGAGCCCGAACGCCCGAAGCATCGCGAAGGTCCCAACCGCCGCGACGAACGCCAGCAGCGCTCCGGTAGCGACGAGCGCGACGTTCGCGAGCGCGGAATGGCCCCCGCCGCCGAAGAGCCCGGCGTAGAGCACGAACTCGCTGACGAACCCGTTCAACGGCGGAAGCCCGGAGATGGCGAGCACGCCACCGAGCATCAACGCGCCGGTGGCCGGGAGGCTGCGGAGCAGGCCCCCGAGCCTGCGCAGATCCACGCAGTGCGTGGCGGTGTGGACTGCGCCGGCCGTATAGAACAGGAGGCACTTGGTGGCGGCGTGGTTGACGAGGTGGAGCGCCCCCCCGGCGATCCCGATGGCGACCAGGGCCGGCGTGTGCCAGGCCATCCCCAGATAGGCGAGGCCAAACCCCATGGCCGCGATGCCGACGTTCTCGGTGGACGAGTACCCGATGAGGCGCTTGAGGTCATGCTGCGATGCGGCGTACACCGCCCCGAACACCGCCGACGCCGTGCCAAAGGCGAGCACGGCCCACCCCATCCACTCCTCCGGGACGCCGAGCAGCAACGTGAACCGCAAGAACGCGTAGAGGCCGGCTTTGTGGATGACTCCGGACATCAGCGCGGACACGTGCGCGGGTGCCGCCGCGTGGGCGCGGGGCAGCCACGAGTGCACGGGGAAGAATGCGGACTTCAGCGCAAAGGAGAGCGCGAGCAGGCAGAACACGATGTTTCGCCCGCTGCTCGGCACAGCCAGGAACGCAGAGAAGGACCGCAGGTCCATCGAGCCGGTCTGACCGTGCAGGAACATGAGCGCCGCGACGAGGGCGAAGAGGCCGACGTGGGTGGACACGAGGTAGTTGAACCCCGCGAACCTCACCTTCTGGTTGCGGTACTCCCAGATGACGAGCAGCCACGCGGCGATGGCGGCAAGCTCCCAACCGAGCAGGAACACCAGGGCGTTCTGCGCGGTGTAGATGATCAGGAACGACAGCGAGACGACGTTCAACAACGCAAAATGCTGTGCGCCGTGCCGCCCGTGGGCGATCGAGAGCTTGAGGTAGCCGGCCGCGTAGATCGTGCCGAGGAGCGTGAGCGGCAAGGACCACACGAGAAAGAACGCCGAGAGCGCGTCCGCGTGGGTGTCGACCACGTCCAGCGGGAACCCGAGCACCCAGGTCGCGTCCCACACCTCTCCGCGCAGGAGCACCGGGAGGATGGCGTAGACCGTGAGCGCAGAGGCGATGGCCTGGGAGGCGATCGCCATGACCGCCGGGTGTCGGCGGGGCAGGAAGGTGAGGAACGCCCCCGCGATGAGGAAGCCCGCGGCGATCAGCAGGAGCGTCACTCCGCCCCTCCGCTCGGGCGGTGGAACGATGCCGCGAGCCGCCGGGCCTCCTTGAGGATCGCGTCACGCGGATGGTGTTCGAGCACGGCGGTCCGGAATGCCGGGTCTGCCAGGGCGAACAGCGTCTCGATGTGCAGCCGCAGGATGCTGCGCACCGTGGGGCCCACCACCAGCAGGAGGATCGACACCGGCGCTCCGTCGGTGGCGGCCCAGTCGACGGGATGGTCCAGGTAGCAGAGGCTCACGGTCGCGCGCCGGATCTCGATCCGCAGCGGGTTGCGGAGGTGCGGCACGGCAAACCCGCCCCCGATCGCCGTGGGTGCGAGATCCTCCCGCGCGATCAGGGCCTGGGCGAGCTGATCGTGTTCCTCCACCAGGCGCAGCGCGGGTGCCGCGCCCCGCAGGACGGCATCGCGCGTCTCCCCCCCCAGCCGGTAGTGGATGCCCCCTCCCTCCAGCGCCGCATCGAAGCGGGGCAGCGGATCCTCCGGGCGGCTCACCACGAGGTCCACATGCGCCGGCGCCGTCAGGCGATGCGCCTGCGCCCACTCGATCAGCTCCGCCCGGTCGAACCGGTACTGCTTGTTCACCCGGTACCCGGGGAGCCGGCCCTCCCCCAGCCATCGGTAGATGGTCTTGGTGGAGACGTTGAGCGCCTTCGCCGCATCTTGAACGCTCAAGCGCATGATGCTGGACTTTGTTGGACATTGGCGAACATTGCGGGACACCCATAGCCGATCCGTGCCCACGCCGTCAAGACCTTTGGCACCCCCACCCGCTGGGTTAGGCCACCAACGTGCCTTCCCGCCGCCAATTCCTCGCGCTGGTCGCGGCACTGCCCGCCGTGCTCGCCACTCCCGGAAGTGCGCTCGGCGCACCTCAGGACGAGGCGGGCCCCGGCTGGGACGAGTCCGACGTCGCCGTGCTCCGCGGCTTCCTGGCCGCCGTGTTCGGCCCGGGCAGCGAGCGCACGGATGCCATCGAGGCCCTCACCGCCTCGCTTTCCTGGCTCGACGACGAGCGCAAGCCCCTCGTCGCCGCCCTCCCCGCGATCTTCGACCAGGCGTCGCGCGTGCTCGTCCCGACCCTCGCGGCCTTCCACACGCTCCGTCCGGAAGAGCAGGCTGCCGCGGTGGCCAACTGGTCAGCCTCGTCCCTCGGCTTTCGTCGGCAGATCTTCAACGCGCTCCGGACGCTGCTCCTCGCCCACGCCTACGCGGATCCCGTGACGTGGGAGGCGATCGGCTACCCCGGGCCCTGGCTCGGCCGCATCGATCTGCCCGCCCACCCGCTGCGGTTCGGCGCCGTGATCCCGGGAACGCCGTGATCGTCCCCGCGAGCATGCTCACCGCCCCGCTCACGCTCACCGCACAGGTGGTGGTCGTGGGGAGCGGCGCCGGGGGTGCCCTCGCAGCCGAGCGGATCGCCCGGGCGGGAAAGGACGTGGTGGTGCTCGAGGCCGGGCCCTTCGTCCCCGCGGCCCGGATGAACCAGCGGGAGCGCGAGATGATGCGCCTCCTGTACTGGGAGGGCGGCATGCGCGCGACCGAGGACGGTGGCATGGGGGTGCTGCACGGGCGGGGTCTCGGCGGCAGCACCGTGGTGAACTACCTCGACTGCTTCCGGACGCCCGCACGGGTGCTGGATCACTGGGCCGACGCCCGCGGGCTGCCCGAGCTGACCCCCGGGAAGATGGCGCCCCGGTTCGACCGGATCTTCGAGGTGCTGGGCGTGCAGAAGCTGCCGGAGTCCGGGCTGAACCCGAACAACCGCAAGCTGATGGAGGGCGGGCGCGCGCTCGGCTGGCAGGGCGACACGTTCCATCGCAACGCCAACCAGTGCTACGGCTCCGGCTTCTGTGACCTCGGTTGCGCCTACAACGCCAAGCAGTCGGCCGCGATCACGTTCATCCCCCTCGCGATGGCGGCCGGCGCGCGGGTGTACACCGAGGTGCGCGTGGACCGCGTGCTCTTCGACGCCGGCCGCGCGGTGGGGGTCTCCGGCATGGCGCTCGACGCCGACCGCAAGCCCATACAGCCGGTCACCGTGCACGCAGAGACCGTGGTCGTGTCGTGCGGCGCCATCGAATCCGCCCACCTGCTCCTCCGCTCGGGCACGCCCGACGCCTCCGGCCAGCTGGGGCGCAACCTGTACCTGCACCCCAGCTGCCCCGTGGTCGGCCATTTCCCCGGCGAGCGCATCGCCAATTATGAAGGGGTCAAGCAGGGCTACTACATCGGGGAGTTCTCCGGGCCGCTCTCCGGGCACCCCGACGACTTCCTGCTCGAGGGCATCGGCGCGCCCCCCGGCATCGCCGCCACCGTGTTCTCCGGGCTCGGCGCCGAGCGGCAGGCCACGTTCGCGCACCTGAACGAATACGCCGTCGTCGGCGTCCTGCTCCGCGACCTCGACACCGGAACGGTGACCTCCGGAGCGGGCCGCCCGAAGATCACCTACGCGCTCTCCCGGGCCGACGGGCTGCGGATGCAACGCGGGGTGCTCGCCGCTGCCCGAGCCATGCTCGCCGCGGGTGCGGCTGTCTCCCTCACCTCGCACAACCCCGCGCGGATCCTCCGCACCGAGGCGGACTTCGGGCGCGTGCTGGACACGCCGCTCGACCCCGGCGCCATGGCCATGTTCAGCTTCCACCAGATGGGCACCTGCCGCATGGGCGACCGCCGCGACCGCGACGTGGTGAACCCGGAGGGGCGGTTCTGGGAGGTGCCGGGGCTGTATGTCGCCGACTCGTCGATCTTCCCGGAGTCGTCGGGTGTGAACCCGCAGATCACCGTCTACGGGCTCGCCGACGTCGTCGCCGAGGGGATCGCCAGCCGATGATCAAGTACATCGGCTCCAAGCGACGACTGCTCCCCCTCATCGTCGAGACGGTGCGGGAGTTGTGCCCCACGGGGACCGTGATCGACCTCTTCTCCGGCACGGGGCGCGTCGGCCACGCGCTCAAGGGCGAAGGCTACCGTGTGCTCTGCAACGATCACAACGCCTTCGCGGCGACGCTGGCGCGCTGCTACGTGCAGGCCGATGCCGAGGACGTGGTGGCCGCCGCCCAACTGATCCACGAATTCAACCAACTCCCAGGCAGCCCGGGCTACTTCACGGAGACGTTCTGCAGGGAGAGCCGCTTCTTCCAGCCGAGGAACGGCGCTCGCGTGGACGCGATCCGCGCGGCGATCGTGCAGAAGTCGCTCGACCCGGAGTTGGAGGCCGTCGTGCTCGTCTCGCTGATGGAGGCGGCCGACCGCGTCGACTCCACGACCGGGGTGCAGATGGCCTACCTCAAGCAGTGGGCACCCCGCGCCCACAAGGATCTCGAGCTACGCATGCCCGCGGTCCTCCCCCGCGCCCCCGCGGGAAAGGGCGCCGCGTTCCAGTTGGACGCCGTCGCGGCAGCCGCACAGTTGCACGGCGACGTGCTCTACCTCGACCCGCCCTACAACCAACACAGCTACCTGGGGAACTACCACATCTGGGAGTCCCTGGTTCGGTGGGACAAGCCCGAGGTCTACGGGGTCGCGTGCAAGCGGGTGGACGTCCGCGAGAGGACCAGCGTGTTCAACAAGCGCAGGCTGGCCTTCGAGGCCCTGCGCACCATCGTCCGATCGAGCCCCGCGCGGGCCCTCGTCGTCTCGTTCAGCAACGAGGGCTACGTGACGCAGGAGGAGATGATCGGGTTGTTGAGCGAGCGCGGCGAGGTCCGGGTGGTGACCCGCGACTTCAAGCGCTACGTCGGGGCCCAGATTGGCATCTACAACCCCGACGGGGATCGCGTGGGCGAGATCTCCCACCTGCGGAACCAGGAGTACGTCTTCATCGTGGGCGGGGCATGCTGACGCTGCTGCTCGCCCTCACCCTCGGTTGCCGCACCAGGGTCGAGATCCCCATGGACGACAGCGCCGACCCCGCCTGCGCCCCCACCGCCGAGCTATGCGACGGCGTGGACAACGATTGCGACGGCCTGATCGACGATGCCGACCCCGATCGGGCGGACGCCGCGACCTGGTACGCCGACAGCGATGCAGATGGCTACGGCGACGCTTCCACGGCGGTGCTCGCGTGCACCGCCCCGGCAGGCTCCGTCAGCGACCGCACCGACTGCGATGACACCAACGCCCGCATCCACCCTTCCGCCGACGAGATCTGCGACGGGTTGGACGACGACTGTGACGGGCTCGTGGATGACGCGGACGACTCGCTCCTCGACGGCAGGACGTGGTTCGCAGACCGCGACGGGGACGGCTACGGGGGTGACCCGACGGCCGACATCGCCTGCAGCGCGCCCGTGGGCACGGTCGCCGCGGGCGACGACTGCGACGACGCCAACCCCAGCACCCACCCCGACGCCGACGAGGTCTGCGACGGCGTGGACAACGACTGCGACGGGCTCATCGACGGCCAGGACCCATCCGTCCTCGACGTCCCGACGTGGTACACCGACGACGACGGAGATGGCTATGGTGACGCCGACCGTTGGGTGGAGGCCTGCAACGCCCCGCACGCCACCGTGACGGATGGCACCGACTGCGATGACACCAACCCGGGGGTCAACCCCGGCGCCGCTGAGCTGTGCGACGACCTCGACGACGACTGCGACGGCCTGACCGACGGCCGGGACCCCTCGCTCACCGGCGCGTCCACCTGGTACGCCGACAGCGATGGCGACGGCTACGGCGACGGGACGAGCATGCAGACCGCGTGCAACCAACCCCCGCACGCCGTGGCCGACGCCACGGACTGCGACGATGCCGACGCCAGCGCCAACCCGGGCGCGGCCGAGGTCTGTGACGACGTGGACAACGACTGCGATGGGCTCGTCGACGGGCTTGACGACTCGCTGTCCGATGGGCTGACCTGGTACGCCGACTCCGATCGCGATGGCTACGGGGACCCCTCGAGCACCAACCTCGCCTGCTCGGAGCCGCCCGGCTTTGTCTCCAACTCCCGCGATTGCGACGACACCGACGTCACGATCGGCGACTGTGCAGCGTCCATCGCCTGCGGCGCCAGCTTCGCCTGCCTGGACATCTCCGGGCAGGTGAACCGCGATCACACAAACGGCCCGTGGACGGACAACCCAAGCGAGAGCTTCGACGTCTCACCGGGCGTCCACAGTTGGGTCGTCGCGGATGGCAGCACCGTGGACTTCCTCATCATCGACCCCGACACCAACGGCGGCGCCAGCCTGGCGCTCACGAAGGGCGGCGAGACCTACCGCCCATCGTACCTCTTCCCCGAGGTCTTCACGTTCAGCGGGGGCGGTGCTTCGGGAGGTACCCTCTACGTCGCCGGCCTGGCGTCGGGTTGGTCGGACCCCAGCCTTTTCACCGGAATTGCAGCCACGCTCGAGATCAACTTTACGGACGGAACCACCCAGACCGTCGCGCTCGCGAACGGCACGAACATGGACGACTGGAACCACACCTGGCACTCCGTCTCGGACGCCGACGCTGTCCGGGTGTACGAAGACACCACCTACGGCCGGCACATCGACGCCCTGACCATCCCCCTCGACTCCGTCGCCGCCATCGACACCATCGTCGAGACCGACGACAGCACGGTCCACACCGGCGCCGCGGAGAAGACGTCGGTCGCGATCTTCGCGTTCACGGTAGGGCCGTAGCCCCCGCCCGCCCACGCAACACCCCTACTGCCCCGGCAGCGGCCGTCCACAGCGCGACGCAGGTGTCCTCGTCCGAGGGCAGCGGCTCGATGAGCAGATCGTAGCCGGCGACCGCAGGGTTCCCGGCGTATCGGCCCGCCAGCGGGCGCAGACCTCGATCGTGGCGGCCTGCGCGTCGGGGTCGGCGGTGAACGCATCGGCCTGGCCGCCGGGCGCTGCGTGCACACCGAGCACGACCCGACACCGTGCCGATCGCGTTTCTGCAACGGGGCTTTTGGCGTGACGAAGAGCTTGCGGAGACGGCCCGGGGGGTGTACCCTGCCGGGGTGTGCTCACCGACCGGCCCTTCATCCTCCTCCTTCCCCACTCGAGCGTTCCTCGGCCGGGTACTGACACTGGCTCTCGCAACGGGCTGCGGCCAGAAAAATGTGGAGAAGGTCGTAGTGGATACCGGGCCGGTCTGCGACTCGCCGACCACGCAGGGGCGCTCCTTGGACTCCTCCTTTCCCGGTGTGGGCGTTGGGTTGATGAACCAACTCTACTGGCGCTCCGCCGACGCGGAATTGGAGCTGCGAACCTACACGCCGACGGGGACATTGCCGGTGGATGGTGCCGTGGATTTCACGTACGATGGCGTCAACGCCGTGGAACTCACGCGGATCTGTGGGGCCGAGTTCTTTGATTGGTCGTGCGGCGAGACCATCGACTGCTGGAAGGCCACGTCCGGCACGGTCCACGTCAGCGGCGTCCTCACCGAGCCTGAAGACCCGTCCAGCGACCAGGGCTGCTGCGGAGGCATCCTCGACGTCGAGCTACAGTCGATCGTCTTCGACAACGACGCCCGGATCGATGACCTGCAGTCGACGGTTCACTATTCGAACAACATCGACGGGTGAGCCCTTCCCCGGATGACCGCCACCCACGATCTCACCGCCGGCCCCGCCCAATTCACCCTCGCGGCGACCGGCCGGCCGGTGCGCAACGCGGGCGTAGGCCATCACCCACCGCTGCGGATCGTCTCCAACTCTTCGAGATACCGCGCACTCCCAACCCCGACCTGCGCGTAGACCGTGCTCCCCGCGCCCCAGACGGTGAGGCCCGTGGTCGGGAACACGTACTGATCCGCGCTGTAGCGGTGTCGGGACGGGTCCGGCTCCCGCGCGGCCATGCGCGCGAACAGGCTCCGGCCCACGGTCCCGAACACATCCAGCCCGTCGAAGACGACCCTGAACGCCGCGTGGGACCCCACGCCAACAAAGTCGCACCGGTCGTCCTCGCCGTATTCGATCTCGATCGCCCCGTCGCAGAAGCGATCGACCGCGCCGCCGGAGCCGGCGAGGCAGCCCGGACCCAACACGGCGACGATGGCATCGCGGTTCTCGGCTCGGAGCGCGCCCAATCGAAGGGGGCCGAGGCCGAGGCCGGGGACGAGATCGAGGAGCACGGGGGGAGGGGGCATCGGGACTCGGCTAACGTGCCGCGGCGAGCGCGCGGGCGGGGGCACGTGACATGGGAGAGGCGGCCCTCGACCGTACCCCGGATCCCCCGGTTACCGGCAAGCCCGATGTGCTTCTCCCTCGCCCTGTCGTCCCTCGCGCTGCTCTCGCCGGCCCACGCCGCCCCGCCCTCCGATCCTGGTTCGACTACGGCCCCGCCGACGGCATCCACGGCTTCCTGCCCGCCGCGCACACGGCGATAGGATGGGCCTTCTGATGACCTCCACAGCCGCGATGCCCCCCGACCCCCGCGAGCGCCCCGCCCTGTCCCTGCTCGACACGCTCAACATCCCCTACACCATCTACCGCCACCCGCCGCTGCGCACGGTCACCGAGGCCATGGCCCTGCGCGGGGACATCGACGCGGCGCACGTGAAGAACCTCTTTCTGCGCGACAAGCGCGAGCAGATGTGGATCGTCACGGTGCTGGAGGACCGCGAAGTGGACATCCGCGCGCTGCGGTCGGAGCTCAAGGCGACAGGGACCGTGAGCTTCGGCAGCCCTGAGCGCCTGCAGCGCGTGCTCGGGATCCAACCCGGGAGCGTCAGCCCGCTCGCCGTGGTGCAGGACACGACGGGCGGCGTAGGCGTGGTGCTCGACCGCCGCCTGCTGGACCACGCGTACGTCGGGGTCCACCCGCTGCACAACGAAGCGACCGTCCGCCTCGCGGTGACGGATCTCGTGCGGATGCTCGAGGCGCTCGGGCGCCGACCCGCCTGGATCTACTGACCCAGACGGGCGGGCTCCCTCGCCCGCTCAGTACCGGTAGTGGTTCGCCTTGTAGGGACCGTCGACCGTGACGCCGATGTAGGCCGCCTGCTCCGCCGAGAGCTTCGTGAGCGAGACGCCGAACTTGCCGAGGTGCAGCCGCGCGACCTTCTCGTCGAGGTGCTTCGGCAGCGTGATGACCTCGGGCTTCTTGCCGCCGGCATGGGCCACCTGGTTCACACCGTAGGCCTCCGCGTTCTTGTGCAGCTCGATCTGGGCGATCGTCTGGTTGGTGAACGATGCGCTCATCACGAGGCTCGGGTGACCCGTGGCGCAGCCGAGGTTCACCAGCCGCCCCTCCGCCAGGATGATGATGCTGCGGCCCGTGGACTTGAACTTCCACTCGGCGACCTGGGGCTTGATGTCGATCTTCTCGACGAGACCCTTCGCGCGCATGTCGTCGAGGCCCGCCATGTCGATCTCGTTGTCGAAGTGGCCGATGTTGCAGACGATGGCGTTGTGCTTCATCTTCTCCATCTGGGAGGCGGAGATGATGTTCTTGTTGCCGGTCGCCGTCACGAACACGTCGTAGGAGGAGACGACCTCGTCGAGGGTGACGACGTCCACGCCCATCATGCAGGCCTGGAGCGCGCAGATCGGATCGATCTCGGTGACCGCGACGCGGGCGTACTGGCCGCGGACGCTCTCGACCGAGCCCTTGCCCACGTCGCCGTACCCGCAGATCAGGACCTTCTTGCCGGAGAGCAGCACGTCGGTGGCGCGCATGATCGCGTCCACGAGGCTGTGGCGGCAGCCGTACACGTTGTCGAACTTCGACTTGGTGACGCTGTCGTTCACGTTGATGCCGGGGAACAGGAGCGTGTTGTTCTGGCCGCGCTCGTATAGGCGGTGAACGCCCGTGGTCGTCTCCTCGGACACGCCGCGGATGCGGGCCGCGAAGGTGTGCCAGTACCGGTTGCCCTTGGCGTGGCGCACGTCGAGCAGCAGCTGGAGGATGATGCTCTCTTCGTGGCTGGAGGCCTTCCTGGGATCCGGCAGCTCGTTCTTGACCTCGAGCTCGTAGCCGAGGTGGACGAGCAGCGTGGCGTCGCCGCCGTCGTCGAGGATGAGGTTGGGGCCGGTGCCATCGGGCCACACGAGCGCCTGCATCGTGCACCACCAGTACTCCTCGAGCGTCTCGCCCTTCCACGCGTAGACGGCCACGCCCTTCGGCGCCGTGGCGGTGCCCGTGGGCCCGACGATCGTGGCGGAGGCCGCGTGGTCCTGCGTGGAGAAGATGTTGCAGCTCACCCAGCGCACGTCGGCGCCGAGACACACGAGCGTCTCGATCAGCACGGCGGTCTGGATGGTCATGTGCAGGCTGCCCATGATCTTCGCGCCCTTGAGCGGCTGCGCGGCCGCATACTCCTCACGCAGGGCGAGGAGCCCGGGCATCTCGACGAGCGCCAGATCCATCTCCTTGCGGCCGAAGCGGACGGTGTCGGCCGACATGTCCCGCGCCTTGTAGGGGAGGTCGGCGAAGAGCGCGAGCCCGGTGTTCATGAAGGCGGAGTCGACGGGGGTGGAGATCATGGGAATCCTCGGTGTCGGGGAGATGGGGAAATCGGGTGCGGACGAACCGCCAGCTCCATCCGTATATCCGCATAGACGAATGGAGCGCAAGCGGATATTTGCGGAGGGCATGAACGACCTCGTGTTCGACCGCCTGACCCTGCTCTCCGAGCCCCTGCGCGTCCGGATGCTCCGCGTGCTCGAACGCGAGGAGCTGGCGGTAGGCGAGATCGCGCGCGTGCTCCAGGTGCCGCAGCCCACGGTGAGCCGTCACCTGAAGCAACTGGACGACGCGGGGTGGGTCACGCGACGCAAGGCCGGCACCGCCTCGTATTTTCGCATCGCGGAGCTGGGATCTGCAGCATCGCTGTGGGAGCTGGTGCGGCGCGAGTTCGACGGAGCCGGCGACTCGACGGTGTACACCGAGGATCTGCGGAGGCTGGAAGGCGTCGTCGCCGCGCGCTCGGGGGACAGCGAGGAGCTGTTCCGGCGGCTCGGGGGGCGGTGGGACAGCGTGCGGAAGGAGCTGTTCGGGGAGAGCTACCTCCTCCCCACGCTGCTGGCGCTGTTGCCCCCCGACCAGGTGATCGCGGATCTCGGATGTGGCACCGGCGCCATGCTGCCGTTGCTGGCGCCGGGCGCCGCGACGGTCATCGGGGTGGACCGGGAGGACGCCATGCTGGACGTCGCCCGGGAGCGAACCGCGGGCCTCGCGAACGTACAGCTCTGCCGCGGGCTGTTGGGCGCGCTGCCGCTGGCGCCCGCGAGCGTGGACCTTGCCCTCTGCGCGCTGGTGCTGCACCACGTCCGGGAGCTGGCTCCGGTGTACTCGGAGGTCGCGCGCGTGCTCAAACCCGGCGGCCGTTGGGTCATCCTCGACATGGTCGAGCACGATCGCCAGGACTACGGCGAGACCATGGGGCACCAGCACCTCGGGTTCTCGCGGGCCGGAGTCGAGGCGCTCGCTGTCACCGCGGGCCTGGCGCTTCAGAGCTGGCGCGTCCTCCCCGCCGATCCGCAGGCGCAGGGCCCGGGGTTGTTCGTCGCGGTGGTGTCAGGTCACCCCATCCAGGCGCCCCCGTTGGGATCCAGGCCCTGACCGGTCATGCCGGCAGCGTCCTCCGAGAGCAGCCAGGACACGAGCCCCGCAACCTCCGCCGGCTTCCCCATCCGCCCGAGCGGGACAGCGCTCATCGCGATGGCGTGGGCTTCGTCGCGGGTGATGCCCATCCCCTTCGCCATCCCGTCGATGCCCTCCCAGGCCATGCCGGTGTCGACCCAGCCCGGACAGATGGCGTTCACGAGCACGTTCTGGGGCGCCAGCTCCAACGCCATCGCGCGGGTGAGGCCGAGGAGCGCCGCCTTCGAGGCGCAGTAGGCCGTGTAGCCGGGCACGCCGAACCGCCCGAGGATCGAGGAGATGAGCACCATCTGGCGCGGACCGGGCCCCGGCGCGAGATGGCGCTGGGCGGCGCGGAGCGAGAGATAGGTCCCCGTCAGGTTGGTCGCGACGATGGTGTCGAAGCGGTCCGAGGGGTCGGAGGAGTCGACCCCGGCGGCGTTCGGTCCGCCGATGCCCGCCGCCGTGACGACGGCATGAACGGGCCCGTTGGAGCGCACGGCCGCGGCGAACGCGTGATCCAAAGAGGCGCGGTTGGTCACGTCGCAGGGGACGAGGAACGCGGCGCTGTCCGGCGCGGCGTCGAGGACCAGCACGGCGGTCTCCTCCAGCGCTGCGGGCCGCCGCGCGAGCAGGCTCACGCGCGCGCCCTCGGAGGCGAGGCGGATGGCGATCGCCCGGCCGATGCCGCTGGACGCGCCGGTGATGACGATGTGACGGCTCTCTTGACGCATGGGGGCTCCGGAGGCGTCATCGGATAATCACCCGCGGGTGTGATCGGCTGCCCGATTCCGGCGCCCCGCGGGCAAATCCAGGCGGCTGTCGGGTGCCGCTTACAGGACCGCATGGCCCAGCGGCCGGGCCCGTTCGTGTGGGGGGTGGCCGGCAGGGGGGAATGGCGGGCTCTCGTCGCAGGCGGCGGGGTCGGGCCCCGGCTCCGACCGCCCGTGAACCCCCTCTGGATGATCAGTCCGGCTGGTCCCAGGGCTCCGTCCAGGTCACGTCCACGTCCAACACATCCCGATACTCCGTGCTGTAGGCGATCAACGAGGCCCGCCAGGTCACGCTCCGCCCCTCCCGGAACACAGGTCTCAAGCCCCGGCTGAAGAACTGGTAGTCCGCGTACTCCGGCCCGAGCTGCTCCACGGCCTTCGTCTCGGCGAGCACCTCCTTGCTCGGGCGATGGCCCAGGAGGCTGCGCCCGCCGTCCCATTGCTGCAAGGCGACGAGCAACATCAACGCAGCGGACGCGAGCACAGCAACGCGGTCCATCCGCAACCGCGCGGAGTCTCCGACCCGTTCGGACCGCCACGCCCCGAGCGCCGACATCACCGCGACCAGCCGCAGGAGGAACACCGTCGCCACGTTGTAGCGGTCCCCGGGCACGCACAGCCAGGTCAGCGCCCAGGGGACCGCGATGAAGGAACCCAGCGCTTCTCCGAGCACCGCGCCGAGGGCGGCAGAACTCACCCAGGAGGCCACCTTCTCCGCCCCCCGCCGCCCCTCGCGAAACGGGTACCCCCCGCCGGTCAGCGCGGGCCCGACGGCCGGCGTGACGAGCAACATCGGTAAGCCCACGCCGAAGTGCCACAGCGCGTGGAGGTTCACGAAGCACTCGAGCACGAACACCAGCCCCCACGCGAACGCGACGCTGGACACCGTGACAGACCGGGGCTCCTCGGGCGTCACGCCCCCTCCAGCGTGTGCCTCGTGACGGTCCCCGCCACGCTCTTCTCGCCGACCGTCACGTACAATTGACCCTCGGTGAGCACCAACGACCACGTGGACGTGCGCTCGGTGGCCTCCGCCAACGCATCGAGAAAGGATGGAGCGAGCGCGTAGACCTCGATGTCCGCGAGCCGATGTATCACTTTCTTGCTCACCGCCTTCTGGAGCTGGGCGACGTCGTTGTGCGTGTACACGACGGTCCGCGGCGCGGACTTGCTCATGCGGTGCAGGCGGTCCGCGGCGGGTGTGCCGATCTCGATGACCACCTGCAGGTCGCCCCGGAGATCCCGCACCATCAGCGGAGGCTCGTCGGTCGCGGAGAGCCCGCCTTTGGAGAACTGGATCCCCTCCTCATAACACAGACAGTACGCCACGACGCGCGTCAACATGTATCGCATTGTTTCAGATGGGTGCCGCGCGACCCGCAGGTCCAGCGACGCATAAACCTGTCGGTCCAGGTCGGAGAGGTCGATCAGCAGGTGGTAGACGGTGGACGTGAGCGCCATGCGCCGGGGGTAATCCGGCAGAGGCACCTACAACGTGCAGGAACCGTCCATCGCGAGATCCTGGAGCTCATCGTCTGTGAGCACGGCACCGCCGGAGTCCCCGAGCGTGAGCCCCACCCAACCCGTACCCACCCCCTGCACCGAGAGCGACCAGGCCGTGAGCAGGTCGGTCACCCCGGGCAGGTAGAGGAGGCCGGCCGGCACGCCGCCGGAGCAGGCCGGGTAGAGCGGAGCGTCCCGGTCGGTGAAGCCGCCGCTTCCATCCTGGTCGACGTAGGCGATCGGCACCTCGAGCGCGGCCATGCCGACGCCATCGAGCTCGCTGAAGTGATCCGGCGGGGGGGCGCCGTCGAGGGTGACGCTCCAGGGATCGGAGACCTCGCTGTCGTAGACAAAGGCCTCCACGGTCCCGCCCTGAAACGTCGTGGAGGGGACGAAGACGACGCTGGCGCCCGGATCGCCGCCGTAGGAACCACCCACGGTGATCGACGTGCGCTCTGCCAGCCCGGCGTGGAGGGGGATCGCATGGATGTCGTGGATCACCGGCACGGCGCTGTCGGGCACGAACTCGATCGCGTTCCAGCCGGCCACGACACCCAGATCCGTATATCCGCTCGGGATCACGCCGGAGACGTAGACCGGCCAGGCGAGGCCCACGCCCACATAGGGCTCGGGGGCCGACTCCACGCCGTCTCCATCGGAGTCGAGGTGCAGTCCGGGGATGTAGCCCGCGAACATCAGGCCGGGCGCGTTCGCGGGGTCCACCTCCTGGAGGTCGGCCTCGGGCGGCTCGCCGAAGGGCACGCCCGGCGTCACGCCCCCCAGGACGTGGGAGTACTCGACCGCACCAACCGCCGGAAACCCGCTGCTCAGGCTCGTGAAGTCCACCCACGTGAGCGTGAGCGTGCTGCCCTCCCAGTCTCCCGAGATCTGGAACGTGAAGTCTGCGGGCAGCGTCTCCGCGGTGTCGGCCACGCTGTCCGCGGCGGAGTCCGTGGCCGTGTCGTCGTTGACCACGGGGGACTTGCCGGTGCAGGCGAGGAGCAGTGGGGCGAGTGCGATCAGGCGCATGGGGACCTCCGGCCGCATCATAGCCGGGACGTGGATCACGCGTACTTTCGGATACGGTGTGGCGATGCTGCTCCTCGCGCTCCTGCCCCTGGCGGCGCCCCCCGCGCGCGCCGACGACACGAACCTGTTGTTCATCGGGAACTCCTACACGTTCTTCAACGATCTCGATCAGACGACCCTCGCGCTTTTCGAGGCCGCGGCTCCGACCGACACGGACTTTGCGCTCCGCCTCGCGGGGGGCGGCTACACGTTCCCGATGCACCTGGCGGAGGCCGACGGCACGAACGGCGAGACGCCGTGGTCGGACGCGCTGGTGACGGGCACCACGGACTGGGACTGGGTCCTGCTGCAGGACCAGAGCCAGATCCCTGGCTTTCCAGCGGACAACAGCGACTACCTGGCGAGCGTGGCCGCGTTGGGCGGGCTGGACGCCTTGGTGGCGGGCAAGAACGGGCAGAGCGTCCTGTTGATGACCTGGGGCCGGCTCCACGGGGATGCCAACAACCCGGACCGCTACCCGGACTACCCCACGATGCAGGACCTGCTCGCGACCGGCTACTCACAGTACGCGGCCTCGATCACCACGACCTCGCGCACCGCGTGGATCGCACCCGCAGGCCTCGCCTGGCGGCACATCTACGACGCCCAGGTCGCCGCGGGCGCCGACCCGCTGGCCCCCGGCAACCTCTTCTACTCCCTGTACTTCGACGACGGGTCGCACCCCTCCGCCCTCGGGACCTACCTCACCGCCTGCGTGATCTACGCGACGATCACCGGGCAGGACC
Organism: uncultured Pseudomonadota bacterium; assembly: GCA_903875225.1. Lineage (GTDB taxonomy): Bacteria > Myxococcota_A > UBA796 > UBA796 > SXON01 > CAIUMM01. The sequence continues at coordinate 41,395 of CAIQVJ010000011.1, forward strand.
CGACCGGCCTGCCGGCGCCGGACACGGTGCCCGCCGCGGTGGTGCCCGAGCTGCAGGATGCCTGCGCAGCCACCGTGTTCCATGAAACGCCCGACATCGCGTATCCGTGGCAGGAAGCGCAGGACACCGGCTCGACCGACACCGGCCCGACGGACACTGGCTCACCCGATACCGGCTCCCCGGACACGAGCGTCGACTCGGGGGTGGACACGAGCCCGCCCACCGACTCCTCGCCCAAAGACAGCTCCGCGCCCGACGACACGGGCGGGACGGTCAAGACCGGCTGCGGCTGCGCCACCGACGCGGGCCCCGGTTCGCCCTGGATCGGCGTGGCAGCAGTCTTTGCGCTCGCAGCCCAGAGACGACGCGAGCGCCCGACCCGCCCATGAGCCCCGCCCCACCGGTTCGCCTGCGGCTCGACACCGTCGGACCGCACCGATGAGGCCCGCCTCCAACCCGTGGGGAGGGATCGCGTTGGTGCTCACCGGCGCCCTCGTGTTCGGCTCGATCGGGTTCTGGGCCTTTGGGCTCTCCTTCGGGCTCTTGAGCGGGCTCGTGGTGCTCATGGCGCCGATCTACCCGCTCCTGGTTCAGGGCATGGTCACGGCGATCGTCGTCTCGCTCTGCCTGTGGCGGGGATGGTGGCGGGCGAGCTTGTTCCTCGGGACCGTGCTGGTGGTCGTGCCCCAGGCAGGCATCGTCGGCGAGTACGCGTACCAGGAGTGGCTCTGCACCCGCGCCGCCGACCCCGACGCGTGCTTCGCCTACCTCAACGGCAGCGTGCTCCTGCCGATCTTCGTGGTGTTGGCGGTGCTCGTCGCCATCGCCGAGCTGGTCATGATGTTCGGCGTGGTGCTCGGGGCTCGGGGCACCCTGGGGCGGTAGCCTTCAGAGCACGTCGCAGCGGTCGTAGTACTGGATCTCGGGGAAGAACGCGTCGGAGTAGAGCCCCGGGCAGACATGGGTGTGGTACCGCCCCGAAAAATAGACGGCGCCGTCGGGCCCCACGATGTCCCGGACATGACCGTTCTGGGCGTCGAAGTCACTGCTGTCCGGCTGCGAGCCGTCCAACTCGGTGCAGCCGAGGATCACGGTGCCGTCGCACGCGATGCCGTACAGCTCGATCTCGGCGCTGCCCGCGACGTCGGTGGTCGAAAAGCCGTTGTACACCAGGACCGCGAGGTCCGCGGGGTTCGGGGAGTGGTGATGGTAGACACCCTGCTCCTGCGGGTGTCCATCCCAGGTGTCGAACGTGTACTGCTCCTGTGCGATGTCGTCCTGCGGTCCCGCCGCCCCGCTGAAGAGCACGACGCCATCGAGGCCCATGCCCGCGGGGCCGCCCCGATACTCCTCGGGGCTGGTGCCACCGATGCCGTCCACCAGCGCAGTCGTGACCGTGATGCCCTTGGCCACGGGCTCGTTCGGCACCCACAGCAGGGTGTCCTGGGTCGCGATCGTGTTGGGATTCTGCGTGTAGGCGCCGCCCCGATCGTCCCAGGCCTCCCAGTTGGGGTCCCCCTCCGGGTAGTACGCGCTCCGGTGCGGCGGCAGGTTGTGGGTGTGGAATTCCACAGCGTCCACGTCGACGCCGATCTCCGAACACCGGAAGAAGGTGGTGTAGAAGCCGGGGACGTCGTCGGTCGCGCTCGTCGGGCAGTTCTCCAGCGTGAGCTCCGGGGCTCCCCCCGTGTCCCCGCTGTCCTCGGGGGGCTGGGTGTCGAACGCACCGGTGGTGTCGGTGGGAGCACTGCATGCGAGCAGGACAAGGGGCAACAGCGTTTGCATGGCCACGAACCTATCCGGCCTACACCCCCGAGAACTGCACCCCGTCGAAGAGCAGCGAGGGGGATCGTACGCTGGAGTACACGTACGTGTCGTCGGCCGCTTCGGCGAACTGGTGGAAGATCTCGAGCACGTTGCCGGAGAGGTTCATCTCGGAGAGGTTCGCGGTCGCCACGCCCCCCTCGTAGAGCACACCCTGGATGCCGTAGCTGAAGTCGCCCGTCAGCCCGTTGCCGTTCCCGCCGAGGAACCCTGTCACCACGATGCACTTCGGAATTCCTGCCAGGATCGTCGCGCGGCTGCGCGAGCCCCTGGGGACGACCCAGTTGGATCGCCCGCCCGTCGTGGGCTCCATCCCGAGCTTCCGCCCGTAGTACAGCGAGAGGTAGAAGTTCTGCAGGACGCCCGCCTCGACGATCGGCATGGGGCGCGCGCGGAGAGCGTCACCGTCCCACGGCCGGGAGCCGAGACCGCGCGGGATGGTCGGATCGTCGTAGAGCGAGAACTTCGAATTGCCGATCGCCTCGCCCTTCCTGCCCGCGAGGCAGCTTCGGCCCTGGTGGATCTCGCCGCCGGAGATCGGCCCCCCGAGCACGCCGAGGATCCGCCCTGCGGCATGGTTTTCGAGCAGCATCGGGTAGCGCCCCGAGGCGATCGGCCCCGACGCGAGTCGCTGCTCGGCGCGCGCCCACGCCTCCATCGCCAGATGCGTGGGAACGGGAACGTCCGCCCGGTGGTTCGCCCCGTAGTAGCTGTAGCTCTCGGGGCGCCGACCGCCGGGCTCCTCGAGCGTCATCTCGACGCTCATGCCGAAGCCGGTGCCGCGGTGCTCGCCGACGAACCCGTTGGTCATGACGCGGACGCTCTCGCTCGACGAGTCGCCGACCCCGACGGTGGCCGACACGAGCCGGTGGCGCTGCGGCAGGGCGTCGACCGCGGCCTCCAGCTCCTCCGCCAGCGCGCCCCGCTGCCGGGCATCCAGGGCGCCCCAGGTGCTGTCCACCTGATCGAGCACCGCTTCGGAGGTGCCGCGCCCGCAGAGCGCGGCGTCCGCCTGCCGTCGCTCCACTTCTGGCTCCAGCGCTCGCGTCGCGTCCACCGCGCGCTCCAGGAACGCGCGAAGGGCCGTCGGCCGCATGTCCGACGTCGCGTGGCTGGAGAACCTGTCCCCGACCAGGAGCGAGACGGAGAGCCCGAGGCTCGTGGCGCGCTGCGCCTGCTCCAGCTTGCCGGCCCGCCGCTGCAGGCTCACCTCCGTCGAGCGCGAGACGCTGCAGCTCACCTCGTCGGCCCCCAGGCTCCGCGCGAGGTCGTGGGCCTGCGTCGCCACGTCGAGCAGCGGGCGCGAGTTGTCGTGCTGGTCCGCGTTCATGACGCACCTCCCACCGAGAGTTTTTCAACCTTGACCGTCGGCATCCCCTGGCTCACAGGCACGCTCTGGCCATCCTTGCCGCAGGTCCAGCCCCCGATGTCGATCTGCAGGTCGTTGCCGACCATCTGCACCGTCTCGAGCACCTTGGGACCGTTCCCGATGATGTTCACGTCCTTGATGGGCCGGGTGAGCTTGCCGTCCTCGATCAGGTAGCCGTGGCGCACGTAGAAGGCGAAGTCACCCGCGCCGATCTGGACCTGACCGTTGCTGAACGTGGAGCAGTACACGCCGTTCTTCACCGAGGCGATGACCTCCTCCGGCGAGTAGGGGCCGCTCTCCATGTAGGTGGCCCGCATGCGGGGCAGCACGGGAGACCGGAAGCTCTCGCGCCGGCCCGAGCCCGTGGGCTTGACCTTGTAGTGCCGCGACGAGATCTCGTCGTGCAGGTAGCTCTTGAGGATCCCGTCCTCGATCAGCACCGTCTTCTCGGCAGGGTTCGCCTCGTCGTCGGTGTTGATGCTCCCGCGCGCGAACGGGAGCGTGCCGTCATCCACGACCGTCACGCCCCTGGGCGCGATGCGCTGACCAAGCTTGTCAGCATAGATACTGATGTTCTTCCGGTTGAAGTCCGCCTCCAGCCCGTGCCCGATGGCCTCGTGCAGCAGGATGCCCGAGGAGCCCGCCCCCAGGACCACGGTCATCTCCCCTGCGGGAGGTTTCCCAGCCTCGAAGAGGATCATCGTGTCGTCGATCGCCTTCTTGACGAGCGCGCCGACGTGGGCCTCGGAGTAGAACTCCAGCCCCTGCCGTTGGGCGATGTTGGCCGCCGCGCTCTCCTTCTTCCCGTTCTGCTCCGCCGTGACCGACACAAAGGCCCTGGTCATCGGCTGGTAGTCGTGGACCAGCCGCCCGTCGGGCCGGACGATGAGGATGTGCTTCTGTGTGTCTGCGACCATCGTCTCGACCTTCTTCACCCGGGGGTCGGCCGCGAACGTGCGCCGCTCCCACGAGCGCACCAGGTCCACCCGCGTGGCCATGTCCACGAGCTCCCACGGCTGGCGAACGGCGTAGCGATCCGCCGTCGGTCCGGGGCGCGAACCGATCCGCTCCACCGTCCTCGGCTGGCCACCCGCCGCGATCTCCGCCGCGACCTGCGCCGCCTCCCGCATCGACGCGAGGGAGAGCTCCTCCGTGTACGCATACCCGACCGAGTCCCCCACGACGACGCGTACGCCAAGCCCCAGATCGACGTTGGTGCTCGCCCGGTTGACCTTGCCGTCCGAGAGCGCCACCGACGTGCTGTTGAGGTGCTCGAAGTACAGGTCGGCGTCGTCGGCCCCTCGCCCGAGCGCGTCGGACAGGACCTGTCGAATCACTTCCTCGGTCAAGCCGAACTGCGAGAACCAGATCATGGAGACTCCGTGCGCGCGAGGGGCGCGGTTCCAACATAGTGCTGATCGGGCCGCGTGGGAACTGGCAGAATGGGCAGGTCGGCGCGGATCACTCGGTGCCGTACACGTTGTCGGCGGTGATCGCCATCAAGCCGGCGCCGCTGTCCGGCACATCCTCAGCCATGATCACCACGTACCCGTCCGTCATGTCACTCGCGTAGAGACTGTCGGCCTCGACCCCGTTCACGTATGCGTAGAACCGGCCGCCGGAGTGGTAGATCCGCAGACGGTTGATGAACCCGAGCCCCTGGTACCCGGCGGAGGTCGGCCGCCATGCGTGCTCCGCGGTGTACACCCCGTGGTCGATCCGCCCCACCTGGACGCGGAACCCGTCGTCCACCTGCATCCACGCATAGACGCCATCGTTGCAGGACAGGGTCTGGCACACGGCGATGCCGGCGCCCGCGGTGGGGTCCCCGCTGGTGCGCGTGATGTCCACCTCGAGCAGGTAGGGCGCCTCCCACACCGTGGCCTGGTACCCGAAATTGTGCCAGGCGCCGTCCCCGACGCCCGTGAAGCTCGCCGCGCCCGACAGTGCGACCCAACCGGTGTCGGTCACCCAGCCCCGCGCCGTGCGCTCGAAATCGAAGGCGCCGGGCAAGGCCTGGTCGCACGGGTCCGAGACGCCGTCGCAGTCATTGTCGATGCCGTCGCAGACCTCCGGCGAGAAGGTGCCGACGTTGGGCAGGCTGTCGTTGCAGTCGCCGCCCCCACAGGAGAGCGCCGCCTCCCCATCGGCATCGAAGTCGGCGTCATTGAGATCCCCGTCGCAGTCGGCATCGATGGCGTCGCACTGCTCGGGCATGCTCCCGATCGTGGGGTCTGCGTCGTCGCAGTCCGTACCGCCGCACGCGACGTCGATGGCACCGTCCTCGTCCTCGTCCTTGTCGTCCGGGGTTCCGTTGCAGTCGTTGTCGGCGCCGTCGCCGCAGATGTCCGTCATGCCCGCGGAGGTCGTGGCGTCGTGATCGTCACAGTCGTTCCCGCCACACTCGGTGGGCTGAGAGAGATCCCCGTCGTCATCCTGGAAGTCCAGGACACCGTCGCAGTTGTTGTCGATGCCGTCGTCGCACCAGTCCGTCGCGGAGGGGCCCATCGTCGGGTCGTTGTCGTCGCAGTCGTCGCCCCCGCAATCGGGGGAGATGTCGCCGTCGCCGTCCACGTCCACGTCGTTGGTGAGCCCGTCGCAGTCCTGGTCGATGTCGTCGCAGAACTCGGCCTCGCCCGGGTGGATGTAGGGGTCGGCGTCGTTGCAGTCGTCCCCGCCGGGACACTCGTCGGATGCGTAGCCATCGCCGTCGGCGTCGGCCCCGTCGATCGTCCCGTTGCAGTTGTTGTCGATGCCGTCGTGGCAGTCCTCGGGGACGTCCGGGCCCAGCGCGGGATCCTCGTCGTCGCAGTCCGAGCCGCCGCACAACGAATCCACGGCGCCATCCCCGTCGGAGTCCTTGTCGTCCACGATCCCGTTGCAGTCCTCGTCCACGCCGTCGCAGATCTCGATCCCGCCGGGGCTCACGTCGGACCGCGTGTCGTCGCAGTCGGTGCCCAGGGAGCAGGCGTCGGACATGTAGCCGTCCCCATCGGCGTCCATGACCGTGATGTCGGTGGCGTTGTCGATCGCGCCGTCGCAGTCGTTGTCCACCCCATCGCACACCTCCACCGCACCGGGCTTGACCTCGGGGTCCAGATCGTTGCAGTCGGTGCCGTCATCACAGAGGTTGGTGGAGAAGAACCCGTCGTTGTCGTTGTCCGAGATGCACTTGACCTTGCAGCCGGACAGCGCCAGCCCGAGGGCGAGCAGCATCGGCAGGCCGAGGCGAAGGGTCATCGGATCCTCCGGGAGATCTCTTTGAAGAGCGGGGTGCCCGCGCGGCCGATCAGGCCGAACAACACGGTCTCGGACGAGACGATCTTTGCCCCCGCGGCTTCGGCGAGCGCGAGCCCACGGGCCCGGTCGGGCAGGGTGCGCGACACGCACCCGTCGGCCACGATGTACACGACGGTGCCGCGGGCGAGCAGGTCGATCGCCGTGAGCGCGACGCAGATGTGCGCTTCCATGCCCACGATGATCACCTCCGGCCGATGCAGATCGGGGAAGCCAGGCTCGCGAAGCGCCGAGAAGGCGAGCTTCTCGAACCGGAACACCGAGCGGGGCAACGCCGCGGTGATGGCGGGCAGGGTGGGCCCGATGCCGCGCGGGTACTGCTCGGTGAGCAGCACGGGGATCGCCAGCTCCCCGGCCGCGAAGAGCAGGTTGCCCACGCTGCGCAGCGCACGATCCCGCCCACCGTCGTCATCCCCCGGGGGCATGGCGGCGAAGAGCTTTTCCTGAAAGTCGATGACGAGCAGGGCGGCGCGGGCAGGGTCGAACATGTCGACGACGTAACTCCCGGTCCGGGCGGTTTCACGATCCCCGGCGGCCGGGCCCGCCACAGGGAATCCCACCGGGATCGAAGAGGCGCTCCGGGATCATTCTGGCGATAGAGGCCCCCGCGATGCTCCGCCTGGTGGCCGCGATGACCCCGATCCTCCTCGCAGCGTGCAGCCGGGCGGACCCGGGAACCTGCACCTCGGGCTTCGGGACGATCTCCTGCACCGCGAATTCCGACCGGGTCGGGGAGCCGGGGCACCAGCGACGGGTGCTCTGGCAGGTTCCCGCCGGGGAAGCACCCGAGGCCGGGTGGCCCGTCGTGCTCCTGTTCCAGGGCTCCCTCTCCCCCGCCCAGACCTACTGGTCCGGGTACCAGGCCGAGATGCTCGGCGGGATCCACCAGGTGGAGCTCACGCAGCGGCTCCTGGCGGACGGCTACGCCGTGTTCACCCCCCTCGCGGTCGTCGGCGGGTTCTGGTGCTGGAACACCAACGTGATCCCCTGGGCCGCCGACTGGGAGGACTCCCCCGACAAGTCCGTCCTCGACGTGCTCTTCGACGAGATGGACGCCGGCGACTTCGGGCCGCTCGACACCTCCCGCATGTACGCCGGCGGCATCTCGAGCGGGGGCTACATGACGAGCCGCATGGCCGAGGCCTACCCCGGGCGCTTCTCCGCGCTGGCCATCGTCTCGGCGAGCTGGGCGACCTGCCTCGGTACCTTCTGCGCGCTGCCGGACGAGCTACCCGCGGACCACCCGCCGACGTTCTTCGGGCACGGCGCCAAGGACTTCATCGTGCCGCCGCGCACGATGCTGAAGTACCGCGATGCGCTCGACGACATGGGTGTCGAGACCGAGACGACCATCGACCCGATGACGGCGCACGGCTGGTTCGACGGGGAGGCGGAGGACGTGGCGGAGTGGTTCGAGGGGCATTGACTATCGGGGGTGAGCCCCCAAACCCCCGGGGCCGGGACAGGCAGGGCTCCCTTTTCGGATAAAGCCGGGGCATGAGCGACTCCGCGATCATCGGCGCCCTGTTGGTCCGGATGGACCTGACTGCGGACGAGCGGGCCTGGCTCTCCCGCCTGCTCTGCCGCGCGCCGTCCGGGAGCGACACCTACAACGACGATGACGGGACCGGCCCGACCCGCGCGTCACCCGACACCGAGGTCTCCGACGAGGAGCCCGGTCGGTACGAGGATCTGCGGGATGGCGAGGCCGGCGTGCTCGGGATCGGCGGGATGGGCCAGGTCGTCGTCGTCCGCGATCGGCACCTGCGACGGGAGGTCGCCTGGAAGGAGCTGAGATGGGCGGGTGCCACGCGGGCGTCGGGACCGGGGAGCGGCGCGCCGCCGTCGTCGGTCGACCGCTTCCTCCGGGAAGCTCGCGTCACAGCCCGGCTCGAGCACCCACACATCGTGCCCGTCCATGAGCTCGGGAGACGGCCGGACGGTTCGCTCTACTACACCATGCGTCGGGTTCGAGGCCGCAGCCTGGCCAGCGCCATCGACGGGGCCAGCACGCTCCCCGAGCGGCTTGGGCTGATCGCCCACTACGCGAATCTCTGCAACGCCATCGCGTTCGCGCACAGCCGTGGAGTGCTGCACCGCGACATCAAGCCCGCCAACGTGATGGTCGGCGAGTTCGGGGAGACCGTGGTGCTGGATTGGGGGCTCGCGGGGCTGCGGTCGGAGCCGGACGTCAAGCGCGATCCCCGCAGTGGGATGGAGACGCTGCAGCAGGACTCCGGGCAGACCGTGGCTGGGGCAGTCATGGGGACGCCGTCGTACATGAGCCCCGAGCAGGCGGGAGGCCGTCCGATGGACGAGCGGTCCGATGTCTGGAGCCTGGGCGCGGTGCTCTACGAGATCCTGTCGGGGCATCCGCCGTATCGGGAGGAAGACGCCCGCACGACGCTGGCCCGGGCGCTCATCGGCGACGTTCCCCCGCTGCGCGGGGTGGTCCCGGGAGCGCCCCCCGACCTCGTCGCCGTCGCTGAAAAGGCGCTCCATGCCAACCCGGTGCAACGCTACCAGAGCGTCAGGGAGCTGATTGCGGACGTCGACGCGTGGCGCGACGGCAGGAGGGTGGGCGTCTACGAGTACGGCCGGCGCGAGCTTCTGGCGCGGTTTGTCGCGCGCTACCGACTACCGATCGCCGTAGCGTCGGTAGGCGCTGTGCTGCTCATCGCCGTCGCGACGGTTGGCTTCCTCAACGTGCGGAAGGAGCGCGACCGCGCCGTCGCCAGCGAGACGCAGACACGATCGGCGCTCAACGTCGCCCGGGTTCGTGGGCTCCGAGCGAGCGCCAGAGAGGCCGAACTGCGGGGGGACGCCGGGTCAGCCCTCGCCCTGTGGCGCGTATTGTTGTCGATAGGGGAAGCCGTGGGGCCCGAGATCCACCGGCTCTACACGTCCGGAGCAGCGTCACGAGTATTCGCCGTGGGCACGGGGCGCATCTCCCAGGTGCTGTGGGCGGATGGGGGGCGCACGATCGTGACGTTGGACGATCTGGGGGTGGTGGGTTTCTGGGATGCCCAGACCGGCGTCCACAGGAAGGAAATCCCGGCCGGGGATGCGCCCGCGAGAGCCATCCGGATGCCCCCCGGAGACGACAAGGTGGTCGTGATCCGGGAGCGGTTGGCGGGCGGGGCGCGCGTCGAGACCTGGGACATCCCGACCGGCGGACGCATCTCCACGTGGGACGAGGTTCCTGTGGGGAAGTTTTTTCGGGAGGAGCTCTCGCCCGACGGGAGGACCATCGCGCTCGCCCATCAGACCTTGCGGGTGCACGACACCGAGACGGGCATGTTGGCCTTCCGGATGGAGAGCGACCCCAGGCTGGCGCAGGTGAACGCGGTGGCCTGGGTGGGCGACCAACTGGCTGTCGCCGTAATGTTGGAGCCCGGCGTCCGGCTGCTCGATCCCCAGACCGGGCTACGCCGGGGATTCCTGGCCACGAAGGGAAATGTCTACCGACTGGCGAAGTCAAGCGACGGGGCCCGGCTGTCCGCGGCGGACCAGGGGGGGGAGTTGACGGTGTGGGACGTACAGACCGGCAAGGCCCTGGCGAAAGCGAGCGCCGGCCCGAGCGCGATCTACGGACGCGGACTCGCGCTCGGGCCGGACGGTGCCCGGTTGGCGATGCAGGACAAGACAGGGCTCGGTGTCCTGCTCCAGGGGAGCGACGGTGCAGTGGTGCGCCCGCTCGAATCGATCTCGGACACCGCCTCGTTGTTCCGCTTCTCGCCCGGCGGGGCCCTACTCGCCGGAGCGACGGGTGACAACCGCGTGCGACTCTGGGCCGCCCCCGATGGCGAGACCGTGGGGCGGCTCGGGGGGGCGACCGGGCCCATCTCCGATCTCGCCTTCAGCCCAGATGAACGTGAGCTCGCATGGGGCTCAGCCGATGGGCGCGTGCGAATCCAGCGGCTCGGACCGGACGCAGCCCTTCAGGCCCCCAAGCATTATCCGGGCACCGACGACCTCGTCTCGATCGCGGTCGAAGCGAGCGGGGAGCGGCTCGCAGCGGGGAGCATCAGCGGGAACGCGATGATCTGGCGGGACGGACAGCCCACACAGTCCCTCCATCTCGATGGCCTGATCGCGTGCCGGGTGGCGTTCGCTGGGTCGGGCCCGCAGGTGGTCGTACTCGGACTCGGGGCATGCCAACTGGGCACGAGCACCCACTTCGCCTCAGGCGACATGTCCCTCATCTCGGGCGACACGTTCGATGGCGCCGAGATCTGGACGATGGGCGACGCCAGCCCCAAGCAGCTCTGGGCGGACAGGCGACCCACCCGGGAAGGGGGCGGCGGGGCGGCACTCTCCGCCGACGGCGGCGCATTCGCGTATGCACCCGATGAGGGTGGTGTCCGGATGGGTCGCGTGGGTGCCGACGGCGTCGTGGCGCTCTCCGACTCCAGCGGCGGCACATCGCTCACCTTCCTCGACGACGGGCGGGCCCTGGCGGGCCTGTTCGACGAGACTTCGCCGCCCCTGCGCACCTGGGGTGCCGATGCTGGTCTGCTCGGGGCCTTTGGACCAGACCAGACCGGCCCCCCCGTCGCCGCGCCCCGGGGCGCCGTCGTCTACTCCGTCGCGGAGGGGACCGGCACGATCGATCGCTGGGATGTCCACGCCCGAGCCGCGCTCCCCCCGCTCGCCGGGATCGACGCTGGCGGCGGCATCCTCGCCGTGGCCTCCGACGACTCGATCCTGGTCCAGGGCAACGACGCCGGTGCCCTCCGGGTCACCGCGTCGGACGGCACCATCCTCTCCGAGGCTCGCACCGGCGACGGCCCGATCAAGGCGCTGGTCCTCTCCAGCGATGGCAAGCGCTATGCTCGCGCCTCGGGTACCGTCGTCGCAGTCCACGACGCCGCCACGGGCAGCACCCTCCAGACGTTCGAGCTCGACCGCAACAACGCGAGGATACTCACCTTCGACCCGCTGGCTGGTCACCTCTACGCTGCGCTCTCCGACGGTTCGGTGACACGCTGGGACACCCCGCCGCTCGATCCTGTCTCCACGTCGCGAAAGGCCGGAGCGGACACCAACCTGCGTGTGTGCCCGGACAGCTACGAGGTCGTCCCCGTCGTTCCATCTCCCCCGGCAGAAACGGTGTGGGCACCGCAGGAGGCATGCCGGGCCAGCGACGTTCAGGAAAGGTGACTGTCTACTCCCACGAACCCCGCCCCGAAGCTGGCGGAGCCGGGGGGCCGTGGCCACGAGCCCATCGTGGCCAACCCGCGGAAGCGGAAGCCCTTCATCCGTATGCCCCCGGCGGACCCCACCTTCCGCGCTTGAACGCCGCCCGGTAGTGGGCTTCCGTTGCTTCGGAGGCAAGCGTGAATCAAGAACGGACGGTGGCCGAGCGGGGTCCGCCGGGGGTATGCGGACAGGACAGCCAAAGGCGCCTGGTGGGGAGCCCAGCACGCCCCCGGGGGCATCTCGGGCGTGATACCTACACTTTGTCAAGCTCCAACCAACACGCCCCGCCCGCGGAGGAACAATGCAGTTCGGAATCGATGTGCCGGATGATGTCCAGCCCGAGAAACACGTCGAGTCCTGCGGCGACGATGAAGTCGCCGCGATGTATGCTGGCTACGAAGCGCTTGATCAGCGTGCCGGAGGGGCCTACGCCGGGTTTCTCAGCGCCGCCGCCGGGTGCAGGAAGTGCCGGGAGCACAAGGTCGAGCACCTGCCGATCAATCTCCTTTGCGGCGCCTGGGATGGCAGCCGGAACCACGGGGTGGCGCTTCGGGCGCTGGCTCCCTACCGGCGCGCCGACCCGTCCGGGAAGGGAACTGGGTCGCTCCGCTTCGACCCAGCGACAGGCACCGAGCCGCTCCGAGAGTTCCTGGCCCAGCACGGACTGAGGGGCCTTTCCGTCGGGCATTGCGGTTGGGGCGACATGACTGCCCGCGTTCGGGGTGCGCAACTGTCTGAGGGGGTCGACATGATGGTGCTGGGGGCGGACTGGTACCCCCTTACCGGATGCAGCAACTTCCTGGTCGACCGCTATGCCGGCGACCACACCCTGCATAGCTTCATCAGGAATCTTCGTCAGAGTGCGCCAGAACTCCCGGCCGACCTGCCCACGCTCTTCAGAGACCTGAGGCTTTACATCGGAAACACGCTTCTATGTTACCGAACGGGGTTTGCCAAGACCGGCACTGCCAACCTCTCCCGCGCGTCGTTCGACCTGTGTAGGGAGCATTTGCAGAGCCACATCGCTGCAGTGGCTCCACGTGTCCTGGTCACATTCGGACGGGAGCCCGCCCGGTCATGCGCAAACCTGCTCGCCGGCGACACGACGGAGGCCGAGGGGGCGCTTGCCCAACTCCGACAGAACCCCCGGGTGAAGTGCGTCATGGAGGGCCTCTACGCCCGCCAGACCTTGAAGGCTGGCATCCCTTGCGAATTGAACGGACGCACGTTCACCTTCGTCCCGCTGTGCCATCCCTCGATGCCCAACCGGTACCATGGCGACTACGACGGCATTGCCAACGTGCTGCGAGCGAGGCCCGGTGATGGTCCTCGGCCCACATAGCCGCGGGTCGGCTCCAAGACCCGTCGCTCGAGACCCAGTGGGGTGCCATCCTGCTCTTCGGCCGCAACGCGGCCTCCTACAAGTTCGCGCTCGCCAGCAGCCAGTCGGGTGTTCAATCGGGGTGAGCGGTCTGCTGACGAGCCCGCGATGCGCCCGTCCGGCTCGGCTTCCAGAACGTGATTGACGCCTTCCACATGTTGGGCATGGCGGACGTCACGGATCGCCGGGGTGGATGCTCACTGTTCGAGGCGATGTTCACCCCAGCCCCCCGGGGCTCGCCCGGCTGCGCTCCTGCCCGCCAAGCGGCCCGAGCCCGAGGTCTGGTTCTCTACGGCCGAGATCGTCGCGGTCGCGAAGCGGCGGGATCACCGTCAGCCGGTCCACGGTCAACCGCTGCCCCCGGCGGCTCGGAGGCAGCAAGCGCTGGCGGCGAGCGGGGGATATCTGCTGACAATGCCTGGTCCACCTGCCGCCCGTCTGCTGTTCCGGAGGGCCCTGTTGGTCTGTGGGCCTCTTTCTCTCCTCGTCCTGACCGGTTGCCCGGTGATCTCAGAGACAGACCTCGCCGGCCGCATCGACCAGGATGGCGACGGCTATGTTTCGGACCAGTTCGGCGGCGATGACTGCAACGACACGGATGGGGCCGTGCACCCTGACGGAGCGGACGCCCCCTACGACGGCATCGACGCCGACTGCTCTGGGGGGTCCGACTTCGACGCTGACGGCGACGGGTACGACGCGGCCCTGATCGACGGCCAACCCGCGGACGGCGACGACTGCGACGATGCTGACCCCGACGTTCATCCTGGCGCGGCCGAGGTCTGTGACGGCGTAGATGACGACTGTGACGGCGCAATCGGTGACCCTCGCTCCCCGGGGACCGACGAGTCCGACAATGATGCCGACGGCTTCCTCGTCTGCGCGAATGACTGCGATGACACCAACCCCGATGTCAACCCCGGGGCCACCGAGGTCTGCGACCCCGACAACGAGGATGAAGATTGCGATGGTTCGACGGACGACGGCGATACCAGCGCCTCGGGGGAGACGGCCTGGTACCTCGACAGTGATCACGACGGCTACGGCACACCTGACACGGTGGCGCTGCAGTGCGACCCGCCGGCCGACTACGTTGGAACCGCGAACGACTGCGACGATGGCGACCCCGCCCTCAACCCGGAGACCATCTGGTACCTCGACGCGGATGACGATGGGTGGGGTGATGATCAGGATTGGCTTGCACAGTGCACCCAACCTGAGGGTCATGTGTTCAATCCGGGCGATTGCATGGACACCGACGCAACCATCCACCCTGCGGCGACCGAGTCCTGCAACGAAATCGACGACGACTGCGACGGGCTGGTGGACGCCGCCGATCCGAACGTCGATCCGGCCGAGGCTGTCTGGTACCGCGATCGCGACGGTGACGGTTATGGCGATGAGATGGCGACGATCACCACGTGCAGCACCAGCGGTGGGTACGTGCATGCCGTCGGCGACTGCGACGACTTCGCCGGTGACGTGAACCCAGGCGAGCCCGAGGTCTGCGATGAGCAGGACAACGACTGTGATGGGAGCATCGACGATGCCGACCCTGACGTCACGGGCATGATCGTCTGGTACGCCGACGACGACCACGACACGTTTGGCAACCCCACGCGCAGTCGGGTCGCCTGCTTCGAACCTGTAGACCACGTCACGAACGATGAGGACTGCGACGACGGAGATGCGGCGATCAGCCCGGATGCGAGGGAGGTCTGTGACAGCGTGGACAACGACTGCGATGCCCAGGTCGACGACGCGGACCCTGACGTGGCTCCTGGGGCCGTGACGTACACGGACTCGGACGGCGATGGCTTCGGGGACCTGGCGACCGCTACGACGGTCTGCTCGCCGCCTGTCGGGAACGTCCCGATTGCCGGCGATTGTGATGACACCCGGGCCGCGGTCCGACCCTCGGGCACGGAGACCTGTGCGACTCTCTACGACGACGACTGCGATGGTGACACCAACGATCTCGGCGCTGCATCCTGCATGACGCTGTACCATGATGGCGATGGCGACCGGTACGGTACTTCGGCAAGCGAGTGTCGGTGCTGGGGTGCGGGTGACTACGATGCGCTCGTCGGCACCGACTGTGATGATTCGTCCTCTGCGGTACACCCCGGCGCGACCGAGACGGTCGGAGATGGCGTCGATGAGGACTGCGACGGGGGCGAGATCTGCTACCGCGACGGGGACGACGACGGGTACCTCGACACCGCCCGGGACATCGTCGTGTCCATGGACGACGACTGCGCCGATGCCTTCGAGGGCACGAGCACTGACTTGCCCACGGACTGCGACGACCGCGATGCGGCGGTCAGCCCTGGCGCCCCCGAGATCTGCGAGAACGGAGTCGACGATGACTGTGACGGAGCCTTCGCGGCGTGCCTCGGGTCAGGGTCGCTCTCCGCCGCCGACGCAGAGCTCACGGGGGAGAGAACTCAGGACTACGCGGGCACCTGTGTATCGGACGCGGGCGATGTGAACGGGGATGGTTTTGGGGATGTCATCGTGGGGGCGACCGGAAACCACGACGGCGGGAGCAGCGCGGGTGCCGCGTTCCTGGTGCTGGGTGGGCCATCTCCGGGCGGGCGGAGCCTGTCAGTCGCTGACGCCCAATACACCGGAGAGGCAGCCTACGATGGTGCAGGCTCCGGAGTGTCCGCGGCGGGCGATTTCAACGGCGACGGTTTCGGGGATCTGATCGTGGGAGCCGCCTGGAGCAATAGCGGCGCTGGCTCGGCCTACCTTCTCCTCGGCAGCGCCTTGCCTGTCGGGATGGGCCTCGCCGCAGCGGCCGCAGAATACTCGGGGGAGGCAGGAAACGACAAAGCGGGCTTTGCCGTCTCGAATGCCGGCGATGTGAACGGGGACGGGTTCGATGACGTGATCATTGGCGCATACGGCAACGCTGATGCTGGCGCGGACGCCGGAGCCGCATACCTCATCCTCGGCAGTGCCTCTCCCAGCAGCTTCGGCCTCGGCTCTGCGGACGCCAGGTTCACGGGCGCCGCGGCGGGTGATGCGGCCGGTCTGAGTGTGTCGACGGCTGGGGATTTCGACGGGGACGGCCTCGCTGATGTGGTTGTCGGCGCCTACGGAAACGGGGATGGCGGGATTCGAGCCGGGGCCGCGTACCTGATCCTTGGCGGCCCGTCTCCTGGGAACCTCGGGCTCGCGTCGGCGGACGCCCGGTTCACGGGCGAGAGCGCGGGCGAGTTGGCCGGCTTCGGGGTGTCGGACGCGGGGGACGTCGATGGGGATGGCCTCGGCGACCTCCTCGTGGGCGCGTATGCAGACGGTGGCGGAGGGGCCGGCGCCGGGGCCGCCTACCTGATCCTCGGACGCGCGGCTCCCACCAGCTTGAACCTCGCGTTCGCCGACGCCAAGTACATCGGCGAGGCGGCGTCTGATGCGGCTGGCTACGACGTCTCGGGCGCGGGCGATGTCGATGCGGACGGTTTCGACGATGTGCTCGTCGGGGCGTTGGGCCAGGACACCGGCGGGAGCAGTGCTGGTGCTGCCTATCTGGTGCTTGGGGGCGCCCATCCGGCGAGCCAGGATCTGGGTGTGGCAGCGGCGCGATACGTCGGCGAGGCATCAAGCAACGAAGCGGGTCATGATGTGTCCTACGCGGGCGATGTCGATGCGGACGGTTTCGACGACATGCTCATCGGGGCGTCCGGCAACAACGATGGTGGCTCCGGGGCTGGCGCCGCCTACCTGATCCTCGGCAGCGGGCTCTGACCCGCCGTTGAGCGCCGCCGCGCGTTCGCGGGGCAGCCAGGCGCCGTGGACAACGACGGCAGCGAGGTCCGGAGGCGCAGGGTACGCGGGGCCGGTGGGCGGACCACCTCCAGTATGGAACGCCCTCACCCCCCGTAGAATATGTAGACCGTGCCGACATCGACGCCAGCGCCCTCATCTCCGCGCGTGCAGCCCAGGACCACGTCGAGCCAGCCATCACCGTCGAGGTCGACGAGCGCCCCATCCGAACCGCATCCGTCCGAGTTCCCATCCCCGTCGAAGGTGGCGTCGGCGTCGACGCTCACGTCCACAGCGCCGCTGCGCGGGCCGTAGAGCAACCAGGCCCGGCCCGCATTCGCGGCGGTGCCTACTGTGGCGTGCGCGCTCGAGACCAGGAAATCCAGCTCCCCGTCCAGGTCGAGGTCGCCGACGGCGCTCACGGATTGGTTCTCCACTCCCGCCAACTGCTCACCGACGTCACCCTGGAGCACGATGCTCGCATCGGAGACGGTGTTGTCGGGGCTGGATCGCGTGGGGTCCACACCCGTGAACACGTAGACAGCACCGGCAGACGAATTCGCACCAGGCGCACCCGCCATCAGATCGGCGAGCCCGTCGCCGTCGATGTCGCCGATCGCATCGAGGTCCCGACCGAAGTCGTCCGCCAGGCCGCCCGTCCGGATCCGCGCATCTGCGGCCGCGAGCGACAGATCGCCGGTGGTGGGACCGAGCACGATGTAGACCACACCGCCGTCATGCCGCGGGGTCCCGATCGCCACGTCGGAGATGCCGTCGCCGTCGTAGTCGTCACCTCCCGCGACCCAGGTGGCGGCGAGGTCGTCATCCGCCTCGCCTTCGATGCGATCCCCGGGGGTCGTGCCGGTGTAGAGCGTGGCTGCACCCCGGTAGCTCGTGTCCCAGCTGTTGGTGAGCCACCACCCGCCGTCCGCTCCCGCGAAGTTGCCCGCCGGGAACGCCCCCGTGCCGGTCTCGACGAGGAGCGCGTCGGCGTCGGAGACCATCGCGCCCGATGTGCTCTCTCCCGCATACAGATACAGCGCGGTCGAGGCCGGCGACGCGTTGTAGTGGACGGTCGCCCACTCGTCATGGCCGTCGGCATCGATGTCGGAGACGGGAAAGAGGTCCGCGGCGTAGGCGTAGGTCGCGTGCGTGGCGCCGCTGACGATCGCAGCGGCAGGGGGGCGCGCGCCGAAGCTTCCTTCCGCCAGAGGGCCGCCGTAGGCATAAGCAGCACCGTACCGTGTACCGTCGTCGTAGCCCCACGCACCCACCACCAGGTCGCCGATGCCATCGCCGTTGAGGTCCATGCCCGCAGCCAGGCCGTAGCCGAACTGGTCCAGGCTCCCCTCGCCGTAGAGCTTCACGGCTGCGTCGGTGGTCCCTTCCAGGGCGTAGGTGCCCGAGTATCGGCACGGGGCCGTGTCCCCACCGTCACAGTCACTGTCCACCCCGTCGTCGCAAACCTCCGGCGCGCCGGGAAACACTGCGCCATCGGTGTCGTCGCAGTCTGTCGCATCTGCGACAGCCGTTGCAGGCGCTTCGCAGGCAGCTGTCACTGCGCCGGGGTCGCCGAAGGTGTCCCCGTCACTGTCCGCGTACCAGTTGGAGGCACCAGCAACGTCGGGGTCGTCATCGTCGACGAGGCCGTCGCCATCGTTGTCGAGGCCGTCACACACCTCGGTGTCGAAGCAGTCCGCGAGCCCGTCCCCGTCGCTGTCGAACGCCTCGTCGATCGAGGCGTCGCAGTCATCGTCGATGCCGTTGCACGTCTCGACCCCGCCCGGAGACACATCGGGGTTCGAGTCATCGCAGTCACCGCCGGCGACGGCATACCCGGGGGGCAGAATGCAGGCCTGCGCCGTGGACGCGCTGCCCCAGTGGTCGCCATCCCCATCCTCGTACCAGGCGGCGGTGCCTGTCACGTCGGGGTCGTCATCGTCGACGAGGCCGTCGCCATCGTTGTCGAGGCCGTCACACATCTCGGTGTCGAAGCAGTCCGCGAGCCCGTCCCCGTCGCTGTCGAACGCCTCGTCGATCGAGGCGTCGCAGTCATCGTCGATGCCGTTGCACGTCTCGACCCCGCTCGGAGACACATCGGGGTTCGAGTCATCGCAGTCCCCACCGGCGACGGCATACCCGGCGGGCCGGTCGCACGCGTCCACCGTCGAGCGGCCCCCCCAGCGGTCGCGGTCGCCGTCGTAGTACCACGTGAAGGTTCCGCTCACATCGGGATCTTCGTCGTCTGCACGCCCGTCACAGTCCTCGTCGACATCATGGGCATCGCAGACCTCGATCAACCACGGGCTACGGTTGGGGTCCCCGTCGTCGCAGTCCTCGCAGGCGGGTACGCCGTCGAGATCGTCGTCCGCCCAGGCGACGACGCCGTCACAGTTGTAGTCCGTCGGGTCGGTGCAGTCCGACTCATCTGCGCCCGGATGCACCGCGGGATCCGCGTCGTTGCAGTCCTGATCGTCCGCCGCATAGCCCTCGGGTGCCGCGCACGCGACAAGGGCGTCTCCGATCCCGTACCCATCGGAGTCGGCGTCGGCGTACCACCCGGATGCGTCGACGGCCTCCTCGTCGACGGTGCCGTCGCAATCGTCGTCAATGGCATTGCAGCGCTCCATCGCGCCGGGGTTCACGGCAGAATTGGCGTCATCACAGTCGTCCCCCCTCGCAACGTACCCGTCAGGCGCCTCACACGCGACCACCGACACCGCGACGTCCCCGTGATCGTCCACGTCCGCGTCCCGATACCAGGTGTCGCCGTCGATCGGGTCCTCGTCCACGGCATCGTCGCAGTCGTTGTCGAGACCGTCACACACCTCATCAGCGTCGGGGTTGACGGTCGCGTGCGCGTCGTCGCAGTCAACTGTCGAGTCGAAACCATCGTTGTCGGCGTCGATCGGCACATGCGAGATCTTCACGTCGGTACAGCCGAGGAGGGACAGCAACAAGAGGATCCGTGCGCGCATGCTCCGTCCTACAGGATCCCGAACCGGCCCGCAAGTCGACCTCCGCCCAGCTTTTCCGCGAGGGAGCCCAGCCCCCGATTGCCCGCGGCGACGGCCGTCGTTATCTCCACACATGGCCGCCTCCCTCCCCACGTCCTCCCGATGAGCGCGCCCCGATGATCACCCTCATCGCAGCGGCGTTGGCCACCACCTTGAGCGAGCGGTCCACGGTCACCCTGGAGGATGGCGTGACCCTCACGCAGTACCGGGCCTCCTCCCCCTCGACAGACGTCTGGGTGCTCCGCGTGGACCTGTGCGCCGATGACGTCTACATCGACGCCACCCGCGACAGCGTGAGCTACCAGACGACGGGTAGCTGGGCCAGCACGATGGACATGACCGCCGCGACCAACGGGGACTTCTTCAAGACAGACCCGGTGCGCGTCTACGGCGATGCCTACGGGGGCGGAGTGCGCTGGGCGTCGGGCCACACCGGCTGGGACTCCGCGTACTCCAGTGAATGGTACTGGGAGCATTACGGCTGGATCGCCTTCGGGCAAGACGACGTGCAGTTCAGCCACACCGGCTGGGTGAAGGACAACATCCCTGGCCTCGCCTTCGGCGTGGACAACAGCGACCCCACGCCAGCCCCGCCCAAGGGGATGCTCGCGATGGTGAGCGGCTTTCCAGAGTTGGTGGTGGAGGGCGTACCGATGGTGTGTACCGACCCGGAGGCGAGCGACTGCTTCCCCGACCGCAGCGACATGCGGGACCGGAACCCACGCACCGCAATGGGGCTCACGGAGGACCTGAGCACGTTCCTGCTCGTCGTCGCCGACGGCCGCACGTCGGACAACGACGGCCTGTACGGGAGCGAGCTGGCCGACATCATGGGTCAGCTCGGCGCCTGGGAGGCGTTCAACCTGGACGGAGGGGGGAGCTCCCAGCTCTGGACCGATGCCGACGGCTACGCCAACGACTACGATGGAAACAACAACGGTGGGGGGGCCCGATCCGTCGCGAACCACTGGGGCATCTTCGCCGGCGGGCGCGACTACCTCCCGCCCCGCCCCGGCCACTGCGTGACCGCCCCCCCGTGCGGCACCATCCCCGCGGCGGGCGGCGTCATCGACGACGAAGACGCCTGCTTTCGGGGCTTCGGCGACCCTGCCTATTGGCGGGACGAGGCGTCCGGCTACAACGGCGGGCTCAAGTGGACCAACGCGTTTGAGTCCAGCCAGGCCGACAACTGGGCATGGTGGCGGCTCGAGCTCGAGGAGGCCGGGGACTACGAGGTGTCCATCTACACGAGCGCCCAGTTCTCGGTGTTCGACGACGTGGAGTACGAGGTGCGCGCCGACGGCGTCGGAGAGTCCCTGCAGGTCGACCCATCGGGACATGACGGCTGGTTGTCGATCGGGACGTACCATTTCGCGGCGGGCGGCGACCAGTGGGTCGCGCTGTTCGACGATCAGGCGAGCAACCCCGGCAGCAACCAGCACATCGTCGCAGACGCCGTGAAGCTCCAACGAACAGGCGAGTGGTGCGGTGACGGCACCTGCGCGGAGTCCGAGCGCTGCGCATGCGACGACTGTCCCGTCACCGACGAGGTGCCCGCCAACGGCCTCGACGACGACTGTGACGGCAGCGTGGACGAGGCCGACGACACCGGCGGCGGCGAAACCGGACCCGGCCCGGACTCCGGCCCGGACTCCGGAGCGGACTCCGACTCGAGCCTCGATGAGGACGACACCTCGCAGCCCGGGAAGGTGGTCTCAGCGCAGGATGGCGGCTGCGGGTGTGCCTCCGCGCCGGGCGGGAGCCTTTCCCCGCTGGCGCCGCTCCTCCTGCTCACCCACCGCCGTCGGCGGACAAGCGACGTCGGGGCAGGAGGACCAGCGGCAGTAACCGCATCGCGTCCGGGCCCGAGCTTCCGGCCCGAGCAGTAGGCTGCCCCTGGTGTCCCAGCCCACCTGCGCGCCGGAGCAACTTGTGATCAGCGGACCTCGACGCCCAGCCCAGCGGAGAGGTGGTCGTAGTTGAAGTTGACCGTCAGGGTGTAGGTTTCGGCGGGGAGGGCCCCCAACAGCGCGGACTCCTCGATGGTGCCGCCCGCGGGCACGGTCCAATGGGTGACGACGCCTCTACATACGCGGGCCATGCCCGTCCCCAGGCCGCGGCTGTCGATCACGCCCAGGTCCGTCATCAGGCAATCCGACAGGGTCTCGATCGTGATGTCCGCCGCGCAGGGGTTCGTCACGACGCCAGCGGCAGTCAGGCTGTCGGCGGTCGTGAACACCGTGCCCGATGTGCCGAAGGCGTCGCGCATCTCAGCCGTCCAGACCAGGTCGGCGTCGGTGCCCGTGCAGGCGGAGCCGGTGTCGATGGCGGTATCGATCGAGGTATCAATAGAGGTATCAATAGAGGTATCCCTGGGTGTGTCACCTGATGTGTCGGTGTCGGTGTCGGTGTCCGCGTCCGTGTCGGTGTCCGTGTCCGTGTCGGTGTCCGTGTCCGCGTCGGTGTCCGTGTCCGTGTCGGTGTCGGTGTCCGCGTCGGTGTCGGTGTCGGTGTCGGTGTCTGCATCCGTGTCCGTGTCCGTGTCCGCTGCAGTGTCCCCGGTCTCAACCGGCGCTGGGTGCAGGCAGGCGGGGAGGGCGCCGAGGGCGACCAGGATCGAGAGGTGGCGCATGGAGGCTCCGTGGCGACACATCGGCCACCTCATTCAATCATACCGCACCGAGTGGATCGGTGAACCCAAGTGACGGCGCGAAGCGCGTCGGTCCGCCCGGCCAGCCGCGCCCGCTATGGCGTGATGGTGACACTCACAGAGCCGGACGGGCAACAGGCAGGTGTTCGGGGTCGTGGCCGTCAGGGCGGTCGCGCAGGGGTTGGGGACGATGCCAGCCAGCGAGAGCTCATCGACGGCGGTGAATGTGGTCCCGGCCGTGCCCATGGCATCGCGCACCTCGGCCGTGACGACGAGATCGGCCACGGGGCAGGCGGTGCCGGTGTCCGTCGGGCCCGTGTCCGTATCTGCGTCGGTGTCCGCGTCAGTAT
The DNA here is from genome assembly GCA_903875225.1 of uncultured Pseudomonadota bacterium. Taxonomy (GTDB): domain Bacteria; phylum Myxococcota_A; class UBA796; order UBA796; family SXON01; genus CAIUMM01. Next base: position 64,256 of record CAIQVJ010000011.1, read on the forward strand.
CGGCGTCGGTGTCCGTGTCGGTGTCCATGTCGGTGTCCGCGTCCGTGTCCCCCGTCGTCGCCCCGGAGTCGCCGCTCCTGGACAGGCAGGCCAGCTCGTCGCGAATCTGGGCCGCGATCTCCGGACTCGACGAACGCGACGATGTTCGCCCGTGCCAGGTTGCTCGTCGCCATCAACCGCGCGGTGTCTGTCCCCGCTCCCCAGACGACGACAGGGCGCGCGCTCGTAGCGAGGCCGTCGACGCGCTCGCGCAAGCGCGTGTCCTCCAAGCGGGTCCCTGCCAGATACCGATCCAACCCCGGGCGTGTCCGCGTGTCCATGGTCACGGGTCCCTGACCACCGCGCCGCCGTCCGCCTACCCGCTGGCGGGCGCGCGCGCTCGAGCGCTACGCCCCCCGGACCTCGCCGTCTACGCCGCGGCAGGCGGCCCGGTCGCCGTCAACAACCCGCTCACAACTGAGTTGTCGCCGGTTCACGGATCACGATCAAGGTCGCGAGGATGCTCGCATCCTACGGAGTTCGATCCGCCACGCGGATCAAGGTCGCGAGGTGACCCATCAGCGACACCGTGCGGTCCCCAATCGGTTGCTGGGTGACGTTGACGGCGGAGACTCTCCGCCATGCAACGACGCAAGATCCAAGACAGTGCAGACGCTCGCACCTGCCTGGCCGCCGCCACCGTGTCGGGGC
>CAIQVJ010000012.1 GCA_903875225.1 uncultured Pseudomonadota bacterium
CCCCGACACGGTGGCGGCGGCCAGGCAGGTGCGAGCGTCTGCACTGTCTTGGATCTTGCGTCGTTGCATGGCGGAGAGTCTCCGCCGTCAACGTCACCCAGCAACCGATTGGGGACCGCACGGTGTCGCTGATGGGTCACGCCGCGGCGCAGGCATCCGCTCGCGCGCGCGACCGCATTCTTGGGGTTGTCGGCACGATGGTCCAACTTAGCGGTCGCGAGGTCGTTCCGGACGATGCGGCACGATACCTCCAGCTTCAGGGGGAGGAACTTCAGGAGGCGGCGGGGTTGGCGCACGTGAAGGTGAATGCGCGTGACCTTGTAGAGCGACTGCTTGGCATGACCATCAGTCTTTACGATCCGTCCGTCTTCGTACGGGAGCGCTCAGCACCATGGTGACCTGGGGGTGAGAACTCACCTCCCCCCCTTCAACACCCGCGTCACCACGCTCCGATCCACCCCGACCGCCCTCGCCAGCTCCCGCCTCGACCGGTACCGCCCATCCGCCAGCCACCGGGCCCACACCTCCCGCCGCTCCTCACGATCCACAACTTCCGCCAGTTCAACCGACCGAGCAGCCCACCGCGTCCGCACCTCGACGCCCATCCGAATAAACCTGCCCCCCGTCCCTACCCCATCACCATTTCCTCGACGCAGGTGGAACGCCGGCTTCTTGCCTGCTGGCGGTCCACACCCCTGCGGGAAGGCCAGAACCCGTGGTTCACCGGCCTTCTGCTGCTCCACAACCTCGACCAGCCGCCGCGCCGCGTCGCGCAGGAACTCCGACCGCGAGCGCTCGCCCCGCGCCACATCCAGCCGCGTGAGCTCGGCCTTCGAAAGCATGGCGATCACCCGCTCCTCCAGCGGCTCGGCCGGCTTCCGCCCGGGCTTCTGACCCGGTGGCAGCGGTTCGCCGTAGTGCTCGCCCCAAGCCGCCTCGGCCAGGGCACGGTTGACCTCGATCAACGAGGGATCGACGAAGCGCATCGCCTCGCCGGTGTCGGGGTCCTGACAGCGATCGCAAACCCAGGCCTTCTGGGTGACGGCCAACACGCGCTCGCCCCGCCGCACGCGGACGGACGTGTCCTCCAATCGGGCCGCGCAGTCGCCCTGCACGCATGACGTCGGATGGTTCGGGTTCATGGTTCGTCCTCGGGGTGGAAGTTCTCGGGGTGAAAGCTCACGACGACCACCAAGGTCGCCCCCTGCTGTGCGAGCCGGATCCAGAGACGGCCCTCGGGCTCGATGATCTCAGGCGTGAACACCCAAATGGCGTCGAAGGCGCCGTACCGCGGTGCCTCGCGACGGTGGAAGTCGCCGACGGACAGGTCGTCGAGGAATAGGTAGACATCGTCGTCGTCCCAGCCGTGGAGCGAAGCCTCCTCGCGGGCCTTCTCCGCGATCCGGACCCGGCCGGCCCGCCGGCAGGAGCGCGGGTCGCGGACGTTTGCGCGCTGTACACGACTCCTCCGGCGCCAGACACCGTGGTCCTCTGCATGGACGAGAAGACCGCGATGCAGGCGTTGGGCCGACGATTCCCGGTGCGCGAGGCCGGGCGGGGGCGCGTCCGCCGCATGGAGCACCACTAGCCCAAAAGGTGCCCCGCGGCCGACATATCGACGCCTGAACACTTGAAATAAAGCAGGTTCTACCTTAGTAGTGTGCTGTGAAAACGACCAGCTACAAAGGAGGAACCTGTGGGTAGGAGTTCTACTACGCGGCGCG